>CAWCDE010000001.1:0-5000 GCA_963794295.1 uncultured Acidobacteriota bacterium
CGAAGCATCAATTCCACCTGCTCGTAGACGGTCGCGTCCATCCAACCCTCGCTTCGTCTTGTCGGTACCCGATTCTAGCGCGGGCCGCAGCGCTGCGCGGACGCCAAGGCCGGGAGCACCGCCGTCGAACGTCCTCCCGGGTGAGTAGTCCTGACCTTGCCCCCTTCTTTGGTCCGGTTCACTTGAGAGTAGCACCGTCGTTGTAGGGCTGTGGGAATCGCGCCGCGATTTCCGCAGCCAGAGACGCGGCGTACTCGTTAGGCGTTTTCTTCCCGAGCGAGCTGTGCGGGCGGACGGTGTTGTACTCCTGCCGCCATGCCTCGACGTTCTGCCGGGCATCGTCGAGCGAGATGAACCAGTGGCTGTTCAAGCATTCGTTCCGGAACTTGCCGTTGAAGCTCTCCACGAAGGCGTTCTGCGTCGGCTTCCCTGGATCGATGAAGTGGAGATTGACGCCGCGGTCCTGGGCCCAGAAGACCACGGCCTTGCTCGTAAACTCCGGGCCGTTGTCGGTCACCAGGGTGCGCGGAAGACCACGTTCCTTCGCCAGTCGGTCGAGCTCGCGCGTGACCCGCACTCCCGAGATAGAACTGTCGACGACGATCGCCGGCGACTGACGAGTTCCGTCATCGACCACCGTCAGGCATCGGAACCTACGCCCGGTCGCCAATGCATCCGAGACAAAGTCCATCGACCATCGATCGTTGATCCCCTGGGCCGCCTCCAGCTTTTGCGCTCGGGGTCGAGGTCCCCGCCGTGGCCGCTTGCGGGGCAATCTCAGCCCTTCGGCTCGATAGATCCGGTAGAGCCTCTTGTGATTGATCACGGTTCCGCCTCGGCGAAGGACCGTCTCGATCATCCGGTATCCCCATCGGTTGTGGCGCCCAGCCGCCTCCCGAACCTTGGTTCGGATCTCGTCGTCCTCTACCCGAACCGTTTGGTACCGGCAGCTCGATCGCCATGCCCCTAAGAGCCCGCACGATCGTCGCTGGCTCCGGCGGAACTCACTCCCCATCACGCTCACGGCTCTCCGCTTCGCTCGTGGCGTCACCACTTTTTTGAGAGCACCCCCTTCATCGCCTGGACGTCCAACGTCAGCTCCGCCACGATGTGCTTCAACCGCCGGTTCTCGTCCTCGAGCCGCCGCATCTTCCTCACGTCGCTCTCCTCGAGGCCACCGTACTTGGCCTTCCATCGGTAAATCGTCTGCTCCGAGATCCCGTGGCGCCGGCAAAGCTCCTTGGTTGCAACCCCGGCGTCGGCCTCCTTGAGCACACCGATAATCTGCTCCTCCGAGAACCGCTTCCCCTTCATCCCGGCCTCCTTGCGAGAGTCTAAACTCTCATCTCAGATGGACCAGTTTTCGGGGGCAAGGTCACGCTCCCATCCTCTCAAGATCGGGAGCCTCCACGAAACCCGGGCCGGTTCACCAGTTTTAGGGGGCAAGGTCAAGGTCAGTCCGCCACCGTCACGTCGTCGCTTCGACACAAAAAAAGGGCTCAGAGAAACTCTGAGCCCTTTAAAATTAATTCCCCGGCGGCGTCCTACTCTCCCACACAGTTTCCCGTGCAGTACCATCGGGGCTGAGGGGCTTAACTGCCGTGTTCGGAATGGGAACGGGTGGGTCCCCCTCGCTAAAGCCACCGAGAAAACCTGGTAAAAACTTTCAAAAGAATCGGGTCTCGCGCACGCGAGCAATCAAGATACGGATACAACGCACCTTAAGAATTTTATGGTCAAGCCGCACGACCGATTAGTACGGGTCAGCTTCACACCTTACAGTGCTTCCACATCCCGCCTATCAACGTGGTCATCTCCCACGGGTCTTCAGGGGGTTTCCCCCGGGATAACTCATCTTGTGGAAGGCTTCCCGCTTAGATGCTTTCAGCGGTTATCCTTTCGAACATAGCTACCCAGCCGTGCCGCTGGCGCGACAACTGGTGCACAAGAGGTTCATTCATCCCGGTCCTCTCGTACTAAGGACGAGTCCACTCAATTATCCTGCGCCCACACGAGATAGGGACCGAACTGTCTCACGACGTTCTAAACCCAGCTCACGTACCGCTTTAACCGGCGAACAGCCGAACCCTTGGGACCTGCTTCAGCCCCAGGATGCGATGAGCCGACATCGAGGTGCCAAACCTTGCCGTCGATGTGAACTCTTGGGCAAGATCAGCCTGTTATCCCCGGCGTACCTTTTATCCGTTGAGCGATGGCCCTTCCATACGGAACCACCGGATCACTAAGCCCTACTTTCGTACCTGCTCGACTTGTCGGTCTCGCAGTCAAGCTCCCTTATGCCTTTACGCTCTACGGCTGGTTTCCAATCAGCCTGAGGGAACCTTTGGGCGCCTCCGTTACAATTTAGGAGGCGACCGCCCCAGTCAAACTACCCGCCTGGCAGGGTCCCCGACCCGGATCACGGGTCTGGGTTAGAATTCCAACGCTATCAGGGTGGTATCTCACCGTTGGCTCCCCCGAGGCCAAAACGCCAGTTTCATAGCCTCCCACCTATCCTGCGCAGACAACGCCGAAATTCAGTGCCAGGGTATAGTAAAGGTGCACAGGGTCTTTCCGTCTACGTGCGGGTAACCGGCATCTTCACCGGTACTACAGATTCGCCGAGCGCGTTGTCGAGACAGTGCCCAAATCGTTACGCCATTCGTGCAGGTCGGAACTTCATGAACGTCCCCGGTTTCCCGGGGCACAGACTATACGTTCACCTGATCGGAGCGAGCTGAGGATCTCGCTCCCGAAATACTTTCGCTTTCCCGACGGATTCATTTCCATCGCGACTTTCACGATCTCCTCAAGCCCTTCCGGGTCGAGGTGCCGGCCTTCGAAGACCAGCGTGCAAATCCGGTCGAATCTCGCCACATCGCCTTGCTTGGCGGACTGCAGCGGGAACGCTCGGAAATGCGGCAGAACCTTCTCCACGAGATCGCGGATGTTCCGAACCTCGTACTTGAGAGTTCTGTCGGATCGGTCGGGTCGGATGAAGCCACACCCCCATCTTTCCTTGAGGGCCGCCAACAACTCCGATCGATCTGCGTTTTGGCTGACCGAAAAGCTTGGCCGAACCTCCCATCCGAACCGATGTCTTCGGCTGGGATGGAACGAAACGCAAAAACAACCTTCGCCATCGACGAACCCGGAAATGTAGGATGCGATGTCCATCGGCAAAAGGACCAGGGCCGGCGTCTTATGAACCTTTCGGTCCATCCAGGGGTCTCAACCCTGAGTCGTTACGGGGATTGCAGCACGGCGCTCCAATCTTACCCTCGGTATTACCCGCGGCACCCTGCGATGCCGGGAGGGCTCCACCGATTTGAGCCGGTTAACTGGACGGGATCACTCCCGCCACGGGCAATATTACTTACCCGACAAGGAATTTCGCTTAGGTCTGTTACGACATCTTTCGATGTGGGCCGATCATTTCTGTCGGCCTCTGCATGTCGCCATGCAGCTCGGACTTTCTCTTCCTTCTGATTCGGCATTCAGAATGTCTGGCGTAAAGTCTCTGGGGATTTCGCCTCTTCCAAAGCGATCTTTCCTGCTGATTCTCTGCACTCCCCGCATTTTCACTGCCGCGCGGTGCGGCGAGTAGCCGGGAGATACTCAGATGTTCCAGCATATGGCCAGATTTTACTAAGGCAGCGAGTCCACCTTAGGACCGTTATAGTTACGGCCGCCGTTTACTGGGGCTTCGGTTCAGAGCTTCGCTTGCGGCTGACCCCTCTCCTTTAACCTTCCAGCACCGGGCAGGCGTCAGTCCCTATACATCGTCTTACGACTTTGCAGAGACCTGTGTTTTTATTAAACAGTCGCTTGGAGCCGTTTCACTGCGGCCCCTCGAGCTTCGTGGGGCAAATCCCTCACGCTACGAGGCACCCCTTATCCCGAAGTTACGGTGATATTTTGCCGAGTTCCTTGACCACTCACTCGTTCGTCTTAGTCTACTCGACCTGATCACCTGTGTCGGTTTGCGGTACGGATTCTATACATACTAAGTTTAGAGGGTTTTCTTGGAAGCGTGGTTTGGATCACTTTATGGCCTTGCGGAACTCTTCACTCGCGTCTCGGCCTTAGTGAAGAGCTGCGGATTTTCCTGGACACTCTCTCCTACGCGCTTAAACCTCATAATCCAACAATGACCGATACTATCCTTCTCCGTCATCCCTCGTCAATACGACTACAGAAGGTACAGGAATATTAACCTGTTTCCATCGAGTACGCCTTTCGCCCTCCCCTTAGGCCCGACTAACCCTGGGCTGATTGACATTACCAAGGAAACCTTAGATTTTCGACGTGCAGAGTTTCTCACTGCATTATCGTTACTTGTGCCAACATTCTTTCTTCCATACGCTCCAGCAGGTCCTCACGATCCTCCTTCACTGCAGATGGAACGCTCCCCTACCACGCAATACATCCGAAGATGAATCGCATCCGCAGCTTCGGTACATGCTTAGCCCCGTTATTTTCGGCGCAGAATCTCTAGACAGTGAGCTGTTACGCTATCTTTAAAGGATGGCTGCTTCTAAGCCAACCTCCTCATTGTCAAAGAAACTCCACATCCTTTTACACTTAGCATGATTTAGGGACCTTAGCTTGAGATCTGGGCTGTTTCCCTTTTGACAATGGAGCTTAGCCCCCACAGTCTGACTGCCGTGAATGTTCTACGGTATTCGGAGTTTGATTAGGTTTGTAACCGTTGTGATGGCCCCTGTCCATTCAGTGCTCTACCCCCGAGACATAAACACCGAGGCTAGCCCTAAAGCTATTTCGGAGAGAACCAGCTATTACCGGGTTCGATTAGCCTTTCACTCCTACCCACAGGTCATCCGAGATGTTTTCAACGAACACCGGTTCGGTCCTCCACTGGTCTTACCGCATACTTCATCCTGCCCATGGCTAGCTCACCTGGCTTCGCGTCTAATCCCATGCTACTAATTCGCCCTATTAACACTCGCTTTCGCTATGGCTCTGCTCTTAGTCGCTTA
>CAWCDE010000001.1:10000-1055299 GCA_963794295.1 uncultured Acidobacteriota bacterium
CTGCCGCCGCTTCGGGAGCGGAAGGAAGATATTCTCCTTCTCGCCGCGTCGTTCGCCGAGGAGATCGGGAAGACCGTGAGCCGGCCGTGCGCCGGAATCTCGAAGGAAGGACGCGAGGCGCTTCTCGCCTATTCCTGGCCCGGCAACGTCCGCGAGCTGCGAAACGCGATCGAGCGAGCCATCATCCTCTGCGACGGCGGGCTGATCACCGCGGAGCATCTCCCCGGATCCCTCTCCGGCAACGGGAAGGTCGCGGCCGCGAACGGCGCCGGCCGGCTCGAAGACGTCGAGCGCGCCCTCGTCGAAAATGCGCTCAAGGACGCCCGGAACAACAAGGCCCTCGCCGCAAGGCGGCTCGGCATCACCCGTTCCCAGCTCTATTCCCGCATTCAGAGGTACGGCATCACGGTCTGATCTTTTGTGAAACCGACTGTCGAATTTTCGACAGTGTGAACGAAAATCCCCGCAAGGGCGTCCTCCCGTTTCCGGAAAATATTTCCAATTCTCTCGTCCATGCTGCTGACGGCGAAGCGCTTCTCGCGCATCTCCTCGCCGCGACGATCTGTGGCACGAGTTCTGTAATTGCCATGTCTCGCCTGTCGATTCGGATTGTCCGTTCCGGACGTTCTCGAACGTCGATAGAGGCAGAGGGAGCGAACTCGGATGTCTCAGAGAAACGTCGAAATCCTTCTCGGAAGGCTGCTGACGGACGAAGACTTCCGACGGTCCTTCTTCCCGCCGCGATCGTCAGCGGAAAAAGCTCCGAATTTCGACGCGGCGGCTTCGCGCTGCCTGGATCTCACGCCGATCGAGCGAAGCGCGTTGTCCGGCCTGCGCCGCCATCGCTTCGATCTGATGGCGGAAAGCCTGGATCCCCGCATCTCGCGCTCCTGCGCGGACGACCGCGGCGAGGCGATCGACGCCGCCGCCGACCGGAGCCCGGCATGAGCGCTCTCACGACGAAACTGGAGGTCACGCTCTCATGAAAAAACGAATGATCCTGATGCTGGTCGCCGCCGTCGTCTTCCTCGGCGCTCTCGGCGACATCAAGTACCGCCAGGTGCAGGCGGCCATGGCCCGGTACTCCTCGTTCCAGCCGCCGCCGGAGGCCGTCACGACGGCGATCGCGCGCCGGCAGGAATGGCCCTCGAATCTCGCCGCGATCGGGTCAGTCGCGGCCGCTCGCGGCGTGACCGTCAGCGCGGACCTCCCGGGCGTCGTCGCCCGCATCGGGTTCGACTCGGGGAAGACGGCGCGGAAGGGCGACATCCTCGTCGAGCTCGACGTCCGCCAGGAGAAAGCGCAGCTCGCGGCGGCGGAAGCGCAGCAGAAGCTCGCCGGACTGAATTTCGAGCGGTCGAGCGGCCTGTGGAAGGACGGAGTCGTCGCGAAGGCCGACTATGACCGCGCCGCCGCCGACCTCGCGCAGGGAGAAGCCAACGTCCGCGCGATCCGGGCCACGATCGAACGCAAGACGATCCGCGCGCCGTTCTCGGGGACCCTCGGCATCCGCCGGGTGAACCTCGGCCAGTACCTCGCGGCCGGAGACCCGATCGTGCCGCTCCAGTCGCTCGATCCCATCTACGTGGACTTCGCGGTGCCCCAGCAGGAGGCGGGACGCGTGCCCGTGGGCGCCGACGTGCGCGTCGCGGCGGACGGGAAATCCGGCTCCGCGAAAGCCGAGTTCGCCGGCAAGGTCACCGCGGTCGACTCGGTCGTCAGCAGCGAGACCCGGAACGTGCAGATCCAGGCGACCCTTCCGAACCCGCGCGCGGCGCTCAAGCCCGGCATGTTCGTCAACGTCTCGGTGGTCCTCGGAACGACCCGCCCGGTCATCGCGCTCCCGGCGTCGGCGATCAATTACGCGCCCTTCGGCGACTCGGTCTTCGTCGTCGCGGAGATGAAGAGCCCGAAAGGAACGCCGTACCGCGGGGCGACCAGCAGTTCGTCAAGCTCGGTCCGCGCGGCGACCAGGTCGCCGTGCTTTCCGGGCTCAACCCGGGCGACGAGGTCGTGACGTCGGGCGTCTTCAAGCTGCGGAACGGCGCGGCCGTGCAGGTCAACAACACCGTCCAGCCGGGGAACAACCCGGCCCCCAAGCCCGAGGACAGCTAAATGAAGTTCACCGATCTCTTCATCCGGCGTCCGGTCCTTGCGATGGTCGTCAGCCTGGTGATCCTGATCGCCGGCCTGCAGTCGATCCGCTCGCTGAGCGTGCGGCAGTATCCGCGCAGCGACATCGCGGTCGTGAAGGTTACGACGGTGTACGTCGGCGCGAACGCGGACCTGGTTCGCGGATTCATCACCACGCCGCTGGAGCGCGTGATCGCCAGCGCCGACGGCATCGACTACATGGAGTCGTCGAGCGCCCAGGGCCTCAGCACCATCACCGTGCACCTGAAGCTGAACTACGACACCAACGCCGCGCTCACCCAGATCCAGGCGAAGGTGGCGCAGGTCCGCAACGACCTGCCGCCGGAGGCCGAGGCGCCGGTCATCGACCTGCAGACCGCCGACAACCAGTTCGCCGCCGATGTACATCGGGCTTCTCGTCGAACGACCTCGACCAGAACCAGATCACCGACTACCTGACGCGCGTGGTGCAGCCGAAGCTGACCGCCATCAGCGGCGTGCAGCGGGCCGACATCCTCGGCGACCGCACGTTCGCGATGCGGATCTGGCTGAAGCCCGACAAGATGGCCGCGCTGGGCATCTCGCCCTCCGACGTGCGCGACGCGCTCGCCAAGAACAACTACCTCTCCGCGCTCGGGAAGACCAAGGGCTCGATGGTTTCGGTCAACCTGGTCGCCAACACCGACCTGCAGCACCGCCGAGGAGTTCCGCCAGCTGGTCGTCAAGGAGGACAACGGGGTGGTCGTCCGGCTGGGCGAAATCGCCGACGTCGTGCTCGGCGCCGAGAACTACGACTCCGGACGTCCGCTTCAACGGGCAGACGGCGACCTTCATGGGCATCTGGGTGCTGCCGACGGCCAACTCGCTGGACGTGATCAAGCGCGTTCGCGCGGCGATTCCCGAGATCCAGGCGCAACTGCCCGCCGGGCATGAAGTCGGCATTCCCTACGACTCGACCGCCTACATCCAGGACGCGATCAACGAGGTGCTCGACACGCTGACCGAGACGCTGCTCATCGTCATCGTCGTCATCTTCCTGTTCCTCGGGTCGTTCCGCTCGGTGCTGATCCCGGTCGTGGCGATTCCCGATTTCGCTCATCGGCGCGGTGTTCCTGATGCTCGTGGCCGGCTTCACCATCAACCTGCTGACGCTGCTGGCCATCGTGCTCTCGGTCGGCCTGGTGGTGGATGACGCGATCGTCATGGTGGAAAACGTCGAGCGGCACCTGCATCTGGGCGAGCCTCCCTACCAGGCCGCCGATCGATGCGGCCCGCGAACTGGTGGGCCCGATCATCGCCATGACGATCACGCTGGCCGCGGTGTACGCGCCGATCGGCATCCAGGGCGGACTGACCGGCGCGCTGTTCCGCGAGTTCGCGTTCACGCTGGCCGGCGCGGTGATCGTTTCTGGAATCGTGGCGCTGACGCTCTCGCCGATGATGGGGTCCAAGCTGCTGCGCGCCGGAGACACCGAGCAGGGCTTCGCCGGATGGGTCAATCGCCGCTTCGACGGGTGCGCCGCCGCTACGCGCAGCCCTCTCCGGACACGCTGCGCTACCGGCCCGTCGTGCTCGCGCTGTGGGCGATCGTCGCGCTGCTGATCGTTCCCTTCTACATGTTCTCGCAGCGGGAACTGGCGCCCGCCGAGGACCAGGGCGTCGTCTTCGGAATCATCCAGGCTTCGCCCAACTCGACCATCGACCAGACCAAGCTGTTCACCTCGCAGGTCTACGACGTCTACCACTCGTTCCCGGAGAGCCCAGAGCATCTTCCAGATCACGGCGCCGACCGGCGGCTTCGGCGGCATGGTGACCAAGCCGTGGAGCGAGCGGAAGAGGACCACGCAGCAGCTCCTGGTCGAGTCAGCCGCGAAGCTCTCGAAGATCCCGGGCATCCGCGTCATCCCGCTCGACCCGCCGCCGCTGCCGGGCGGCGGAGATTTCCCGGTTGATTTCGTCATCGCGTCGACGGCCGAGCCGAAGCAACTCGCGGCTTTCGCCAACAAGCTCGTGGGCAAGGCCTTCCAGAGCGGCCTGTTCATCTACGCCGACTCCGACCTGAAGTTCGACCAGCCGCAGGCCGAGGTCGTGTTCGACCGCGACAAGCTGCGCTCCCAGGGCGTTGACCTGAGCCAGGCGGGGCGGGATCTCTCCACGCTGCTGGGCGGCAACTACGTCAACCGGTTCAGCATCAGGGCCGGAGCTACAAGGTCATTCCGCAGGTCAAGCGCGCGGACCGGCTGACTCCCGAGCAGCTCGAGCAGATCTACGTCACCGGCGCCGGACGGCAAGCTGGTTCCGCTTTCCACGTTCGCGACGCTGAAGACGACAACCGAGCCGCGCGAGCTGAAGAGATTCCAGCAGCTCAACGCGGTCCGCATCCAGGGCGTCATTCCGCCGGGCGTCTCGCTCGACAAGGCGTTGAAGTTGCTCGAGGACGAGGCCGCAAAGGATCCTGCCGCAGGGCTTCACGATCGACTACGCCGGCGAGTCGCGCCAGCTCCGGACGGAGGGAAGCAAGTTCCTCGGGACGTTCCTGCTCTCCGGGATCCTGATCTACCTGGTGCTGGCGGCGCAGTTCGAGAGCTTCCGCGATCCGTTCATCATTCTGCGCGGGCTCGGTGCCGCTGGCGATCTCCGGCGCGCTGCTGTTCTCGTTCCTCGGGTTGACGACGCTCAACATCTACAGCCAGGTGGGGCTGATCACGCTGGTCGGCCTGGTGTCGAAGAACGGCATCCTGATCGTGGAGTTCGCCAACCATCTCCAGGAGACGGGCAACGACAAGCTGCGGCCGTCATCGAGGCGGCCGAGCACGCGGTTGCGCCCGATCCTGATGACGACGGCGGCCACGGTGATCGGCCACTTCCCGCTGGTCTTCGCCACGGGCCCGGAGCCGGCGCGCGCAACAGCATCGGCATCATGCTCGTCAGCGGCATGATCATCGGAACGGTCTTCACTCTGTTCGTCGTGCCGTCGATCTACATGCTCGTCGCGAAGACGCACTCCGCTGCGCCGCAGGAAGCCGAGGCCGAAGCCGAAGGACAGCTCGAGATCCCGGAGCTCGTCGAGGCGGCCGGGTGATGGACGCAAACCTTTCAGGAGAGGAAGGAACGATGAAGATTTCCAGGCTCGAGAACCGACGCGGCACGGCCGAACGCTTCGACGTGATCGTCGTCGGAGGCGGCCAGGCCGGGCTGTCGGTCGGCTACCATCTGGCGAAGCGCGGCGTCTCGTTCGTGATCCTCGACGCCGAAGCCCGGTCAGGAACTCCTGGCGCAAGCGATGGGATTCGCTGCGGCTCTTCACTCCGGCCGTGTTCGACGGGCTCGACGGGATGCCCTTTCCCGCGGCGCCCTACTCGTTTCCGACGAAGGACGAGATGGCCGACTACCTCGAGTCCTACGCGAAGCGGTTCCGCCTGCCGGTTCGCCATGGCGTCCGCGTGGACCGGTTGACGCGGGAAGGGAGCACGTACGTCGTCGCGGCGGGAAATCGGCGCTACGAGGCTTCGCACGTCGTCGTCGCGATGGCCACGTTCCAGGATCCCCGCGTGCCGCCCTTCGCGGTCGAGCTCGGCACCGGAATCGTCCAGATCCATTCGCGCGACTACCGCTCCCGGAACAGCTCCGCGAGGGAGGAGTCCTCGTCGTCGGCGCCGGCAACTCGGGCGCCGAGATCGCATTCGAGACCGCGCGGACCCATCGGACGTGGCTGTCGGGAAGGGATACCGGCCACGTTCCCTTCCGCGTCGACGGGGCGGCCGGAACGCTCTTTCTCACCAGACTCGTTCTGCGGGGCCTTTTTCACCGGCTGTTGACGGTCGACACGCCGATCGGAAGGCGTGCCCGCCCGAAGTTGATCGCGAGGGGCGGCCCGCTCATCCGCGTGAAGCCCCACGACCTCGCGAAGGCGCGGATCGAACGCGTCCCCCGGGTCGCCGGCACGCGGAGCGGCTTGCCGGTTCTGGAAGACGGCCGCCTCATTCCCGCGACGAACGTCGTCTGGTGTACGGGCTTCCACCCCGGCTTCTCGTGGATCGACCTCCCGGTCTTCGCCGAAAACGGCGAGCCGCTCCACGACCGCGGCATCGCTCTCGGCGAGCCCGGCCTCTATTTCGTCGGCCTGCACTTTCTGTACGCGTTTTCGTCGACGATGGTCCACGGCGTCGGCCGCGACGCCGAACATGTCGCCGACACGATCGCGGGAAGAACGCTGCGCACGCCCGATGTCCACCGGACCGCCGGGGCTGCGTCCCCGGTCGAGGAAGTTTCCCGCCGGCGGATCGCGGGGAACGGGTGACGCCGATCGCGGCACCGCCGGCTGCCCGGGGACGGGCCCCTGCGAATTCCGTCCGAAAGGAGAACGCGAGCGATGAAAACGTCTTCTGAGCTCTTGCATGACGCCGGGGAGCCCGGCATCCATGAAGACGCGGGACCCGTGCGCACCCGCGCCGGCCGGCTGAACGAGATCTTCGCCCGATGGATCAGCCGCACCGCCCGCGGCCGGGCGCTCGGAGAGCGGATCAGCAGGCTCATTTCCGTGCCGCAGCTCCGGCGGCTTGCCGGCGGGGAGATCCCCTGGGCGCCGCTGCGGAAGCCCGTCTCCGAGTGCACCGTCGCGCTGGTTTCCACCGGCGGGGTTCACCTGCGGAGCGACCGCCCGTTCCATCTCAATGGCGATTCGACTTTCCGCGTGATCCCGAGGGACGTCCGGCCGGCCGACATGGCGATCTCGCACCAGGCCTACGATCGAACCGACGCGCTCCGCGACATCAACCTCGTGTTTCCGATCGAACGCCTGCGCGAGCTCGAAAAGCAGCAGGTCATCGGACGTCTGGCGAAGAACCATTATGGCTTCGGCCTGATGGGGAGTGCACGGCGCCTGATGCCCTCGATCCGGGAAGTCGCGCGGCGCATCCACGAATCGGGCGTCGATCTCGTTCTCCTGGTTCCGGCCTGACCGATCTGCACGCGGTCCGTGGGACTGCTCGCGCGAGAGATCGAAGCCCGGGGCGTGACGACGGTCGCCCTGGCTCTCGTCAGGGAAGTCGCCCTGGCCGCCGGCGCTCCTCGCTTCCTGTACGTGCACTGGCCGTTCGGGCACGCCCTGGGCGAGCCGGGCAATGTCGCCCAGCAGCGAACCGTGCTGCACGACATGCTGTCGATGGCGGCCGCCGCGACCCGTCCGGGCATCGTCCTCGATCTTCCGTATCGCTGGCGCCGCGAACACTATCCGCCGGTGAAGGACTGGGCGACGCCGAGCCGGAACGTCGCATCGGCGCTGTCGCTCCCCGGGGAAACTCGTGAGTGACCTGCCTTCCCGCGCCGACGTCGTCATCATCGGCGCGGGCCCGACCGGTCTGACGCTGGCCGCGACTCTCGCCGCCAGGGGCGTGATGCCCGTGCTGATCGATCGTCTCGCCGAGGGAGAGAACACCTCGCGCGCGGCCGTCGTGCACGCGCGGACGCTGGAGGTTCTCGAAGAGCTGGGCGTATCGAATGATCTCCGCGCCCGGGGGGTCGTCGTTTCGCGTTTCATGGTGCGCGACCGGGACCGTATTCTTCTCAGGGTTCGGTTCGACGGCTTGCCGACCCCGTATCCCTACACGTTGATGATTCCCCAGAGCACGACCGAAGAGATCCTGCTGCAGAGGCTGCGCGCGCTGGGCGGACGGGTCCACCGCCCGTTCGCCGTCACGGCCCTCTCTCCGGACGACGACGGCGTGACGGTCACGGTCGCCCCCGAGGGAGGGCCTGCCCGGACGATCCGGGCGCGGTACGCCGCCGGAGCCGACGGCATGCACAGCATCGCGCGCGAAGCGGCGGGCATCGGCTTCTCGGGCAGCGCCTATCGCGAAAGCTTCATGCTCGCCGACGTTCGCATGACCTGGGGACTCGGCGGAGACGACGTGGCGCTCTTCTTCGCTCCCGAGGGACTGGTCGTGGTTGCGCCGCTTCCCGGAGGCCGGCACCGGATCGTGGCGACGATGGAGGACGCCCCCGAACGACCCGGCCGGGAAGACGTCCAGCGGCTGCTGGACGCCCGCGGTCCGATCACCGGCGCCGCGCGAGTCGACGAGATCGTCTGGAGCTCGCGATTCCACGTTCATCACCGGATCGCCGACCGGTTCCGCGCCGGCCGGATCGTCCTCGCGGGCGACGCCGCGCACGTCCACAGCCCCGCGGGAGGCCAGGGGATGAACACCGGGATCCAGGATGCGGTCGCGCTCGGCCACGCCCTGGCCGCCATCGCCGGCGGCGCGGCCGACGATCGCGCGCTGGACGAATACGAGAGAACGAGGCGCCCCGTCGCGCAGAGAGTCGTCTCGCTGACGGACCGGCTCACGCGGGTGGCGACTCTTCGGGGCCGGTCCCGTCGGGCGGCTCGCAACGCCGCGCTGCGGCTGGCGGGACGGATCCCCGCCTTTCGGAACGCGCTCGCCACCGAGCTCGCCGAGCTTCGATACCGGTAGAGAAGGAGGTCCGGATGAGAGTCTTCGTCGCCGGAGCAACAGGCGCAGTCGGAAAGCGGCTGATCCCGGTTCTGATGGCCGCCGGCCATCAGGTCGTCGCCACCACGCGAAGCCCCGCGAAGACCATCGGCCTTCGCTCCGCCGGCGCCGAACCCGTCGTCGTCGACGGCCTCGATCGCGACGCGGTCGTCGCGGCGATCGAATCCGCCCGGCCCGACGTCGTCGTGCATGAAATGACCGCCCTCTCGAGCATGCGCAGCCTGAGGAACTTCGACGAAGAGTTCGCCGTCACCAATCGCCTGCGCACCGAGGGCACCGAGTACCTCGTGGAAGGCGCGCGGGCGGCGGGCGCCCGGAAGGTCGTGGTTCAGAGCTATGCCGGCTGGCCGAGCGTCCGGGAAGGAAGCCGCATGACGACGGAAGAGGACCCGTTCGACCCCGCTCCGCCGAGGACGATGACCCGGACGCTCGACGCCCTCCGGCGGCTCGAGTCGATCGTCGCGGGGGCGTCCGGCATGACCGGCGTCGTTCTCCGCTACGGAAGCCTTTACGGTCCCGGGACGTCGACCGCTCCCGGCGGGGAGATCGTCGAGGCCGTCCGCCGGCGCAAGTTCCCGGTCGTCGGCGACGGCCGCGGCGTCTGGTCGTTCCTCCACGTCGACGACGCGGCGAGCGCGACCCTCCTCGCGATCGAACGCGGCGAGCCCGGCGTCTACAACGTCGTCGACGACGAGCCGGCCGAAGTGCGCGAATGGCTCCCGGATCTGGCGCGCGCGATCGGAGCGAACCCTCCGCGCCGCGTGCCGGCGTGGCTCGGCCGGCTGATCATCGGCGAAGCGGGGCTCTTCATGATGACGAAGATCCGCGGCGCATCGAACGCGAAGGCGAAGCGGATGCTCGGCTGGCGGCTCGCCTATCCCTCCTGGCGAGACGGCTTCCGCCGGGGCCTGGCGACAGGCTGAATCGCGGCCGGACGACGACCCGCGGCCGCGAGGGATGCCGGACGGCCGTCAGACCAGCCAGGCGCCTCGGGCCATCAACGCGGCGATGAAGGGGATCGAGAGGGAGGTATTCCGTGTCGGGACGCAGGAACCCCCGCCAGCCGCTGAATGTGCTACCACGTGCTACATGAGGAATGAGGTCGGCGTCCGCGAACTCCGGCAGAATCTCAACAAATACCTCCGACGCGTGGCAACCGGCGCCACGCTGCGCGTGCTCGAACGGGGAAGGCCCGTCGCCGTGCTGGCACCTCTTCCCGAGGATGAATCCTTGCTCGACCGGATGTTTCGGGAACGAAAGGCCGTCCCGGCGAGCCGCGACCTCTCCGACGTCACGCCTCTTCCGCCGCGGCGTTCCGGCGCGACGCTTTCGCGAGCTCTCGAGGACCTCCGCCAGGAACGACTTCCCTGACTCCCGCCGTCTACCTCGATTCCTCCGCGCTTCTGAAGATCGTGCGGACGGAGCCCGAGACTCGCGCGCTCCGGGAATTCCTCGCGCCGCATCTTCTCCGCATTACGAGCGCGCTATCGATCGTCGAAGTCGGCCGGGCCGCCATGCGTCACGGAGCGCGCGCCGAACGCGAAAAGGCGGCGGAGGTGCTCGAAGCAGTGGTCGTCATCACGCTCACGCCCGAGATGCTGGACCGGGCGGCCGCGCTCGGGCCCGCGACTCTGCGTTCCCTCGACGCGATCCACCTCGCGACCGCGCTTCATCTCGTGGCCGAGCGTGCCGTCGAGATTTCCCACTTCGTCGCCTACGACCGGAAGTCGGCCGTCGCTGCCCGCGAGGCTGGATTTCTCGTCGTCTCGCCCGGCTCTTCCTGAGGCAGCCCGCGCCCTCCGGCGGGAGGGCCTTCGCCGCGTTTCGCCGTCACCGCCGCCGCGTCGCGACATTTCTTGTATTGTTGACGGGGAAGACTTCCGTTCCTGCGCCGCGTTCGGGGCAGAATTTCTCTATCGCGGCGGGCTTCCGAGCTTGCGGTCGAAGAACTCCGCCGTCGCCGTCTCCGCCCGAACCCACGACGCCCAGCGCAGGAACCCGTGGATCTCGTCGGGAAGAACGATCACCTCGTTCGGTACCTTCGCCCTGTCGAGCCGGCGCGCGAGATCCACCGTCTGGTGGAAATCGACGTTGCGGTCGTCGTCGCCCTGGATGAGGAGCACCGGCGACCTCCACGTGTCGATCATCGAATCCGGCGACGATGTCCACGCGACGTCCATCGCCTCCTTCAGGTCCCCCTTCTCGTATCGGAGCTGTCTCCGCCGGAAGAACGCAGCGATCTCGTAATCGCCCCCCTCGGTCAGCCAGTCGTGAACGCCGTGCCAGTCGACACCCGCGGCGAAGAGGTCCGAGCTCCGGCCGAGGGCCATCGCCGTGAGATAGCCGCCGTACGAGCCTCCCCAGACTCCCACCCGCGTCCGATCGACTTCCGGCAGGGCCGCGAGGTAACGGCCCGCCGCGAGGACGTCCTGATACTCCGAGGCGCCGGCCGGCCCCGCGTGCGCCGGATGCTGGAAGGCCCTCCCGTAGCCGATGCCCAGCCGGTAGTTGACGGTCATCGCGACGTACCCGCGTGACGCGAGGTACTGGTTCATCGCGTAGGCGTACGCGTAGTAATCCATGTAGCTCCAGCCGAGGAGCATCTGCCGCGGCGGCCCGCCGTGCAGGAAGAGAAGAGCGGGCTTTTTCGCCGGGCCTCCCGCCGTCTCGAAGATCTGTCCGTGAATCGTCAGGCCGTCCGGCGAACGGAAGACGACCTTCCGGGGAACCACGAGCTCGGCGGCCGGAAAGTCCACGGGCACTTCGCCCGGCGCGAGCGCCCGGGGAAGGCCTCCCAAAAGCGGGACCACGGCCGGCAGCGGCGGCGCCTTCGCGCCGGCCGAGACGCAAACGACGTTCGCGCCGTCGCCCGTGACCGCCGGCATCCATTCGAGACCGTCGCCCGACGTGATCGCGGCCGGCCTCGCGGAGTCGACCGGAACCCGGAAGAGATGGCGGCGATCGTCGTCGCCGGGATCGGCGCCGGTATTCGCGACGTAGACGACCTGCCGGCGATCCGGAGTGAGCGCGCTCGCGTCCACCATGAAATGCCCGGGAGTGAGCAGGAGAGGCGCGCCGCCGCTCTCGGCGACGGAGTAGAGATGCGGCCAGCCGTCGAGCTCGGCGAGGAAGAGCAGGCGATCCCCCGCCGCCCATTCCAGGCTCGGTCCCGCGTCGTTTTCCGGCAGCGATCCCTCGAGCGTCTCGGGAGAGCTCCAGGCGGCGTGAGCGCTGCCCGTTGCGACGTCGGCCGTCCAGATGCTCCACGGCCGCGGCTGCTCCTCGAGCAGAGGCTCGGGAGCGCCTCCCTTTCCCGGCTGGCGGACGAAGGCGATTCGCGCGCCGTCGGGCGACCACACGGGATTCGAATCGAGAGACGCCGAGGGAGCGATGAACCGGATCGGCTCCTTCTCCGACGAGAAGATCCCGATCAGGCTGTGGTCGCCGCGGTCCGAGACGAACGCCAGGAGCTTTCCGTCGGGCGACCACGCGAGCGACCCGATCTCGCCCCGGCAGAAGAAGAGAGAAGCCGCGTCCTTCCTGCCGTCGAACGGAACCCACCACGCCTGGTGGTCCTTGATGAACGCGACGCGGTCGCCGTCGGGCGAAATCGCCGGGGCGTCGCCGTCGGCGAGCTTCTTCGGATTCCCCTTCTCGAAATCCGCGCCGTAGATCCGGATCGCCGTCTTCTCCGGACCGAGCGCCGGGTTCGGCTCGACGCCCCCCGGCGACGGCCAGTTCGCGTCGTGGTCTCCTCCCCGCGTCCAGACGAGTCGCCGTCCGTCCTTCGAGAACTGCAGGTTGGTCAGCTCCTGGCCGTCGTCGGCGGCGTCGTCGGTCAGCCGCCGCGCCTTCCAGGAAGGCCCCTCCGCCGCCCAGACGTTGCGCACGCCGCGCCGATTCTCGATCCACGCGACGCGCTCGCCCGTGCGGCTCGTCTTGATCGCCAGCGGATAGGGGTAGCTCAGCACCTGCTCGAGCGTGAACGCGGAGGGCGGCGGGGACGCGGCGCGGATCCTCGCGCCGCCGACGAGCCCCGCCGACAGCGCGAACACCGCCATCCCGCGGACACTCGGACGAAGTCTGATGCGCGTCATATTCCTCTCCGAAAATCGCCGCGCCAGCATACTCCGCCAGATCGCGGCGGGGCGGCGGGAAAAGGATCGGCACTACAATTTCGCGCGTGACGTCCCGGGCCCTTCTCGCGGCCGTGATCATCGCCGCCGCGGCGTGCGCGGTCCCTCCGGCGCTCCCGACGCTCGCCGAGTACACGGGGGGCGCCTCTTCCGTCGCTTCCGACGTCGACGCCCTCTTCCGCGCGGGCCGCGCCGCGCCCCCTCTCGCCGGCGCGGCGGCGGCCCCGATCCGCGCCGCCGCGGCGGCATGGCGGGACCAGGCCGCCGACGGCGCCGCGGTCGAGACGACGATCGTCGACTTCCCGCGCCGCCCGAAGCAGTCCGCGGTGATGCGGGTCAGGGTCGTGCTCTCCGGAGTCCGGCGCGGCGATCCCGGCGAGCGGCTCTTCGCCGACGAGCGGTTCGCGCTCGATCTCGAGCGGGGGCGCAACGGTTGGGCGCTCGCGGGCTGCCGCCCGGAACGAGAACCCGCCGTCCGGAGCGCCCGTCCACACCTCGAGGAAGTCTCGCGCGAATGGGGAGTCGTGGCGGAGCACGAAGCGTGGGACCCGGCGGAGAAGACGAACTACTGCATCCCCGCGACCCATCACCATCCCGGCATCGTCCTCGCGGATTTCGACGGCGACGGATCGCTCGACATCCTGCTGCCGAGCCTCCATCCCCGCCTGCTGCTGAACGACGGGCACGGCCGGTTCCGGGACGCGACCGCCGGATCGGGGCTCGATCTCCTCCCGCCGGGCGAGGCGGCCGGCGGCGTCGCCGCGGATCTCGACGGCGACGGGCTGCCCGAGGTCTTCCTCACCTACGCGTACGCGTCGTGCCGGATCCTCCACAACGAGGGAAGGGGCCGGTTCCGCGACGTCACTGCCGAGTCGGGACTCGGCGGGTTGTCGGGAACCTACACGTCTGCGGTCTTCTTCGACGCCGACCGCGACGGCCGGCTCGACCTCTTCATCGCCGCCTACGGCGACGCGCGGATGACGGGTCCCGCCTACTCCGGCAAGAACGGTCCCGGCAGCCGCTTCTTCCATCAGGTCCTCCGCGGCGGGAAGCCGTTCTTCGTGGACGAGACCGGGAGCGCCGGATTCACCGACCGCGGCTGGGCATTCGCCGCTTCGGCGTGCGACTTCGACGGCGACGGCGACGACGATCTCTATATCGCCAACGATTTCGGCAGGAACTGCCTCTACGAGAACGCGTCGACGCCCGGGAATCCCCGTTTCCGGGAGATCGCCGAGCGCGCAGGGGTGCTCGACGACGGCTACGGCATGGGCGTCACGTGGGGCGACTACGACAACGACGGGCGGTTCGATCTCCACGTCGCCGATTTCTCCTCGCCGTACCGGTGGCTCATCCGTTCGCCCGAGCTCCCGATGCCTCCCCTGCCGCGGGTCGTCCAGGCTGTCGCGCGGCCGATCGTGGTGCCGATGCTCCTCCGCCGGTGCCAGGGGGACGGCCTCTACCGGAACCGCGGCGACGGAACGTTCGAGCGGACTTCGGAATCGGCCGGCGTGACGGAAGGAGGATGGGCGTGGGGGACCGAGCTCGTCGACCTCGACGGCGACGGGCGAGAGGACCTGCTCGTCGTCAACGGCATGTGGCAGGCCGCTCCCGGCGGGCAGAGCGACGAGGTGAAGTTCTGGAACGAGATGGCAGCCGAGGGCGTCGCTTTCCACGACGGCTACTGGGGAGGGATCGACTTCGGAAAGAACGGAATGGCCTCGCACTCGCGAAAGCACTTCTACCGGAACCTCGGCGGCGGCCGGTTCGAGGACGATGCGTGGCTCGAGGGCTTCGACACGCGCGCCGACACGCGCGGGCTGGCGTTCGGGGATCTCGACGGCGACGGCGCGCCCGACGTCGCGCTCTCG
Organism: uncultured Acidobacteriota bacterium; assembly: GCA_963794295.1. Lineage (GTDB taxonomy): Bacteria > Acidobacteriota > Thermoanaerobaculia > UBA5066 > DATFVB01 > DATFVB01. The sequence goes on from CAWCDE010000001.1 coordinate 24,653, forward strand.
ACGTTCCGTGGCCCGGTCCTCGTGTACCGGAACGGGTGGACGGAGCCGCGCCGGCTCACGCTGCGCCTCGTCGGAAAGTCGGCCGGAAATCGCGAGGCGGTCGGCGCGGTCGTGCGGCTGACCTCCGGCGGCATGACGCAGCTCCGCGAAGTCCGCGCGGGATCGTCCTATCTCTCCTGCTCAACGAAGGACCTCTCCTTCGGGCTCGGCGCGGCGCGCGGGGCCGACGCGATCGAGGTCCGCTGGCCGGACGGGACGCGCGAGACGCGCCGGAATCTCGCACCGGGACTCCTCGTCTGGAGAGAGGGAGAAGCCGCGCGTTGAAGCGGGGAATCGCCGTCGCCGTCCTCCTCGCGGCGGGCGCCGCGCCCGCTTCGACCGGCTCGGGAAAGCCGCATTCCTTCCACCTGCGTCTGACCCGCGGGAGCGTCCGCATCGTCGTTCCCGCCGTCTTCGAGCCCCTTCTTCCCGGCTCCATCTATCCCGACCGTCGGCGGCCGGCGGCCCCGCGGCCGCTCCCGCTCGTCGTGCTCGAGCGCCGGCTCGCGAAAGCCGCCGAGCAGGAGCTCCTCGACCGGGGCTGCATCGTCGCGGAGGTCGAAGCCGTCGATCGGGTCGAGCTCGACGAGCTCCTCGCCGAGCTCCCCCGGCGCGTCGAAGGCGGGATCGCCGGCGTCGGCGTCCTTTCGGAGACGGTCGGCGACGTCCTGTCCGACCCGGGCGTTCGCGCGGCCGCGTTCTTCGATCCTCCCGACTTCCGGCCGGACGACGGACCCGGCTGCATCCCGGTCGAGATCTTCCGCCGCACCGCCGGAGGCGATTCGCCCGACGCCCCTGCTCCGGGAGGATGCGTGCGCGAAAAGTGGTTTCGGACCTCCGCCGGGTTCCCGCCGGAGGCTTTCCGCGACGCGGCCGAGTGGCTCGCCGCCGGGCCGAGCTCCGGCCGCGCGCTGCGGTAATATTCCGCTCGATGTCCGGCGCCCCTCCCACCCCGGCCCCGAAAGGCGTCCTCGTCCCCTGGCAGCGGCGGCTGTACCGGGTCCTCCTCGTACCGCTCGGCCTGATGGCGGCGGACTCGATCTATCTCCTCTCCTTCACGAAGTACTCCTCGTTCTTCATGGCGATGCTCCTGCTCCATCTCGCGCTCGGGCTGCTCCTTTCGATTCCGTTCTTCGCGTTCGCGTTCACGCACGCGAAACGGATGATCCGGATGCGGAATCTCCGGGCGAAGTACGCGGGCCTCGCGATCGCGAGCCTCGCCGTGATCGTCACGACGACCGGACTTCTGATGACGTTCAAGGGCGCGACGATCCGGAACCGGCCGATTTACCTCGCGCACGTGCTCGCGACGCCGGCGGCCCTGATCGCGTTCATCCTCCACCGCCGCGCGCACACCCACAAGATGGCGTTCCGCAAGGTCGTGGCCTGGGGCGGCGCCGTCGCGGGGTTCCTCGCGATCATGGCCGTCCTCCATCTGACCGAGAAACCCCCTCGACGCGTCGTCAACCGCAACGGCGACACGCAGTACTTCCTCTCCTCGGCCGAGACGTTCGACCAGGGTCTGCTCGATCCCGTGAAGCTGTCGGCGAACTCGTATTGCCGGGAGTGCCATCCCGGAAGCTACGACCGCTGGGAAAAGTCGGCGCATCACTTCAGCTCGTTCAACAACCCGTTCTACCGGCGGTCGATCGAGCTGATGGCGGACACGGTCGGCCGCGAGAAGACGAAATGGTGCGCGGGATGCCACGATCCGGTCGTTCTCTTCTCCGGAAAGATGGGGAAGGCGACGCTCCACAAGTTCACGTACGACGACTTCGAGGCGCAGCAGGGGCTGACCTGCATGTCCTGCCACTCGGTCGCGCAGATCAAGGACATCTCGGGAAACGGCTCCTACGTGATCGAGGAGTCGAAGCAGTACCCGTTCGCCTTCTCGAAGAACCGGTACCTGCACGCGGTGAACAAGCTCCTGATCCGCATGGAGCCGTCGCTCCACCGCCAGACGTTCATGAAGCCCTTCATGCGCCAGCCGGAGTTCTGCTCGACGTGCCACAAGGTCGCCCTGCTTCCGCCGTTGAACGATTACAAGTGGATCCGGGGCCAGGACCATTACGATTCGTGGCAGGACTCGGGCGTCTCGGGCTTCGCCGCGCGGTCCTTCTACGATCCGCCGGCGCCGAAGGCGTGCCGGGACTGCCACCTCCCCCCGTTCCGCGACGACGAGTTCGGAAGCCGGGGCGGCTTCGTGCACGACCACGCGTTCCCGGCGGCGAATACCGCGCTTCCGACCATTCGGGGCGACCGCGAGATGGAGCAGCTCACCGAGAACTTCCTGAAAGGCTCGCTCACGGCGGACGTCTTCGCGATCCGGCGGGGCGACCGCGTTCTGCCGATCGGCCCGGAGCTCCCGCGCCTCGTTCCGGGAGAGACCGTCGAGGTGGAAGTCGTCATCCGCACCCGCAAGCTCGGCCACCAGTACACCAACGGCACCGCGGACTCGAACGAAACGTGGCTCGCCTTCTCCGCGGCCGACGGCACGACGCCGATCGTCCAGAGCGGCACGCTCGGCGCCGACGGAAGGCTCGACGCGGCGGCGGACCGGCTGTCGCAGCTCGTGCTCGGCCACGCCGGCCTTCCGATGGACCGGCGACAACCGGCGGACATCCACACCTCGCTCTACAACAACGGCATCGGGCCGGGAGCCGACCGGCTCGTCCGCTACGCGCTGCACGTGCCGGAGAACGCCCGCGGCGCGATCACGCTCTCGGCGGGCGTCGAGTACCGGAAGTTCTCGCGCGACTATTCCATTTTCGTCGGCGGGCCCGGCGCTCCCGTTCTGCCGGTGGTGGAGATCTCGCGCGACACCGTCTCGCTCCCGGTGGGCGACGGGCCGGCGCCGCCCGCCGTCTCCGGCGCGAATGTCGCGGCGGCAAGCCGCGCGAACTCAGACCCGTCGTGGCTCCGCTGGAACGACTACGGCATCGGCCTCTTCCTGCAGGGCGATCTCAAGGGCGCGGAGGCCGCCTGGACGAAGACGGCGGAGCTCGCGCCCGACAAGCCGGACGGCCCGTTGAACCGTGCTCGCGCATTGATCCAGGAAGGGAATCTCGCCGACGCCGAGACCGCGCTGAACGAAGCCGAGCGGCGCCGTCCGGGCTGGGCCAAGACCGCGTTCTTCCGCGCGACGCTCGAGAAAGAACAGGGGCAGCTCGACGCCGCGCTCGCCGACATGGCCCGCGTGAACGAGCGCTTCCCGAAGGATCGCGTCTGCTGGAACCAGACCGCCCGCCTGCTGTTCCTCCTCGGCCGGTACGACGACGCGCTCCGCGCGATCGAGAAGGTGTACGCGATCGACCCGGAGGACCTCACGGCGCACTACACCGCGATGCTCTGCTTCAAGGCGCTCGGGCGAAAGCGGGACGGCGCGATCGAGGAGCGCTGGTACCGGTACCACAAGGACGACGAGACCGCCGCCGCGCTGATGGCGGCATACCGCCGCGACCACCCCTTCGCCAACCGCGAGTCGCTCCCGATCCACGTCCACGCCGAAGCCGCGCCCGTTCCCGCGCACGCGGCGCCCTGGCTCCCGGAGATCGGCCCGAAAGGGTACGTCTACCGGGGCCGCGCGCCCGAAGGAGAGCAGGTCCTGCACGACGACCGCCCGCCGGCGGTCGCGCCTCCGCTCGTCGCCGCGAAGACTCGCTGAAAATCAGGCGATGAAGGCGAAAGCCTCCGATTCGTCCGGAGTCACGAGGATCCGGCCCCCGCGGTTGACGGCCGTGTTCTCGCCGAGCTTGTTGATCATTTCCGGCCGTCCGACCACCGCGAGCCGGACCTTCCCGCCGAGCACGAGCGCGACCCGCTCGCCGGCGAAGAAACGGTCGAGGTCCGGAATCGAGCCGCCCACGCCCCGAAAATCGACGAAGGCGGCGCCGAGCCGATTCCACTCCGTCTCCCACCGGATCATGTCGATCATCGCGAAAACGGCGTCGAGGTCCCACGCCCCCGCGAGACCGACCCAGAGGAACCTCCCTCGAATCTCGTGCTCGACGGTCAGGCGCATGGGACGCACCGATTCTCAGCCCCTCCCGGCCGGCGCGAGGTTCGTCGGCGCGAGAAACGAGACGCGGGGCCGCTCGCCGGGGCAAATCGCCCACCGATCGGGAGGCTCGCCATGAAGCACCGGCGGCTCGGCTCGAACGGTCCGGTCGTCTCCGAGATCGGCCTCGGCTGCATGGGAATGTCGGATCTCTACGGGCCAGCGGACCGGGCGGAAAGCGTCGCGACGCTCCATGCCGCGCTCGACGCGGGAATCACGCTCCTCGACACCGGCGATTTTTACGGGATGGGCCACAACGAGATGCTGATCGGCGAGGCCCTGCGGGGCGGGCGCCGCGACGGCGCGGTGATCAGCGTCAAGTTCGGCGCCCTTCGCGATCCGAAGGGGGGTGGAGCGGGGTCGACGGCCGTCCGTCGGCGGTGAAGAACTTCCTCGCGTATACCCTGCGGCGGCTCGGGACGGACCACGTCGACATCTACCGGATCACCCGCCCGGATCCTTCCGTCCCCATCGAAGACACGATCGGGGCGATCGCGGAAATGATCGCGGCCGGGTACGTCCGCCACGCCGGCCTTTCGGAGGCGGGCGCCGACACGATCCGCCGGGCGCGCGCGGTCGCACCGATCTCCGACCTGCAGATCGAGTACTCGCTCTTCTCGCGCGGGATCGAGAGAGAGACCTTCCGGCCTGCCGCGAGGCCGGCGCCGGCGTCACGGCGTACGGCGTCCTCTCCGGGGATTGCTCTCGGGCACTGGTCGAGAGAGCGGAGCGTGGCGGCCGGCGATTTCCGGAGCTACAGCCCCCGCTTCGTCGGCGAGAACCTGGAACGAAACCTCGCGCTCGTCGACGCGCTGCGCGAGGTCGCCGCCGGGTCGGGACGCACCGTCGCACAGGCCGCGATCGCGTGGGTGCTCTCGCGCGGCGCCGACATCGTCCCGCTCGTCGGCGCGCGGCGGCGCGACCGCCTGGCGGAGTCCCTCGGCGCGCTCGACCGGCCGCTCGCGTCCGAAGAGATCGATTGCATCGAACGCGCGGTTCCTTCCGGGGCCGTTGCGGGAACCCGGTACAACGCGCACGGGATGGCGCTCCTGGACAGCGAACGCTGAAGGAGGAGCAGGCGCGCCGATACGGGTCGCTATACGCGCCCGGAGCGCCCGCCGGCGGGCGCAACGTACGCCCCGGTACGCCTTGCCCCCCGGCCTGGTCCCCCGGACGCGTCTTTCAACCCGTCTCGACGCGCCTCATCCTTGTTTCGATGGGAAGCAGCGGCGTCCGAGCGTCTATTTCCCGCGGCGCTCCTCGACGTACGCCTTCACCCGGTCGCGGAACGCCGCGCTTTTCAGACCCACGGTCTCGGCTTCGGCGAGCGCGTCCGGATAGGGCACGGCGTCGTCGAGCACGCGATGCGCGAGCCAGACGGCTCCCACCCGGTTGGCCGAGCCGCAATGGAGGAGGAGCGGCTTCCGGTCGGCGCTCGAGAGGACCTTCCGGGCCGCGTCGAGGATGGCGTCCGTCAGCTCCTCCGGCTCCTTGAAGCCGAAGTTCTGGTAATCCATCCCGAGCCGTTCGACGACCGCCTTCTCGTCCCAGTCGATTTCGGAAGGCTTGCGGAGGTTGACGACCGTGCGGATGCCGCTTTCCCTGGCGAGCTCGAAATCGTCCTTCGACGGCTGGCTCGCGAGATAGATCTCGCCGTACCGGTGCATTCGCTCGACCGTTCCCCAGGTCAGCGGCTCGAGCTTCGGCGCCACGGGTGCGGGAGACGGAGCCGGGACCGGAGCCGGTGACGGAGCGGCGCCCGCGCGGGCGAGCCCCGGCGGGCCCGCCCATGCCGCGGCCAGCACAAGGATCGGAATGCTCAGGCCTCGACGCATCAGTCCTCCCGGGGGGAAGCGCCCGCCTCTACCGATGCAGTCGGTTCGCGCCGGGCCGCGACCGGCTCGCGGCCGAGCCTCCGCAGGCGCGCGAAGATCGCGCCTCGCGTCCGGCTGTGGAGCGCCGAGAGCGCCGGAATGTCCGTCGTTCCCGAATCGAACTCCGCGAGGAGGCGGGTGTCCTCCTCCGCCGTCCAGGGAAGGCCCGCCCCCTCCGGCAGGACGCGACGGGACGGCTCGGCGGATTCCTCGAGCGCGCGCGCTCCCGCGAGAAGGGCCCGGATCACCTCGGAATCGGAGAGGATGCCTCCTTCCGGAAGCTCGTCGCCCGATCTTGGATCGAAGCCTTCCGCGAGCGTCCGGAGGATCGCCGCCGTCAATCTCGATGTCGCCATGCGGCGATCATACTCGACGCCCGCCGCTCCCCTCCTCGAATGCATGCCGTGGAGCGCCAGCGGAAATTCCAAATTCCAAGTACCGAATTCCAATAAACTCCGAAGCTCCAAATCTCAACCAGGCCGGATTCGGAAAGCGACGACGTCCGAGCGGGATCCCCTTTTGGAATTGGGAACTTCTCTCGCGCTGGCTTCTTTGCTTCGACGAGAACAATCCTGGTCAGACGGCTTCTCGCGGTTCCCACGCCACGCCGAAGACCGCCGCCTCGGCGCCGTCCGGCAGGATCGTCGTCCGCTCGTATCGCAGCCCGATTTTTTCCAGCAGCGCGCGGGATCGGAAGTTGTCGGGCGCGGTGATCGCGATCACGCGCGCGAGGCCGAGACCGTCCTGTGCCCAGGCGAGCGTCGCGCGGGCCGCCTCCAGGGCGTATCCGCGGCCGCGAAAATCGGGAAGGAACGCGAAGCCGATGTCGACGTCCGGAAGCGTGTCGCGCTTGAGGAGCCCGCAGATTCCGATCGGCCCCGCTTCCTGTTTCCGCTCGACCGCGAGGAGGCCGAACCCGTGCTTCTCGTACATCGCCTCCGGGCCCGAGGCGATGTAGCGTTCCGCATCGCCCAGCGTTCGCACCCCGCGGTCCCCGATGTAGCGGAGCCAGTCCGGGTCGTTGACGAGCCGCAGGATGAAGGCGGCGTCGCTCGCGTCGAGCCGCCGGAGCCGCAGCCGCTCCGTCTCGAGGACGGCGACGCCGGCCGTCTTCACGATTCGCGCCGGCATCGGAAGCGCGTCACGGTCGCGGTGATGTCGTCGGACTGCGGCGTATCTCCGACGAACTCGCGCACCGCGCGGAAGATGCCGCCGAGGAGATCGATCGGCGAGCCGGTCCGGTTCTCCGCGGCGCAGGCGATCAGCCGTTCTTCACCGAATTCCTCGTCGCCGCCGTTGCGCGCCTCGGTCACGCCGTCGGAGAACATCAGGAGCGTGTCGCCCGATTCGAGACGCACTTCCCCTTCCTCGTATTCGGCGTGCATGAATGCGCCGAGAACAGGCCCTCCCGCGGTCAGCCGGACCGGGCCGCCGCGCGCAAAGAGGATCGGCGGATTGTGGCCGGCGTTCGAGAAGACGAACCGTCCGTCCGGCTCGAGAACGCCGTACACGAACGTCGCGAAACGCGAGCCTCGCTCGCGCGTGACCACCTCCCGTCCGCCGTCGGACCTCGCCGCGAGCTGCCGGCTCATCGCCCGGAGCGTCGCGGCCGGCGAGAGACCTCCCTGCGCGTTGGCCACGAACATCCCGTGGAGCATCGCGCCGACGAGGGCCGCCGGCGTTCCCTTTCCCTCGACGTCGCCGAGCGCCACGGCGAGCCCTCCCGAGGCGAGCTCCAGGATCTCGAAGAAATCGCCGCCGATCGCCCGGCAGGCGATCGAGTCCGCGGCGGCTTCCCAGTGCGCTCCCGCGCCCGCGATCCGCGACAGGAGCGCGTTCTGGACGTCGCCGGCGGTCTTCAGTTCCTGGTCGAGCAGCGCCTTCTCCAGGCGTTCGAGAACGCCGCTCATGTCGTAGATGCGTTCCTCGCGGAGTATTTTTCCGTTCCGGATCGTGCACAGGAGCGTCTCGCGATACTGGATTCGCGATCCGGTCGGCGGCAGCCCGAACCAGCCGGACGTGTCGGTCATCGTCAGCGTGCCCAGGAAGACGATCCGCTCCCCGTCCGTGAAGACGTCCGAGATCTCGATCGAGCTGTCGGGAAACTTCGTGAAGAGCGACTCCCAGCTCGCGGCGACGTTTTTCCGACCGCGCATCTCGCCGAAAACGGGACTGAGCGCGACGGCGTCTTCGTCATAAAACGCGGCCATCCGGGACGCGTCGTGCGCGTTGGCCGCGTCCTGCAGCCCGCGGACGAACGCGACGGCATCGTCGCGGGAAATCGGTTCCGTCATTCCGCCTCGAACCGAGGTTCGCCTCCGTTGTCGCCGGCGACCCGCGCGGTCCGGCGGCGCTCGAACCATGATAGCTCCGCGCCGCCGCGACCGGTGCGATAAGCTCGCGCCGTCGTGTCCTCCCGGTGTTCCCGAAACGAGCGTGCTTCCGCCCGGGGCGTCCTTTCACGCTGGACGATCCTCCTCGCCCTCTCGTTCGCCGCGCCGGTCGCGAACCGCGCCGCGGCGTCGGACCTCCGGCCGGCCGCGAGCTTCCCGGGACCCGCGGACGCCGGCGGAGGCGTCCCGCCGGACGTCTGCGGCGCGGCCGGCCCCGATCATCTTCTCGTGATGCTGAACACGACATTTTCCGCGCAGCGCAAGAGCGACGGCGCCGTCGTGAAGACCTGGTCGCCCGGGTCCTTCTGGAGTCCCGTTTCGGGAGGAGACCTCCTCTTCGATCCGCGCGTCCTCTATGACCGGCTCGCCGGCCGGTGGATCGCCGCGATCGCGACCGAAGGAGTCGCGGCGGCGCCGGCCGTCCTCGTCGCGGTCTCGGACGGGAGCGACCCGACGGGAGGGTGGACGTATCGCCGCCTGCCGGCGGGCGGGGGAGACTACGCCGAATTCCCTCTCCTCGGCTTCAACGCGAAATGGATCGTCGTCACTTCGAACCTGATCTCGGCCTCGACCGGGTATCTCTCCGGCAGCGCGGTCTGGTCGGTCGACAAGGCGACCGGCGCCGTCTCCCGGTTCACGATCCGCGCCCCGGGGTCGCCGATCGCGCCCGCCGCCACGGACGACGGCGCCGAAGCGAAGGAGATCCTCCTCCAGCAGCGTTCGGCCGACGACGGCGGGCACGGACGCGCGAACCTCTTCCAGCTGTCGGTGGACGCGAGCGGCGCGCCCGCGCTCTCCGCTCCGGACGTCCTGACAGCCCCGGCCGCCTGGCGCGACTATCCGACGCCGCTCGAGTCGCTGCCGCAGGCGGGATCCGCGCGGCGGATTGTCTCCGACCAGGACGAGTTCTCGAGCGTCGTCGAAAGGAACGGCGTCGTCTGGGCGGTCCAGACGGCGACGATCCCGCCGTCGGCGGCGGCGCCGCTCCACACCGCCGTCCAGTGGTGGCGGATCACGCGGGAAGGATCGGTCGACGGCTTCGGGAGAATCGAAGACCCGGCCGGATCGACGTGGCTCGCGTTTCCTTCGATCGCGGTCAGCTCCGCCGGCGAGGTCCTGATCGGCTACTCGGTCTTCTCCGGCGGAGCCTTCGCCGCCGCGGGATACTCGCTCCGCTCGCGATGCGGCGGCGACGCGTCGCTCTCCGCGATCCACGTCCTGAAGGAGGGCGAGGCGCCGTACGAGCGTCCCGACGGCGGCGGCCGGAACCGCTGGGGCGACCTGTCGCAGACGGCCGCCGATCCGGACGGGCTTCGACTCTGGACCCTGCAGGAATACGCGGCTTCCCCGGACGGCGGCGCGAGCCGGTGGGGAACCTGGTGGGGAGAGTTCGCGCCGGCCGACGATCCGCGAAGCGGCGCCTGCATCGCGGCGCCTCGGGCCGCTCCGCCGGCGCCTTCGGTGAGGCGAATCGGGCGCTGAGCCCTTCCGATCTCACGCGGACCGATGCCGTCGCCGAGCTTCCCCGTCGTCCAGATCGCCGGCGTCCGGGACGAGGCCGAAGCGCGGCTGCTCGCCGAATGCGGAGTCGACTGGATCGGATTCCCGCTCCGGCTTCCCGTTCATGCGCCCGACGTATCCGAAGCGGAGGCCGCGCGGATCATCCGGGTCATCTCTCCACCCGCGCGCGCCGTCGTGATCACGTACCTCGACGACGCGGAAGAGATCGCCGAGCTCGCCGGCGAGCTCGGCGCCCGGATCGTCCAGCTCCATGGCGATCCTTCGGTCGGGACGCTCGAGCGCCTGAGGGAGCTCGCCCCCGATCTCGCCGTCGTGAAGAGCCTCGTCGTCGGGCGAAAGCCCGCCCGCGTCCTCGAGGCCGACCTGCACGCCTTTTCGCCGCTCGTCCACGCCTTCATCACCGACACCTACGACGCGGCGAGCGGCGCCTCCGGCGCGACCGGGAAGACGCACGACTGGGATGTCAGCCGGCGCCTCGTCCAGATCTCGCCGCGCCCGGTGATCCTCGCCGGCGGCCTGACGCCGGAAAACGTCGGCGACGCGATTCGCCGCGTGCGGCCCGCGGGCGTCGATTCGCACACCGGCGTCGAGGACGCGTCCGGACGGAAGAGCCGCGAGAAGGTCGCCCGGTTCGTCGCAGAAGCGAGAGCGCAATTCCGGCAGCGAACCTAAGTTAATTTAGCCCGGGAGCGTGCCTGCGCGACTGCTCGGGGCATCCGGCATCCGCACCAGAAACCCGATCGCACCGGTCCACATGACGGCGACGGTCAACCAGGCGACGAGCGACGGGCTCGGAGCGAAAGCATTGCCCGCGCCAGGCACTATCGATGGCACGATGTCCTTCAGGTTGTTGACCGCCGCATGCATGAGCATCAGGGGAAGGAGCCGACCCCCCGTCCGGCCGTAGAGCCACGCCATCGCGACCGACAGGGCCGTCACGGAGAGCAGGAACAGCGGAAAGGACTGTCCCGTCGTGCCGGTCCCCGGCAGCAGGAAGAGCGGCAGATGCCACAATGCCCAGACCGTTCCCAGCAGCAAGCCGGCGGGGCCGAGCCCCAGGCGTTCGGCCATCCGCGGCAGCGCGAAGCCGCGCCAGCCGATCTCCTCGCCCGCCTGGAATGGCGTCGAGAAAGCTGTCGCGACGAGCAGGAGATAGACCGGAGTCTGCCCGAACGCCGGCCATGTTCCGGTGATCGCGCGGAAGGCGGCCGCGGCGGCGAGCTTGACTACGACGATGTAGCCCAGTGCGAACAGATACCAGCGCGCTCCGACATCCGCGTCGAAGATTCGCCCGATCAGATCTCCGACCGCGCGGCGGCCGCCGAAGCGGGCGGAGATTCCGATCGCGACGATCGCCGGCATGAACGTCCCGGGAAGGAAGAAGAGCGCGCGCACCCCGGCGCCGGCCGACGAGCCTTTCGCGGCGGCGGCCCCGGCGATCCAGAGCGCCCACGAGCAGACGAATGACAAGGCGAAATACGCGGCGAGCGAACCTCTCGCGGACCGACCGCCGCGATTCGCGAATGAGCCGTCCGGCGTCAGGTCCGTCGTCGAAGCTCCGCCGGCATCTTAGCCAGATTCGTCGTTCGGAGGAGTGGGGGTCCTCCGGGAGAGAAGGAATGCCGCCCCTGTCCGCCCGGCGCGAACGGGGGCGGAATCGATCAGGCGCCTTCCTCGACCTCGGTGATCTCGTCGGCGACCAGGCCGTGGGCCTCCCGATGAACCGCCGCCGCTGCTTCCTTGCTCGGAGCGTTCACCAGGCAGAACACCTTTCCCGAGTCGTCGTCGAACCAGTACCTGATGTAGTTGACCCCGTGTTTCCCCTGGACTTCGAGATCGCGCTTGTGCGCGCCGGCAACGGCGTCGGCCGTCAAGCCTTCCACGTGATGGTGAACGTCCATGAAGAGCGGCATCGAATTCTCCTTTCGAAATCCGGCTCGGTACCGGATTCGGCCAATCGGAAAATACTGAGGATATACCTTCGCCATTCTTCATCCTGAGATGGAGCGCGTCCAGAAGGTTCGTGTGTTCCCCTCGAGGCGGCCCGTCAAAACCACGAAGAACGCCATTTAGCGTCATCCGGTCGGCGCCGCCGCAGGAAAGGACCCGTTGCCTGAAAGTTTCGATGATTAAGAAGTGGATCGACGAACGAGCGGAAAATTGCGCGCGCGCCCGCCCGGCTCGATGCATCCGCCTTCGCCGAGGCTTCCTCCTTCGCTCTTCGAGCTTCGGCGCGACGGGTCGGCGAGACGAGTCGCCGCGCCGGCTACGTCAGTTCCAGTGGTGCGAATGCCACCAGACCTTCCGCAGGTCGAACGTCGCCCCGCGGCACAGATAAATCGGCGTGTTCTCTTCGGCCATCCCGTACTTCGCCTCGTGAGGGAAAGCCTCGAAGCTCGCGCAGTTGTCCTCGACGTCCTTGCGATCCCACTGCAGAACGATCAGATTCGTGTATTGCTCGGGCGGCGGGCCCCAGAACCAGTGATTCTGGTGTCGGCTCCAGGCGCGCGGAAGACCGAGAGCGGGACCGAAGAGGTTGATCGCCCCCGCCTCGCCGTAGTTTCCGGTGAAGATGCCGGTTCTCGCCCTCTCTTCGGGAGGCAGGGACCGGTAGATCGAGGCGACGTCGCGCGCAAGCTCGGGCCATCCGAACTGGTCGCCGATCGGCTGCGGCAGCAGCCCTTCGTGGTGAACCTCCGCCTTCTGCGGCTTGAATCCGAGCGCCTTCTCGTAGGCGATATAACGCTCCGGCGAAAGCATCCACGTCGAGAGCGGGAGCGTGACGAGGCCTCCCGCGACGAAGATTGCGACGAGCACGGCCCGCCACGCGCGGTGCCGCGCCGTCCACCGCTCGACAGCGGCCGCCCCTCCGGCGAAGGCCACCGGATAGATCGGAAACAGGTAGTAGTCCTTGGCGTGGCTGATCTCCATCAGCGCGAAGAAAACGACGAACGTCAGCCCGAGGATGCGGAACCGCCGGTCCCGGAGGAAGGCGATCACGCCGGCCACCCAGACCGGAAAGAAGAACGGATGCATGTCGAAGATCTGCTGCTTCACGAACGCGAGCGGAGGAAGGACGACGTTCTTCCCCTCGCGGCGAACGTTTTCGAGGTCCTCGAGCGTCGGGAAGTGATGCCGGTACTGCCACACGAGGTTCGGGAGGAAGAGCGCCAGCGCGACCGCTCCGGCGATCCACACCCACGGCCGAAGGAGCTCGCGGCGATTCCGGGTGAGGACGAGCGCCGCCGCCACCGATGCGCCGAAGAAGAGCGTCGAGTGCTTGTTCTCGAGACCGAGCCCCGCGAGCACCCCGAACCAGGGCCACAGCCGGGAGTTCCCCGTCCGGCCGATTCGAGCGAGCACCAGCGCGCCCCCCATCCAGAAGAGGGGCTCGAACGCGTTCATCGTCATCAGGCTGTCCATGACGAGGAACCCCGGGGCGAGCAGCACGAGAAGACCGGTCAGCCACTGGGCGAAGCGCCCGCCGCCGACCTCCCGCGCGAGCAGGATCGAGATCGCGACGAGCCCAGCGCCCGCGAGCGCCGGAAGGATCCGGAGCGCCGCGAGGGAACCTCCGAGCCAGAGTGCGATCTTCGCGTACACCGCGACGAGGGGCGCGGCGTCGACGTATCCCCAGTCGAGGTGCCGCGCCATGTCGAAGTAATAGAGCTCGTCCCGGAAATAGCCGTAGTGGCGCACGCTCGTCACGACGTGCAGCAGGAGCTTCGCTCCGCAGAGCGTCACGAGAGCGGAAGCCGCGAGCGGCGGCAGCGGTTCCCGCCGCCGGCCCGCCCGGGCGAGTCCCGCGTCGTCTTCGGCGGCGGAAGTCATCGTCCGTTGTTACGAACGCAAAGGGTGAGGGTTTTCGGGTTGCGATTCAGGGCTTTCCTCCAGCATTTCGGGCCCGATCTCGACGGGTGCCCGGTTGTCGTGCCACAAGGCCTCCGAAGCCAATGGCGGTGCAAATCGCCGGAGCCCCTCGCATCGCGGGGAGCCTTTCGCCGAAGTAACCGAGGCGAAAGCTCCGCGATGCGGGAGCGGGAGCGAAGGCGAAGGGGGTGGCGGCGGCGCGGTCGAGTCGCTCGTTCGACGAGCCGCGCCCGCCGTCACGCGCTTCCGGTCCCCGAGCCCGCTCCCGCGACGGTTCGTCCACGCAAAGGGGTAAACACTTGCCCCGGAACCCCTCGCATCGCAGGAGCCTTTCGCCGAAGTAACCGAGGCGAAAGCTCCGCGATGCGGGAGCGGGAGCGAAGGCGAAGGGGGTGGCGGCGGCGCGGTCGAGTCGCTCGTTCGACGAGCCGCGACCGCCGTCACGCGCCCCCGGTCCCCGAGCCCGCTCCCGCGACGGTATACACGTCGGTGCTCAGGTACTTGAGCCCCGAGTCCGCCATCAGCGTGACGACGCTCGCTTCCGGCCCGAGCCGCTCGGCGACCTTCAGCGCCGCGACGACGTTCGCTCCGGAAGACGTCCCCGCGAAGAGCGCCTCCTCGCGCGCGAGCCGCCGCGCCATCGCCTTCGCCTCGGCGGTCGGCACCGCGATGATCTCGTCGACGAGAGACGCCTCCCAGAGCGGCGGGATGTAGCCGATCCCCACGCCTTCGATCTTGTGCGGGCCGGCGGAGCCGCCCGACAGCACCGGCGATTCCCCGGGCTCGACGGCGACGATCCGGACGCGCGGATCGCGTTTCTTCAGCGCTTCCGCGACGCCGCGCAGGGAGGCCGCGGTGCCGACGCTGTGGACGAAGGCGTCGATCCTTCCCGATCTCTCCCTCCAGATCTCCTCGGCGAGGGGGAGTATCCCGCGATTGCGTCGCGGTTGTTCAGCTGGTCGGTCCAGAATGTGTTCGGGTCCCGGCTCAGCGCCCGTGCCGCCTCGATCATGTCGAGGATCAGCTTCTTCGTCGTCAGACCGCCCTCGCTCGGAACGAGCGTGAGCTCGGCGCCGAGCGCCGCCATGTGGTCCCGCTTCTCCTTGCTGAAGGCGTCGGACGTCACGATCCGGATCGGGTAGCCCTTCGCGGCGCAGACGAACGCGAGCGACGTTCCCGTGCTCCCGCCGGTGTACTCGACGACGGTGCCGCCGGGCTTCAGGCGACCGTCCACCTCCGCTCGCGAGATCACGGCGATCGCCATCCGGTCCTTCATGCTGCCGGTCGGGTTCTCCCATTCGAGCTTCGCGAATACGGCGGCGGAAGATCGCGGGACGAGGCGCCGAAGGCGGACCATCGTCGTGTTTCCGATCGCGTCGAGGATGTCCATGAGTCGAGGCTCCTTCCCGTCTCCTGGGAGTCTAACGGTGGACGAACGCGTCGACGCCTTTTTCGCCAGGACCGAGCGCAAATCGCTCTCGAGAAACTGCTTCGCCTCCTCCCGCCCGCGCAGGGTGGCGTCGAAGTGAGCGAGCGAAAGCCCCCGGGCGAAGAGATGCGCCTGCCCGGGTGTCGAGAGCTCGCCGATCGGCCGCATCTCTCTCTGAACCGCGGCGAGCTCCTCCGGCACCGGCATCGTGCGGAACCGCTCGTGCCACCCTTCGACGTCGTCGAGAAAATGCAGATGGTCGGCGCGGCGGAGAACGACCATGCGCTTCGTCGCGCGTGTTCTCTCGAACAGCTCTCGGATTCCGGCGAGCGGCGTCGAGGTGTCGTTCTCCGCGGCGAGATAGAGCGTCGGCACGTCCCGTCCCCACGCGAACGTCAGGGTTGCCGGAAGGACCCCCGGCCGCGGCCGGGACGCTCCCGCGGGGCCATCGCGACGAGGGCCCCGATCCTCGTCTCGACCTCCGCCGCCGCCAGCACCGTCCAACCGCCGAAGCTGTGTCCGGCCGCGCCGATCCTTGCGGAATCGAGCTCGATGGGGGACGCGCCTCCGAGCAGGCCGTCGATCAGGAAGCGGAGATCGGGAACGCGCGCATCGATCACCGCCCGCCATCGGCGCTCTTTCTCGGCGTCGGTCTCGCTCGCCGGCCGCGCCAGCTCCGGAGTGACGATCTCGGAGTGATCCATCGCGGCGACGGCGTAGCCGTGGCTGGCGAGATGCCCGCAGAGGTACGTCGCACTCCGGCGACCCTGCGCGGCGGCATGGGAGAAGACGACCAGGGGAACCGGTTTCTCGCAATTGGCCGGATGCCAGAGGTCGATCGGGAATTCGCGTCCGCGTTTCGCATCCACCGCGGAGAACGAAACCGTCGTCACCGGGTAACGGCCCGGCGAAAACGGATGGTACGCGCTCACCTTCCCGCGTGCTCCTGGTACAGCCCGAACGGGTTCCCGGCCGGATCGCAGAAGCGAGCCGTGATCGCGGACCGCTCGACGTCGACCGCGGGAATTTCGAGATGGCAGATCTTTCCGTTTCCGAAGGTCGGACGCATAACGGCTCCTGTTCCGGGGCGGGTCCCGCCCGCCGAAAGTCTGCCACAGCCGAAGGGAACGCCGCCCCCCGGCGGCGGCATCGCCACACGCCGGCCGGATTCGTTTCTTCGCAGCCTGCTAAAGTAGAAGCGATGGCTGATCTCCCGAGCTTTGCCGCGCGCACCGGCGGCCTCTCTCCCGAGGAGCTCCGCCGCTACGCCCGCCATCTGATCCTTCCCGAGGTCGGGCTCGAGGGCCAGGAGCGTCTGAAGGCCGCGCGGGTCCTCTGCGTCGGCGCGGGCGGCCTCGGGTCGCCGCTCGTCGCTCTACCTCGCCGCCGCCGGCGTCGGCACGCTCGGCGTCGTCGACTTCGACGTCGTCGACGTCACCAACCTCCAGCGCCAGATCCTCCACGGCACCAAGGACGTCGGCCGGTCGAAGCTCGACTCGGCCGCGCGCGTGTCGCGGACGTGAACCCGACGTCCGGTTCGTCCCGTACGAGGCGGCGCTTTCGTCGGCAGAACGCGCTCGGGATCCTCCGGGACTACGACCTGATCGTCGACGGCACCGACAATTTCCCGACGCGCTATCTCGTCAACGACGCCTGCGTGCTGCTCGGGCAAGCCGAACGTCTACGCGTCGATCTTCCGGTTCGAAGGCCAGGCGTCGGTGTTCTGCGCCGAAGGACGGACCGTGCTACCGCTGCCTCTATCCCGAGCCTCCTCCCCCGGGGCTGGTGCCGAACTGCGCGGAAGGCGGAGTGCTCGGCGTGCTGCCGGGACTGATCGGCACGATCCAGGCGACCGAGGCGATGAAGCTGCATGCTCGGCGCCGGGCGAGCCGCTCGTCGGCCGGCTGCTGCTCGTGGACGCGCTCGGGATGCGTTTTCGGGAAGTGCGGCTCCGGAAGGACCCCGACTGCGTGGTCTGCGGGGCGAATCCGCGGGTCACGCGGCTCATCGACTACGAAGCATTCTGCGGCGTCGCGGCCCCCGCCGGGGAGAGCTCCGGGCCGACGATCACGCCGGAGGACCTCAAGCGCAAGATGGATTCCGGCGAAGAGCCCCTCCTCCTCGACGTTCGCGAGCCGCGGGAGACGCGGATCTTCGCGCTGCCGGGGGCGGTCGAGATCCCGCTCGGAACGCTCCCCCGGCAGACGCACCGGCTCGATCCCGGGAGAGACATCGTCGTCTACTGCAAGACGGGCGTTCGGAGCGCGCAGGCGACGCAGTTCCTCGTCCAATCCGGATTTCCGCGTGCGCGGAACCTCCTGGGGGGAATCGATCGCTGGATCCGCGAGATCGATCCGTCCGCCCCGCGCTACTGACCCGGCGCCTGCCGACCCGCCTCGTCCCTCGGGTAGAATCCGCCGAATGATGCACAACGCGCGAAAGGATCGACGATGAGCCGAGTCCGCATCCTCGCCGGCACCCGAAAAGGAGCCTTCATCCTCACCTCCGACGGAAAACGGCAGACGTGGGACGTCGCCGGTCCGTTCTTCGCCGGATGGGAGATCTACCACCTGAAGGGTTCGCCCGCCGATCCCGACAGGATCTATGCGTCGCAGACGAGCGGCTGGTTCGGGCAGGTGATCCAGCGCTCGAGTGACGGCGGGAAAAGCTGGGAAACGCCGGGAGGCGGCGTCACGAAGAGCCCGCAGGGAATGCCGATGGGCGAGAGCAACCGTTTCGTCTACGACTCTTCCGCGGAGACCGGCAAGCCCCTGACGACGCACCAGCACTACGACGGCACGCAGCGCCCGTGGGAGTTCAAGCGCGTCTGGCACCTCGAGCCGTCCCTCGATGACCCGGACACGGTCTACGCGGGAGTCGAGGACGCCGCGATCTTCCGCTCGACCGACGGGGCGCATTCCTGGCAGGAACTCGCCGGGCTTCGCGGGCACGGGACGGGACCGATGTGGCAGCCGGGAGCCGGAGGAATGTGTCTCCACACGATCCTCCTCGACCGCGCGAATCCCGGCCGGATCTTCACGGCGATCTCGGCGGCGGGCGCATTCCGCAGCGACGACGGCGGAGAAAACTGGAAGACCATCACGCGCGGGCTCCGGTCGCAGTTTCTTCCCGATCCCGAGGCTGAGGTCGGGCATTGCGTCCACCGGATCGCGCAGAGCCCGTCCCGGCCGAACGTCCTCTTCATGCAGAAACACTGGGACGTGATGCGCACCGACGACGCGGGCGACTCCTGGCGCGAGATCAGCGGCGACCTGCCGACGGATTTCGGGTTCGCCGTCGACGTCCACGCGCACGAGCCGGAGACGGTCTTCGTCGTCCCGATCAAGAGCGACTCTGAGCATTTCCCGCTCGACGGCAGGCTCCGCGTGTACCGCAGCCGCGCCGGGGGAAACGAGTGGGAGCCGCTCACGAGGGGGCTTCCTCAGAAGGACTGCTACGTGAACGTCCTGCGGGATGCGATGTCGGTCGATTCGCTCGAGCCGTGCGGCGTCTATTTCGGGACGACCGGCGGCCAGGTCTACGGATCGTCCGACGCCGGCGACACCTGGGCGCCGATCGTCCGCGACCTCCCCCCCGTGCTCTCCGTCGAGGCTCAGGTTCTCCCGTGACCGCCGTCCGGGTCTCTCTCCCGCCGCATCTGCGGGACCTCGCGGGCGTCGGCCCCGAGGTCTCCGTCGAGGTGCCGGGTCCGGCGACGACGCGCGGCGTTCTCGACGCGCTCGAGGCGCGCTACCCCGCTCTCCGCGGGACGATCCGCGACCACGTGACCCGGGCGCGGCGGCCGTTCGTGCGGTTCTTCGCGTGCGGCGAGGACCTCTCGCACGATCCCGCCGACGCGCCGCTCCCGCGAGCCGTGGCCGACGGCGCCGAGCCGTTCCTCGTCGTCGGAGCGATCGCCGGCGGGTAGCCGGATTTCCGCCGCCGGCCCGCGCGCTCTCCCTAAAAACCGTATGCGGGCAGCGCGAAGTCGTCGCGCACGGCCCGGCCGACGAGCAGACGCGCGACGAACGGAATCTCGAGCAGGCGGCTGACGCGGTCGCGGAACGCGACGCCGAGCGCGGTCTTCGGCGCGAACGACGAGGCGAATCGGAGCGCCGATTCCTGCTTTCGCCTCAGCAACGGCATCATGCGCCCCTCATAGCGGGAGAAAGCCGCGGCGAGATCGTCCCCGCAGACACGAAGCTCGCCGGCGAGCACGTAGGCTTCCGCCATCGCCAGTCCCGTCCCCTCCCCGGCGAGAAGGGAAACGCAGGCGGCGGCATCGCCGATCATCGCAACCCGGCCCTTCGTCCAGCGGTCCATCCGAATCTGGCTCACCCGGTCGAAATAGATCGCGCCGACGTTCTTCATGGCAGCGAGGATCCGCGGGCATTCCCAGCCGACGCCGGCGAAGACGCTCGTGAGCACCGCCCTGCGCTCCGGGTCGGTCGATGGTCTCTCGGAGTCCATGTGCTCGTCGCGAAAGACGAAGAGGCAGAGCGTCCTGCCGTCGGGCATGGACAGGCGCGTGATCTGTCTGCCGGGAGCCGCGTGGCTCACGGCAACGAGCTCGTCCCGCGGCCGATAGTCCTCGAGCTCGAACGCCGCGACGTGATATCCGAGCGGAACTTCGAAGTCCGCCCCCCGGCCGAAAGCGATCTCGCGAACGCGCGAATGCAGCCCGTCCGCCCCGACGACCAGGTCCACGTCACGCGGAGAGGCGTGGTCGAACTCGATCCTCGCCTGGCCGCCGTCTTCGATGATTCGCGCCACGGAATCCCCGAAGATCGTTTCGACCTTTCCCTCCAGGGCGCCGTAGAGCGCTGCGGCGAGGTCGGAGCGCCGCAGCTCGATGAAGCGGCCGCCGGTCATCCGGTCGAAAATGCCGATCGGAAAACCGCCGGTCACCCGGCCGCGGCGGTCGACATAGCGCATCTCCTTCATGTGCCAGCCGAGCTCTTCGATCCTGGGGAGCAGCCGCATCTTCTCGGCGATGTCGTAGCCCACTCCCCAGAAGTCGATGGCGTAGCCGCCGCGGCGAAGCCCCGGCGACTGCTCGACGAGGAGAACCTCATGGCCCGATCTCTGCAGCCAGTACGCGAGTGTCGGGCCGCCGACGCCGACTCCGTTGATCGCGATCCTCAACGATCCTCCTTCCGAGCTCCGCGGCCGCCGCATCCGCGCGGGGCCGCCGGCCGAAGCCGCGAGGACAATGCTACGCCGCAGCCGCGGGAAGACCGAAGGTCGTCGGGAGAAGACGCGACGAAGGCGTCGTCGCCGGTCTCGGTGCAGTCTTTCGAGGTCTTGTCCGGGTGGGGACGGCCCGCGACCGTCGGAACCGGGAAAACCCGGCATGATCCGGCGCCGCCGGCAGTCGCCCCCTGGAGCGGCGGCCGCCGGCAGGCGCCTTCACACGAGGGCCGACGAGGCCCGGACGATCAGGGCAGTTCTTCGAGACCGGTGGATCCCTGCGAGGACAGCGCCGCCGGCCCGGCGACACCGTCGCCGTCGAAAGGCGTGGTCCCGGCGCAGCCCGGGAGCGGAGAAGGGTCGGCGAACCAGATCACGACGTGGTCGAGGTCCGCGCGGCCGCGAGTCGGAGGCGTACCGGCGACGGTCGTGACGAAGGCCTCGTCGATCAGGGCGTCCACCTGGAGCGATCCGATCCCCGCGGGGTTCGTCGTGAAGTCGCCGATGTACTCGGTCGCGCCGAAGGGAGGAGTCGCGAAGGCATCCGCCGAGGTGAGAAAGACCGTGAATTCGGTGTTGACGGGCAATCCGGTGGCGGTCAGGCGCAGCGTGTCCACGCCCAGGGCGTCTTCCTTGTGGAAGACGGTGACGTGTCCCGCCGCATTCGGGAGACAGGCGGCGTTCCGCGGCACGAGGTCGAAGTTCGTCGCCTCGAGCGCGCGCGCCTTACCGGCTCCGCCCACGATCATCAATCCGAGACTCAGGAGTGACAGGCCGATTTTCTTCATGGCTTCCTTTCTTTCTTGGAGTGTCCAGAAACGTTTCGGATTCAGCTGAAATCCTCGTGCACTCTACGGGCGGGACGCGTCGTTTCGCGCCGCTTAATCCGTTTCTTCACTTCGCCCGGAAGTCCGATCGGCCAATGGGGCTCCGACTCCGCTCGAAGGCGCCGAATGGAGGAGCTGGCGCCTGCGGGCGGCTCGGCGGCGGCTGACGCGGTCCCGAGCTGGCGTCAGCCCGGGGGCCCGGCCTTACCGACGGAGAGCGAGAGCACGTAGAGGAGGGGGACCGGTTTTCCCGCAACGGTCGCCGGCGCAAAGCGCCACGAGCACACGGAGTCGAGCGCGTCGAGATCCAGTCCGCGCATGCCCTCGCGCCCGCCGAACAGCAGCGGTTCGCGGACGTTCCCCCGCGGATCGATGACCGCCTCGATGAAGACCCGGCTCGCGCCGTACGCGCCGGGCGGGAAACGCTCGCGGGGCCGCCGCCGCGTTTCGGGCAGAACGCGCGGCCGCTCGATCCGCTCGCCGATCTCCTCCATCGGCAACGAGCGGACTTCTCCGTACCGGTGCGGCTCGAGACGCCGTCCGGCGATCCCGAACGGGGCCAGGTCGAGCTCGAAGAATTTCGGCTCCTCCCCCTGCGCGGCCTCCCAGAGGCAGCCGGCCCGGCTCTGATCCGCGGGATCCTCGCGGGCCGCGAACGCGAGGGCGCGCAGGGCCATCAGGGTCACCGTCGCGGCCCGGGAGGGGGCGCCCGCGTCGAGGGCGGCGCTCCAGCGTCGGTCGAGCTCGCGTTCGGCGGCCGAAAACTCCCCCGCCTCGAGCAACGGCAGGGCTTCGCCGGTCTCCGCGACGTTCCCCGCGAGCTCGCGGAAGGGCCGCCGCGCCGGAGGGGGGATCGTCTCGGAGTAGATTGCCGCGACCGGGACGCCTTTTCGGCGGGCCGGCTCGAACGTCCAGCGGCGCGCCGTCTTCAGCACCTCGAAGCTGAAGCACACCGACGGACCGGAGATCGCCGGCCGGGTGAGACTCCCCCGCTCGTCGATCACCGCCTGAATGCGGGCCCAGAGCGGTCCGCGCGCCGCCGTGCACCCCGCGTTTCCGCGCGGCACCTCGCCGCCGATTCGCCGGACGGGATCGAGCCCGGGCGATCCGGGGGGCTCCACACCCGCCGGAACCTCATCCCAGATCCGCGCGGGCGCCGCGTCGAGCTTCTTTCCGGAGGCCCCGAAGGACTCGAGGAAAGGCGTCGCGAGGGACGCTCCGCCCATCGCCTGGAGCGCCTGCCAGTGCCAGCGAGCCTCCGCGTCCTCTCCGAGCGTCGCTTCGACGAACGCCAGCCGGACGAGAGCGCGCTGCAGCGCGCCGTGCCAGACGCTCTTCGAGCTCTCGAGAAGCCCGCTCGCCGCGTCCCTCGCGGCGCGCCACTCTCCGCTCCGGATCTGCCGGTCGATCGCGGCGATCGCGGCGTCCTGCGCCTGCGCCTCGTGGAGGGCCGGAATGTCTATCGGGGGCCGCGTGTCCGCGCGAGAGGCCGCGGCGGCGGCGATCGACCCCGCCGCGAGCGCGAATCGGACGGAGCGAAGCCTCCGAAGGAGGCCGCCGTTCGGGTCGCTAGTCGCGATCGACGGGGCTCGCCGCACGCTCGATCACGAGCATCGAGCCGCCGACGCTCATCGGCCGGTCGAAGTGCGAGGGCAGCGAGCCGGGGAACGTCTCGGTGTCGATCACCAGCTCCTCCGACGGGCGGAATTCCCGATCGCGGACGACGTCGACGACGCGTTGGACGGCCGCGTGAACCATGACCGCGCGCCCGCGCTGCGCGTCGAGCCCCCAGGCCTTCGACAGGCGGCCGGTGAGGCGGACGATCAGCTCGTGCTCGGTCGTCGCGCTCCGCTCGAGCGGCGTCCCTGCCGCCTCCGCGGGCACGATCGTGAATCGGAATCGCAGGCTCTGCCCGTCCTCCGAAGGAGGCGTCATGTCTTCCGGATCCTGGAAGGTCACCCTGTTTCCGCTGGGCATAGAAGTGAGGCCTATTGTAGAGCGAACTCCGCCCGCCGCCGAAAACAGCGGGGCGGACGGGAGGAATCCGGACCGGGATCTCCCGAACCCGCGGCGCTCGCCACCCGCTCCTTCTTCCGCAAGTGCTAGAAGGCGGGCGGCGGCGGCGAAGGCGCGTTCGGCCTCTTTTCGTATCCGCCTTCGCTGAAGCTTCGGCGCGATTCCTGGTCTTGCGGCCGCCGGTTTCCTATCTCGACGGCGGAGGCGGCGAACCTCCTCCCCGTTTTTTCTCGTACCTGGAGGCGTTGGCGAAGTCGCCCGCCCGGATGTACGTCATCTTCGAAGGATCGATGTGGCGCCTCATCGCGTCGAGGATCTCCGCGGGAGTCAGCGCCGCGATCTTCGCGTCGAGCTTCGCGTCGTACTCCATCGTGCGGTGGAGGAAGAGATAGCCGGAAAGGCGCCGCGCGAGCTCCGGGTCCTGCGCCCGGCTGACCTGGCGTGCCTGGAGGTAGCCGGAGCGGGCGTCCTTGACCTCCTGCTCGGTGAAGCCGTCCTTCATGACGCGTTGCATCTCCTCCTCGACCGCCGTTCGCAGCTTCCC
Source organism: uncultured Acidobacteriota bacterium (assembly GCA_963794295.1). Taxonomy (GTDB): domain Bacteria; phylum Acidobacteriota; class Thermoanaerobaculia; order UBA5066; family DATFVB01; genus DATFVB01. Next base: position 48,413 of record CAWCDE010000001.1, read on the forward strand.
CGCGTTCTGCGGGGCGTAGATCGCGTACTCGAGGAACGAGCCGGTCTCGTCGAGCGCGGAGGCGGCGATCTGGGAGCCGACGCCGTAGGAGAGCCCCTCCTTCTGACGGATCCGCGTCGCCAGGCGCGAGTTCAGGAATCCTCCGCCGAAGATGTAGTTGCCCAGCAGCAGGGCCGGGTAGTCCGGATCGTCGTCGCGGATCTTCAGGTTCTCCCCGCCGAGGAAGACCGCGTTAGGCTTGTCGGGCGTCTCGAACGACCGGTCCTCCGGGGCGATGTCCTGGAACGGGTGCGGCACTCGCTCGAACGGCTCCGCGCTCTTCCAGCTCCCGAACCCCTCCTCGAGCACCGGAACCACGGCGGCGGGATCGAAGTCGCCGACGATCGCGATCTGCGCGTGGGACGCCCCGTAGAAGCGGTCGTAGAACTGCTTCGCGTCGTCGAGCTTGATCGCCTGCACGTCCGCCTTCTCCTCCTGCGGCGTCTCGACGTACCGGACGTCGCCCTTCGGGAAGTCGTTCAGGTGGCGTTCGAAGTTGTTGAACGCGATCGCTTCCGGATCCGTCATCTGCTGTTCGATCGCGGCGAGCGACTCCTCGCGGAGGAGCTCGAACTCCTTTTCCGGGAACGCCGGCTCGCGCAGGATTTCGACGACCAGCTTGAGGACGTCGGGCAGGTTCGCGCGGGTCGTCTCGATGCCGAACGTCGCCTGCGTCGGCCCGCCGCCGATCGAGACGCGCGCCTTCATCCTGTCGAAGAGGTCCTGGATCTCCTGCCGCGTGTGCTTCTTCGAGCCCCGGAGCAGCATGTCGGACGCGAACGATCCGGCCGTGTCGAGTCCCTCGAGGGTCCCGGCCGTGCCGAATCGCAGCACGCCCGAGAGATAGACGGTCTCGCCGCGGGTCTTCTTCGGAAGGAGGGCGAGCTCGGCGCCTCCGGCGAGCGACTTTCGGGTCGTGCGCTTCTCGATGTTCGCCGGGGAAGGATCGAAGGCCTCGCCCGCGGCGATCGCCGCGTCTCCCTTGTAGCCGGCGAGCTCCGCCTCGACGTCCGGCGTCGCCGGGATCTCGGCGCGGTCGGGCTTCGGCGTCGGATAGAACGCGCCGACGGTGCGGTTCGAGGGCTTCAGATACTCCGCGGCGACGCGCTGGACGTCCTCGAGCGTCGCCTTGCGGATCTCGTCGCGGTGGAGGAAGAAGAGCCGCCAGTCGCCCATCCCGACCCATTCGGACAGCTCGATCCCGACGCGCGCGGAGTTGTTCAGCGTCAGGTCGATGTCCTTGAGCAGCTGCGTCCGGGCGCGTTCGAGCTCTTCCTTCGTGAAGGGAGCCGATGCGAGGCCGTCGAACGTCGCGAGCATCGTCTTCCGCGCGACGTCGAGCGGCTTGTCCGGCGGGACCTCTGCGTAGAACATCACGAACCCCGGGTCGTGGAGGGCCTGGAGATACCCGCCGATCGAAGACGCCTGGTGGGTCTCGACCATCGACTTGTGGAGTCGTCCGGCCGGCGTGTCCGCGAGGATCTGGACGAGGAGATCGATCGGCCCGGCGTCGGGGTGCGAACCGGCGGGCACGTGGTACGCGACCGCCAGCACCTGCACGTCGCCGATGCGGCGGAGGTCACGTCGCGCTCGCCGTCCTGCGTCGGCTCCTGACGTGTAGATACGCGCGGCATCGTGCGCGCCGGCTTCGGGATCGTCCCGAAGTATTCGCGCGATCCAGCGCGAGCGTCTTTTCCGGTTCGAAGCTGCCCGGCGACCAGGAGCATGGCGTTGTCGGGCTGGTAGTACTTGTGGTAGAACGCCTGCAGTCGCTCGATCGGCACGTTCTCGATGTCGGTGCGCGCGCCGATGGTCGAGCTTGCCGTAGTTGTGCCAGAGGTACGCCGTCGCCAGGATGCGCTCGCACGAGGATGCTGCGCCGGATCGTTCTCGCCCGATCTCGAACTCGTTGCGCACGACCGTCATCTCGCTCTCGAGATCCTTCTGCGCGATGACGGAGTGGACCATGCGGTCGGCCTCGAGCTCGAGCGCCCAGTTCAGGTTCGCGTCGGTGGCGGCGAAGGTCTCGAAGTAGTTCGTGCGGTCGAACCAGGTGCTCGCGTTGTTGCGCGCGCCGTGCGCGGTGCATCTCGGCGTGGATGTTCCGGTGCTCGGGCGTCCCCTTGAACATCAGGTGCTCGAGCAGGTGCGCCATTCCGGTCTCGCCGTAGCCCTCGTTGCGCGAGCCGACGCAGGTAGGTGATGTTGACCGTCGCCGTCGGCTTGCGTCGCGTCGGGGAAGAGCAGGACGCGGAGCCCGTTCGGCAGGTCGTACTCGGTGATCCCCTCGACCGACCGGACGGGGGTGAGCCCGGCGGGGGGGCGGTCTTCGTCGTGCCGGCAGCCGCGGGCTTGCCGGCCTTCGCCGCCGGCTTCGCGGCAGGAGCAGCGGCGAACGCGGCAGCCGCCGCCAGCAGAACGGGGAGAACGAACGTCGGCTTCGATTTCATGGACGGCACCTCATCGATCTCACTACGAACGCCGATCGTATGAGTTTTCTTCCGGGAAAGGGAGAGGCGGACGGAAAATTCCAGGCTCCAATTTTCAAATACCAATAATTTTGAAATTCCAATGCTCAAAACAAGTCGGGGGCGGACTCACCATTTCCGACGTCGCTCCAGACCGGCTTTCAGAACTTGGATTTTGAAATTTATTGAGATCTGGAATTTGGACTTTGGAATTTCATCCCTGCCAGGACTACATCCCTGGCAACACATGCGCCCTGGTGAGGAAATCATCCAATGTGCCGCCCATCAGCAGCGCCAGCCACAGGATCCCGGCCGCCGCGACGACCCATGTGACGCGGCTGCTCCACCGGGCCTCCATGAAGAAGAGCACGACGAGGATCGCCTTCGTGAAGGCGATCGCGAGAGCGACGACGATGTTGAACGGGCCGAGATCGATCTGCGCCGCTCCGTACGTCGCCGCCAGCAGGACCATCAGCGCGGCCGCGACCGCGAAATAGACCTTCCGGGGAACGATGTGCTCGGGAGCCGTCGATTCGTGGTTACTCATCGACGGCTCCTGTTGCGAGTTGCGGGTGGCGAGTCCAGCGTCGTGTTTCGAACCCGCGACTCGCCGACTCGGAACTCGAAACTGGCCGCGCAGCGGCCGCAACCGGCGATCGGCGGATCGCCCTCATTTCCTCGCTCCGACCAGATACAGCAGCGGGTAGAGGAAGATCCACACGATGTCGACGAAGTGCCAGTAGAGGCCGCCGACGACGACCGGCGAGTGGTACTCGGGGCCGTACCTCCCCTGCCGCGCGGTGACGAGGAGAAACGTCATGAGCCCGAGGCCGATCACCATGTGCAGGGCATGCATCCCGGTCATTGCGAAATAGAACGAGAAGAAGATCTGGGAATGCACCGGGTCCGGGCCGCCGAAGGAGAAGTGCGGTCCGGGGACGTGGTGCTCCCGGAATTCCGCCGTCCATTCGATCGCCTTGAAACCCAGGAACATCAGGCCGAAGAGCATGGTGACCGAAAGATACGCGACGAGCGACTTCTTGCGCCCGGTCTGCGACGCGTGGACGGCGAGCGCCATCGTGAGGCTCGAGAGGATCAGGACGGCGGTGTTCACGCTCCCGATCGTGAGATTCATCGCGTGGCTTCCCGCCTGGAACGCGTTCGGATAGAGGCTTCGGTACACCGTGTAGCCGGCGAACATGCCGCCGAAAAAGAGGATCTCCGTCACGAGGAACGTCCACATGCCGAGGACTCCCGCCTCGCGCTGCTGCGCCGCGTCGTCGAACTGGTGCGCGAGCGCATACGATTCGCGAGCCATCGACGGCTCAGACATGTCCGGGCCTCGGCGCGGCATAGGCGTACGCCTCCTCCGTGACGATCGGCGTTTCCAGGAAGTTCCCGGTCGGCGGCGGCGAGGTCGTCTCCCATTCGAGGCCCTTCGCGCGCCAGGGGTTGGCCGGGGCTTTCGGGCCGTACCGCATCGACCAGGTGAGATAGACGAGCGGCAGGAGGTATCCGATGCCGAGGATCGAAGCGCCCGCGGTCGACATCACGTTCAGCACCTGGAATTCCGGGGGGTACGCATGGTACCGGCGCGGCATCCCGAGATACCCGAGGATGAACTGCGGGAAGAACGTCAGGTTGAAGCCGAGGAAGACGACGACCGCGGCGACCCTTCCCCACCATTCCGGGTACATTCGCCCGGAGATCTTCGGCCACCAGAAGTGGATGCCGCCGAGATATCCCATCACCGCGCCGCCGACCATGATGTAGTGGAAGTGCGCGATGACGAAGTAGGTGTCGTGCACGTGGACGTCGACGCCGAGCGTGGCGAGGAAGAGCCCCGTCAGCCCGCCGATCGTGAAGAGGCCGATGAACCCGAACGCATAGAGCATCGGCGTCTGGTACGAGATCGAGCCCTTGTAGAGCGTCGCGGTCCAGTTGAAGACCTTGATCGCCGACGGAATCGCGACCAGGAACGAGAGGCCCGAAAAGATCACGCCCGCCGCGACCGACTGGCCCGAGACGAACATGTGGTGACCCCACACGAGGAATCCGAGGACCGCGATCGCGACGCTCGAAAACGCGATGAAGCCGTAGCCGAATATCCGCTTCCTCGAGAAGCACGTGATGATCTCGCTGACGACGCCCATCGCCGGGAGGATCATGATGTACACGGCCGGGTGCGAGTAGAACCAGAAGAGATGCTGGAAGAGGAGGGGGTCGCCGCCGATGTGCGGGTCGAAGAACCCGATCCGGAAGATCCGCTCGAGGCCGACCAGGACGAGCGTGATCGCGAGCACGGGCGTGCCCAGGACCATGATCATGCTCGTCGCGTAGTGCGCCCAGACGAAGAGCGGCAGCCGGAACCAGGTCAGCCCCGGCGCGCGCATCTTGTGGATCGTGACGATGAAGTTCAGCCCGGTGAGGATCGACGAGAAGCCGGCGATGAAGACGCCGACGACCGTCAGGACGACGTGCGAGTTCGCGTACGTCGAGCTGTACGGCGTGTAGAACGTCCATCCCGTGTCGACGCCGCCGGTGATCGCGGCCGTCAGCGTGAAGACGCCTCCGACGACGTAGACGTACCAGGAGAGGAGATTCAAACGCGGGAACGCGAGGTCGCGCGCGCCGATCATCAGGGGGATCAGGAAGTTGCCGAGCACGGCGGGGATCGACGGGATCAGGAAGAAGAAGACCATGATCACGCCGTGCATCGTGAAGAGCTTGTTGTAGGTCTGCGAGCTCACGAGGTCGCCCGCCGGCGTGAGGAGCTCGAGCCGGATGAGCAGTGCGAAGATCCCGCCGACGCAAGAAGAAGAGCGTGATCGACGCGAGGTAGAGGAGCGCGATCCGCTTGTGGTCGCGCGTGAGGAGCCACGACTTGATCCCGTAGCCGTCGTTCAGGTAGTCGGGGCGCTCGGGCTGCGCCAGGGCGACGCTCATCGGGCCTCTCCTTTCCCGGGAAGCGATTTCAGGTAGGCGATCAGCTCGAGCACCTGCGATTCCGAGAGCTGTCCCTGGTACGCCGGCATCGTCGCCGGGTAGCCGGCGACCATCCGGCTCCGGGGCGCGAGGATCGACTCGCGCAGGTAACCCTCGTCGGCGAAAATCGACCCGCCGTCGGCGAGCGGAACGGAGGACCCGAACGCCCCCGCGAGGCGCGGAGCCTTCGCCGGGTCGGCATGGCAGGTCGCGCAGTTGAGCTTCGCGAAGAGGCGCGCGCCCGCGTCGGCCATCGTCGGAGGCTGCGGCCCCTCGGCGAGCCATTTCTGGAAATCGGCGGGATCCATGACGACGACGTGCCCGACCATCGCCGAATGGTTCGTGCCGCAGTACTGGGCGCAGAAGAGATGGAAGTCGCCGGTTTTCGTCGCCTGGAACCACTCGGTCGTGTAGCGACCCGGCAGCACGTCGCGCTTGATCCGGAAGGCGGGGATCGAGAAGTCGTGGATGACGTCCTCCGACGTCATCAGCAGCCGGACCGGCACGCCGACAGGAACGTGCAGCTCGTCGATCTCGCTCTTGCCTTCCGGGTGCTGGATCTTCCACATCCACTGCTTGCCGACGACGTAGATCCGCATCGAGTTCGCCGGCGGGCGCGAACCGGCGTAGAAGATCCGCACGCCGCCGATGAAGAGCCCGATCACGATCAGGAGCGGGATCGCCGTCCACACGATCTCGAGCTTGAGCGACCCGTGGATGTCGGGGGGCTGTTCGTCCTCCGAGCGGCGCCGGTACTTCACCGCGAAATAGAGGATGCAGAGAAAGATGAGCGTCGAAAAGAACGCCGTGACCCCGAGCAGAACGAAATAGAGCGTGTCGACCGATCCCGCGAGGGTCGACGCGCGCGGCGGAAAGAGAGGGAACTCGATCGCGAGCATCACGGCCGTTTCCTCCGGCGGTCGCGGCGGATCATGACCGCCATGAACAGTCCGATCGAGGCGACCGTGGCGAGCCCGCCGAGACGGATCACCCGCATCACGACGACCCCGTACTTGCCGGTCCGGGGATCCCAGTGCGAGCAGTAGAGGATCACGCGGTCCACGGGGGACCCGATCCGCGCGCTCGACGCCTCCATCATCGCGAGCTTCAGGTCCCGCGCCGAATATTCGATTCCGTAGAAGTATTTCGAGAGGCGCCCGTCGGGCGTGGCGAGCATGATGCCCGCGGCGTGGGAGAAGCCCTTCGTCTCCGGGTCGCGGTCATAACGGAATCCGGCCGCGCGCGTGACGGCGGCGATCGATTCCGCGGTCCCCGTCAGGTAGCGAACGCCCGCGTCCGCGCCCGGGCGCCCGTACTGACGAAGGAAGTCGAGCCGCTTCGCGGACGCGATCTTCGGCAGATCCGCCGGGTCGATGCTGATCGTCACGAAATCGAACTCCCGTCCGGCCGTGAACGACATCGCTCGCATCGCTTTCAGCGTCCCCGATTCGACGTACGAGCAGAGCATCGGGCACTCGTAATACACGAAAGCCAGGAGCACCGGACGCCGGCCGAACAGCTCTCCGAGACGAACCGGGCGTCCGGCCTCGTCGCGGAACGCCGCGTCGAGCGGAAGGCGGGCGCCGAGCCTCTGTTCGATCGAGACGTCCGCGAGCGCGCTCTGCGCCTCGGTAGCGGGCGTTCCGATCGAGGCGGCCGGTGTCTGCCCGAAGGCGGCGGCCGGCGCCGCCGCCGCGAGGAAGAGGGCGAGGATCCGCTTCACGGCTTCGTCCCCGCGACGGGCAGCCCGCTCTCGAGCAGCAGCGTCTTCGCGTCCTCGATCGGGATGTGCGCGACGCCGGCGGCCTCGTCCACCCATCCCGCGGAATTCAGGATCGCGTCCTCGTGCGCGCGGAAGGCCTTCATGTCGGCCGGCGGAGCGGCCTGGAGGCGCGGCTCGGGCGGAAGGCGCTCCTCGGCGAGCGGCGATCGCTCCGCCGTGCCCGGCGCCGGCCGGTGGTCCGCGATCGAGAGGCCGAAGTGCGTCGCCACTCCCACGGCCACGACGACGAGGACGAGCCCGATCCCGAACCCCACGACCGCGCCGACGCGGATGTCGCTTTCCTGGTGGGCGCGCCCTTCGGCGGGACCTGCCGGCGGATCGGGGGTCCTTCTCAGCCATGGTGCGCCTCCATCGCGAGCTCCATCCGCGGATCGTGGAGCGCGAGAAGCGGGCGCCGCCCGAGCTCCCGCAGGAAGAACGCCGTCCAGATCCCTCCGATCCCGACGGGAGCGGCGAAATCGAGGACGTGGAACGAGATTCCCGCCGCGTGGAAGTTCGGCTCGACGAGCCAGATCATGTCGATCACGCGCATCGCGAGCACCCAGGCCGCGACCGCGGACAGGAAACGGATGTCCTCCTTGATCCGGCGCGACAGGAGAAGCAGGAAGGGTGCGCCGAAGTAGGAAAGGAGGATGAAGAGCGACACGAACTTCCACGAGGTGTGGAGCCGCGGAAGATACCAGGAAATCTCCGACGGGAGGTTTCCGGACCAGACGATGATGAGCTGGGAGAACGTCATGTATCCCCAGAGCATCAGGAACATGAACTGGAGATTCCCGAGATCGCGGAAGACGAAGCGGGAAGTCGCGCGCGAGAACGGCTCCGTGTCCGCGAGGAACCGGACGGCGAGGAGCACGACGGCCATTGCCGAGAGCCCGTGCCCGACCATGAACGCCATGCCGAAGATCGACGAGTACCAGTGCGGATCGAGCGACATCAGCCAGTCGACCGAGGCGAAGAACGTCGTCGCCGCGTAGAGGACGAGCCCGGGCGCCGAGATCCGCTGGAGCTTCAGGCCGATCAGCGGGTCGTCCGTGGCGTCCTGTTCGGCCGACAGCCGGTTCAGCAGGGACGCGAGCCCGATCCACACCCCGAAGAGGATCGCCGCGCGGATCCAGAAGAACGGCACGTTGAGGTACACCGCCTTCGCCATGAGGACGGGGTCCGCGCGCACCGCCTCGGGACGCGCCCACACGAAGAGCTTCTTCGCGCCGAAGCCGACCGGCAGGAACAGCACGGCGAGGAGCGGCAGCGTCCGGGTGGCCGCCTCCAGGATCCTGCGGATCAGGAAGCCCCAGCGCCCGCCGACCATGTGGTACAGCATCAGGATCGCGAGGCAGCCGACCGCCACCCCGACCCAGAGCAGCCAGCCGAGGAGATACGAACGGAAGAACTGCACCGGGTCGAAGAACGCGCCGATCGCGCACACGACGACCCCGGCGATCCCGATTCCGAGGACGACTCCCGGCGGCGCGCGGCGGACGGAGGCGGCGCTCATTTCTTCGCCGTTCCCGAAGGATGCGCGGCCGCCGCCCGGGCGGTTTCTGCCGCCTTCGCGGCGTCGAGATCGGAGGCGCTCGCGTGCTGCGAGAGCTGCAGCGCGCGGATGTAGGCGGCGATCGCCCAGCGGTCATCGGGGGGAACGCGGCTGCGGTAGTCGTACATGACGCCGAACCCGTTCGTCATCACGTCGAAGAAGTGGCCTGCCGGCGCCTGCCGGAGGCGGTCGCTGTGAAACGAGGGCGGGGCCTTGAATCCGCGCTGCACGATCATCCCGTCGCCGTACCCGGTCCGGCCGTGGCAGGGCGAGCAGAAGATGTCGAAACGCTGCTGTCCCCGGTCGAGGATCGCCTTCGTGATCGGAAACGGGAACTCGTCGGCGACGACGCCGCCGATCCTCCCGGTCGCGAGCAGCTCGTCGGCGCGAAGATCGCCTCGAGCGACGGTGTCCTCCGGGAGCGGGCGCGACGCGCGCCCGTCCGCGAAGAACGTGCTCGCCTGGAGCGGACGAACCTTCGGCTGGTTGAACATGTCCTGCCGGCACCCGACGGCGGCCGCCGCCGCCAGAGCGGCGAGGGCGAAACGGCGCCTCACGACCGGGCTTTCCAGACGGCGCCCTACCACGGCACCTCCCACACGCCCTTCGGGCCGAGCGACTCGAGGAACGCGCGCGTCTCTCCGCGGTCGAATTTCGCGTCCTTCGATTTGATGCAGAGGAACAGCGCCTCGCGCGAGGCGAGCTCGAACCGTCCGACGTTGAAGAGCGGATGGTAGGGCGTCGGAAGGCCGTTCAGCGCGAGCAGCCCGAAGACCGCGAAGAGCGATGCCCCGAGGATCGTCAGCTCGAACGTGATCGGGACGAAAGAGGGCCAGGTGTTCAGCGGGCGGCCGCCGACGTTCAAGGGATAGCTCACGGCCGCGGCGTAGAACTGCATGCCGAACCCGCCGAGCGCGCCGATCGCGCCTCCCGTGAAGACGACCCAGCGGCAGGCGCGTGTGGTGGAACCCGATCGCGTCGGCGAGTCCCTCGACCGGAAGCGGGGTGTAGGCGTCCAGCGCACGGTAGCCGGCGCCGCTCGCCGTCCGCGCCGCCTCGAGCAGCCGCTCCTTGTCCTCGAACTCCGCGAGCATCCCGTAGATCGGCGGACGGCCGGTGCGCCTCATTCGCGCCCCTCCGTCTCGTCGACGAGCGACCGCATCTCCGCGATCGAGATCACCGGCAGGAAGCGGACGAAGAGGAACAGGAGCGAGAGGAAGAGGCCGATCGAGCCGATGAACGTCGCCCAGTCCCAGCCCGTCCCGTGGTACGAGCCCCAGATCGACGGCAGGAAGTCGCGCGCAGGGAAACGACCACGATCATGAAGCGCTCGAGCCACATGCCGACGTTGATGACGAGCGAGATGCACGAAGAGGAGCCACGGCCGCGTCCGGATCCGGCGGAACCAGAGGAGCTGGACCGCAGAACGTTGCAGAGAATGAGCGCCCAGTACGCCGGCCAGTAGGGCCCGAAAGCGCGGTTTTTCGAGAGGAACTGCTCGGCGGAATCCGCGCTGTACCACGCCATGAAGCGCCTCGACCGCGTAGCCGTAGGCCACGATCAGCCCGGTCGCGAGCATGCACCTTGGCCATGTTCTCGAGGTGCCGCATCGTGATGAAGTCCTCGAGCCCGTAGAACGCGCGCAGCGGGATCGACGAGCGTCAGGACCATCGCGAAGCCGGAAAGATCGCGCCCGCGACGAAGTACGGCGGGAAGATCGTCGAGTGCCAGCCCGGGAGCGATCGCGACCGCGAAGTCGAAGGCACACGACGCTGTGCACCGAGACGACGAGCGGCGTCGCCAGCCCCGCGAGCAGCAGGTAGGCCGTCTCGTAGCGGTGCCAGTGGCGTGGCCGAGCCGCGCCAGCCCAGCGCGAGGATGCCGTAGACGATCTTCGCCGGACGCCGTCGGGCGCGGTCGCGCAGCGTCGCGAGATCGGGCAGCAGCCCGACGAACCAGAAGAGGAGCGACACGGTCGCGTAGGTCGAGACCGCGAAGACGTCCCACACGAGCGGGCTGCGGAACTGCGGCCACAGGCGCATCGTGTCGGGATAGGGGAAGAGCCAGTAGAACACCCAGGGCCGGCCGAGGTGCAGGAGCGGGAAACAGCCCCGCGCAGGCGACGGCGAAGAGCGTCATCGCCTCGGCGAAGCGGTTGATCGACGTCGCGCCATTCCTGGTGCAGGAGGAGCAGGATCGCCGAGATCAGCGTCCCGGCATGCCCGATCCCGATCCACCAGACGAAGTTCATGATCGCGAAGCCCCACGCGACCGGGATGTTGATGCCCCAGATGCCGACGCCCTTGAGGAACAGCCAGCCGACGGCGGCGAGGAGCATCATCAGGAGCAGGAAGGCGAGCCCGAAGCCGACCACCACTGCTTCGGCGTCTCCGGGCAGCGCGATCGAGCTGATCTTCCGGACGCTCGACGGATGCCCGGTCCAGGTGCCGCGAGTCGCGGTACGCTCGGAGATCGCTCATGCTCGTGCCACTCGCATGAGACCAAGTCCCAATTTCCAGATTTCAAAGAAGTTCGAATGATCGAATCAACGAATTCACGGGATCCATTCCGATCGGTTTCTGATCGGATCTTCGAAGCTTTTGGAATTTGGTGCTTGCAGGAATTCCGAGCGACGTTCGATGCCGGATCGGCGCTCTGCAACGCGTCAGTCCGGCCGCTTCATGATTCGCCGCCGAGCTCCGGATTCGGGTTCCGCACTTTCGCCAGGTACGTCGTGCGCGGGCCGGGTGTTCAGTTCCGTCAGCAGACCGTAGTTGAGCGGCTCCGCCTTGAGCCGAGACGCGGCTCTCGCGGTCGTGGATGTCGCCGAACACGATCGCGCCGCGCGGGGCACGCCTGCTGGCAGGCGGTCTGGATCTCGCCGTCGCGGATCGGCTGGTTCTTCTTCTCCGCCTCGATGCTGGGCGCCGGCGATCCGCTGCACGCAGTAGCTGCACTTCTCCATCACGCCGCGGCTCCGCACCGTCACGTCGGGGTTCTGCTGCAGCCGCAGGCTCGGCGTCTTCGTGTCGGAATACTGGAGGAAGTTGAAGCGGCGGACCTTGTACGGGCAGTTGTTCGAGCAGTAGCGGGTGCCCGACGCAGCGGTTGTAGATCATCTCGTTCAGTCCCTCGTGGCTGTGGACGGTCGCGCCGACGGGGCAGACGATCTCGCAGGGCGCCTTCTCGCAGTGCATGCAGGGGACCGGCTCGAAGTGCATCTTCGGATTCTCGAGCCCGCCCTGGAAATAGCGGTCGATCGCGGATCCAGTGCATCTCGCGGCCGCGGAGCGACCTGCTCTTTGCCGACGACCGGGATGTTGTTTTCCGCCTGGCACGCGACGACGCAGGCGTTGCAGCCGATGCAGGTGTTCAGGTCGATCGACATGCCCCAGGCCGGCTCCTTGCCGGGGAGCTCGGTCGGAAACGCGGGATAGAGCGAGTCGCTCTTTTCGGGATCCTCCTCGAGGCGCTTCGCGAACTCGGGATCGCGGCGGAACTGGGCGACCGTCGCCGCGCGCACGAGGTGGCGGCCGTCCATCGTGTTGTGGATCTGGACCGAGGCCAGCGCCGAGCGCGCGCCGGTCTTCGCGGCCGCGGCCCCCGTGAGCGTCCAGAGCGATCCCGAGCCGCGGAGCGCGAAGGCGTCGAAGCCCGCGCCCCGGCCGACGCGCCCGGTCCGCCGGCGCCCGTAGCCGAGCGGGATCGTCAGCACGTCGTCGGGCTGCCCGGGGAGGACCTACACCGGACCGCGGACCGATCGTCCCTCCCGGCGACCGAGACGACGTCCTGCGGGGCGATGCCGAGCCGGGCCGCCGTCGCCGGCGACACGAGGATCGCGTTGTCCCACGTCAGCCTGGTGAGGGGCTTCGGCAGCTCCTGCATCCAGCCGTTGTTCGCCCATTCGCCGTCCCAGATCGTCGGATCGGGACGGAAAATCACGTCGAGCCCGGAACCCGAGCCGCGGAAGCGGCGGAGGGCGCCGCCGGTGCCGCCGCCGGAACGTCGATCGCGGGGAGCGCCGTACCGGCGACGAACCCGTCGTGGAGCGACCTGCGCCAGAACGCGTCGAAATCTCCCCCGGCGTGCCGCCGCCCTCCAGTATTCCTTGACGACGTCGTGGCTCGTCCGGTCGGGAGCCCCGGAGAGCGCGGCGAGGAGCTCGTGCTCGGATTTTGCCTGGTAGAGCGGCGCGATCAGGGGCTGGCCGATCGTGATCGTCCCGTCGAAGGCGCGGGAGTCGCTCCACGACTCGAGCGCGTGCGTCAGCGGGACGTTCCAGCGGCACCATTCGGAGGTCTCGTCCTCCCAGAGTCCCAGACGCACCGTTCCCGGGACCTTCCTCAGCGCGCTCCGGAAATCGAGATCCGCCGGCGCGGTGAAGACCGGATTGCCGCCGAGAATCACGAGGAGCTGCACGCGGCCGGCGTTCATCTCGCCGACGAGGTCCTTCAGGGAATCGAGCTGGACGACCGGATCGACCTCGACCGGCTCCGTGTAATCGACGGTCGTCCCGACGTTGCCGAGCGCCCGGTTGATCGCGTGCGCGAGCGCGTGCACCTCCGGCGGCTGGCCTTCGCCGGCGACGACGGCCGAAGCTCCGCGGTGCGCGGAGAGCTCCTTCGCGACGGCGGCGGCGAATTTCGCGGCCTCCGGGGAGAGGTCCGGAGCCCCGCCGCCGCCCGCGCCGACGGCCGCCGCCACCGCCGCCGCGACGGCGCCGACGACCGCCGGCCGCGCCGCGAGCCGGTGGTCGGCCGAAGCGCCGACGAGCGACGGCGTCGATTCCACGACGTACACCCGGGAGAGGTCGGAGCGGTCGCGGCGGGCGCGGCGCCCGGAGGCGAAATCCGCCGCGTAGCGGACGCTGCCCGCATCGCCGCAGAGGAAGTCGGCGTCGAGCGAGAGGATCACGCGCGCGCGGTCGAACCGGAACCGGCAGGCGACGTCGCGCCCGAAGGCCGTCCGGGCGAAGACCCGCCGCGCGTCTCCGGGAATCGCGTCCCAGCGGTGCCACCGCGCGGCGGGCATCGCCGCGAGCAGCGACTGGATCTGCGCGCCGAGCGTCGGGGAGGTGACGGCGCCCGACAGGAGCCGGAGCCCGGCGCCCCCCGAGGCGCGCTGCGCCGCGAGAAGCGGCGCGAGCGCGGCGACGAAGCTCTCCCAGCTCGCGATCGTGCCCTCGTGCTTGACGACCTGCGCGCGGTCGGGATCGTAGAGGTTCAGGATCGACGCCTGCATGAACAGATCGGTCCCGCCGCGGGAAACGACGGGTGCTGCGGGTTTCCCTCGATCTTCGTCGGTCGGCCCATGTGGCTCTCCGCGAGGACGGGCATCGCGTGGCCGCGCCAGGGCACGGCCGTCGCGAAGAAGAGGGGCCTTGCCGGGAACGATCTCCTCGGGCTGATCGATGTAGGGCACGATCTTCTCTTCCGGCTGCCGGGTGCAGGCGGCGAGGCCGGCGAGCGCGAGCGAGGCGCTCATCAGCTGGAGAAAACGCCGCCGCGAGACGGGGTCCGCGGCCCACTGCTCCGCGTTCTCGGGGAACTCGCGGGCGAGCAGGTCGCGGAATTCGTCGGTCTCCGCGAGCTCCTCGAGGCCGCGCCAGTATTCCGGACCCCCGGCCGCGGAGAGCTTCGCGCGCGCCGCGTCGAGGTCGATCGGCCGCCGCTCGTTCATCGGTGGCACGTCACGCAGTCGATCATCTGGGACGTCTCGAGCAGGTGATACTCCTTCGCGAGGCGCTCGCCGAGCGCGGCCTGGTCCACGGGCGGGACGTAGTCCATGTTGAAGATCTGGTCGCGCGGACGGAGGAACGGCTTCGGGTCGCGATGGCAGTCCAGGCACCACCGCATGTAGAGCGAATTGACCTGCCACGTGATGGGCATCTCGTCGACCCGGCCGTGGCACGAGGCGCACCCGATCCCCTTCGCGACGTGGATGCTGTGGTTGAAATACACGAACTCAGGGAGATCGTGCACCCGCGTCCAGGAGATCGGCCGGCCGGTCCGGTAGCTCGCCCGCACCGGCTCCAGGATCCCCGCGTTCGTCCAGATCTGCGAATGGCACGTCATGCACGTCTTCACCGGCGGGATCCCGGCGTAGGAGCTCGTCTCGACCGACGTGTGGCAGTACCGGCAGTCGAGGCCGAGGCCGCGCACGTGATGTTCGTGCGAGAACGGGACCGGCTGCTCCTTCGGCGTGTCGACCTGCGTCGTCCAGGGAGACATGTAGATCTCCCAGGCCGCGCCGGCGAGCCCGGCCACGATGAAGAGAGAGCCGAAGATCGAGAGCTTCGCGAGAAAGTTGGTGCTGCGGTGGAAGATCTGCATCTACACGTCGCCTTTTCGACGCTCGCGGAGCTCGGGCGAAAAACCTGCTTCGCGGGCGCTTCGCGCGCCTCCGCTTCGCTGCGGCAGTTCTTCTAGCATCTGACCCGGGGGAAAGAATTTCCCCCGATCCCCTTTTCCGGAGAACGTCGAGAAGCTGTCGCGGAAAGCGTGCCGGGGGGTACGCGGCGATATCGCGAACGAGACAGGTGTATCGAAACGGTCTTCGAACTCACGCGCGCTTGGCACCCTCTCGAAAATCCACGAACCACCGAGAGGACGAGAACCCGGGTTTCCTCGGCGCAAGAATATCCCGTCTCTCCGGCGATGCAAGCTCTTCACGCAACCGGCGCGAAGAGATCCCGAGACGAAACCTTGCGGAGAGATGAATTCCGCCGCGTCGAAGCCGCAGCGCCAGCATGCGACCCCGAAGGAGCGGAGTGACCGACCAGGGCGGCGCGGCGTACCGGAGCGTACGTTAAGGCCGCGGGTCGCGGCGCACGCGCCCGTCCGGCTCGATGTATCGCCGCGCCAGCTACTTTCTCCGGGTTTCGTCCTGCGTGACGAACATCCGCACGAATCCCGCGGTGCGTTCCCGGCCGTCGGGCGACAGCAGCACCTCGTACTGGAAGGCCGGCCGCCCCCACGGGCCGCGGAAGCGGAGATCCGTGAAGGTCACCCGGGCGCCGCCCCCGGGAAGGGCCTCGACGTCGGCGATCGGGAACCGGGCGAAACGCTGCCACGCGGCGACGTCGGGAAACCGGCGCGCGGCGACGACGCGGCGATCGGCCTCCTCGGTCGCGAACCGCTCGATCGGGGCCGACCGCGGAGGAGCATAGGCCGTCCGGAGCGTCTCGAGCACCCCGGGCCGCCGCCCGGGAACGAGGGAGGGGGACGGGGCGCCTCCGCCCCCCAGCCGCACATAGGCGACATCGACCCGGTCGCCGCGATCCGCGACGAGCATCCACCGCAGCGGAGAGAGAGGCTGGGGGAGGGCCGCCACGTCGGCCGCCGGAAAGAGCCGGCGCGCGGCGCCGACCGCCTGCCGATGCATCGCGGCGCAGAACCCGACGTAGCCGAAGAGAGCGGCCGCGCCGACGACCCCCACGAGCTGTCCGCGGCCCCGCACGACCAGGGAGAGGATGAGCGCCGCGACCGGGATCCCCGTGAAGAACGGATCGAGGATGAACACCCAGTCGAGCGCGTACCGGTGCCACGACAGCGGGGCGAAGAACATCGTGCCGTAGGACGTGATCCAGTCGAAGAGGATGTGGCTCACGATCCCCGCCAGGGCCGCCGCGAACAGGACGCGCAACGGCGTGCGCCGCCCGATCGCCCGCATGGCGAGGGCAATCGCCGCCGCGAAGAGCGGCGCGAGCACGAACGAATGCGTCACGCCGCGGTGGTAGCGGAGATAGCTCATCGTGTCTCCGAGCCGGAACCAGGAGCCGGGGAGAAAGAAAGCGTCGAGGTCCGGGAACATCGCCGCGACCGCAGCCGTCGCCACGATGGCGCGCGCCGACCCTTCTCCGGAGCCCGCGCGGCCGAGAAGGGCCCCGGCGAGGCCGTGCGTCAGGGTATCCATGGCACGTCGCGGGAGCTGGCTCGGGGAACCGGAGCGCGTGACGGCAGCGCGGCTCGCCGAACGAGCGACTCGACCGCGCCGCCGCCACCCCCTCGCCGACGCTCCCGCTCCCGCGGCGCGAGCCGTCTCGCGCAGCGATTGCGCGAGACTTCGTCACGCCGCGAAAGGCCCGACGAATCGCCGCGCCGATGTTCGCGAGAACGCCCCTCGCGGCGCTCCCTCGCAGCTCGGGCGGAGGCCACCGGCCGCTCCCGCACTCCCGCCTGGCTGGTCCGGCTCAACCGTCGCGCAGGTCGACTCGCGACCACCCTCAGACCAGAGGATCGGAGATTCACGCGACGCATCATCTCGCGGACCGACGTGCAATTCACGCGCCGGAGGAGAATTCGTCGTCTCGACGAACGCACGACTCGTTTCGAATTGGCTCGCGCCCCGGCGTACGCGACGAAAGGCGCGCTCGTTTCGGTCATTCGGATTTCGAGTTTGTTTCGAGTTTCGATATTCGGATTTCGGATTTGAATCCGATATAGGGTGGAGAGCCGATGCCGAACTACAAGCTGACCGTCGAATACGACGGCACCCGTTATCGGGGATGGCAGACGCAGAAGAACACCGACCGGACGGTCGCGGCCGTCCTCGAACGGGCGGCGTCGGGGCTCTTCGGGGAGCCGGTTCGGATGACCGGCGCCGGCCGGACGGACGCCGGCGTCCACGCGCTCGCCCAGGTCGCGAATTTCCGCGCCTCGAAGCGCCTCGCCGGACTCGAGATCCGGTACGGCATCAACGACGCTCTCCCCGCCGACGTCAACGTGCTCTCCGCCGAGGAGGCCGACCCGGCGTTCCACGCCCGCCACGACGCGGTCTCGCGCGAATACGAATACCGCATCTCGACGGTGCGGACCGCCTTCGAGAAGCCGTTCGTCTGGTGGGTCCGGGACGCGCTGGACGTCGAAGCGATGCGCCGCGCGGCCGCGCTCTTTGCCGGAGACCACGATTTCTCGTCCTTCTGCGAGAACCCCGCCGGGCAGACCTCCACGCGGGTGCGCGTCGAAAGCTGCGAGGCGGCCGAGAGCGGCACGAAGATCCTGATCCGCGTCGTGGCGTCGCACTTCCTCTGGAAGATGATCCGGCGGATGACCGGGACTCTGGTCGAGGTCGGGCGGGGTAACCTCGCGCCCGACGCGATCGCCGCCCTCCTCGCGCGCCCCTCCCGGGAGCCCGCCCGCTGGACGGCTCCCCCGTCGGGGCTCTTCCTCGCGCGCGTCGTCTACGGCCCGTCCGGCTCCGCCCGGAGCGCTCCCCGGCAGGGACCGCCCGCGCGCCGGCCGGAGCCGGCGGAGACGGCGCGCCGTTCCCGCGGCGTTCCCCCCCGCCGAAGCCGATGAGCGGCGGATCGGCCAGGCTGTTCGTCGCGGTCGATCCGCCGGGCGAGGTCCGCGAGGCGCTCGGAGAAATCGCCCGGGACCTCGCCGCGGCGAAATGGACGCGTCCCGGACAGCTCCACGTGACGCTCCGATTCCTCGGTTCGGTGCCCGTCGACGCCGTCCCGGAGATCGCCGGCCGCCTCCGGGGAGCGGGCGGCCGATCGTTCGAGCTCGCGGCCCGGGGATTCGGGGTCTTCCCCTCCTTCCGCGCACCGCGCGTGCTCTGGATCGGGCTCTCCCCCGCCGCGCCTCTCGAGGAGCTCCACGACGCCGTCGAAAGGCGTCTCGAAGGAGCGGTCGCGGCAGAGGAGAAGCGCTTCTCGCCGCATCTGACGATCGCCCGCCTCGATGGAACCCGCGGAGCGGCGGTCCGGGAATGGATCGCGCGCCGCGAGCCGTTTTCGACCGCGCGCTGGACCGTGAGGGCGTTCTCGCTCTATGCGAGCACGCTGACCCCTTCCGGCGCGATCCATCGGGAGCTCGAAGTGTTTCCTCTCGCGGGCGGAGAGCCGGAGTAAGCTCGACGCCGATGGCCGGCCCGATTCCGGCGGCGGATGCTTCCGCCGCGCGAGCGTTCGCCGTGATCGCCCTTCTGGACCTCACATCGCTCCGCGAGGACGACACGGCGGCGACGATCGCGGCGCTTTGCCGCCGCGCGGCGGCCCCGTCGCCGGGGGCTCCCGCGGCCGCGGCCGTCTGCGTCCTCCCGCGGTTCGTTTCCGCCGCGCGCCGGGAGCTCCTCGGATCGGCGGTCCGCGTGGCGGCCGCCGCCGGAGACTTCCCTTCCGGCGGAGCGCCGCTCTCCGAGAGGCTCGAAGAGGTGCGCCGCGCCGCCGGCGAGGGTGCCGACGAGATCGACGCGCCGATCGACCGCGGCGCGTTCCGGCGCGGCGAGGAGCGCCGGGTCGCCGATGACGTCGCCGCGATCCGCGCGGCGTGCGGCGGGACGACGCTGAAGGTGATCCTCGAGACCGGAGAGCTCCTCTCCGGAGAGCGGATCCGGCGCGCCGCGGAAATCGCGATCGCGGCCGGGGCCGACTTCGTGAAGTCTTCGACCGGGACGATCGCGGCGGGCGCGACGGTCGAAGCCGTCCGCGTCCTCCTCGAGGCCGCGCGGGACGCCGAAGCCCGCTTCGGAAGACGTGTCGGCGTCAAGGCGTCGGGCGGGATCCGGCGGCGAGAGGACGCCTTCGCGTTCTTCGATCTCGCGCGCACGATTCGCGGGGGAGAAGGAGCCACGCCCGAACGGTTCCGGATCGGCGCGTCGTCGCTCCTCGACGATCTCGTCGCCGCGTCGCAGGAAGGGGACCGATGAGCGATTCCGGGCGTCCCGATCCCAGGGGGCGCTTCTCGGGAAGGGTCGATGCCTACGTCCGCTCGCGCCCCGGCTATCCGGAAGGACTGATCCCGCTGCTCCAGCGCGAAGCGGGGCTCCGCCCCGCGCATTCGATCGCGGACGTGGGCTCCGGAACCGGGATCCTGACCCGGGTTTTTCTCGATGCCGGCCAAGAAGTCCACGCGGTCGAGCCGAACGCGAAGATGCGCGCCGCCGCGGAGGAGGCGCTCGGCGAACGTCCCCTGTTCCGGAGCGTCGAGGGAAGCGCGGAAGCGACGACGCTCCCGCCGAAAAGCGTCGATCTCGTCGCCGCGGGACAGGCCTTCCACTGGTTCGACCGGGAAGCGGCGCGGGTCGAATTCGCGCGCATCCTGCGTCCCCCCGGAACCGTCGCCCTGATCTGGAACGACCGGAAGACCGGAGGGAGCGCGTTCCTCGAAGGGTACGAGGCGCTTCTTCGCCGCCACGGCACCGACTACGGCGCGGTGGACCACAAAAATCTCGGCGAGGACGTGTTCGAGTCGTTCTTCCGACCCGGGCCCTGGAGACGATTCACTCTCCCGAACCGGCAGACGTTCGACGAAGAGGGGCTCCGGGCGCGCGTTCTCTCCTCGTCCTACACGCCTCCGCCGGAGGATCCGCGCCACGGTCCGATGCTCGCGGACCTCGAACGGCTCTTCCGGAATACGGCGGAAGACGGCTTCGTCACGATGGAGTACGACACGACGGTGTACGTCGGACGAGTCAAGGAGCCGCTCGGTCACGAGTCGCTGCCTTAGAAGAGCGGGCAACCGCAGGACTTCTCGCCGACGCTCCGAGCGGCGCACGGAGAGACCGGGCTTAGAAGTCGTCTGAACCGGATGTCGGTACCTCAATTCAGAGGCGCGGCGGGGCGCGAGCCAGGTGGGATGCGGGCGCCCGACCCGCGGCCGCGGTGTACCGGTGCGTACATTAAGGCCGCGGGTCGCGGCGAACGCGCCCGCATCGCTCGATGCATCGCCGCGACCACCCTTAAGGGCTTAGAGGCAAGCTTTCCTGGGCGTCGGAGTCGCCGGTTACGTTGTCCGTCGCCGCGAGCCATCCGTACAGCGACGTCCCCGCCGAACCGGTGAACTCGATTCGTCCCCCGGCCGCGCCGACCAGCGTGCCGACATTGCCGAGGACGAGGAGCCGGTGATCGCCGACGGAGACCTGCAGCTTCGTGATCGCGCCGTGCGCGTCGCGGAACGTGAAGAGGACCGTCCCCGCCGTCCCGCGGTTGTACAGGAAGAGCGTCCGGTGGAGCCGGGTGTCGGAAGAGACGAGGAACCGGCCTGACGTCGAGGACGACGAGACCGGGCGGGCGGTCGAGGCGAAGTCACCCGCCGCCGTCCGGTTCGCGAATCGGGCCGTCCCGTCGATCGGAAGCGAGCTCTTCACGACGACCGAGCCGAAGCCGGCCGAGGGGTCCTCGTACCGGACGATCGTCGTCCCGCCGGGCGGCACCGAGACCGGAGTCGCGAACGGCGCCGCGGACGTGGCGGGAAAGAAGTCCAGCGTGACGCTCGCCGCCTGGGACGCGGACGGATTCGCGAACACGAGCTCGCTCACGACCGTCCCGCCGGCCCCCGGACCGGAGCCCGCGACGGGAAAGACGAAGTCGGAGGCGGGGACGACCGGGAGCTCGAGCGCCGCGTCGCCGGTCTGCTCGTAGAGAGCCGCGTACGGGAAGATGTTGCCGGCCGCGATGTCGAAGGTGACGTAGTCCCCGCTCTCCGGATCGACTCCGAATGCGGTGAACGCCGGATTGCTCTCCTGGCGATTGTTCGCGGGAAGCGTGAAGGGAAAGCTCCCGCGCACGGATCCGTCGGGTCCGTGGAGCGTCGCGACGCCGCTCCCGCCCGTCGGCGAATAGATCCCGAGGATCGACGTCTCGCCCGCCTGCGTCTGCAGGAAGAGCGCTCCCGCCGAACCGGGAGCGAGGCCCGAGCTCGATCGCTCCGCCGGGACCGAGAACCCGTAGGTCCCGCCGTCGCCCCGGACGACGTAGGTGCGCGTCATCGCCTGCGTGTTCGGAGCGTCGGCGAGCGTCGGCGTGAAAACGACGCTGCCGAAGGCGTCGCCCACGTTGAGCCCGCCGGTGCCGAGCGCGTCCGTCACGGTGAGCGTCGTCGAGGGCCCGACCCCGTATGCCTTCTCGGCGGGCGGAGGCACGGGCGTCGCGAAGAAGGACGCGATCACCGATCCCGTCGGCGCCGTGCCGTCGTACAGCGTGAAATCGGTCCTGATCGCTCCGCTCTTCGAGCCGATCGCCATCGGGACGACGAGGTCGGTCGGATTTCCGGCCGGCAGGAGCGTGAACTCGGCGAGAGCGCCACGGACCCCGGAAACGATCTTGCCGCCGACGGGGAGGATCGAGTACGACGTGCTCGTCGGCAGGAGCGAGCCGCTCGGCAGCGTGAAACGCGAAATACCCGTCACAGGCGTGCTCGCGACGATCGAGCTGTCCGGCGGGTCGTCCGCGCTCGCGAACGTGAGGGGCACGAGCGTCGTCGTCCGGACCCGCGCCGGCACGAGCGGCGTCGTCGGCGGAACGAGCGTGTCCGTCACGGGGATCGTCTGGATCGTCAGGTTCGGCGCGGCGTTCTTGTCGACGATGACGAACCGGCCGTCGCCTCCGCCGGGGTCCGTCTCGACCGCATAGATGAAGTTCCCCTGCAGGAAGAAGTGCGTCGGATCGAGAAGATAGCCCGCGCCGAACCGTTCGTATTCCCCGGTCACGGGGTCGAGGCGGGCGATCGAGCCGCCCGAGACGACCTCGGCGACGTAGATGTTCCCGGCTCCGTCCAGCGTCGGCTGCGTCGGTTCGGAGTGCACCACGTTGGGGTCGAAGGGCTGCCAGGAGATCTCGACGAGCGTCGCCGGATCGACGCGCACGATCCGGTTGTTGCCGAAATCGGTGAGGTAGAGATAACCGTCCGGCCCGGCGACGATCCCGGAATACGCGAAGGAAAACGCGCCGCGGAAAGTCTGGATGGACAGCGAGTTCAGATCGAGGTGCACGAGCGAGCCCTGCGACATCGCGATCCAGACGGTCCCGTCCGGCTCCCGCACGAAGCCGGCGGGCTTCGAGACCGGGAGAATCCATTCCGTCATCTGGTTCGTCACGGTGTCGAGCTTCGCGAAGACCGATTCGTTCAGATCGATCCCGCTGGTGCCGTTCTCGACGAACCAGACGTCGGTCCCGTCGATCTCGAAATCCGAAGGATTCGCGCCGATCGACCGATACGGATCGGAATATCCATGCGAACGGATCGGCCATTCGGTGATCGTGCCGCTCTGGAAGAAGGCGATCCGGTCGGCGTTGGATTCGAGGAACCAGATTCCGCCGTCGGCCGACACCATCCGGGGCCCGTTGGCGAACGTGACCTGGTCCTTCAGGTCGTTCGTGTCGTGCTGGTTCAGGGGGTGGACGACGGCGCCGAGGCCGAAGACGGTCGATCCCTGTCCGGCGGCGGCCAGCGGACACAGAACCACCATGAGGGCGACCAGTTTTTTCACCGGCAGATTCTAACCGAAAGCCGTCCCGCCGAATTCCGCCCCGCGCGGCGCGGTCCCGGCATGCGGCGGGGTCGTGCCGGGCATAGGATTTGCGGCGGAAGGTCCTCATGGCGGCGACGACGACATCACTCGGCGAGATCCTGAAGGCCCGCACGGTCCCGGCGGCTCCCGAGCTCGTGCGCGATCTGGGCGACGGCCGTCTCCGCTGTCTCGCCTGCGGCCATCGCTGCCCCATCCCCGACGGCGCGCTCGGGGTCTGCAAGGTCCGGTACAACGAGAAGGGAACGCTCAAGGTGCCGCGCGGCTACGTCGGCGCTCTCCAGTGCGATCCGATCGAGAAGAAGCCCTTCAACCACGTCATGCCCGGCGCCCTCGCGCTGTCCTTCGGGATGCTCGGCTGCGATCTCCACTGCGCGTACTGCCAGAACTGGTTCACGTCGCAGACGCTCCGCGACGCCGACGCGACCGCGCCGCCCCGGGACGTCGAACCCTCCGATCTCGTCGACGCGGCGAAACGGCTCGGCGCGCCGGTCCTCGCCTCCACCTACAACGAGCCGCTCATCACGTCCGAATGGGCAGTCGAAGTGTTCTCGGCCGCGAAAGCGGAAGGGCTCCGGGGCGCGTACGTTTCCAACGGCAACGGCACGCCCGAGGTCCTCGAGTACATCCGCCCCTGGGTCGACTTCTACAAGGTGGACTTGAAGTCGATGCGCGACAAGCCCTACCGGGAGCTCGGCGCCGTGCTCGACAACGTCCTCGACTCGATCCGGAAGGTCCACGCCCTCGGCTTCTGGCTCGAATGCCTCACGCTCGTCATTCCCGGGTTCAACGACTCCGACGAGGAGCTCCGGGACGCTGCGCGCTTCATCGCCTCCGTGTCGAAGGACGTGCCGTGGCACGTGACCGCGTTCCATCCCGACTACAAGATGGACGGGACGCCCTCCACTCCGGCGCGAACGCTCCTCCGCGCGTGCGAGATCGGATCGGAGGAGGGCCTGCGGTTCGTCTACGCCGGCAACGTTCCCGGCGGCGTCGGGCAATGGGAGAACACCCGCTGCCCGAACTGCGCGACGACGCTCGTCGAGCGCCGGGGCTTCATCGTCACGAAGAACCGCATCGCGGCCGACGGCGAATGCTTCCACTGCGGCGCGTCGATCCCGGGGGTCTGGGAGGGAGGCGGGGTGACGAAGTCGCTCGGCGTGCCGATCCCCCTGATCTGAGCCCCCTCCGGGGGAGTTGCGAGTTCTTCCGTTGCGAGTCGCGTGTCCGGGACCGACTCCCGATCGGCGACTGGCAATCGCCGCTCGCCCCTCAGAAATAGAACCGCAACCCGCCTCCCGCTTCCCAGAAGTTCCCGTGCACGCCTTCGGCCGCATGCGCGAAGTGGTACCGCGCCGCGACGTCGATCGCAAACGACCGGCTCAGCAGGAAAGCGGCCCCCCCGCCGCCGAAGCCGCCGAGGCGCGTCGTCCCCGAGCCCCCGACCGATCCGAGGCTCGTTCGATACGCCCCGATCCCGCCCTGGATGTACGGGTCGACGTGCGCGCCTGCGACGAAGTGGTGCGCCGCCTCGGCGTCGAGGTAGGCCACGTTGACGTGGTCCCCCTCGAGGGACGCGCGCCAGAAGCCGAGCGCGACGCCGCCCGAGACGTGGCGGCAGAAGTAGTACTCGATTCCGGCGTTGAAGCCGGCGGAGTTGCCGGCGTGCGTCTCCTGCGGGTTGACGTAGTTCGCGATCGCCCAGGCCGCGGTCGAGCCCTTGCGGGGAGGCGCCTCCGCCGCATACGTGGAATAGGACGAAGACTGGGCGGCGGCGAACGACGCCGAAATGGCCGACAGGAATCCGGCGAGGAACCGAAGGGACCGGGATGGGAAGGACATGGCTGTGCCCCCCTTTCGGAGGGCGAAACGGCTTCAAGGTTCGTGCCAAACAGCGTGCGCGCGGTCAAGCGCTCGCGAGTCGCGAGCCAGAAGGTCTTCGACTCGAGTTGTACCCGGGGAGAGTCACCTCACAGGGGGGGTCCCCTCACCCGCGGCGGCGTGGCGCCGCGGCCTCTCCCGCCGGGAGAGGTGTCCGGACGGTCGACCCGCGACCAGGCGATGCGCGACTCGTGGCGGAACGACTCGCGGCGAATCGTGAGGCGCGCCCTCACCAGATCCGGACTTTGGTCTCCTCCGACCGCCACATCGCGTCTCCCGGCTTCACTCCGAACGCCTCGTCGAACTCCGGGACGTTGGCGACCGGCCCGTTGACGCGCCATTTCTCCGGCGCGTGGACGTCGGAGAGAAGCGCCCGGGCGAGCCTTTCCTTCCGGATCTGGCCGAGCCAGGAGAGCGCGTAGCCGAGGAAATACCTCTGGAGAGGGGTGAAACCCGCGATCTTCTCCCCTTTCCGGTACTCGTCCGTCTTCTCGAACGCGTCGAGGCCCACGAGCACCCCGCCGAGGTCCGCGATGTTCTCGCCGAGGCTCGCCCGTCCGTTGATGCGCATCCCCGGCAGCGGCTCGAACGCGTCGAACTGCGCGACCATCCGTTCGCGCGCGCGACCGGAAGCGCTCCGCGTCTTCCTTCGTCCACCAGTCGTAGAGGTTCCCCGTCGCGTCGTACTGTCGCCCCTCGTCGTCGAAGCCGTGCGATCATCTCGTGGCCGATCGTCGACGCCGCCGCGTAGCCATACACGAGGGCGTCGTCCAGCCCGGTCGTCGGGAACGCCCGGGATGGTGAAGGCCGCCGCGGGGAGCACGATCTCGTTGTTCGACGGATTGTAGTAGGCGTTGTAGGTCTGCGGCGTCAGTCGCCATTCGGCACGGTCGACCGGCTTTCCGAACTTCCCCAGCATGTCCTGGAACCACCAGCGGGTGCCCGCCATCATGTTCGCGGCGTACGACTCTCGCCCGATCGCGAGCGTCGAGTAGTCCTTCCACTTGTCGGGATAGCCGACCTTCTTCGTCATCTTCGCCAGTTTTTCGAGGGCCTTCGCCTTCGTCTCCGCGCTCATCCAGGGAAGCCGCTCGATCCGGTCGTGCCATGCGCCGCGGATCGCCTCCACGAGATCGCTGTACCGCTTCTTGGCCCTCTCGGGGAAATACGCCTGGACGAAGACGCGCCCGACGATCATCCCCATCGCGCGGCCCTGGGCGTCGATCACCCGCTTCCAGCGCGGACGCTGCTCTTCCTGCCCCGAGAGGAGCCTTCCCCGGAAATCGAACCGCGCGTCGTCGAAGGCCCGGCCGAGATAGTCGGCGTAGGAGTCGACGAGATGGAAGCGGAGATAGTTCTTCATGTCCTCGACCGGGGCTTTCCGGAGCTCCTGCTCGAGAGCCGAATAGAACTCCGGCTGCCCGACGATCACCGTGTCCGCGCCCCGGAGCCCGAAGGCGGCGAGTCGGGCCGGCCAGTCGATCGTCGGAGTGAGCTTGTCCCGGACGTCCGCCGTCGGCATCTTGTTGTAGTTCTTCTCCGGATCGCGCAGGTCCGCGAGCTTGCGCGAAGCCTTCGCGAGCGCGGTCTCGAACCCGACGACCCGTTCGCCGGCGTCGGGAGCGACGGCCCGGCCCCGGGCGCTCATCTCGAGGAGGTGCTGGACGTACTTGACGTAGCCCGCGCGAACCTTGACCGAGTTCTCGTCGGTGTTGAAGTAGAAGTCGCGATTCGGAAGGCCGAGCCCTCCCTGCCATAGCGTGACGGCCATCACGTCGCTCTGCTTGTCGTCCTGGACGACGCGCAGCGAAAAGAACGCCAGGGTCCTGAGGGGGGCCTGCGCCATCGCCGCGTCGACGACGCCCGGCAGGTCGCGGACGGCGTCGATCCGGTCGAGCTCGGCCGAGAGCGGCGCGAGACCGTTCGCGTCGGCGCGCGCCTCGTCCATCCCGGTCGTCCAGAAATCCCCGATCTTCCGCGCGTCAGTCCCCGGAGCGGCCCCGCTCGCCGCGGCGTCCTCGTTGATCTTCCGGATCCGGGAGTAGATCTCCTCGTCCACCAGATCGCCGATCCCCCAGCCGCTCTCCGACGGCGGAATCGGGTTCTTTGCGAGCCAGCCGCCGTTGGCGTACTGGAAAAAGTCGGCCGCGGGGCTCGTGGCCGGATCGATGTTCGCCCGGAGGATGTCCTCGGCCGGCGCGCCGGGACCGGCGGGACGGGCCGAGCAGATCGCCGCCGCCGCGAAGGCGAGGGGCAGGAGCCGGAAGCCGGATTTTCGAATCATCCGAAAATCATAGAACTTTTTCCCGCCGCCCTCGTTGTCGGGAGAGGGAGTGAGCATCATGAAACTGCCCCTTCGGTTCCTCGCCGCCGTGCTCCTGCTCGCCGCCGCGCCCGTCCGGGCGGACATCCATTTCGGTCTCGTCGAGGATTCCGACGAACATCATTACTACCGCTCCTCCGGCCTGACGAGCTTCGAGGTGCGCTTCGAGGGAGAGATCGAGCTCTCGCCCGACCGGGAGAGCGTCGCGGCGGTGGCCCCGGGGGCGTGGCTCGAGATCCGGACCCGCCGTCTGTTTTCGCCCAGGATGGTCCGCGTGACGCGCGGCGACGACGGACG
Source organism: uncultured Acidobacteriota bacterium (assembly GCA_963794295.1). Lineage (GTDB taxonomy): Bacteria > Acidobacteriota > Thermoanaerobaculia > UBA5066 > DATFVB01 > DATFVB01. The sequence goes on from CAWCDE010000001.1 coordinate 75,979, forward strand.
CCCGCAGGTCCGGTACTGGCTCGCGGACCGCGCCGGCTCGCCGGAGCAGGCCCGCGACTTCCTCGCCCGGAACCTCCCCGAGGCCGCGCGCGTGACCGCCGTCGGCGCCCGGGGCGAGGCGCGGCGGCTCCTCCGGCAGGGACCCGACCGTCTGCTCGACGCCGTCGGCGGACTCGAGAGCGGCGCCGCCCAGGAGATCTATCTGGACGAGCTCGTCGCGGCGGGTCCCGTCGACGCGGCAGTCGGCCGCCGCGCCGTCGAGACGGCGGGGCGCGAGGTCTCGTCGAGCAGCCGCCTCCGGAGGATCCTGACCCGGCTCGCCGGGGCGCTGCCTCCCGATCCGGAGCTGACCGGCGCGCTCGCCCGCGCCTGCTCCGAGATCTCGTCGAGCTCGCAAAGCGGCTCGGCGCTCGCCGAGATCGCCGAAAAAAGAGGCATGCCTCCATCGTCGGCGCCCGACTACGCGCACTCCATCTCCGAGATCTCTTCTTCGTCCCAGGCGGCGACGGCCGTCGAACGGGTCGGCCCTTTCGCGGCGGACGGGCCGTCGATCGAGGCGCTCGCCGGCGCGGCGGAGTCGATCGCCTCGTCCTCCGAGCTCCGGAGGGCGCTCACGAGCCTCGCCCGGCATCCGAACCTCCCTCCGGCGGCGCTCGCGCGGATCCTCGCCGCCGGAACTCGGATCTCGTCTTCCTCGGAAAAGGCGTCGCTCCTCGCGGATTGCGCGCCGGTCGCCGCCGCCTCTCCCGAGGCGCTCCGCGCCTATCTCGCGACGGCGCGGACGATCGAGTCCTCCTCCGAGACGCGGCGCGCGCTCGCCGCACTCGTCCGCGCCAGCGCGAAAGGGGACGCGCTCGCCGACGTGCTCCGGGCGGCCCGGCGGATCGACTCCTCCTCGCAGAAGGCGGAGCTCCTCGTCGAGGCCGCCGCCGCCCCGGCGGACGCGGTCTCGTTCTCCGCCTACCTCGACTGCGCCCGCACGATCGACTCCTCCTCGGAGAAGGCCCGCGCCGTCCGGGCGCTCCTCGAGAAGGCGACCCTGACCGCCGATCAGAGGAAGGCGGTCATGGATTTCGCGGAGCGGGAGATCGCGAGCTCGGGCGACCGGGAGGCGGTATTGCACGCCGCTCTCGCGCGATAGAGAGACGGGCGGCGCGGTGATACATCGAGCCGGACGGGCGCGTACCGCCCGCGAGACCCTGCGACCTACGCCCCGGTAGGCCTCGAGATCTCGCGGGCGGGCCGCATCCCGTCGGGCTCGCGTCTGACCGCGCCTCGAAGCTCGCATCAGCCCGGTCTGCGCGTTATCAGCGAATGGGCCTGCTCGTCGCTTCGTCGGCGAGACGACCGAAAGCCGGTACGCCGCGCCCGCCGGCCGGTCCCGCCGAGCCCGTCTTCCGGCACGTCTGACCGCGCCTCGCTTTTTTGTTGTCATTCCCGCGAAAGCGGAAATCCAGCACCAAGGCTGCGGCGGATCTTGCTTCGAACTTCCCGAAGGTATGACCCACGAAGTCGGCCGATCAGTCCGCCATAGCTCGTGCGAGCGTCGGCGGATCCAGCTCGCGTCCGACCGTGCCGTCTTTCTATGTCATTCCCGCGAAAGCGGGAAGCCAGCCCTTTCTTGCGAGAGCCTCGGTCGCATCCGCGAACGACCAGGGCCGCGGGCCCGCCCGGGCCCGTAAAACGCCCTCTTTGAACGCGCCGCCTGCCTACAGCGAATACGAACCGGAGCGGTGGGTCGCCACGAGCAGCCCGAAAATCAGGATCGCGCACAGCGCGACCAGGGCGAACACGAGGGCCATCGGCACGAGAACCGCCGCGAGCGCGCGGCCGGTCGTCGTCCGGTGCAGGCGCGTGATCCCCTTGACGGCGAGGACTATCCACCAGACGAACGCGATCAGCCCGCCGAAGATGGGGATCACCTGAGCGAGGCTCGCCACCGAAGAGTACGCGACCACCCGGAACGTCCCCTCGAATCCGGACGCCGACGCGCGGGCGGCGCCGACGATCAGAACGAAAAGGTGCAGGACCGCGGCGACGATGAAGAACCCGATCAGGATCGTGATCGCCGCCATGAAGGGCCAGACGACGATCGCGCATCCGGCCGGCCGGCGCCCCATGGCCCACCCCCAGCGGCGGTACATCGCGCCGGGGAACATCCGGACCCACGGGGAGATGAAGATCCAGCGGTAGACGAAGGCGATCGCCGCGCCGACGAACGAGACGATCAGCCCGAAGAGGAGCGGGGACTGGAGGCCGCCGCGCTCCGGCGTGATTCGCCAGGCCTCGTCCGGGCGCGTCACGAAGAGCTTGACGGTCTCGATGAAGGCACGGAGGGGATCGGCCGTGCGCTGCCGCTCCCACGGAAGCACTCCGGCGTCGGCGGGCGTTTCGGGGGGAAGAGAGGACATGGGCACCTCCTTCTCCGGCTCCGCGGATTATGCCACCGGGAAAGAACGGCGAGGATAAACTTCGGCCCGTCCGGGACGTACTTCCCGCCTGACCCCGACGAAAGGAGCTCTCGTGCGTCCGATCCTGCGCCTCGCCGCCCTCCTCGTTCTCGCCCTCCCGGTGGCCGCCGCCGCCGAGGCCCCCGATTCCGGCGCCACGCGCCTCCTCCGATACCCGACGGTGTCGAAGGACCGGATTGCCTTCGTCTACGCCGGAGACATCTGGACGGTCCCGATCGACGGAGGAACCGCACACCGCCTGACGTCGGACCCCGGCGAGGAGCTCTTTCCGCGGTTTTCCCCCGACGGGAAGTGGATCGCCTTCACGGGGGAGATGAGCGGGACGCCGCAGGTCTGGGTCGTTCCCGCCGACGGCGGCCCCGCGCGGCAGCTGACGTTCCACAACGACGTCGGGCCGATGCCGCCGCGGGGGGGCGTCGACAACCAGGTGATGGGATGGACGCCGGACGGGTCGAAGGTCCTCTTCACCGCGCACCGCGTTCCGTGGAGCGAGCGTCTCGGCCGCCCGTATCTCGTCCCGGCGTCCGGGGGCATGGAAGAGCCGATGGCCATCGTGAAGGGCGCGGGCGGAGGGTTCTCTCCCGACGGCAGGCGCTACGTCTTCACTCCGAACATGCGCGAGTTCCGGACGTGGAAGCGCTATCGCGGCGGCAACGTCCAGGACGTCTGGATCTACGACCTCGAGAAGAACACGGCGAAGCGGATCGTGCACGACGCCTCGACGAACAACCAGCCGATGTGGATCGGCGACACGATCTACTTCACGTCCGACCGCGGTCCGAAGATGAAGCTGAACCTCTGGGCGGACGACCTCGCAACGGGCGCCGTCCGCCCGGTCACGAATCACGAGGAGTGGGACGTCCTCTGGCCGTCGGCGGGCGGCGGCTCGATCGTGTATGAAAACGGCGGATGGATCTGGCGCTACGACGTCGCGAGCGGGAAGTCGCGGCGCGTCCCGATCCGCGTCTCGGGAGACTTCCCCGCCGCCGAGCCCTACTTCAAGAACGTCAAGGGAGACATCGCGTCCGCCGACATCTCCCCGACCGGAAAGCGCGCGGTCTTCGAGGCTCGCGGCGAGATCTTCACGGTGCCGGCGAAGGAAGGCGAGATCCGGAACCTCACGACGAGCGCCGGCGTTCGCGAGACGTCTCCGGCGTGGTCGCCCGACGGCCAGTGGATCGCCTATCTCTCCGACCGCACCGGCGAGTACGAGATCTGGCTCCGCCGGAGCGACGGCTCGGGCGAGGAGCGCCGCGTCACGCACGACGGCGGCGTGTGGCGCTTCCCGCCCCTCTGGTCCCCCGACTCGAAAAAGCTCGCCTTCGGCGACAAGAAGGAGAGGCTCCGCTGGGTGGACGTCGCGACCGGGAGGGTCACCGACGTCGACCACGGGACGTATTCCGACATCACCGACTACCGCTGGTCGCCCGACAGCCGCTGGATCGCGTACCCGAAGGAGACGCTCGAGACGAAGCTGCCGGCGATCTGGGTTTACTCCCTCGAACGGGGGAAGACGTACCGGCTGACCTCCGGCCGCGCCGCCGACGGCGAGCCCGTCTTCGACCCCACCGGACGGTATCTCTACTTCCTCTCGAACCGCGACTTCCACCTGACGTTCTCCGCCTTCGAGTTCAACTACGTCTACACAGACGCCACCCGCGTGTACGTCGGCGTCCTGTCGAAGCAGGGCCCGGCCCTGTTCCTCCCGAAGAGCGACGAGGAGGAAATCCACCTCTCGGCCGACGAGCTCAAGGGCCGGCCGAAACCGCCGAAGGGCGGCCAGGGAATGCAGGTCGAGAAGAAGCCGGCGCCCGAGGGAGAGAAGAAACCCGAACCCGCCAACGCCGCCGCGAGCGCCGCCCCTCCCGTCCGCGTCGACATCGACGTCGACGGCTTCGAGTCGCGCGTGCGGGCGATTCCGGCGCCCGCGGGGAATTATTCGACGCTCGCCGCGACGGCGAAGGGCGTGCTCTACGTCTCCGGCACGCCGCCGAAGACGAAGCTCGCCTTCTACGACGTCGAGGAGAAGAAGGAGAAGACGATCCTCGACGGCGTCGACAACTACGCCCTCTCGGCCGACGGCGGGCACGTCCTCTTCCACCACGGACAGAATTACGGAATCGCCGAGGTCAAGCCGGACCAGAAGCCGACGGAAGGGCTCCTCGCGCTGGAGAAGCTCGAAATGCGGATCGAGCCGCGGCAGGAGTGGGCGCAGGAGTTCACGGACGCGTGGCGGATCATGCGCGACTGGTACTACGACCCGGGCATGAACGGAGTCGACTGGAACGCCGTGCGCGAGCGCTACGGAGCGCTCGTCCCTTACGTCGCGGACCGCAACGACCTCGATTTCCTCTTCGGCGAGATCGCGGGCGAGGTCGGCTCCGGGCACACGTACGTTTCCCCTTCGCCCGACACGCGGCGCAAGCGCGTCGAGGGCGGGCTTCTCGGCGCGGAAATCGAGCCCGACCGTTCCGGGTATTTCCGCGTCGCGAAGATCTTCCCGGGAGAGAACTGGCACGACGACTTCCGGTCGCCGCTCACGGAGCCGGGGATCGACGTGCGGACCGGGGACCTGATCCTCGCCGTCGACGGCGTTTCGACGAAGGGGATCGACAACTTCTACCGGCTGCTCGAGAACAAAGCGGACCGGATCGTCACGCTGCTCGTCAACGAGACCCCGTCGGCCGCCGGAGCGCGCGAGGAGCGCGTCAATGCGGTCAGGAGCGAGCAGAACCTGCGCTACCTCGACTGGGTCATGAGCCGGCGCGCGTACGTCGAGAAGGCCTCCGGCGGGCGGATCGGCTACATCCACCTGCCCGACACCGCGGTCGCCGGCAACCGGGAGCTCTTCAAGGCGTTCTACCCGCAGACCGGGAAGGACGCGCTCGTCGTCGACGATCGATACAACGGCGGCGGCTTCATCCCGGACCGGATGATCGAGCTCCTGAACCGGCCTCTCCTGAACTCCTGGGTTCGGCGCGGGCTCGAGCCCGTCACGACGCCGTCCTTCGTCATCACCGGGCCGAAGGTCTGCCTCATCAACCCGCTCGCGGGATCCGGCGGGGACGCGTTCCCCTACTACTTCCGCGAGCTCGGGATGGGCCCGCTCATCGGAACGACGACGTGGGGCGGCCTCATCGGCATCTCGGGCACGCCGTCTCTCTCCGACGGCGGCGGAATCTCCGCCCCGTCGTTCCGCTTCCTGGCCAGGGACGGCCGCTGGGCGGTCGAGAACGAAGGCGTGAAACCCGACGTCGAAGTGGTCGACGATCCCGCCTCGCTCGCGGCGGGACGCGACCCGAGCCTCGAGCGCGGCGTCGAGTACCTGATGAAGGAGCTCGAGAAGAATCCGCCGAAGAAGCTCGTGGCGCCTCCGGCGCCCGGATCGAACGCGCCTCCCGCGCCCGGATCGAACGCGCCTCCGGCGCCCGGATCGAAAACGACGGCGCGCTGACGCCGCGCCGGGACGTCGACTACGCGCGGGGCCGCGGAAGGAAATGGATCACGTGCGCGTCGAGCAGGCGCTTCAACGACCGCAGCGCGTCCATTTCCGAGAGCGCGGAGGCCCGGATCACTTCCGCGACCGCCGTCTGGCCGTCGATGCGCGAGAGGATGAATCCGTCGACGGGCGCGAGCTTCAGACGTTCGAGAACGTCGTCCGCGACGGCGACGACCGGCACGTCCTCGGAGCGGAACGCGGTCTCGGACAGGTTCTGCTTGAAGCGGACGCGGGCGCGCGGCAGCGCCTCCGCGAGGCCCGGGATCTCCCAGTGGAGAGCCTCGAGCGCTTCCAGAATCTGGAGCGCATTTGCCCACCGGCCGCGCTTCTCGGCGGCCGCCGCTTCCGCCAGCTTCGCCTCCAGCCTCTGCCGGCGCGGGACCGCCGCCGACACGTCGCTCGTCCGGGCGAGCCCGTGGCGGGCGAGCTCCGAGATCGCCTCGACGACGGAATATTCGGAAAAAGGCAGCTCGCCGCAGACGCGGCCGATCGTCCGCTCCCCGTCGAGGAGCGGAAGGGCGGCGCGGGCGACGCGCGGGTTCTCGTACTCGCCCGCCGCCGAAAACGAGGCGCCGGTCGCCTCGAGGATCGAGTCCCTGTGGTAGCGGATTCGAAGGGCGTTCCATCCCTCGGCCCGGCGGACGCCTTCCAGGGCCACGCCGATCGGATCGATCGACAGCTCGACCATCTTCCGGGGCGCCACCGGCTTCGGGTCGTACTCGAAAGTCCCGTCGTCCCAGAGGAACACGTCGCAGACGTTGTCCATCGTCTTTTCCGTCAGCGTCGTCACGGCGTCTTCGCGTGTCAGCTTTTCGACCATGACGAGGATCTGTCCGACCATGACCCCGGTTTCGCGCTGGATCTGGAGCGCCCGGGTCAGGTCTTCCTCGCCGCAATAACCGAGCCGCACGAGGAAGTTCCCGTAATAGTCGCGCGGATCGTTCGACGCGCAGGCCGAGATGACTCCCCCGTCGAGGCAGATGCGCCGCTCCGTTCCGTCGCGGGGACGGCGGGCCGTGATCGTCCCGTCCCGGCGACCCGCGCGCGCCCAGTGGAGGACTTCGGCCATCGGGAAACTTTCGAAAGTGCCGGAAAGCGACAAGAGGCCTCCGAAAAAGTGGCGCCATTGTATGCCGACGAGGTCCTGCCGATCTGATGGCCTCCGCCGGCGGGGACCCATCGAGACGCCGTCGAGTCCGGGATCGCCGAGGAGACGGTCGACGGCGTCCGGCCACCGATCGCTGCGCGGGAACCCTTGATCCGAACGAAGCAGACTTACCGGGATTCGGATCGTGCCAGCGTGGTTTTCCTGAGACGGCTCATCGGCGCGGAGAGGAACCCGGAGCCCTGAGCCACGCGGCGCAGGCCGCGGCCGTCTTCCCGACCTCTCCCCGCACCCCGCGGTCCTGCTTCATCTCGGCTTCGAGCCATTCGACGTCGCGCCACAGAGTCGAAGGGTCCCGATTGACCTCCCGGGCGATCCGCGCGATCGGGACGGCGGCGACTTCGCGCCCGAGATAGCCCGCCACCGCGCGCACGCGGGAGAGGCTGCGGAGCCGGGAGGGCCCTTTCACGTCGGAGAGGCTCGCCTCCATCCGGCGGGCCGTCCAGGCGACGAGAGCGCGGGCGTGGGAGTTGCGCGAAGCCATCGCGTCCGAGCCGGGACGGCGGGAGCCGGAAACGTCTTTTCGGGTATTCGGTCGTCGTTCCATCGCCGAACAATACACGAAAGCGGGGCGGATTCAAGCTCGGATCGCGCCCGGAGACCGGGAGGGCAGGCAGGGCACCCGCTTCGCCCGGCGGTCCGAAGCTCTCGCGGCGGACCGGCCGCAGGTCGATCGAAGATATTGCACCCGCCCGGGCCGCCCGGAGACCCTGATCATGCTGGATCCCGCGGCTCGATCCGGAGGCCGTCGTCGCCGTCTTTCCCTCGGACCATCTCGCGCCTTCCGGACCGGATCTGGAGCGACCGGGGAACGCCGGCGCGGGTGCTGGAGAGCCTGGCGGAGGCAAAGATGCCGGTCCCGGCAGAGCTGCTCGGACGGGAACCCATGGCGACGGCCCCGGGACCGCGCGGAATCGTGTCCTGAGAAAGAGCACAGTGATGCGGCCAAAATCGTCCGACATTCGGCTCTGAGCCGATTCCCGACTCAGAACCGATTGAATTCGGCTGCGCCGGCGCCCGTGGAACCGTCCGTTGGGCGGCGTCGCTGCCCCGGCGACTTCGGAGATAGACCTACTGAGTCACCGTCGATTCGTGTGCGTAGATGATGCGCCATCCCTCGGGCCGCCGCTGCCACAGAGACGAGATCCCGAATCGGGTGTTGCGCGTCGTCCCGTCAGCGTCTGTCCGGGCGGAGGTCAAAAAGTACGTCATCATCACCAGCCCCGGCGCCGGCATCATGAATTCCGGCTCGCCGACAAGCGAGTACCTGACGTCCGACTTCCCGTTCTTCCACCACTGGCGCTGCTTCGCGAGGAGCGCGTCGTATCCGACGATCTCGTCAGCGTTGACGACGAACCGAAGCGTCGCGTCGCGCACGTAGCAGGCCACGTGCTTCTCGGCGTCGTGCGCGTTGGCGGCCGCTTGCATCGCCTCGAACAGCGGCAGGATTTCCGACCGCGCTTTCGCGAGATCGTCCTCGGGCTGTCGGCCGACAGCTGCCAGCGGCGCCATCATGAGCAAGCAGCAAATGAGCCACGACTTCATCACGGTCAGCCTCCATTCTCCGGTTGTGAGCTCTCGATTCTACCGCGCAGTGACCGTAGCTCGCGCAGTCGGCGAGGACGCGGAAACCGGCGCCAACGAAGAAAACCGCCGCCCACGCCACTGCCGCGGTTCCGACTATCCGCCGCCCGACGACGCGTTTCCTTTTGCCTCCTCGATGGCCGATGTCATCTTACGCCCCGTTCGCCATCCTCCTTCCGAGCTCCCGCAGGAAGTCGACGGAATCCGCGGCGTCGAGCGGGATCGGGAGCGGCGGGACGTCCGAGGCCGCGAAGCCGTAGTCGCGGACCATCGATTCGATCGTGATCTCGACGTCGAAACGGTGGAATTCGATTTCGCCCTTCTCCGCGAGCCGCCGGCAGCCGTAGAGCTGGTCGCCTTCGGCGTCTCCCTGGATGTCGGTCAGCAGCCGCTGGGCCCACTTCCACGGCCACCAGCGGTCCGCCTCGCGGCCGCGCACGTTCGACCCGAAGGAGCCCGTTCCGAAGCTCCAGAGCACCGTCTTTCCCCGTTCGAAGAGCGGGTCCGCACAGTAGTCGAGAGCCTCGAACGCGGCCTGGCGCGCCGGCGTGTTGAAGACGGTCGTTCCCCCGTCGATGTAACGGCCCGCCCACGGGCCGAAGTACCACGGCGCGGAGAGCGCCGTCGCCGCGACGGCGTCCCGCACCGACCAGTCGAGCGCGATGTTCGGCTTGCCGGACCGGAACGGATAGCTCGACAGGAACAGCTCCTCGTTGCGCACGAGGTCGTGGGTCGTCAGCATGATCGCCTGCCTCCTGCCGTTCCGGCTCGCGAGGTCGCGAAGCTTCAGCCCGTCGAGGCGCGCGGCGAGCTCGGCGACGGCCGGCGCGCGGTCGTACATGCGCCGGGAGAACAGGCGGCCGAGGCGCGAGCTCGAAAGCGTCTTCCGGAACAGCCGCCCGGTCATCCCTTCGTAGAGCTCGAGAATCTCCGCGGCGGACATCCGCGCGAACGCGAGGAGCGCCGCGATGATCCCGCCCGTCGACGTCCCCGCGACCAGATCGAACGCGTCGGACCAGCGGAGGCCGGACTGCTTCTCGAAGCCGTCCAGCATCTGGAGCGTCAGCACGCCGCGCACGCCGCCGCCGTCGAGGGCGAGGATGTGCTTCTTGCCGCGATCCACTCCCGGAAAGACCATTCTCAGCGGAGCCGTCATCTCTTCATGAGCTCGGACTCAGCGACGGCTTTGGGGTTGCCGCGGTCGCTCATCGCGAGCCGCGCCAGGCGGCGTGGCGATCTCCCGAGACCCCGGGGACTTGCTTCGCTCTGCTCGCAATACCCCATGAGACGGGAGTCTCGCCCTGGCGGATGAAAGTCTGGAGCGCTCGACCTTTGATTCCGTCATCGCGAGGCCGCAACGGCCGTGGCGATCTACCCTCGTGGACGACCGGGAGGAGATCGCCACGCTCGCTCCGCGAGCTCGCAATGACGAGAGCAGGGAGCCGGGCTTTCTAAACAACGACGGGGTCGCGGAGGGCCGGACTTTCCAGGCAGTGACAAACGGCTTCGCTGCCAGCGCGACGCCTGACCGCCGCGACGGGTTCCCCTCATTCTCCGACTTTCGACATTCGACGTTGTGACTTTCGACTCGCTTCCATGATCTCGAACTCCCCATCCGGATGGCTCTCGAGGAACGGTCCGTCCGTGTCGACGACGAGTGGTCCCGCGAACCAGACGAGTTGCTCGGCGGCGAGCCGGCGTTTGGCGCACACGCGGTGGGCCCCGGTCCCCGGCTCGCATTCGAGCCGAAGGTAGCGGCCGTCCGGCGCGTCGACGTCGGCGATCGTGAACCCGTCGAGCGAGACGTCCACCGTCCAGAACCCGTCAGTCGAGTGCTGGGCGTCGCGGACGAGACGCCCGCGCCCGCGGCCCGAGCACCCGGTATCCACCCACCCCGAGATTCCGAGGAACTTGAACGGGGTCGTCAGGAACGCGACCACCCGCGAGAACCAGCCGAGCTCCGGCTGCGGAACGGTCGAGAGCTGCGCGATCGTCGCCCCGGGATCGCACGGCCGCGTCTCCAGGAACGCGCCCCGCCAGGCGAACCCGCCGGCTTTTCCGCTGTGATACCAGAGGTGACGAACTCTCATCCGGCGGACGCGGCGACCTCCCGCGACGCGAGGGGCACCCCGACGGTCCGCCAGGCGTCCTCGACGGCGTTCTCCTCCGCGCTCCCGAAGAGCTCCCCCGCAATCGCGATCGTCGACGCGGCCGCGTCCTTGAAATCGGACGTGTGCCGGAGACGCTCGGTCAGCGCCGTGTACCAGATCGTTCCCGGCTTCTCCCAGGCGAACCCGCCGATCGCGAGGGCCGCGAGCGCGAACGCGCGGTTCGGGATCCCGGAGTTGACGTGGACCCCGCCGTTGTCGTCGTAACCTTCGTAGAAGTCCCGCATCGTCGCGGGCTGCGGGTCCTTCCCGAGCACCGGTAGTCGTCGAGGCCGTGCCGGTGGAGCATCGAGCGGATGCCGGCGCCCTTCACCTTCGGCGTGAAGAGGCCCGCGCGGTACACCCAGTCCGGCCCTGGTCGGCGCGCTCCCCTTGCCGCTTCCACTGCTTGACGAGCGAACCGAGACTCGTCCGAGAAAGCTTTCCTTCGTTCAATGCCCCCGGCTGCTTACCACTCGTAGTCGAAGTTGGCTTCCGTGCCGTCACGCCGTGCGTCAGTTCGTGGCCGTCACGTCGACGGCGACCGTGAACCGATGAAGATCCGGCCGTCGCCGACAGGCCGTAGACCATCTGCGTCCCGTTCCAGAAGGCGTTGTCGAAGCCGCGGCCGTAGTGGACCGACGAGTCGAGTCGCATCCCCTTCCCGTCGATCGAGCTCCGGCAGAAGACCCTCGTAGAAGTCGTAGGTCGCGCCCGCGGCGCCGTCGGTCACGCCCTCGTTGACCGCCGCGTCCTTCGACGCGGCCCGCTCCTCCGACCGCGCACGAGCCGGCCGGGGAGGACCAGTTCCCGCCTCGTCGTAGACAAGATCTCCCGCCGCTGCCCTGTCCCGGCCGGCGACAGACGAGAACACGTGCCGCCGAGCGCATTGTCGCGGTGGCCGCGGGAGGCGCTCGGTCTATGAGGAGGAGGCGGCTTCTGAGAGCGCGGGCGCGCTCGACATGGTCCCCGCGCTTCGAAATCGCGTCAGAGGATGTACGGAGGGACGATCCCCGGACAGACGGAATCTGAGCGGGTCCATGGCGTAACCCTTGGTCGGCGAGGTTGATCTTCTTAGCCCGCGGCCGAGTCCCGTCGCGGATCGAACTGATCGCGTAGAGACCGGGCGCGAGGTCGCCGGACGCGCGGCGGCGCCGCCAGCGCTTCGACTGTCTTCGCGGGCCCGACCGCGGCGGGCAGGATTGTCGCCCGTCTGCGGGTCGCGGGACTCCCCGTACCGTTCAGGTTCGCCATCGCCGTTTGCCCTGGAGCGCCGAACTTCGCGTCGACGGCGCCGATCCCGAGCGCACCCGCATGACGTACTCCTCGTCCTTCTTCGGGAGCCAGACGACCTGAGCCGCGGGTCGGCCCCCTTGGCGTGACGAGGGGATAAGGCTGGGGCGATAGAAGCGGGAAGCCTCGCGGTGCCGTCCGCGTCCTTCGCCAGCCGGGTCACACGACGTAAGGCACAACCGGTCGTCGACCGAGGCAGAGCACGGCCAGGAGCGTTGCCAGACGCATGCGGTCTCTTTCTCACTCTCCCATCGGCGGGACCCGAAAACGGGGACAGGGGGACGGACCTCTTTTTTTTCGGGGCCATAGAATCTCGCGATCGAAGTCCGCGTGATCTTCTCCGATTCCCGGCCGCGCCGCGTGGACGTCGGGCCTTCCTCGCCGCGGCGGCGCTCGGGGGCGCCGCCGTCGCCGCGGTCGTCATCCGGCAGCTCCGGGCGCGGCCGGACCTGCCGCTCGGCTTCGCGGCGGCGGCGGTGGCGATCGCCGCCGCGCACGCGGCGGCGTTCGCCTTCGTGTTCCGGCAGCGCGGAACGCGGGGGGTCGCCCCGTTTCTCGCCCTTTCGGTCGCCGCTCTCGCCGCCGCGGGGGGGCCGAGGCGGGCGGCCGCGATCCTGACGCTCGCCGTCGTCGGCTGCGCTCCTGGCTCTCGGCGGGGATCGGATCGGAAAGCTCCTCCTTCCAAGGAGGCGGTCTCCGTCGGCGCGCGCCTCGGTTTCGGAATCCTCGCGGCGTCCTGGGCCGTCTCGCTCGCGCTCTGGGGCGAGAGTCTTCGGCCGCAGCGCGGCCGCCCTCGCCGTCGCCGTGCTCGCCGGCGCCGTCCCGGCGATTCGCGCCCGGGCGAGAGACGGGCGTTTGCGCCCGCGTCTCCCCGCACTCGGCGGCACGGCGGCCGCCGCCACGGAGCTCTCGTTCCTCCTCGGCGCATCCACTCTCGTCCGCAGCCTCGCCCCGGAGTCGGGATTGACGCGCTGACTCGCTATCTGCCGTGGGTGAAGATCGCCGCCCGGACGGGAGCGTTCCCATGGATTCCGTCGCAGTTCCCGTTCATCCTTCCCCAGTCCGGGCTCGCGTACGCCGCGGCGTTTCATTCGATCCGGTGGCGCAGCGGGCGTCCATGCTCGTTCCGCTCGCGGCCTGCTGCGCGATCGCGGCGGCGCGAAAACAGTCGCCGCGGGTGATCGCGGCGCAAGAGCCGCCGCGGGTCATCGCGGCGCAAGACCCACCCCAGGCGATCGGCGCCGCTCGTCGTTCTCGCGCTCGTCTCCTGCCCGCTCGTCCTTTCGGCGGCCCACGGGCTTCAGCCCGATTCCGTCGGATGGGTCGCGGTGCTCCTTCTGGCGCTCGTGGCGTCGGAAGGAGCCGAGCCCGCGGGCGGCCGCTACTGGCTCGCGTGCGGCGCGATCGCCGGAATCGCGTGGTGCGCGAAGTATTCGACGGCCGGTTTCGCAGCTCCCCTGCTCGCATACGCTCTCTGGCGGGGGAGCGGCGGCGAAGGGAATCGGCCGGGCGGCGGCCCGCGCTCTCCTCTTCGGAGGGGCAGGCGCGATCGCGGCCGCCGCCCCCTGGCTCGTTCACGCGTACCGGGAGAGCCGAAATCCCTTCTTCCCGCTTCTCTCCTCGATCTTCCCCTCGCCTCTCTGGCGGATGCGGATCGACCGGGCCTGGGCCGGTGGTTTCGCGTTCGAGAAAGGCTGGCGCGGCCTGCTGCTGTGGCCGATCGACATGACGATCCACACGACTCGATTCGCGGAGGGGCATGCGGGGAGCTTCGGCCTCGCGCTCCTCCTGATACTGTTCTTCGCCGCCGCCTCCCTCCGGAAGGCAGATCGCGACGAACGGATCTGGCTCGCGGCGGGAGCGGCGGGCACCCTGCTCCTCTGGACGAAGACGCCGCTCGCCCGCTACTGGCTTCCCGGTCTCTGGCTCGCGGTTCCCGCCGCCACCCGGGGCGCCGCGCGAGTGGCCGGACGGATCGGAATCCACGCGCTCGCGGCGGTCCTCGTCTCGATCGTCGCGCTCCAGACGGCGCTCTCGGCCTTCTCCTCCCGTTCCGGTCTCGAAGGTCTTCCCTGGGCGGTCTACAGGGGAAGCATGAGCGAGGCGAGCGACGTCGCGCGGGCGCCGGGCGCCTCCGCGCTCGCCCGGCTCTCCGCGATCGACCGAAGCTGGCCGAAAGTCTGGTACACGGGCCTCTACGCCGTCGGTCACGCGGACATCGTTCCGATCATGGGCGAGCGGTGGGAGCTCGCGTTCCACGTTCCGGTCCAGGACCGCGACGAGCTCTTCCGGTACGTCGATACCGCGGGTTGCCGCTACTGGGCCGTCGCGAACGCGCTTCCCGACCGGGCGGCGTTCGAGGCTCTCGGGATCGCGGACCGCTACTGGCGCTCGTCGCGGATCGTCGTCCGCGACGACACGGCGACGGTCTACCGGATCGGCCCCTGACTACCTTCCGCCCGCCGGATCGCGCGAATTTCGGGGGCGGTCGCGGGGTTATATTGCCCGAATGACCCCCGCGGCCACGCCCGATCCGATCCCCAGCCCGGGGGACTTCCGCCTCGAGGGGCGGCTCGTCCAGCCGGCGACGAACCGCCTCTCTTTCCATGGCGAGGCGGTCACCCTGGAGCCGAAGATCATGCAGGTCCTGCTGCGGCTCGCCGCGTCTCCTCTCGAGGTCGTCACGAAGGAGGAGCTCCTCGCGAGCGTGTGGAACGGCACTTTCGTGACCGAGGACGTGCTGACCCGCGCGATCGGCGAGCTCCGGAAGCTCTTCGGGGACGACGCCGCCCATCCCCGCGTGATCGAGACGATCCGGAAACGCGGCTACCGGCTCCTCGCGCATCCCGCACCCACGGCGACCCCGGTCGCGCCCGATTCCGCGGTCGCGGCGGCTTCCCGGCGTTCCTCGGGCGCGCGCGCCGCCGCCGTGATCGGCGTCGCAGCCGGCGCGGCCGCGGTTTTCGCCGCCGTGCTCCTCCTCCGGCGCGAGCCTCGATCGGCCGGCCCCGTCCGCATCGTTCCGATCACGACTTTCCCGGGCAACGAGGTGAGCCCGGCGGTTTCGCCGGACGGAACTCGGGTCGCCTTCACCTGGGAACGGGGCGCCGGCGAGAAGCCGTCCCTGTGGGTGAAGCTCGTCGACTCGGCGACCCCGCTCCGACTGACCCGCGCGGCGGGCGCGGACCGCTACCCCGCGTGGTCGCCGGACGGGCAGGAGATCGTCTTCTCGCGCGTTGCCGACGGCCGGTGCTCGCTTTCCGTCGTTCCCGCGATCGGCGGTCCCGTCCGCACTCTGGCGGACTGCGGCCGGGGAGAGGGAGTCAAGCCTTCGTGGTCCCCCGACGACCGCACGATCGCGCTCGCCGCGCGGGCCTCCGACGGCCGGTGGAGGATCGAGCTCCTCGACGTCGCGAGCGGCGCGCGGGCTCCTCTCACTTCTCCGCCGGCAGGAGTCGACGGGGACTGGGACCCGGCGTTCTCTCCCGACGGAAGGTCGATCGCGTTCGTCCGCACGCTGACGGACGGCGTGGACGATCTCTGGGTCGTTTCCGCCCGCGGCGGCGACGCGCGCCGCCTGACCTTCGAGAACCGCGCGTTGACCGGCGCCGACTGGACTCCGGACGGAAAGAGCATCGTCTTCTCGTCGAGCCGCGCCGGCCTCTTCAGCCTCTGGCGGCTTCCGCTCTCGGGAGGCGAGCCGCGGCTCGTCGGCGGCGGCGGCTCGAAGATGAAGCATCCTTCGGCGGCGAGAACGAGGAACGCCGTCGCCTACGAGAACTGGAACTACGAGGTCAACCTCTGGAGCGTGCCGCTCGCCGGCCGGAGCGGCGCTTCGCCCGCGCGGGTGACGTTCGCCGCCGACGAGTGGGAATTCGATCCCGAGTTCTCGGCGGACGGATCTCGCATCGCCTACGTGTCGACCCGAACGGGCGCCCCGGAGATCTTCACGACCGGAGCGCGCGGCGGCGAGCCGGTGCAGGTGACGAGGCTCGGGGGACCCCAGGTCTCGGTTCCCCGCTGGTCGCCCGACGGGCGGACGCTCGTCTTCTCCGCGCGCCCGGACGGCCAGGCGGACCTCTACGCCGTCCCGGCGTCGGGAGGAACGATGCGGCGGCTGACGAGCGATCCGGGAGACGAGCTCGCGGCGAGCTTCTCGCGAGACGGAAAATTCGTGTATTTCTCGTCGCGCCGCAGCGGCACGTGGCAGATCTGGGAGATGCCGGCCGCGGGAGGCGCCGCGACGATGGTCACCCGCGGAGGGGGAACGACCGCATTCGAGTCCGGCGACGGAAAGACCCTCTACTTCACGCGGCCCGACTCGCCCGGGCTCTGGTCGATGCCGGCAGCCGGCGGAAGCGAGGAGCTCGTCTCGGCCGATCTTCGCCCCGCGGGCGCCGCCGACTGGCGCGTCACCGCGCGCGGAGTCTATTTCCGGGAAGACCGCGAAGACGATGCGCCGGTCGTCCGCTTCCTGCCGTTCGGCGCGAAGACGTCTTCGGTCGTCGCGACGCTCGACGAGCAGGCCTGGAACGGCTTCTCCATCGCCCCGGACGACTCCGCGCTCGTCTACGGGCGCGCGGATCGTCGCGAGGCCGACATCCGGATGATCGAGAACGCCTTCTAACCCGTCGCGGAAATTTCACCTCGGCGACTTCGGGTGAAGTTCACCGTGATGTGCCCCGGAGCCTCGCAGACAGGAACGGCAGGCGGCTCGCAATCCGGTCTCGCCGCTCGTATCCTCGAGGCCGCTGCCGGACGGATCAGATCAAATCCTCCGGGCGGTCCACGTCGAGCGCCGCGTTCGGCATCTCGACGAAACGGACCCGGTCGGGGTGGGCGGCGAGAAGGCTCTTTGCCCCGCCATCCCCCTGGAGCGCCCGCAGCGCCGGAAACGCTTCCCGGGCGAAGATGGCCGGGACGCCGAACGCGCCATCGCCATACCCGGCGGCGGAAGCGAGTACGGACGGATCGAAGGCGCTCCGCAGGTTGCGGAGGTCCTGGGCTGTGACCGCCACCTGGTCGCACGCGAGGATCAGCACGGCCTCGACCTCGGGATCGGCCTCGGCGCTCGCGATCCCCGCCGCGATCGACGACGCGAGCCCCGTCTCCCAGCGGGGGTTCGAGACGACCGCGCAGCCGGCGCCCTCCGCCGCGCGCGCCACGGCGGCGTCGTGGACCACCGCGAACAGCGGAAAGCAGCCGACCTCTCCCGCGATCCGGGCCGCGCGGGCGACGAACGGCTCTCCCCCGATCCGCTCGAGCGGCTTTGGGGATCCGAACCGGGTCGATCCCCCGGCGGCGAGGATGATCGCGGCGACGTGCATCGCTTCGTGCTGCCGCCGATCCTATCGCCCGGACGAAGGCGTTCCGGCGAGATTCTCCGCCCCGATCGGGAGCTCGCGGACCCGCACGCCGGTCGCGTCGAAGACCGCGTTGGCGACCGCGGCATAGACCGGCGGGACGGGCTGCTCGCCGGCCCCGAGCGGCCGCACGTCGGAAGCGACGATGTGGGTCTCGACGACGGGAGCGTCTCCCATGCGGACGACGGGGAAGTCGTCGTATCCCGACTGTTCGACCCGTCCCTTCGAGAAGGTGATCCGTCCGAACGCCGTCGCCGAGAGGCCCCAGAGGACGCCGCTCTCGACCTGTCCTTCGAGCCCGAGCGGATTCACGGCGCGGCCGCAATCGATCGCGCACACGACGCGGTGAACGTGGAGATCCCCTTTCGCGCCGACGGAGACTTCCGCCACCTGCGCGACCGTCGTCTGTCGGTGATAGATGTTGCAGGCGATTCCGCGCCCCCACCGCCGGCCGCCCCGGACCTTCTCGAAGGGCTTTCCCCAACCCGCCTTTTCCGCGGCAAGCGAGACGACGCACCGGAGCCGGTCGCCATTGTCGAGTGAAATCGTGCGGAGCTTCACCGTTCCCGGCGACGGGATGAGGTCGAGCCGGAACGCGAGCGGATCGCGCCAGGCCGCCCTCGCGAGCTCGTCCACGAACGACTCGCGGGCGAAGACGCCCGAAGGATAGTCGACCGAACGCCACGCGCCCGTGTTCACCGGCGCTTCGACCGGCGCGTATTCGACGCGCAGCGCCGGAACGGCATACGGGGTGTCCACCGCTCCGTCGGGATTTCCTTCCCAGTGCTCCGGATCCGCCGGATCGAACGGCCCGAACATCGAGAGATGGAACATGGCCACGCGGTGGATCCACGCGATCGGGCGGCCCTGCTCGTCCAGCCCGGCTTCCAGCCGGTGGAGCGCCGCCGGCTGGAAGAAGTCCCCGTGAATGTCGTCGGCGCGGTCCCATACGACCTGGACGGGCCCGGAGACCTTCCGCGCGACCTCGACCGCCTCCGTCACGTAGTCGTCGTGGAGGCGGCGGCCGAAGCCTCCGCCGAGGAGCTGGACGTGGAGGCGCACGCTTTCGAGCGGAATCCCGAGGAGCTTCGCGACGTCCTTCTGCGCCTCGTTCGGCTCCTGCGTCCCGACCCAGACCTCGCAGGCGCCGGGAGTCACGTGCGCCGCGCAGTTCATCGGCTCGAGCGTCGCGTGCCCCTGGAACGGGTACCGGTATTCGGCCGATACCCGCCGCGAGGCGCGGGCGAGCGCGGCTTCGGCGTCGCCGTCATTGCGGCTGGCTTTCCCCGCGGTGACCGCGCGCTCGAGGGCCCGCCAGTGGGAGGCGGTCGAATCGTCCCGGTGCGTCCCCTCGGTCCACTCGACCGCGAGCGCGTCGCGGCCCGACAGCGCGCTCCAGGTGTCGGAAGCGACGACGGCGACGCCGGTCGGGATCTCGACGACTTCGGCGACTCCCGCGACCGCCTTCGCGGCCGCCGCGTTCCAACGGACCGGCTTCGCGCCGAAGACGGGAGGCCGGGCGACCGCCGCCTTCCGCAGACCGGGAATCTTCACGTCGAGGCCGTAGACGGCCTCCCCGACGACGATCTTCGGGCCGTCGAAGCGCGGAATCCGCGACCCGACGATCGTGTATTCCTTCGGATCCTTGAGAGGCGGGTCTTTCGGGACGGGAAGCTTCGACGCGGCCTCGACCAGCGTGCCGAACGGAATCGAGCGTCCTCGCGCATGGACCACTTTCCCCTTTTCCGTTCGGCATTCCGACGCCGGGACGCTCCAGCGGGCGGCGGCGGCGGCGATGAGCATTTCTCGCGCCGCGGCGCCCGTCTTCCGGAGGGGGATCCAGTTGTCGACGATGCTGCTGCTTCCGCTGGTCCGCATGTCGGGGAACTCGGCCCCCGGCATCGCATGCCGGACGTCGACCTTCGACCAATCCGCGCCGAGCTCCTCGGCGAGCAGCATCGGAAGCGCCGTCCGGGCTCCCTGCCCCATCTCGGAGTTCGTGGCGGTCAGGGTGACGGTCCCCGATGCATCGATCCGGATCCACGGATTCGGCGAGAAAGCAGCTCGCTCGGCGGTGGTCCGAACGACCTCGCCGTCCGCCGACCAGGGAAACTGCAGGACGAGGGCGGCCGCGGCGCCGCCGATCGCGCCGCGGCGAAGGAAATCGCGCCGCGTGGCGCTCATTTCGCCCCCCGTGAGAGCTCGGCCGCCCGGTGAATCGCGCGGCGCATCCGGTTGTAGGTGCCGCAGCGGCAGACGAGGTCCGACATCACGTCGTCGATGTCGGCGTCCGTGGGTTTCGGCTTTTCGGCGATCAGGGCGCTCGCGGCCATGATCATGCCCGGCTGGCAATACCCGCATTGGGCGACATCCTCGTCGAGCCACGCCCGCTGGCAGGGATGAAGTCCCCGCTTTCCGAGCCCTTCGATCGTCGTGAACGACCTTCCGCGGGCATCCGACGCGGCGATCTGGCACGACCGGACGGCGGATTTTCCGTCGCGAACGGTGCAGGCGCCGCAGATTCCCATGCCGCACCCGAACTTCGTCCCGGTCAGGCCGAAATGGTCGCGGAGCACCCAGAGGAGCGGCGTTTGCGGATTTCCGTCAAAGACGCGCCGATCGCCGTTGACCGTGATTTCGATTCTGGCCATGCCTCGGGATACGGGAAAAGCGCTCCCGAAGTCCCGAGGGACAGCCGAGGTTTGGATGAGGAATGAGGTCGATCGGTCGAAAAGTCGACGCCGAGTTGAAGCGGTCGCTGTGCGCCGCTTAACTCGGCGGAGAGAACGAGAAAGTCGAGGAGTCGGCCTTCGTCATTGACGTCGGGAGGCCGAGGCCGCGCGGTCGAGCACACGGAGCCGCGAGCAAAGCGAGCCACGACGCTGTTTCTCCCGGCGGGAGAAGGTGGCGGCCGACGGCCGCCGGATGAGGGAACGCGAGCCCCGCCGGCCGACTGGTTACGCCGTCGCGATTCCGTCGTCGATGTCGCCCAACGAACGCTCGAGAACCGGCAGCGCCGCCGCTCTCTTCTTCGCGACCGGCAGCGGCCCTGTGCAGCAGGGGTCAGGGCACGCGTCGTAGAGCGTGCGGCGCTGGACGGGCGTGTAGCCCGCATCGGCGATGATCCGCTCCATCCCTTCCTGGTCCATGCGGTTGCGGGCGCC
The DNA here is from genome assembly GCA_963794295.1 of uncultured Acidobacteriota bacterium. Lineage (GTDB taxonomy): Bacteria > Acidobacteriota > Thermoanaerobaculia > UBA5066 > DATFVB01 > DATFVB01. The sequence continues at coordinate 96,665 of CAWCDE010000001.1, forward strand.
GGCCGCCGCGACGACGTTCTCCTCGATCATGATCGAGCCGAGGTCGTCGGCGCCGAAGGAGAGGCTCGTCTGGCCGATCTTCGCCCCCTGGGTTACCCAGGAGCCCTGCACGTGCCGGATGTTGTCGAAGAAGAGGCGCGAAATCGCGAGCGTCTTCAGGTACTCGTGGCCCCCCGCGAGCCTGACCTGCCCGTCGAGGGCCGTGTTCTCCTCCTGGAACGTCCACGGGATCCACGCCGTGAAGCCGCCCGTCCGGTCCTGGAGATCGCGCACGACCTGCATGTGGAAGACGCGCTGTTCGGGCGTCTCGCCGACCCCGAACATCATCGTCGCGGTCGTCCGCATCCCGAGCGCGTGCGCCGATTCGTGCACGTCGACCCACTTCTCGACCGGAGCCTTCGTCAGCGACCAGATCTCCTTGCGGACCGAGTCCTCGAGGATCTCCGCTCCCCCGCCCGGGATCGACTGGAGCCCCGCGTCGCGAAGCCGCGCGATCACGTCCTTCATCGGCTGCTTCGTGAGCTTCTGGAGGAAATAGACCTCGGGCGCCGAGAGCGCGTGGAGGTGGATCGTGGGAAAGTTCTTCCGGATGAAGCGGAACATCTCCTCGTAGAAGGAGAACGGGAGCTTCGCGTGCACGCCGCCCTGGAGGAGGACGCCCGTCCCGCCGAGATCGACCGTCTCCTGGAGCTTCTCGCCGATCTGGTCCCACGAGAGGACGTAGGCGTCGCCGGCGCCGTCCGGCCGGTAGAACGCGCAGAACTTGCACCGGTAGATGCAGACGTTCGTGTAGTTGATGTTGCGGTCGATGATGTAGGAGGCGGCTTCGGGCGGGTTCTTCCGGTTGCGGATCTCGTTGGCCGCGCCACCGATCTCGAGGAGGCTCCCGTCGCGGAGGAGGGTGGCGGCTTCCGCGGACGACAGGCGCCCGCCGGAAAGCACCCGCGCGAGGATGTCGGAACAGTTGTTCACGGCTCCATCTTACCGGACCCGGCACCCGCGGCGATCCGAACACCGATGCGCGCGAGCCGCGCCGGGACGCTTGACAGATGCGCATCGATCAGCCATATTGATGAGTATGCGGACTACGCTGATCCTCGACGACGCCTTGATCGAGCGCGCCAAACGCGCGACCGGACTCACCGAAAAGGCCGCCGTCGTTCGCGCCGGACTGGAGTCGCTGATCGTCCGGGAGAGCGCGCGCCGACTCGCCGCGCTGGGAGGCACGGAGCCGCGGGCGCGAGCGCCCCGCCGCCGGCGGCCGCGCCCCGGGACTTCGCGCCGGACCCGGCCCTGAGCGTCCTCGTCGACACCTCCGTCTGGATAGAGCACTTCCGCACCCGCAGCCCGCGTCTGACCTCTCATCTGGAAGAGCTCGACGTCCTCGTCCATCCTTTCGTGGAGGGCGAGCTCGCTCTGGGAAGTCTCGCCCGTCGGCGTGAGATCCTTCGGGCTCTCGCGGACCTGCCCCGAGCGCCCGTCGTCCGGCACGACGAAATGCTCTCCTTCGTGGAACGGCACGACCTTGCGCGTTCCGGAATCGGATGGGTCGACGTTCATCTGCTGGCTTCCGCCCTCCTCGACCGAGCGAATTTCTGGACGCTCGACCGGCGACTCGCGGCTGCCGCTTCCCGACTCGGACTCGCCTGAGAAGGCAGTGCAAATTTCTCCCCTCTCGGAGACCCGAGGCGCGGGAGCGAAATCTGGCGCTTCTGGGGGACCAATCTTGAGGCGCGGCGAGGCGCGAGCCCGGCGGGATGCGGGCACCCGAGCCCGCGGCCGCGGCATACGGGTGAGTATGTTAGGGCCGCGGGTCGCGGCGCACGCGCCCGCCCGGCTCGATGCATTCGCCTTCGTCAGGGCTACGGCGGATCTCCCGAGCAATCCTCCGAAGCTCCCGAGAGCGAAGGAGGATCGCCGCACGCTCTAGTGTCCCGTCCCGGAAATAGCTTTACCGTCGTTCGGAGCGCCGCGGGGTAAGCTGCCAGTCGCCGCGATGACGGCGATGCGGTGCCATCCCCGCTTTCGCGAGGACCTCGTCGCGGCGGCGCCGCAGATTGCCCCGCGCCGCCCGAACCCGAAGGGACTCTTCCTGCATGCGAACGATCTCTGCGTTGCGTCGCGGGCCCGATGCTTCCGGCATCTGCTCCCGCGACGCGTCTTGACCTCGTCCGCAAGCCGCAGGCGCGACGCTGAAGTTATTTCCGGGACGGGACACTAGCTTCTGTAATCCGCGTTCAGACTGACGTAGTCGTGCCCCAGGTCGCTCGCGAGCACCGTGGCGGACGCGCTTCCGACGCCGAGCTCGATCGTGAGCGGAACCCGTTCGCGCGAGAACACGCGCGCGGCGTCGCGCTCGCGGTAGGGCGCGGCGGCGCCCGACGCGACGAGCCGAACCGGTCCGGCCGAGAGCTCCACGCGACCGGCCGAGATCCGCGCGCCGCTCCGTCCGATCGCCGCGAGGATCCTTCCCCAGTTGGGGTCGCCGCCGTGGAGCGCCGTCTTGACGAGCGGGGACGTCGCGATCGCGTTCGCCGCGAGCTTCGCCTCCTTTTCCGTCGCGGCGCCTCGCACCGTGATCTCCATGACCCGCGTCGCGCCTTCGCCGTCACGGACGATCCGCCAGGCGAGTTCCCGGCAGACGCCCGCCAGCGCGCGCCGGAACTCGAGACCGTCGCCGGGGGCGGCGAGGGAACGGTTTCCGAGTCTCCCCGAGGCCATCACGAGCACGGTGTCGTTCGTCGAGGTGTCGCCGTCGACGGAGATCGCGTTGAAGGTCGCGTCGGCCGCTTCGCGCAGCGCGTGGCGGAGATACTCGGGCGTCGCCGCCGCGTCGGTCATCACGAAGGCGAGCATCGTCGCGAGGTTGGGATGGATCATCCCCGCCCCTTTCGCGAAGCCGACGACGCGGCCGCGGCGGCCGTCCAGGCGAAACGTCGCCGCCGCGACCTTCGGTCCGACGTCGGTCGTCAGGATCGCGAGCGACGCCGCGTCGATCCCCCCCGGCGAAAGCCGGGCGACGGCATCCGGCAGCGCGGCGCGGATCTTCGCGTCCGGCAGGAGCACGCCGATCACGCCGGTCGAGGCGAGGAACACCTCGGACGGAGGACACCGAAGGAGCGCTGCGGCCCGCTGGCGGACGCGCGACGCGGCGCGGGTCCCCTCGGCCCCGGTGATCGCGTTCGCGCAGCCGGAATTGACGACGACGGCCCGGACGCGGCCCCGGCTCCGGCGCAGCGCGCTCCGGGAGAGCTCGACCGGCGCCGCCGAGAAGCGGTTCTTCGTGAACACGGCCGCGGCGCTCGAGGGCTCTCCTTCCGAGACGATGAGCGCGAGGTCCGGGCGGCGCTTCCGGACGCCGGATCGCACGCCGCTCGCGAGAAATCCCTTCGGCAGGTTCATCGGGCTTCCTCCCGACGCAGCATCCGCCGGGCCGTCCGGGCCGCGAGGCGAACGCGCGCGGGAGAGGTCCCCCCGTAAACACGGCGCTTCCCGAGCGCCCTCCGGAGATCGAGCGCCGAGAGGTCCTCCTCCGTGATCCCGCGGGACGGCGGCATCTCGGCGAGCCCGCGTCCCGCGCCGAGCGCCGCCGCGACATGGCGCCCGACGATGCCGTGCGCCTTCCGGAACGGAACGCCGCGCGCGGCGAGAGCATCGGCGAGCTCGGCGGCGAGGATCGTTCCTGCCTGCGCGGCCGAGCGCATCCGGCGCCGGTCGAGTGCGAGACCGGCGACGACCTCCGTGAGCGCCGGAAGCGCGGACGCGAGCGCGGCCCGCATCCGGAAGAGCGGCTCCTTGTCGAGTTGCAGGTCCTTGTCGTAGGCGAGAGGGATGCCTTTCAGCACGGCGAGCAGTCCCGCGAGCTCTCCGATCGCGCGCCCGGCGTGGCCGCGGACGAGCTCGAGGACGTCGGGATTCTTCTTCTGCGGCAAGCGCGAAGACCCGGTCGCGAGCGAATCCGGGAGCTCGACGAACCGCGTTTCGTCGGACGAGAACAAGATCACGTCCTCGGCGAGCCGGGACAGATGCGAGAGCAGGAGCGCGCCCGCGTAGAGGTAATCCGCCGCGCCGTCGCGGTCGGAAACCGCGTCGAGCGAGTTCGCCGTCGGCCGGGCGAACCCGAGCTCCCGGGCGAGGAGCGCGCGATCGACGGAAATCGGCGAACCCGACAGGGCGCCGGATCCGAGCGGGCATTCGTCGGCGCGCGCCGCGGATTCCCTCAACCGCCCCGCGTCCCGCCGGAGCATCTCGACGTAAGCGAGGCACCAGTGGCCGAAGGTCACCGGCTCGGCGCGCCTGCCGTGCGTGTATCCCGGCATCGCCGTCGCGGCTTCCGCCTCGGCGCGCCGGGCCAGGACGGCGGCGAGCGCGAGCGCCTGCCGGCGCGCCTCCTCGAAGGCCTCCCGGAGCCAGAGGCGGAGGTCCGTCGCGACCTGGTCGTTGCGCGATCGTCCCGTGTGGAGCTTGCCCGCCGCGGCGCCGGCCGTCCGGCGGATCGACGCCTCGACGAAGGCATGGACGTCCTCGTGCCCGTTCGATTCCGCGGGGACCCCGGCGCGCGCCACGCGTCGGAGCGCGTTGCGCAGGCGGCTTTCCTCGGCGCGCGTGATCGCGCCCGCCCTCCGGAGCGCGCCCGCCCAGGCGATCGATCCCCGGACGTCGTGCTCCAGCAGCTCCCGGTCGAACGAGAACGAGTCGTTGAAGCGGCGCAGGGACTCGGAAGGCGGCGCCGTGAAACGGCCGCCCCACAGGTCACGTCGCGGAGCTCCTGCCCGGAGAACGGGAGAATGGGACGCCTCTCTGTCATTCCCGCGAAAGCGGGAATCCAGGCGTTTCCTGAGAGGCGGGGTCCCCGCTTTCGCGGGGACGACCGCGGCGGCGTCGCCCCTTCGCGGCGCCTGCGCTCGTCCGTTGCGGGAACTCCCTCTCATCAGCGCTCTCCGCCCGCGCGGCGCGCCGGCGCCACCTCGACCGGGGCGAGACGCCGGCGTCCCCGCGTGGGAAGGCCGAAGAGCCGGATGAAGCCGCCGGCATCGGCCGGCGTGTAACCGCTCATGTCGAACGACGCCAGGGCCGGATCGAACAGGGAAGTCGGCGAGGTACGCGAGACGGCCGACGCCTGTCCCTTGTAGAGCTTGACGACGACGGTCCCGTTGACGTTGACGGCGGCGGCGGCAAAGAACGCGTCGAGCGACTCGCGAAGCGCGGAAAACCACTGCCCGTAATACACGATCTCGGCGTAGCGGACCGCGAGCCGCTCCTTCTCGTGGGTGGTGTCGCGGTCGAGCGTGATCGACTCGAGCGCGCGGAGCGCGGCGACGAGGATCGTCCCTCCGGGCGTCTCGTACACGCCGCGGGACTTGATGCCGACGAGCCGGTTCTCGACGAGGTCGACGCGGCCGACGCCGTGGCGGCCGCCGACGGCGTTCAGGCGTTCGATCAGGGCCGCCGGGGCGAGCGGCTCGCCGTCGACCGCGACGGGGAACCCCTCCTCGAACGTGATCTCGACCCGCTCGGCCGCGTCCGGGGCGTCTTCCGGCGCGGCCGTCAGCCGGAAGATGCCGGGCTCCGGCTCCCACGAAGGGTCCTCCAGGCGCCCCCCCCTCGTGCGAGATGTGCCAGAGATTCCGGTCGCGCGAGTACGGGTCCTTCCGCGTGACCGGCACCGGGATTCCGCGGGAGGCGGCATATTCGATCGCGTCCTCCCGCGAAGAGATCGACCATTCGCGCCACGGCGCGACGACGGCGAGCTCGGGCGCGAGCGCCTGGTAAGCGAGCTCGAAGCGGACCTGGTCGTTGCCTTTCCCGGTGCATCCGTGGGCGAGCGCGTCGCATCCCGTCTCGAGCGCGGCTTCGACCTGCTTGAGCGCGATCAGCGGCCGGGCGGCGGCCGTGCCGAGGAGATAGGAGCCCTCGTAGACCGCGCCGGAGCGCAGGATCGGGAAGAGATAGTCGCGGGCGAACTCGTCGCGCGCGTCGACGAGGCGAAAGTCCACGGCTCCGGTCGAGCGCGCCTTCTCGGCCAGGCCGCGCGTCTCCTCCTGCTGGCCGACGTCGACCGCGACCGCGACGACGTCGCACCCGTAGTTCTCCCGGAGCCAGGGAATGATGATCGAGGTGTCGAGCCCTCCCGAGTAGGCGAGCGCGGCGCGGCGGATGGACGTCTTCATGCAGGAATCTCCTCCTGAAGGGTTTCGTCGAGCGCCCGCACGAACGCGGCGAGCGCCTTCTTCGGCACGACGTACGGTGGCAGGAGCCGGAGCGTCCGTTCCCGGGCGGTCCCGACCACGAATCCGCGGTCGAGAAGGCGGCGGGCGACGGGGCCGGACGGGCGTCCGAGCTCGATTCCCCACATCAATCCGGAGCCGCGGACGTCGCGGATGGCCGCGTTCCCGCCGGCGAGCTTGCCGAGCGCCGCGCCGAGGAACGCGCCGAGCTCGCGGACGCGGGCGAGCAGCTCGGAGCTCTCGATCTCGTCGAGGAACGCGAGCCCGAGGCGGCACGCGAGCGGATTGCCGCCGAAAGTCGTCCCGTGGTGGCCGGGCTTCACGACTCCGGCGAGCTTCGGGCCGGCGACGACCGCGCCGAGGGGCAGCCCGCCGCCGAGCGCCTTCGCGAGCGTGACGGCGTCGGGCACGACCCCCGCGCGCTCGAACGCGAAGAGCGTCCCCGTCCGGCCGAGTCCGCACTGGATCTCGTCGAAGATCAGCGCCGCGCCGGTCCGGTCGGCGAGCTCGCGCGCCGTCCGCAGGAAATCGGCGGAAAGCGGGACGACGCCCGCCTCCCCCATGACGGGCTCGAGGAGGATCGCCGACGTCTCCGTCGAAACCGCCCGCCGGAGCGCCTCGACGTCGTCGGGGGGAACGAAACGGGCGCCGGGGACGAGCGGCTCGAACGGCCGCCGGTAATCCTCGTGGCCCGTGACGGAGAGCGCGCCGAACGTGCGGCCGTGAAAGCTCTCCTCGACGGCGACGATCCCGGACCGCCCCGGATTGGCGAGCCGCGCGAACTTCAGGGCGGCCTCGATCGCCTCCGTTCCGCTGTTGCAGAAGAACGCCTTCGAGAGACCCGAGGCGCGCACGAGCCGCTCCGCCAGGAGCCCCTGCGCCGGGTGGTAGTAGAGATTCGAGACATGCCAGACGCCGCGCGCTCCGTCGGAGAGGGCACGGACGAGACGCGGATGCCGGATGCCGAGCGCGTTGACCGCGATCCCGCCGAGCAGGTCCCAGTACTCCCTGCCGGCGGCATCGACGAGCCGGGCGCCGCGTCCGGACCGCGGATGGAAAGGCGACCGGGCGTACGTGCCGAGGACGAACTCGCGGTCGCGGGCCTCGACCTCCGCGGCTTCTCCCGCGCCCGCCGCTCCGGCGCGCGGCTCCGCCGCGGCCGCCTCAGGCCGCGACAAGAGAAGTCCCTCCCGCCCGTCCGACGAGCACGTCGGCGTGCCGTTCCGGCCCCGCGATCACGACCTGCTCGACGCCGAGGCGGATCGCCTCGAGCGCGGCCGCGAGCTTCGGGCGCATTCCTCCCGACGCCGCGCCGGTCGCGATCAGGTCTCCCGCCGCCGACGCCGTCAGCCGCGGGACGGTCCTCCCGACGCCGTCGCGGACTCCCTCGACGTCGGTGAAGAAGACGAGGCGCGCGGATCCGAGCGCTCCCGCGACCGCCGCCGCCGCCGTGTCGGCGTTCACGTTCAGGATCCCTCCCCCCGTCCCGGCGGCGACGGGCGCGAGGACCGGAAGCATTCCGGCGCCGATCAGCGCGCGGAGCAGATCGGGGACAGGCGCGCGGCGAGGTTCCGACGAGGCCGAGCTCGATCCCGTCGATCGGCGGGTGGAGGTCGGCGACGAGCGTTCCTCCGTCGACGCCGGACGTTCCCGCGGCCCGGACGCCGAGCGCGCCGAGCTCGTCGACGAGACTCTTGTTGACGATGCCCGCCAGCACGCCGACGACCGCCTCGAGCGTCGCCGGACCGGTGACCCGGAGCCCGCGATGGACGCTCCGGGTGAGCCCGAGCGCCGAGAGGTGCTCGTCGATCTTCCGGCCTCCGCCGTGCACGACGACCATCGGCACGCCCTGCTTCCAGGAGGCGGCGATCGCCGAAAGGGCGCGGCGCCGCCGCGGAGCGTCCTCGAGAAGGCTGCCGCCGAGCTTCACCACCCACGGCCGGGACGTTTCGACGTTCATGCCAGTCCCTCCTCTTCGGGAAATCCCGCCATCCGGTTGAAGTTCTGAACGGCCTGCGACGCCGCCCCCTTCAGCAGGTTGTCGAGCACGCAGACCAGGACCGCCCGCCGTCCGCCGGCGATGACGGCGAAACCGATCTCGGCGCGCGGCGTGCCCACGACCGCCTTCAGCTCCGGGAGCTCCCCCGCGGGGAGGACCCGGACGAAGCGGCTGCCGGCGTAAGCGGCGTGGAACGCGTCGGCGAGCTCCCCCGGCGACGTCTCGCGGGCGAAACCGACGTGGAGCGTCGAAAGAATCCCCCGCGGCACCGGAAGCAGATGCGGAACGAAGCAGAAGGGAACCCGGCCGTCGCCGAGATGCGCGGAGATCTCCGGCTCGTGGCGATGCGTGCCCGCGGAGTACGCCTTCGCGTTCCCGAAGAGCTCGGTGAACGACCAGGCGAAGTCGGACTTCTTTCCCGCCCCCGAGACGCCGCTCTTCGCGTCGCAGACGGCCGGCTGCGACGGATCGAGGAACCGGAGCACGGGCTTGAGCGCCAGGAGCGCCGACGTCGCGTAGCAGCCGGGATTCGCGACGAGGCGGGCGCCCGCGAGCTCGCCGTCGCACCACTCCGTCAGGCCATACACCGCGCGCGGCAGGAGCTCCGGCGCCGGATGGGCGAATCCGTACCAGCGCGGATACTCGGACGCCGGGAGCCGGAACGCGCCCGAGAGGTCGACGACCCGGACCCGCGGAAGCCGTTCGAGAATCGCGGGGACCGCTTCCGCGGAGACTTCGTGCGGTGTCGCGAGGAAGACGAAATCCGGCTCGCCGGCGGCGAGAGCGTCGAGCGTGAACGGCGCGGCCGAGGGACCATCGCTCGCGGCGAGCGCGGAGTGCAGGGCGCCGAACGGCACCGTGCCGCCGCCGGCGCTCGAGAACATCCCGGCCCAGCGCGCGCCCCGATGCCGCGCGAGGATCGCCGCGAGCTCGCCGCCGGCGTAGCCCGTCGCCCCCACGACCGATACACGTTTGCCCTGCATGCGATTCACTCCGGCGTCCTCTCGACCGACGCCGGATCAGGAACGCTTCGATCGGCGCGGCTGCGCCGACCGGGAAGCGGAACGGGACTTCGCCTCGGGACCGATGAGAGCGCGGAGACGGCGGGTCAGCGCCGCCGCGGCAGCCGCCGACCGCGTCGCGAGGAAGATCGTGTCGTCCCCGGAGATCGTCCCGACGATCTCCGGGAGGGAGGTTTCGTCGATCGCGCGCGCGACCGGAGACGCGTCGGCGGGAGGGGTCCGGAGCACGACGAGCGAGCCGGCCGGCTCGACGGAGAGGACGAACTCCCGCACGGCGCGAGAGAGCTTCTCCTCGCCCTTTCCGGCGGCCGGCGCGGCGTCCGCGGCGCGGAGGGGCGCTCCCGGCGAGGGGACCGCCGCCGCCGGAAGGACGTACCCCGCCGGCCCCTTGGCGACGCCGAGCTCGCGGAGGTCGCGCGAGACGGTCGGCTGCGCCGCCGGATACCCGCGGTGCCGCAGGAGCCGCTGCAGCTCGTCCTGCGAGCGCACCGTCGCCTCCCGGATGATCCGGAGCATCTCGTCCCGCCGGCGCATCGTCGAACCAGAATAAATATTCACTAGGAAGAATTTTTATTTATCCCGCGGCCCGTGTCAAGCGGAAAAAACGAGGCGCCGGCGGTTGGCCGGGCCGACGATAGACTGTTCCCCGATGCCGCTGTCGCCGGGCACCCGCTTCGGACCCTACGAGGTCACGCGCCTGATCGGTTCGGGGGGAATGGGCGAGGTTTACCGGGCGCACGACGCGCGGCTCGGGCGGGACATCGCCCTGAAGATCCTCCCGCCGGTCTTCGCCGAGCAGCCGGACCGCATGCGCCGGTTCGAGGACGAGGCGCGCTCGGCGTCGCGCCTGAACCATCCCAACATCGTGACGATTCACGACATCGGCGGCCAGGCCGGCACCGCCTGGATCGCGATGGAGCTCGTCGAGGGGGAGTCGATCCGCGAGCGGATTTCGCGCGGTCGCCTGCCGCCCCCGGAAGTCGTCGCGATCGCGGCCCAGATCGCCGGTGGCCTCGCCCGAGCCCACGCGGCGGGGATCGTGCACCGGGACCTCAAACCGGAAAACGTGATGCTCGCGCCCGGCGGGCTCGTGAAGATCCTCGACTTCGGACTGGCGCGCGAGGAGCGGAAAGTCGCCCGCGCCGACTCCGCGACGGCGACCGCGGAAGCTCGGACTTCCGAAGGAATCGTTCTCGGAACGATCGGCTACATGTCGCCCGAGCAGGCCCGGGGCCTGCCGACCGACGCCCGGACCGACCTGTTCGCTTTCGGCGCCGTTCTCTTCGAAATGCTCGCGGGCCGCCCCGCATTTCCCGGAGGCGCCGTGGCGGCGCTCTCGGCGATCCTCGCGCCGGAACCGGTCGACCTCGCCGGAATTCCCGCGGAGGCGCCCCCCGCCCTCGCGAGAATCGTCCGGCGGTGTCTCGAGAAGGACGCGGAACGCCGGCTCTCTTCCGCCCACGACCTCGCCCTCCAGCTTCGCGATCTCGCCGCGCCCGCCATCCCGCCGGCTCGGCCGCCGTCGTCGGCGGCACGCACCCGCCGGAAAGCGATCGACTCGGTCGCGGTCCTCCCTCTCGTCAACGCCGGAGGCGATTCGGCGCACGAATATCTGGCCGACGGCGTGACGGAGTCGATCATCCATGGCCTCTCGGAGCTGCCGAAGCTCCAGGTGATGGCGCTTTCAACGGTTTCCCGCTTCCGCGGGCGCGATCCGCTCGAGGCGGGGCGGGCGCTCGGAGTACGGGCGGTCCTCACCGGCAAGCTCACCGGAACCGCCGAGAAGCTGCGCGTGCAGGCGGAGCTCGTCGACGCCCAGACCGGATTCCGGATCTGGGGCGAGGTCTATGACCGGCCCATGGCGGACCTGCTCGAGGTCCAGGACGAGATCGCCCGGGAGATCTGCGACCGCCTTCGCTTCAAGATCTCCGGCGCTGAACGGCGGCGCGTCGCGAAGGCGCCGACGCGGAACGCGCAGGCGTATCAGGCATACCTGAAGGGCCGCTATTTCTGGAACAAGTGGACGACCGAGGGCGTGAAGAGCGCGCTCGAGCTCTACGAGCGCGCGATCGAGATCGATCCCGCGTATGCGCTCGCCTGGGGAGGGATCGCCGACGCCTACGGGATCATGGGCAGCATGAAGATCACGGCGCCGGACGAGGCGTTTCCGAAGGCCCGGGCCGCCGCGCGCCGCGCCCTCGAGATCGACCCGCGGCTCGCCGACGCCCACGCGTCGCTCGCCTACGTCCATTGGCTGCACGACTGGGATTGGCCGGCCGCCGAGGCCTCGTTCAAGGAATCCCTCCGGCTGAACCCCAGCTACGCGACCGGGCATCGCTGGTACGGGCAGTTCCTGTCGGGACTGGGCCGGCACCAGGAGGCGCTGGAGGAGGTCCGCCGGGCGCTCGACCTCGATCCGCTCTCGCTCATCATCCACACGGCGGTCGGCGACGCGCTGTTCTTCGCGCGCCGCTACCGGGAATCGATCGAGTACTACCGGAAGTCGCTCGAGATGGATCCGGAGTTCCAGGCCGGCCACAGCGACCTCGCGCGGTCGCTCGAATTCTCGGGAGAAATCGACGAGGCGATCCGCGAGTACGAGGCCGCGATCCGGCTTTCGGGAGCCCCCGCGGCCGACGCGTCCGTCGGGCGCGCCAACGCGCTCGCCGTCGCCGGAAACCGCGAGGAAGCGCTCGCCATCCTCGAACAGCTCCAGCGGCGGAGAGCGGAGCGCTTCACGTCGCCGTGGGGGATCGCCTCCATCTACGCGGGGCTCGGGGAAGACGAAGAAGCTCTCTCCTGGCTCGAGCTCGCCTACGCGGAACACGATTCACCACTCGTCAAGTTGAAGGTCCACCCCCGGTTCGACCCCCTCCGGAAACATCCCCGCTTCGTCGCTCTCCTCCGGCAAATGAACCTCGAGTGAGGCGTCCGCGGGGGGATGCGGTGGAGCGGAATCGTCGCTGCGCGGCCAGCCGGAGCGTCGTCCGGTCAGTTCCGGTCCCGCTCTTCCCGCAGGGCCTCGAGCTCGGCGATCGCGTCGAAATCCCGCGGCCGGCCCGCCGCGCGCTTGAGCTCGATGAGTTTCTCCAGAGTGACCACGCGGCAGCGGACACCGAGGATCTCGATCTCGCGGCTGTCGGGCAGCAGCGCCTCGTAAGACCCGCCGCCTGCGACTTCGCCGAGGAGGTCGATCGCACCGATTCGGGTCGACAACGTGAAGTTGAGACCGGCGGCCACGGTCGGCTCATCGAGCCGGAACGGCAGGTTGGGAGGCGCCCCCCTCAGAACGGGGACGAGCGGCCGAAGGGCTGCGACCAGCCTCCGAACGTTGTCCGGATTGCGCGAGTAGACGACATCGACGTCACGCGTCGGGTGGATCGATCCGTGAGCCGCCGCCGCCATTCCGCCGACGAGGATGAAATCCACCGATTGCTGCGAGAGTGCCTCCAGCAACCCCCGGAAATCGGTCAACGAAGCGACTCGCGGCCGGATTTGGAGAGCTCCTCGGCGAACCGCGAGAGCTCTTCCATTTCGCGGATCCGCTCGGAGGGCGTCAGGCGCAACGCCTCTCGAAGCAGCGTCCGGTCCACGTCCTTTTTGTAGAGCTCGACGACGTCGTCGATCGACGACCGTTCCGCCGCACCTGCTTGTGGACTGTCCATCGATGAAATTGTACCGCCGGGACGCTCCGGTACGATGATCCGCACGTGGAGCATCGACTGATCCTCCTCGGCGCGAGCAACGTCCGGCGCGGACTTCCGACGGCCGTGCAGACCGCGCGCGCGGCGTGGGGGTCGAGCCTCGAAATTTTCGGCGCCTTCGGGCACGGACGCTCCTTCGGCGCGCGGAGCTGCATCCCGTTCCGGTGCCTACCGGGGATCCTCGAGTGCGGGATCTGGGACGCGCTGCCGGAGGGCGGCGAAGCCACCGCCGTCGTGACCGACGTCGGCAACGACATCGTCTACGGCGCTCCCGTCCCGGCGATCCTCGAATGGGTCGGCGAGTGCCTCGCGCGCCTCGCCGCCCGGGGGGCCGCGATCCGCGTGACGGGGCTTCCGGTCGCGCGCCTGCGCCGCGTCTCGCCTGCCGAGTACCTCTTCTTCCGGACGCTCTTCTTCCGCGGCTCGCGTGTCCCGTGGCGGACGGCGATCGACGCGATCGGCGAGGTTGATGCGGGGATTCGGTGGCTCGCCGCCGCTTCCGGAGCCGCGATCGTCGAGCTTCCGGGCGAGTGGTACGGCGCGGACCCGATCCACATCCGGCGAAGGAACCGGAAGGCCGCGTGGGCGCAGATCCTCGGCGTCGCCGACCTCTCCGCCCCGATGCCGCTTCGCGAGGCGGCCCGGCTCCGTGCGGCGGAGCCGGCAATTCGGTGGCTGGCGGGCTTCGAACAACGCCGGGAACAGCCGGCCTTCGTCGGCCGGGACGGAGCGCGGGTCTCGCTCTACTGAGGAAAGACGCCGGCGCCCGTCATCCGGCAGACCTCCGGGTCGCCGGACCGGAGGCCGCGCTTGAGGGCCTCGGTCCGCTGGGCCGAAGAGCCGTGCGTCCACGATTCCGGCTGGACGCGGCCGGTCGACATCCTCTGCAGGCGATCGTCGCCGATCGCCGCGGCTGCCCGGAGCCCTTCCTCCGCGTCTCCGGGCTCGAGAAGGCCGCGGCGCGCTCCGCGGTTGCCCCAGACGCCCGCGAAACAGTCCGCCTGGAGCTCCACCGCGATCGACGCCTCGCGGCCGTGGCCCTCCGGCATGAGGCCGAGCAGGTTCTGAACGTGATGTCCGATTTCGTGGGCGATGACGTACGCGCGGGCGAAGTCCCCGGGCGCCCCGAAGCGGTCGGAGAGCTCGCGAAAGAACGACAGGTCGAGGTAGACCTTCGCGTCCTCCGGGCAGTAGAAGGGGCCGACGGCCGCCGACGTCATCCCGCAGGCCGAATCGACCTCGCCGTCGAAGAGCACGAGCTTGGGAAGACGGTACGACCGACCGTGCTCCTGGAAGATCCGCGTCCAGGCGTCCTCGGTATCGGCGAGGATCACCCGGACGAACTTCGTGTCCTGGTCCTCGGCGGGCGGCGACGCGCCGGGCCCCGCCTCCCCGACACGGCTCGCCGGCGCCTGCGCGGGAGTCGAAGACGTGAGGAGCTGCAGGATCTGGAGCGGATTGTGGCCGGTCAGCAGTCCGATCACGATCGCGATCACGACGACGCCGATCCCTCCCCCGGCGATGTGGACCGGCCCGATGCCGCCGCGTTCGTCCTCGACCTGGTCGCTTTCCCGGCCTCCCATCCAGCGCATGGCTTCCTCCTCAGGGGGCGTTCAGCGAAGACGGTGCCAGAAGCTCCTCAGAGAAGCCCGTCTTCCGCCGCGAACGCCCAGAACCGCTCCAGCCCGGCGACATCCTGGCCGGTCAGGGAATAGTGCAGGGAGTGGCGAAGGTAGTCCTCGACCATCGCGCGGGTCAGCATCTCGTTTCCGGCTGCCCGCGCCGTCGAGATTTCGGCGTCGACCATCGCGTCGAACCCGGTCTCGGACGCACGATGCGACTCCCGAAGGGACGCCTCGATTTCGGCCGACCAGGCCTCCCGCCTCACCGCCCAGAACGCGAAGACGAACGGGAACCCCGTCAGGGTGCGCCATTCGGCCGCGAGGTCGACGACGACGCGCCCGGCCTGGCTCGCCTTGAGCGCCGGGTCGCCGATCACGAGCTCGGCGTCGGCGCCGTCCGCGACGATCTCGGGAAAGATTCCATACCGGCGCCGGAGCAGGATGCGGACGAGGGCCGCCGACGTCCGGGAGGCCGGATCGAGCTTCAATCTTCGAATCTTCTCCCGGGAGACGGTCGAGACGAGGAGCACGGATCGGACCTCCGACTCCGCGGCGATGCCGAGCCCTTCCACGCGAACGAGGTCCGGGATCCTCCGGAACTCGATCGACGGGATCAGGCCCGCGTCCGCCCGGCCGTCCCGGAGCTTGTCCGCGCAGACCGACGGCATGTCGCGCGAGACCTCGACGCCCGCCGGCGGATTCGTCAGCAGCCCCCAGGTGAGCGGGCGCGCGTTCAGGAAGTCGACGACGGAAATCTTCACGCGGCGAGGATAACAGCGTGGCGCCGCGGCGTTGAAAGTCCGGCGCGCGGGTCACAGCCACGTGACCTGGAGATTGCTTCGCTTCGCTCGCAATGACAGTAGCGCCCGCTGCGGGATCGGTCGGACGCGAAGGGATAAGTTGTCCCGGTCCCCTCAGGCGCGGTGAGGCGCGAGCCCGACGGGATGCGGGCGCCCGATCCCGCGGCCGCGGCATACCGGGGCGTATGTTAAGGTCGCGGGTCGCGGCGCACGCGCCCGTCCGGCTCGATGCATCGCCTCGCCTGCCCCTTACCCCTGGCTCATCATGTTCAGAAAGTCCGCGTTCGTCTTCGTCTTGTCCAGCTTGTCGATCAGGAGCTCCATGGCCTCGACCGTCGACAGCGGCGTCAGGACCTTCCGAAGCACCCACACGCGGTTCAGCTCGTTCTTGTCGAGGAGCAGCTCTTCCTTTCGCGTGCCGGACTTGTTCAAGTCGATTGCCGGGAAGACGCGCTTGTCGGAGAGCTTCCGGTCGAGGTGGACCTCCATGTTGCCGGTGCCCTTGAACTCCTCGAAGATCACGTCGTCCATGCGCGACCCGGTGTCGATCAGCGCGGTCGCCATGATCGTCAGCGAGCCGCCCTCCTCGATGTTCCGCGCCGCGCCGAAGAACCGCTTCGGCCGCTGCAGGGCGTTGGAGTCGACGCCGCCCGAGAGGACCTTCCCCGACGGCGGAACGATCGTGTTGTACGCGCGCGCGAGGCGCGTGATCGAGTCGAGCAGGATCACGACGTCGCGTTTGTGCTCGACGAGGCGCTTCGCCTTTTCGATGACCATCTCGGCGACCTGGACGTGCCGCTGCGCGGGCTCGTCGAACGTCGAGGAGATGACCTCCCCCTTGACGGTGCGCTGCATGTCGGTGACTTCCTCGGGCCGCTCGTCGATCAACAGGACGATCAGGGTGATCTCCGGATGGTTCGTCGAGATCGAGTTCGCGAGCGACTGGAGGATCATCGTCTTTCCGGTGCGCGGCGCGGCGACGATCAGGCCCCGCTGCCCTTTCCCGATCGGGCAGATGATGTCGAGGACGCGCGAGGAGAGGTTCCCGGGCGCCTCGAGCTTGATCCGCTCC
This sequence comes from uncultured Acidobacteriota bacterium, assembly GCA_963794295.1. Classification (GTDB taxonomy): domain Bacteria; phylum Acidobacteriota; class Thermoanaerobaculia; order UBA5066; family DATFVB01; genus DATFVB01. The sequence goes on from CAWCDE010000001.1 coordinate 113,111, forward strand.
TGGGGATAGAGGGGCGTCAGGTTGTCGAAGAAGATCTTCTCCCGGGCGACGTCCGGGTGCTCGAAGTTGACCGCCTCGACCTTGATCAGGGCGAAGTAGCGCTCCCCTTCCTTCGGCGGCCGGATCTGCCCGGAGACCGTATCGCCGGTGCGCAGGTCGAACTTCCGGATCTGGGAGGGGGAGACGTAGATGTCGTCGGGACCGGGGAGATAGTTGTATTCCGGAGCGCGGAGGAAGCCGAACCCGTCCGGAAGGCACTCGAGGACCCCCTCGGAGAAGATCAGCCCCTTGCGCTCCGTCTGGACCTGCAGGATCTTGAAGATCAGGTCCTGCTTGCGCATGCCGGCGGGATTCTCGACCTCGAGATCGCGCGCGATTTTCGTCAGCTGCGCCATGTTCATTTCGTGGAGGCTCCGGATGTCGAGCGTGTCGCCCGTCTCGGGATCGGCGCCCGCGCCTTCTTCGGCCGCCGTGTCCTCCGACATCACCGGGGGTTCGAGGGTGTCGACCGGGGCCTCCGTACCGTTTTTCGTACGCCTTGCCATTCCTTCCTCATTCTCGCCCGCGTTCGGCGAGCGCTTGTCGAATCTGATTTTTCAAGATCTCGATCCCTTCACCGGTTTTGGCGGAGACGAACAGGAGCGGGCCGAAATCGCTCTCCATCTGCTTTCGGGATCGAGACCGGTCCGACTGACTCAACCGGTCGGCTTTCGTCGCGACGACGACCGAAGCGATCCGCAGATCGTGGAGGTAATCCCGAAATTCGAGATCGTAGTCGGAAGTGGGGATTCTAGGATCAATCAAATGCACCGTCAAGTGGGGCGGATGTTCATGGAAAAGCGACTCGGCGAGCCCGCTCCAGTCGGATCGGGCCTGCCGGGAGGCTTTTGCAAAACCGAAGCCAGGCAGGTCCGCTGCAACCCATCCCTCTCCGGACTCATAGAGATAGATCCCCTGCGTCCGGCCGGGCGTCTTCGAGGTCCGTGCCGCGGAGGCCCCGACCAGCCGGTTCAGGAGCGTCGACTTCCCCACGTTGCTCCGGCCGCCGAAGGCGATCGCCGGCGCCATCCGCTTCGGCCAGTCCTCGGCCCGGTGGACGGAAGCGAGAAGGGAGCCTCGCTCGAGGGAAGATTTCGCAGTTTTGATGGCTTTCGCTCCGACAGGCTTCGAATCCGAAATCCGAGTCTCGAAGTTCGAAACAAATTCGAAATCCGAAATTCAAATATCGAAACGAAACCCTGTTCCCGCTTGTGTCATTGCCTCATTCGAATTTGCTTCGAGCTTCGAAATTCGTGCTTCGAATTTTCGGCGCCCTTCGGGCGCCAGCGCCGGCTCAGTGCGTCACGGGAGGTGGAACCGACAGCGTTCCATCCACCTCCGGAGGCTTGGCCGCCGCCGCGGCGTGGTCCAGCGCGACCTTGATCACCTCGTCCATGTTCTCGACGAGATGCACTTCGATCGCCTCGCGGACTTCCTTCGGGATCTCCTCGAGGTCCTTCTCGTTTTCGGCGGGAAGGACGATCGTGCGGATTCCGGCGCGGAACGCCGCGAGGACCTTGTCCTTGATGCCGCCGACGGGGAGGACCTTGCCCCGCAGCGTGATTTCGCCGGTCATCGCGACGTCTTTCAGCACCGGGATCCGCGTGACGGCGGAAAAGAGCGACGTCGCGAGCGCGATCCCCGCCGAGGGGCCGTCCTTCGGAATCGCGCCCTCGGGCACGTGAATGTGGACGTCCTTCTTCTCGTGGAAATCCGGGTCGGCGTCGTAGATCTCGGCGCGGCTCCGGACGTACGAGACGGCGGCGCGCGCCGATTCCTGCATGACGTCGCCGAGGGAACCGGTGAGCGTGAGGGCGCCCTTGCCCTTCAGCAGGCTCGTCTCGATCGTCAGGATCTCGCCGCCGACCTCGGTCCACGCCAGGCCGGTCGCCATCCCGATCTCCGAGACCTCGCCCACCTTGCGGCTGCGGAACTTGGGCTTCCCGAGGTACTCCTTGACGTCCTCCGGGGCCACCGTGAGCGGGGTCGCCGCCTGCCCCGCGACGACCTTGCGCGCGACCTTCCGGCAGATGCTCGCGATCTCGCGCTCCAGGTTCCGGACGCCCGCCTCGCGGGTGTGCTCGGAAATGATCGCGAGGATCGTCTCGTCGGGGAGGACGACCGCGTTCGGCTCCAGGCCGTGCTCCTCGAGCTGCTTCGGCACGAGGAAGCGCCGCGCGATCTCGGTCTTCTCCTGGTGCGTGTAGCCCGACAGCGCCAGGAGCTCCATGCGGTCCTTCAGGGCCGCGGGAATCGGGTGCGCCACGTTGGCGGTCGCGATGAACATCACCTTCGAGAGGTCGTACTCGACATCCAGGTAGTGGTCGACGAAGGCGTGGTTCTGCTCCGGATCGAGGACCTCCAGCAGCGCCGACGACGGGTCGCCGCGGAAATCCATCGACATCTTGTCGACCTCGTCGAGCAGGAAGACGGGATTGACGACGCCCGCCTTCTTCATCATCTGGACGATCTGCCCCGGGAACGCGCCGATGTAGGTCCGCCGGTGTCCGCGGATCTCCGCCTCGTCCCGGACGCCGCCGAGAGAGAGACGCACGAACGGACGGTTGAGCGACTTCGCGATCGAGCGGGCGAGCGACGTCTTCCCGACGCCGGGCGGCCCGACGAAGCAGATGATCGATCCGCGGGCTTTCTTCGACAGCTGCCGGACCGCGAGGAACTCCAGGATCCGCTCCTTGATCTTCTCGAGGCCGTAGTGGTCGTCGTTCAGGACCTTCTCGGCGTGGCCGATGTCCTTCGATTCCTTCGCGTACTTCTTCCAGGGAACCGAGATCAGCCAGTCGATGTAGTTGCGCGAGACCGTCGCCTCGGCCGACACCCCCGGCATCGCCTCGAGGCGCTTCAACTCCGCCATCGCCTTCTCGGCGACATCCTTGGGCATCTCGGCTTCTTCGATCTTCTTCTTGAGCTCGCCGTTCTCGTCGGTGCGGTCGTCGCCGCGGCCGAGCTCCTGGTGGATCGCCTTGATCTTCTCGTTCAGGTAGTACTCGCGCTGCGCCTTCTCCATCTGCTTCTTGACCTTGTTGTTGATGCGCCGCTCGAGATTGATCTTCTCGATCTCGGCTTCCAGCAGGTCGGAAAGGCGCGCCAGACGCTCGGAGGGCCTGGCGAGCTCGAGGAGCTTCTGCTTCTCCGGCGTCGTGACGTTCAGGTGCGCGGCGAGCGTGTCGGCGAGCCGGTCGGGGTCGTCGATCTTGAGCTGGGCGGCGATCCCGTCGTAGTCCAGGTGGTGCGAGAGGCGCGCGTACTGCTCGAAGGTCGTCAGGACCTTCCCCATGTAGTCGCGCAGGTCGTCGGAAACCGCCGCCTTGACGGGGACCGGGGCGACCTCGACGAAATAGGCCTCGCGCTCGAAGACGAATGAGCGGATCGCCCCTCGCCGCAGCCCCTCGACCATCACCTTGATGTGTCCGTTCGGGAGCTTCTGCGACTGGAGCACCTTCGCGACGAAGCCGATCGCGTGGATGTCGGCGGCCTGAGGCTCGTCGATCTTCGGGTTCTTCTGGGCCGACAGGAAGATGCGCTTCTCCGGCGTCGCGAGCGCGCGCTCGAGCGCGCGGATCGACGAGTGCCGGCCGACGACGAACGGCACCATCTGGAAGCGGAAAGACGACGAGTCCCGCAGGGGAGACCGGCGGGAGGACTTCGAGGGATTCCGCCATCGCTACCCCGCCTTGCGCAGGATCGTGATCGGCTTCGTGCGGTTCTTCACCGTCTCCCGGGTGACGACGCACTCCTCGATCTCCTCGTCGGAGGGAACCTGGTACATCACGTCGAGCATCAGCTCCTCGATGATGATCCTCAGGCCCCGGGCGCCGATCTTGCGAGCGAGCGCCTCCTCGGCGATCGCGTCGAGCGCGTCGTCGGTGAACTTCGGGCTTGACGTTCTCGAACTCGAGCATCGTCTGGTACTGCTTGACGAGCGAGTTCTTCGGCTGCTTCAGGATCTGGATGAGCGCCGCCTTGTCGAGCTCGAGAGCGTCGCGACCACCGGAAGCCGGCCGACGAACTCGGGGATCATCCCGAACTTGATCAGGTCCTCGGGCTCGATCTGCTCGAGCAGCGCGCCCGATGCGCTTTTCCTTCTTCGTCTTGATCTTCGCGCCGAAGCCCATGCGTCTTCTCGGTCCGGCGCCGCGCGATCACGTTCTCGAGGCCGACGAACGCGCCGCCGCAGATGAAGAGGATGTTCGTCGTGTCGACCTGGAAGAATTCCTGGTGCGGGTGCTTGCGCCCCCCCTGCGGCGGGACGTTGGCGACCGTGCCCTCCAGGATCTTGAGCAGCGCCTGCTGGACGCCCTCGCCCGAGACGTCGCGCGTGATCGACGGGTTCTCGCCCTTCCGCGGCGATCTTGTCGACCTCGTCGATGTAGACGATGCCGCGCTCGGCCTTCTCGTTGTCGCAGCCCGCGACCTGGTAGCAGCTTCAGGATGATGTTCTCGACGTCCTCGCCGACGTATCCGGCCTCGGTCAGCGTCGTGGCGTCGACGATGGTGAAGGGGACGGAGAGCAGCTTCGCGAGAGTCTGGGCGAGCAGCGTCTTGCCGGTGCCGGTCGGCCCGATCAGCAGGATGTTCGACTTCTGGAGCTCGACGTCGTAGCTGCCGGTTCCGTTCGAATCATCGATGCGCTTGTAGTGGTTGTAGACCGCGACGGCGAGCTTCTTCTTCGCCTGCTCCTGGCCGATGACGTACTCGTCGAGGAACTTCTTGATTTCCTGCGGCTTCGGAAGCGAGGTCCGGGTGCCGTCGTGCGCTCGAGACGCGTTGTCCTCGGCGATGATGTCGTTGCAGACGCTCGACGCACTCGTCGCAGATGTAGACCGTCGGGCCCGCGATGAGCTTCTGACGTCGCGCTGGTCCTTGTTGCAGAAGGAGCAGCGCAGGACGTCGCCGTTCCCTGTTTTCTTGGACATTTAACCTCCGGCAGGACCGCCCAGCCCCTCTGGCTAGGGCTTCATCCTACCATAACCGGGGCCTCCGACCATCGTAACGCCCGATTCCACAAGGGAAATTCCTGGGTGGGCACGTCGTGGAACCGCCGCTCGGGCAGGTCGGCAGCCTCGGCTCGCGCCAAGCGCTCGACCGAGCCTGCCGACTCGAGGAATCGCACCAAATTGAAAACGTCACCCCTTCGATCCCCGCAGGCCTCGCGGCGCTTCCACTCCCGCATCGCGATCCTCCTCCCTGCGGTTACTCGGGAGACTAATCGCGATGCGGCCTTTCCCGGCTCGGCCTTACGGCCTCGACCGGCCGGCGCCCCGCAGCCCGTTCGCGACCTCGCGGAGCTCGGATCGCGAAACGCTCGACCCAAGCGCGGAAGGAACCCAAAAGGCTCTTTCCCGATTCGCCGATGTTCGACCGCCTGGCATGCCATTGAGTTCTCCTGAGCCGTCGGATCGCTGTTGCAACTCGGGTGCGTCGAGGCGCGAGCCCGGCGGGATGCGGGCGTCCGATCCCGCGGCCGCGGCGTACCGGCGCGTACGTTAAGGCCGCGGGTCGCGGCGCACGCGCCCGTCCGGCTCGATGCATCGCCGCGCCCGTCTCGTGCTGCCGACTTAGCCGGCCGCCTTGAGTGCCGTGTCGTCGCGCGAAGTGAAAACGTGGTCGATCAGGCCGTACTTCTTCGCCTCGTCCGCCTCGAGGATGAAGTCGCGGTCCGTGTCGCGCTCGACCTTCTCGAGCACCTGGCCGGTGTGCTTGACGTAGATCTCGCTGATCTTGTGCTTCAAGCGGATCAGGTCCTTCGCATGGATCTCGATGTCGGACGCCTGTCCCTGCATCCCGGACGTCCAGGGCTGGTGAAGGAGGAATCGCGCGTTCGGGAGCGCGTGGCGCTTTCCGTTCGCGCCGGCCGCCATCAGGACGGACGCCATCGAGGCCGCCTGCCCCATGCAGATCGTCTGCACGTCCGGCTTGACGTACTGCATCGTGTCGTAGATCGCGAGGCCCGCCGTCACCGAGCCGCCCGGCGAGTTGATGTAGAGCATGATGTCCTTCTCCGGGTTCTCGGCCTCGAGGAAGAGCATCTGCGCGATCACCAGGCTCGCGACGTTGTCGTCGATCGGCGTGCCGAGGAAATGATCACGTTGTCCCTCAGCAGCCGAGAGTAGATGTCGTAGGCGCGTTCGCCGCGGCTGGTCTGTTCGACCACCATGGGTACGAGCACGGAGCCACCTCCTCCTTCTTCTTCTTCTTCGGACCGGATCGGGAACACGGAATCCGTCAACATCGGCGCGCCCCGAACTATTTCTCGACCGCCGCGTGGTCGACGAGCCAGCCGATCGCCTTCTGGAGGCGGATCTCCTGGCGCACGGACCCGAGCCGGCCTTCCTTCCGGAGACGGTCGCGGAGCGCATCGAACTCGAGCCCGCGCCGCGCCGCGCTCGACCGGATCTCGGCGTCCACCTCGGGGTCCGAGGCCGTCAGGTTCTCCCGGCGGGCGATCTCGTCGAGCACGAGGTACTCCTTGACGCGCCGCTCGGCGCCCGGCCGGGCGTCCCGGGCGAGCTTGTCCCAGTCCGCCTCCTTCGGGTCCATCCCGTTGCCGGAGAGGTAGCCGGCGTACTCCTCCAGCGCGGATTCGGTCTCGGCCTCGACGAGCGCCTCGGGAGCCGCGATCGAAATGCGCGCGACGAGCTGGTCCAGGATCTCGCGCTGGAACTTTCGCCGCCGCGCCGCCTGCTTCTCGGCGCGCAGGTTCTCGGCGATCCGGTCGCGAAGCAACGCGAGCGTCAACCCCTCTCCGACGTGCGACGCGAACGCGTCGTCGGGCTCGGGAAGCTTCTTCTCCTTGATCGCCGCGAGCGCCACCTCGTAGTCGACGGTCCGGCCCGCGTAGCGCGCATTCGGGAAGTCGGGCGGAAACGTCTTCCGGAACGTCCGGGTCTCGCCGGGAGAAGCGCCCCGGAGGGCGTCGTTGACCTCGGGCATCGATTCCGGATGGCCGACTTCGAGCGTCACCTTCTCGTCGCGGTGCCACTCTCCGGGCTTTTCCTCGGCGATCGATTTCCCCTCCGCGGTGTACAGCACCGGGCTCTCCATCTCGACGAACCGATCGGCGACGTCGGCGATCGCGTAGTCGCCGTCGCGCGCCGGCCGTCCCTCGACGGGCAGGAACTCGGCATGCGATTCGCGGATGCGCGAGAGCGTCCCTTCAATTTCGTCGGGTCCGGGCTCCACGTCGACGTCGGTCACCCGGAGACCGGCATAGTCGCCGGGATCGATCGGCGGACGGACGTCGACGTTCGCGCGGAAGGCGAGCGGCTTCCCCTCCTCGAACTTGAGATCGTCGATCCGGGGCCGGCCGATCGGCTCGATCCCTTTTTCCGCGATCGCATGGCCCAGCGCGTCGGGGATCAGGTTCTCGAGGAGCTCCTCGCGGATCTCGTCGGCGAACTTCCGGGCGACGACCGACTCCGGCACCTTTCCCTTGCGAAAGCCCGGGATCGACGCGCGCCGCGCGTAGGTGCGGGTGATGCCGCGCCGCGCGCGGTCGACCTCGTCCAGGGGGATCTCGATCTCGAATGTTCTTCGAGATTCGGAAACTTCAGAGTAGTTGCGAATCTCCATCTTGGCCATTCTATCGCGCGGTGATAGGGGTCGTTATACGGGCCCGTGCGAGCCGCCCGCGGGCTTAACGTACGCCACGGTACGCCGCGCCCGCGGGCCGGCTCGCCCGAGCCCGTCTTCCAACCCCTCTGACCGCGCTCTTGCCGGGGGAGACGATAGGCTGATCTCTTCGCGTCGTTTTCAGTCGTTCGTGCGCGGGAAAGCGTTGAGGAGTGGCGAGACTCGAGCCCAACCCCGACTTCGAGGGACTTTGCCTGTGTTCCGTCGTTTCGATGGCGGCCCGGCGCCGAGTTAAGCGGCGCGGAACGCGACCGCTTGAACTCGGAGCCGCCCCAGATCGAGGGGACTGTCGCCCCCTACGACAAAACGACGATAACGACCCGTCTGTTCTTGGACCGCCCCTCTTTCGTCTTGTTCGAATCGATCGGCTGCGTCTCCCCGTAGGAGATCGTGCTCATCCGGTTCAGCGCGACGCCCTTCTGATTGAGATAGAGCCGCACCGCGTCGGCACGCTCCTGCCCGAGCTGCATGTTGTGTTCGGGAGATCCGGACGAATCGGTGTGCCCCTGGATCTCGAGGTACACGTTCTTGTCGTCGGTCTTCATCTTCTCGACGAACTCGTCGAGCTGCTGTTTGGCTTCCTCGGAGAGCTCATGCCCGTCGACCGGGAAGTGGGCCGTGTCGTCGGAAAGGACCACCGCGTAGTTGAACTTCCCCTGGGCGAGCTTGCCCGCCTCGGTCGCCCGCGCGATCGCGTCCTTGGTCGACTTGTCGAGCACGTTCAGCCGCTGCTCGTGCTCGTTGACCTTCGACTGGGTCTGCTCGACCTGCGATTCGACGTCCGAGATGTGCTTTTCCGACTTCGCGCTGCTCTTTTCGACCTCTCCGGAGACGTACTTCTTGGTCGCGCACCCCGGCAGGATCGCCAGGGCCGCGAAACCCAGGGCGATTCCACCGAGACGAAAATCCCTCCGCATCATCATCCTCCTTCGGTTCGGATCCGGTTCCGCCGCAGCCGAAAACCGCGGGGAGCGCCGGACGTCCTCTTCTCCGAATCATAGCCCAGGCACGGGAAAAACGCGCGCTCCGGCTCAAGGAAAAGGGGGGCCGCGCCGCCCCCCTTTGCCGGAGATTCCCGACCGGGTCGTCTAGCTGAGGACGATGATCACGACCCGGCGATTCTTCGCCCGCCCGGTCTTCGTCCTGTTGGAGTCCACGGGCACCGTTTCGCCGTAGGAGATCGTCGCCATCCGATTGAGCGCGACACCCTTCTGGTTGAGATAGAGCCTCACCGCCTCGGCGCGTTCCTCGCCCAGCTTCATGTTGTAGTCCGAGGGACCCGTCGAATCGGTGTGGCCCTGGATCTCGAGGTAGACGTTCTTGTTCTCGCTCTTCAGATGATCGACGAAATCGTCGAGCTCCTGCTTCGCGGACTGGGAGAGATCGTGCCCGTTGAAGGGGAAACGCGAGTTGTCGTCGGACAGCACGACCGAGTAGTTGAACTTGCCTTCGGCGAGCTTGCCCGCCTGGTTCGCCCGATCGAGCGCGTCCCGGGTCGCCTTGTCGAGCTCCGTGATCCGCTGCTCGTGCTGGCCGACCTGCGACTGGGTCTGCTCGACCTGGCTCTCCACGTCCGCGATGTGCTTCTCCGCGGCCGCGCTGCTCTTTTCGACCTCTCCGGATACGTATTTCTTCGTCGCGCAGGCCGGGAGGATCGCCAGCGCCGCGGCGGCCCCCAGACCCACGCTCCAGACTCGAAGTTTCGCCATTTCTCTTTCCCTCCTTGCGGAATCTCCGCGAAATGCGGAGATCATCGCTTCAGGGCCACGGGTCGGGGAGCGGTCCCTCGGTAGCCGCGGCGCGCTCGGACGACCCGGGTGCCGCCTCCCTTGACCGTGACCACGATCGGCCAGTATCTCACGTCTCCTTCGCCCGAGGGCTCGAAACCCAGCACGTACTGACGGCGGAGCTCGCCGTCGATCGCGTTGGCGATCGGCCGGAGGTCCTCGTCGCCCGAGACGAGGAACATCCGCCCTCCGGAAGCCTGCGCCAGGAGCTCGAGCGCCGACAGGGACAATTCCTTGCGTTCCTCCTCGTTCAACACGGTGTACGAAGCATTTTTCATGCCGATCGCGTAGACCGGAACGCTCTCGTTCTCCATCACGCGCTCGATGTCCTTCGTCGTGAGCTGGCTCGCGTTGTCGACGCCGTCGGTGAAGAGCAGGATCGCCTTCTTCATGTTCGTTCCGGAGAGGAGCTCGTTGCTCGTCTGGATCACGGCGTCGTAGAGGGCGGTCTTGCCTTCCGCCTTCAGGAAGAGGAGCTGCCGCAGGAGCGACGACGGATCCTTGTCGAATCCGGCGACCACCCGCACCTCCTCCTCCGAGAAGGTGAAGAGCGCGAAATCGTCGCCGGGCTGGCGAAGGGCGACGAGCCTCTCGATCATCTCCCGCGCGCGGTCGAGCTTGTCGGCGACCTTCATGGAACCGGAAACGTCGAGAAGAATCGCGAACGACACGGGCGCGCGATCGCTCTTTTCGAACGACTCGATGGCGACGGGCTTTCCGTCCACCCAGAGGTGGAAATCGCCCTCCTTGAGCGTGTCGACGAACCCGCCCTTGCGGTCTCGCACGACGACGGGGAGCTGCACGTACTCGCTGCCCGCCGTGGCCGTGAAATGGCCGACGGGACCGTCCTGGGCAGCCGCTGCCGGCGAAAACGACGCGATCGCGAGGCCCAGCGCAGCGAGAGTTCGAACGATTCCTTCCGTCATCCTTTTCGTCGCGACCGAACGCGCCCCCCCTCGGCAGGGTCTCCGAGCGATCGAAGATAAGCGCCCCCGACGCGAGCGTCCCGGCCCTCTCGGACCGGCCCGGCGGAGCGCGAATATGCGGCGGCATGTTAGCATTACGGAACTCGAATCATGGAAAGCGACCCGCCCCCCGGACGCCGGATCGCCGTATTGATCCCCTGCTACAACGAAGCGCCGACGATCGGCGGAGTCGTTACCGCCTTTCGAGCGGAGTTGCCGGAAGCCGTCATCCACGTGTTCGACAATGGCTCGACCGACGCCTCGGCTCGGCTGGCTGCCGAAGCCGGCGCGACCGTCACCCGGGTGGCGCGCCGGGGAAAGGGGTACGTCGTGCAATCGATGTTCCGGAAGATCGAGGCCGACGCTTACCTCATGGTCGACGGAGACGCAACGTACCCCGCCTCCGCGGCGCGAGCGCTGCTCGGTCCCGTGCTGCGGGGAGAAGCCGAAATGGTCGTCGGCAGCCGGCTCCAGCGCGAATCCGGCAGCGAATTTCGCCGCATCAACCGGTGGGGAAACGCCCTCTTCCTCAAGATCTTCGAGCGGCTGTTTCGCGTCCCGATCACCGACCTGCTCTCGGGATATCGCGCCTTCTCCCCGCGAGTCGTCCACGGCCTTCCTCTCTTCGGAGGGGGGTTCGAGGTCGAAGCCGAACTGACCATCAAGTCGCTCCAGCGCGGCTTCCGGATCGTCGAAACTCCGGTGACGCTCACGGCGCGTCCGGAGGGGAGTCGCTCGAAGCTGCGGATCTTCCGCGACGGGTTCGTGATCCTGAATCTGATGCTGACTCTCGCGCGGGACTACAAGCCCCTCACGGTCTTCGCCACCGCGGGAGGCGCCCTGATCGTCATGGCGGTCGTCTTCGCGGCCGCGTCCCTCGGAACGGGCTCGGAAGCCATCGCCCACCCGGCGGTTCTCGCGATCGCCGGCGGGCTTGCGCTCGTCGGGATTTCCTCGGTCTTCACGGGCCTCGTCCTTCACACCGTCGCGCGCCATTTCCAGGAGCTCGATTTCGTCCTGCGGCGCGACGACGAAAGGAAAAAGGAATAGCCGGCCCGAATCCGGAGTCGGCCCGGCCCGCCTCCGCCCCCGTCGTCATCGTCGCTGCCGCATGGACGGTCGCGGTGGCGATCGCGTATGCCCTGGTCGTCGCGGTGCCGATGCTCCGGAAGCTGCCGGAGTTCCTGTCCGGCATGACTCCCGCGGACGGCCTGCTCCTCGCCGGCGGCGCGGTCGCCCTCGCCTCGATCACCTTGCGCCGGATCCCTTTCCGAATCGCCGGCGCCGCCGCGGCCGTGGCCATGTCGACGATGATCGTTCGAAGCGCTCTCGCGCCCGCGGCGGTAGCCGCCGGCGTCCTGGGCGCGTCGTTCCTCGTCGGCGAGGCGATCCACCGGGTGCTCGGAGGAGCGCCCGACCTCTCGAGGACCAGCCGGGTGTCGATCTCGTTCGGGCTCGGCGCCGCGACCGTCGGGGTGACGGTGTTGGTCCTGGGCTTCCTGCGGCTGCTCTATACCGGCGTTCTCGGCGCCTTCCTGCTCGGGGCGGCGGCAATCGCCCTCCTGCTCCGGCCGCGCTCCGCTGCGCTTCCGCCGGATTCGCCGTCCGCGCGCCCGCGCCATCCGGAGGAGAGCCCGGCGCCGGAGCGATTCTTCCTCGCGGTCGTCATCGGGTTCACGGCGCTCTGGACCCTCCCGCGGGCGCTCGCTCCCGAAAGCTCTTTCGACGCCCTCAATTACCACCTTCCCGTCCCCCGGGACTGGTTGGCCGCGCACGCGATCGTCGGCCTCCCTTACTGGCATTCCAGCCTCGCCCATCTCGCCGAGGCGTACTTCGTGGTTCCTTTCTCTTTCGGCGGCGCTCCGGCGGTCAAGCTCGTCGTCTACGGCCTGGTCCTCATGCTGACCGTCGCGGCTTATTCGATCGCCCGGGAGCTCTTCGGGCGCCGGGCCGCCCCGTGGGCCGCGGCCTTTCTCCTTTCCTCGCCGGTCGTGGCCTCGCTCGCGACGAACGTCGAGGCCGATTGCCTGACTTCCTTCTTCGTCGCTTCCGCCGTGCTCGCCTTCCTGCGGCTCGACGGCTCCGGGAACTCTCGGACCGCGGCCGTCTTCGGAGTTCTCGCCGGGGCCGCCGTCGGCACGAAGATCAACGCCGCGTACGCCGTGGCTGTCCCGACGGCGGTTCTGGTCGCTCGCGCGGCATCGGGGCGTCTCTCGCGGCGGGCCGCGGCGGCCGGCCTGACCACCATGTCGGCGATCGCTCTGCCGTGGTTCGTCATGACCTATCGCTTCACCGGAAATCCCGTGTTCCCGTTCCTCAACGGCTGGTTCCGCAGTCCCCTGGCCGCGCCGAAGAACCGGATCATGAACGCGGCGGCCTTCGGCATCGGCACCGCGCCGCTATCGTGGCTCCGCCTCCCGCTCGCGCTGACGTTCCAAACGTACCGGTTCGGCGAGGGGCTCCTCGACGGCGCGGCCGGTCTTTCCTTCCTCCTCCTTCCGGTCCTTCTGGCGGGGGCGACGGACCGAACGCTGGACCGGCGTCACGGCGTGGCAACCGGCATCGTCGCGGTTTACGCGATCGCATGGGGCGCCACGTTCCAGTACGCCCGCTATTTCACCGCGGTTCTTCCGATCGTCGCCGCTCTTTCGCTCGGCGCCACCGTCAATCTGCCGGCCGGAGCGGCGCGGCGGATCGCCATGACCGCCGCGGGACTGGCGCTCGCGGCCCAGACGGCGCTCACCATACGATCGCTGCCGTCGGAAGGAACCGATCGCTGGGCGTTCGCGTTCGGCGAGCGAACCTTCTCGGAGGAGCTCCATCGGGTGATTCCGCCGATCGACTGCTTCCGGGCGGTCGCTCGATGGGCCCGCCCCGGGGATCGCGTCGCCACCGGCGAATACCGGAGGAGGTTCTACATCCCCGCGCCGATCGACTCCGAGAGCGAATGGCTGCCGTTCCGGAAGAGGGTCCACGGGCTCTCGGGGGCGGCGCTGCGGGACGCGCTATGGTCCAACGGAGATCGTTTCGTGCTCGCCTCGACCTCTCCCCATCGCGTCCACTACGCGTTCGAGGAGCCCGAATTCCTGGATCGGTTCGCGGAAGCTCTCTGTGAAGAACAGGACATCCGGCTGCTCGCCCTCCGCCCCCCCGGCAGGGGCGGGCCCTGAAGCAGGGATACAGCAGGCTGCTGAAAAAGGAATCCGGACGGCAGGTCGCGAGTCTTGCGACTCGTTCGCATGACCACGCGGCGCTCGCTAACCCCGACTCGGACCCACTTCAGCAACCTGTCAGAGGAGCTCGCTTTCCGCGAAGAAGAATCCGATCTCGCGCGCGGCGTTATCCGGGGAATCGGATCCATGGATGGCGTTGCGCTCGATGTCGGTGCCGTAGAGATTCCGGATCGTGCCCGCTTCCGCCTTCTTCGAATCGGTCGCGCCCATCGTCGCGCGAAGGCGCGTGACGGCGTCGTCGCGCTCGAGGGCGACGACCCAGACCGGCCCCTCGGTCATGAACCGGATGAGGCCCTCGTAGAACGGCCGCTCCTTGTGCACTTCGTAGAAGGCGCGCGCCTGGACGGTCGTGAGGGCGATCTTCTTCCCGGCGACGAGCCGGAACCCTTCTTTCTCGAGGTGCCCGAGGATCGCGCCGGCGCGTCCGGCCCTCACGGCGTCGGGTTTGATGATCGTCAGGGTTCGCTGGGTCATTGTATGACTTCACTCCTTACTGACTGTCATTTTGCACCACCGAGATGGTGGCGACGGTTCTTCCTTTGAACACCCACCCTGCGTCTTCCCCTCCCCAGCTGGGGAGGGGCGGACCGCCAGAGGCGGGACGGGAGGGGTGCGCGCCGAGCGCCTCACGCGAGGCGCGCCTGCATCGTCCGCCCCAACTCGGCCGGGCTCTTGGCGACGCGGATGCCGGCGGCCTCGAGCGCGGCGATCTTGTCGGAGGCCTTGCCCGATCCGCCCGAGATGATCGCGCCGGCGTGGCCCATCCGCTTGCCCGGGCGGGGCGGTCTGGCCGGCGATGAACGCGGCCAGCGGCTTGGTGAACTTCAGGCTTCCGCGATCCAGCGGCCGCCTGCTCCTCGGCGTTGCCGCCGATCTCGCCCATCATCAGCACGGCGTCGGTGTCGGGGTCGGCCTGGAACAGCTGCGAGCGACGTCGACGAAGCTCGTGCCGTTGACCGGGTCGCCGCCGATGCCGACGCAGGTGCTCTGGCCGATGCCCCAGGTGCGTGAGCTGCCAGACGGCCTCGTAGGTGAGCGTGCCCGAGCGGCTGACGACGCCGACCCGGCCCGGCTTGTGGATATAGCCCGGCATGATGCCGATCTTGCACTCGCCCGGCGTGATGATCCCGGGCAGTTCGGGCCGATCAGGCGGACGTCCGGCTGATGCGCCTTCAGGAACGCGGCACGCCCGGGCCATGTCGAGCACCGGGATGCCCTCGGTGATGCGACGATCAGCGCGATGCCCGGCGTCGGCCGCCTCCATGATCGCGTCGGCCGCGAACGGCGGCGGCACGAAGATCATCGTGGCGTTGGCGCCGGTCGCCTCGACGGCCTGCCGACCGTGTCGAAGACCGGCACGCCCAGCGTGGACGTCCCGCCCTTGCCCGGGCGTCACGCCGCCGACGAGGTTCGTGCCGTACTCGCGGCACTGCTCGGCGTGGAAGGAGCCTTCGCCGGCCGGTGATGCCCCTGGACGATCAGCCGCGTGTTCTTGTCGACCAGATGCTCATGCGAATCTCCCGTCTGCGCGGCTCATGCCTTCGTCCGCGTTCAGCCATGTCTGCGCGGCTCACGCCACTCGCGTCTGCGCGGCTCATGCCTCTGCCCTTCGGCCGCGGCGACGACCTTTTCCGCGCGCGTCGGTCAGGTCCCCGCCGGCGTGATCTTCAGCCGCGATTCCTCGAGGAGCCTTGCCCTTCGTCGACGTTCGTTCCCTCGAGCCGGACCACCACGGGGACTCGAGTCCATCTCGCTTGACGGCCGCGACGACGCCGTTGGCGATCATGTCGCACTTCATGATCCCGCCGAAGATGTTGACCAGCACCGCCTTGACTCGTGTCCGAGAGGAGGATGCGGAACGCCTTCTTGACCTGGTCCTTGTGGCGCCGCCGCCGACGTCGAGGAAATTCGCCGGCTCGCCGCCGTGGAACTTGATCAGGTCCATCGTGCTCATCGCCAGGCCGGCGCCGTTGACCAGGCAGGCGATGTTGCCGTCGAGGTTGACGTAGTTGAGCCCGATCTTGCGCGCCTCGAGCTCGAGCGGGTCCTCCTCGGCGACGTCGAGCATCGCCGCGATCTCGGGGTGGCGGAAGAGCGGCGTTGTCGTCGAAGTTCAGCTTGCAGTCGAGCGCGAGGACGTCGCCCGACTTCGTCACGATCAGCGGGTTGATCTCGGCGAGCGAGGCGTCGCGTCTCGACGTAGGCCCGGAAGAGCGCCGGAAGGAACTGCAGCGCCTTCTTGTACGCCTCTCCCGACAGCCCCAGCGCGAAGGCGAGCTTGCGCGCCTGGAAGGGAAACATGCCGAACGACGGGTCGAGCGGCTCGCGGACGATCGCGTTCGGGTCTTTCGCCGCGACCTCCTCGATTTCCATGCCGCCGGAGCGCGAAACCATCATCACCGGCTTCGAGATCCCCCGGTCCAGCGTGATCCCGAGGTAGAGCTCGCGGTCGATGTCGAGCGCCTCTTCGATCAGGACCTTCCGGACCTGCTTCCCCTCCGGCCCCGTCTGGTGAGTCACGAGGGTCATTCCGAGGATCTTCTTCGCGAGCGCGTACGCGTCGTCGGCGTCCTTCGCGACCTTGACGCCGCCTCCCTTGCCGCGGCCGCCGGCGTGGATCTGCGCCTTGACGACGCAGCGCCCGCCGAGGCGCTTGGCGATCTCGCGCACCTCGTCGGCGTTGTCCGTGACCTCGCCGCGGGGAATGGTGACGCCGAATTTCTGGAGGAGGGACTTGGCCTGGTATTCGTGAACCTTCATGAGCGCTCGAATATATCAGGGCCGTATCGAGTCGCAGGCGCGGACGATACGGACCGTTATGCGCGCGCGGCCGAACTGGCGGCGGCGCTCAACGTACGCCACGGTACGCCTCGGCCGCCGCCCAGTCCACCCGCGCACACCTTCCAACCCGTCTCGCCGCGCTTTCGACGTGTCGCATCTGACGAGAGGTGGCCAGCTATTTCGGGACGATGAGTCGCGTCATGCGATACCGCCGCGGCCAGAAACCAACTTGGAGGTCCGCCTTCGGCGAGTTCTTCCCTCCGCTCGAGTCAGGCCTTCCAGACTCGACCGGCTCGCCGAAGGAGTCGGGAGAGTCGGATATGGTTTTCGAGATCCTTGAGCCGGTCCTCTTCGGTTGGCCACTCGGGATGGAGTCGTTTGTAGTCGGTTCGCAAGTCTTCCGCTATCCGCAGTCTTGTCGTCGCATTGATGTCCCGCCATTCTCCAGGTGTGAGAACTCTCATCCCGGCACCATGGTTTCGATCACGACCGACTTTCGGCCAAGCTCACAATCGCAGATCCTCAAGCTCCCTTGTCACGCCGCGTGTCATTTCCAGAAGACGTCCTTGATCGCCTGCGCGGTCGTCGCGCGGTACATCGCGGCGATCGACGTCGTGAGCGGGATCGACTTCGGGCACGCGCGCACGCAGTTCTGCGCGTTTCCGCAGTCGTTGATGCCGCCCTCGCCCATGATCGCCTCGAGCCGCTCGGCCGCGTTCATCTTGCCGGTCGGGTGCGTGTTGAAGAGAGCCACCTGGGAGATCGCGGCCGCGCCGATGAACTCCGAGCGATCGTTGACCTGCGGGCAGACGTCGAGGCAGTTGCCGCACGTGATGCACTTCGACAGCGTGTAGGCCCACTCGCGCTCGTTCTCCGCCATGCGGGGGCCGGGACCGAGGTCGTACGTCCCGTCGATCGGGATCCATCCCTTGATGCGCTTCAACGCCCCGAACATCCGCGAGCGGTCG
Organism: uncultured Acidobacteriota bacterium; assembly: GCA_963794295.1. Lineage (GTDB taxonomy): Bacteria > Acidobacteriota > Thermoanaerobaculia > UBA5066 > DATFVB01 > DATFVB01. Next base: position 130,534 of record CAWCDE010000001.1, read on the forward strand.
ACCGCGAGGTCGCGCACGACCGGGAACTTCGCGAGCGGCTCGATCACGATCGGCTGCTCGAGCGTGTCGACGAGCGCGGTGCACCCCATCCGGGAAACCCCGTTGATGCGCATCGCGCAGGAGCCGCAGACCTCCTCGAGGCACGCCGAGTCGTAGCAGACCGGAGACGACTTCTTCCCGTCGGCCGTGACCGGATTCTTCGCGTACTCCATCAGGCACGCGAGGACGTTCATCTTCGGCAGGTACCGGACCTCGAGATCCTCCCAGTACGCGGCCGCGTTCGGCGCCGGCTGACGCTTCACCCGGAGGCGGACGGTCTTTTCGGTCTCGGCCATCAGTACTTCCTCTGCCGGGGCGGGATCTCCGAAACGTCGACGGGACGGTAGGAGATCTTCGGCCCCTCGGGAGCATATTCCGCGATCGTCGTCTTCAGGAAATTCGCGTCGTCGCGCGGCATCACGTTGTCCCCTTCGAGCGGCACCTCGAGGTCCTTCACCTTGAAGTGCGCGCCGCGCGACTCGTCCCGGAGAAGCGCGCCCTTCGTCATCACGCGCGCGAGATCGATCATGTTCTCGAGCTGATTCAGATACGACAGCTCGCGGTTGGCGAACGCCGAAGAGTCGATCAGCCCGCAGCGGCTCCAGCGGTCCGCGATCTCCTCGATCTTGTCGAGCGTGAGGCGAAGCCGGTCGTTCTGCCGGACGACCGTCACGTTGTCGGTCATCCACTCGCCGAGCTCATCGGTGAGGATGTGCGGGTTCTCCGGGCCGTTCATGGCGGCGAGCTTCTTGAATCGCTCCTGCCAGGCCGACCGCGCCGATGCGAGCGCCGACTCCGCCGCCGGGAGCTTCGACGCGGTTTCGCGCGAGTAGCGCACCATGGCGGGCCCGCCGATCCGGCCCGACCAGATGCAGGACAGCAGCGAGTTCGCCCCGAGCCGGTTCGCCCCGTGGTACGCGAAGTCGACCTCGCCCGCCGCGTAGAGGCCCGGGATGTTGGTCGCCTGGTTCCTGACCGACCCCTCGACGATGCCGCCGGTCTTCTCGTCCTTCTCGTACGTCGTCCAGAGGCCGCCCATGGAGTAATGCATTCCCGGAAAGACCTTCATCGGCTCGTCGCGCGGGTCGACGCCGACGAACTTCTCGTAGATCTCGAGGATCCCGCCGAGCTTCCGGTCGAGCTCCTCGCGGGGGATCTGCGTCAGATCCAGGTAGACCTGGCGCTTCCCGTCGATGCCCTTCCCTTCGAGGCAGATCTTGAAGATCTCGCGGGTCGCGATGTCGCGGGGGACGAGGTTCCCGTAGGCGGGATATTTCTCCTCGAGGAAGTACCAGCGGTCGCCCTCGGGAATCGATTTCGGGTCGCGGCGGTCGCCGACGGTCCGCGGCACCCACATCCGGCCCCCTTCGCCGCGCGCCGACTCCGACATGAGCCGCAGCTTGTCGGCCCCGGGGATGCTCGTCGGATGGACCTGGATGAACTCGCCGTTGGCGTACCAGGCGCCTTCCCGATAGGCACGCGCCGGCCGCCGAGCCGGTGTTGATCACGGAGTTCGTCGACTTCCCGAAGACGATCCCGGGGCCGCCCGTCGCCATCATCACGGCGCCGGCCGGGAAGGCGTCGATCTTCATCGACTCCCAGTCGAGCGCGACGATCCCCCGGCAATTGCCGTCGCCGTCGCGCACGAGCCCGAGAAACTCCCAGTATTCGAACTTGCGGACGAGCCCCGCGACCTCGTGACGTCGAACCTGCTCGTCGAGCGCGTAGAGGAGCTGCTGCCCCGTCGTCGCGCCCGCGAACGCCGTGCGGTGGTGCTTCGTGCCGCCGAACCGCCGGAAATCGAGGAGCCCTTCCGGCGTCCGGTTGAACATCACGCCCATGCGGTCGAGCAGGTTGATCACCTGCGGGGCGGCGTAGCACATCGACTTGACCGGCGGCTGGTCGGCGAGGAAATCGCCGCCGTAGACGGTGTCGTCGAAATGGATCTGGGCGAGTCCCCCTCCCCCTTCGTGTTGACGGCGCCGTTGATCCCGCCCTGCGCGCACACGGAGTGCGATCGCTTGACGGGGACGATCGAGAAGAGATCGACCGGAACCCCGGCCTCGGCTGCCTTGATGGCGGTCATGAGACCGGCAAGACCGCCGCCGACGATGATCAGCCGCTCACTCATGTCGTGCGCCCCTCGTCTCCCTTCGAATCAACGTCGTCCGACCGTCACAGCCATCGGCCGCGGCTGATCGCGAGAAATGCTTCATTTCGAGCGACTCATACGAACGCGAAAATCGCCCGCACGCCGACGAACGACAGCACGACGAACACGACGAAGGAGACGTATTCCATCAGCCGCTGCGCGCGCGGCGACACCGCGATCCCCCACACGATGGAGAACGACCAGATGCCGTTGGCGAGGTGGAACGTGGCGGAGAGGATCCCGAGGATCGTGAACGCCAGGAGCCACGGATTCTGGACGAGGTTGTGCATCGTCGCGAACAGGTCCACGTCCTCGTGATGGGCGACGTTGACGAAGCGCGTCGTCCAGAGGTGGAAGAGGATGTAGGCGAAGAGGATCACGCCCGTGACCCGCTGCAGGTTGTACATCCAGTTCCGGCGGTACGACTTCGCGTTCGGGCTCGCGGTCGTGGTGATGAAGAGACCGTAGATCCCGTGGAAGAGGATCGGCACCAGGATGACGGCGATCTCGAGCGCCAGCGAGAACGGCATCACCTGGAGCGCGTGCGCGACCTCGTTGTAGTGCTCGGCCCCGCGCATGGCGGCGTAGTTCTCGTAGAAGTGGAAGGCGATGAACCCGCCGATCGGGATGATCCCGGTGAGCGAGTGGATGCGATGCAGCCAGAAATTCCGCTCTTCGGCGCGGCTCAACATTCGCCTCGCTCCGTTTCGCCGCGAAACCTCACCCCGGCCTCACGGCCACCCCTCTCCATGTGGAGAGGGGACGATTGCGTCAAGGCCATGGCGGCGTCCCCGAAGGGACGAGCACCCCCTCTCCACCTGGAGAGGGGGCGACCGAAGGCCGGGGGTGAGGTTTCGAATGCCTTCGGCATTCGGCTCACACCTTCAGGAGGTCGCACAGCTCTTTGACCGCGGCGGCCGACTTCTGGAGGCCCGCCTTCTCTTCCGCCGACAGCTCGATTTCCATCACCTTCTCGGCGCCCTTTCGCCCGAGCTTGACCGGGACCCCGATGAACAGGTCCCGGATGCCGTATTCGCCGTTCAGCTTCACCGCGCACGGAAGGATCTTCTTCTTGTCGCGCAGGATCGCGTCGACCATCTCGACGACGGCGGAAGACGGCGCGTAGTAGGCCGATCCGGTCTTCAGGTAGTTCACGATCTCGATGCCGCCGTTGCGCGTCCGCTTGACGATCTCGTCGACCTTCTCCTTCGGGAGGAGCTCGGTGATCGGCACGCCCGCGACCGTCGAGTAGCGCGGCAAAGGGACCATCGAATCGCCGTGGCCCCCCAGGACGAACGCGTGCGTGTTCTCGACGGAGACGTTCAGCGCTTCGGCGATGAACCAGCGCATTCGCGCCGAATCGAGGATTCCCGCCATTCCGATCACCCGCTCGCGCGGAAGCCCGGTCACGCGCATCGCGACCTCGCACATGGCGTCGAGAGGGTTGGAGACGACGATGAAGATCGCGTCCCTCGAGTGGCGGAACGCCTCGCGGCACACGGCGCCGACGATCTCGGTGTTCTTGTGGAGGAGGTCGTCGCGCGACATGCCCGGCTTGCGAGCGAGACCGGCGGTCACGACGACCACGTCGGAGCCGGCGGAGATCTCGTAAGCGTTGGACCCGTTGATCTTGGCGTCGAACTTTTCGACGGGCGCCGATTCCATCATGTCGAGAGACTTCCCCTGAGGGAGGCCCTCGATGACGTCGATCAGGCAGACGTCGGCGATTTCGCGCTCGACGAGGCGCTGCGCGGCCGTCGCGCCCACGTTCCCGCCGCCGATCACGGTGACCTTGTGCTGCATTCGCCGCTCCTTTTTTCCCGGTTCCCGATCTTATCGCGTGCGAGAAATTTTTCACAAGCAATGCGTTTGCATCAATCGCGCGGATCCAGACCGGCGCTTCCGGAAAAAAAAACGGCGGCGATCGCTCGCCGCCGATTCGAATCCGAAGCGCAGTCTTTCTCTTCTTCCTTCCAGGGCTCGCTACCGGATCGAGATTTCGACACGCTTGCGGCAGGCTTCCGCCCACGTCTCGATGTAGCCGACGGTGGGATTGCTGTCCCAGCGCTCGGCCTGCGCGATCGCCTGCTGGGAGCACCGGAGTCTCTTCGCGAGAGCGGCCTGCGTCAGGCCGGCTTCCTCGCGGGCAAGGCGCAGGAGGTAGCCGGCAGAGGTTTTCTCCCAGGCCGGAAGCATTCCCCAGCGGCGCAGCGCGGCCCACTTCGAAAATGCACGCGGCCGCGTGCGTTCCACCCGCAGTCGCGGAAGCGGAAACTTTCGCGACGGAGGGGAGAAAACCCTCAGGGCCATGTTTTCGCCCATCGCTCCAACTCCTCCCCTGAGCGCTCGCCCTTTCGGGTTCGAGGGGCGAATTTCAGGAGTTTCCGCAGGGCCGACCGGACTCCATTTTTCCCGGCCAGCCGATCGAGGCGCGCCAGGTTCATCGCCCCGGCCTGTGACCGCCAGACCAGGTAGGCACTGATCGCGTCGGCGGACGACTTCCAGAACTGCCACGCCGCGAGCCGGTCCACGAGAATGTCCTCCGGGCTCGCGGCCAGGACTCGATGACGGCCGATGCGAATCTCCGCGACTTCGGCCTCGGGTTTGAGAGAAGAGCTGGCCAATTCGAGGTACACCTTTCCCGCGTCGTGAATCCAGTGTCGCCCCTCGCGCCGGAACCCCGCTCTCTCGAGCTCGCGGACGACTGGAGGAGTGACGTTCCCCACGAAATCGAGATCGCCGGTGACATACCCGCCTCGGGTGTACAACTCGACCGCCGCCCCTCCGACCAGCACCGGTATGGATTCCGAGAACAGGGCCTGGAACCACTCCGCGAGGGCCGCGGTCCGCTCCGGTCCCGCAGGGAGCGTGGCGATGCGCTTGAACGTCAACACAGTATATATATTGTAGCACCGCGGGACCGCATGGCGCGTTTTGGCTCTTCAAGCAATGCGTTCGTATCCATCGCGTGCGCGCCCCGAGCGTGTCGGCGCAAAAAAAAACGGCGGCGATCGCTCGCCGCCGTGGAGATCCGAAGGGAAACTCGGACTCTACTCTTCCTTCCAGGACTTGACGTTGACGTTCGGACGCTTGCCGGTGTTCGCCTGCTTGGCGCCGAGGTCTGTCGCGAAGACGGCATGCGTCGTGCCCAGGGCCGTGGCGTCGCCCGGACCCAGGACATTCACGGTCGTATCCCCCGAGGAGGCCGTGTACGGGAACACGTTTCCGCCGTACTGGTAGACGATCGGGTCGCTCGCAATCAGCGTGTACTGATCCGGCGTCGGAAGGATCGGATTGCCGTTCGCGTCGGTCAGCAGGCTGACCCCGGTGAAGAAATTGACGGCGTAGGCAAACGCCTGTCCCGAGAGGTTGCACGGGTTCTCCGATGACGGGTTATTCGGGTCCGTGGTACGCCGGAGGAAAGTGTTGAAGAAAATGGTGCTGTTGAAAATCAGCGGCGCCGTGTTGACGACCTGGGATCCGCCGGTCTCGAGCGGCAGTTGGACGTAATAGCCCCGGTCATTCAGGCAGTTCGTCGAACCGCAGCTCGCCGGATTGTTGGCGGTAATGTCGACCAGAGTGAGATCGCCCGTTCCTCCCGACTTGTTCAGGTAGATCGGGTAGGCGCTCGCATCCTTCGTCGGATCGTCGACGGCCACGACGAAATAGTTCTGGTTGACGTCGGTCGACATCGGCATGTTGTCCCGATCCCCGGTGCCGAACGCGACGACGAGCTTGGCGCCGGACGCGGTCGTGGCGAGGAGCGAGACGCCGGCGCGCTCGAAGATCGGCTGACGCACGGCCCCCGGGAATTTGGTCGCCATGTCGGTTGCCGTGGTCGCTTCGAATTCGTCGAAGAAGAGGGTCGGATTCCATGCGGTGTCCGAGTCGGAGACGCGGTGGTTGGTCGAATCCCACGTCGGGAGTTGGTCGAGCGCGACCTTCCACATCCGCCCCTGCGTGTCGCCGATGTAGATCCGGTCCGCGTATCCGTCGCCGTTGTAGTCGACGAGCGCCGGCTCGGCGGGCACAGCCGCGGCGAGATTGCCGTACGAAGTCGACGCATCCGGGGCCGACGAAATCCCGATGTTCCGTTTCCAGATGACTTTCCCCGTCTCGACGTCGATCATGTAAAGGAAGTTTCCGGTGTTTCCCCCGAGATTCGTCGTCGCGAGGTCCTGGGGGTCGCTCCCCGCGTGTTCGTATCCGCCGCCGAGGACCGCGACGAAGAAATCGGAATAGACCGGGGTCGCCCCGCCGCAGCCCGACGTGCAGATCTTGACGCGGCCGATCTGCGGCCGGGACCACGTCCGGCCCATGTCCTGGGTCGTCGCCTCGATCGACGAGCCCTCGGCGGGCTCGCCGGGAATCGTCGACGACTGGTTGGAGTCGTCGATTTCCCAGAGGATCATCGGATAGGGATAGGTCTGCGAGCAGGTGGACGTCGGCACCGCCCCGAGCGTGCCGTCCGCGGGGGCGTTCACGAGACAGTCGGGAGCGTGCCCCGCCGCGGGATTCTGGACCGAGAGGTTGAGCGAAGCGTTCGAATCCGTGCTCAGGTTGGAGTTCTGATGCTCGGGATTGTCGGGGTCGGTGATGTCGAGCGCGAAGATCGTTCCGCCCGCCCCGCTCGTCGACGCCGTCACCGGAAGACCGCCCTCCCGTTCGACGCCGACGAGGATGGTCCGCCAGGCGTGGCTCGTGTCCGTCGAGGTCGACGACGACGGGGACGGAACGCCGGTGGGCGTTCCCCCGATGTTCGTGAGGTCGATGTACACGTCGTCGGACGTCGCCGCGCCGTCGACCATGTAGTCCTGATCGGAGGCGTGCGTCAACGCGTCGAACTTCCGAAGCGTCGCGAGCGGGGCGTAGGCGAAGATCTCGCGGCCGGACCCGAAGTCGTACGCGCCCTGGAGGGGCGTCGTCGTCTGGCTCGGCTTCGTCGAATCCGGGATGAAGGTCGAGAGGTCGCCGTTGAACACCCCGAGGTCGAACGCATGGACGAACCCGTCGTCGCTGCCGGCAAAGAGCACTTTCCGGCGGAACCGGTGCGCATGGAAGAAGGTCACGTAGGAATTGCCCCGGTTGTTGTAGAGGCCAACGGTGCCGGAGCCCGGATCGCTCGTCGTCAGGTAGGAGACGTTGAACGGGAAGGAAACGAGAGTCGGATTCGAGTGGAAGATGTCGCCCATCACCTCGCCGCGGTAGCAGGGGGTCGAAACCGCTGCCCCCCCCGTCACGCTGCCGTTGTACGTATCGATTTCGGCGCAGGTCGTCGCGCTCGCCGTGTCGAACGCGACGAGCTTCAGCGCCTCGACGACAGGATCGCGATTTCCACGGAAGAAGCTGAAGTCGTTCTGCATCGTGTGGTCGAGATCGGATTCCCCGGTCCGCACCGTGGTGATCTTCATGTAGTTCGTCTTGACGAAATCCCACCAGCTTGGAATCGTGCTCGGCGGCGACGGAGGAGTGTACGGCTCCGTCGAGTTGTTGCCGCCGGTTCCGGTCGGGAGCTGCACCGAGCACATGACGCCGTTCGTCGACGAGCAGTTCGCGTCGCCGGGCCGGATCCCGAAGATCAGGTTCCGCCCGACCGCGCCGCCCGAGTAGTACAGCGGATTCGTGGAATCGTGAACGGAATCGCTCCAGGCGGTGTGCGCCGCGAGAACCTGGGTCGTGTTCGTCAGCGTGCTGTTCCCGAGAATCCCGGTCTGCTGCGAATCGTCCAGATCGCCGCCGTTGCCCACGTCCCACACCTCGTTGCCGGCCGCCGGCGTCGATCCGCTCCAGAACGTGAACGGCACGTGCACGAACTTCCCGGTCAGGGGGTCCGTGTCCACCACCCCGGTCAGCGGGTTGATGACGTAGTTGCGAAGGTGGCCCGACCAGATCGACTTGTTCGTGCGCGGGTTGAACGACGCGAAATAGGCCAGGCCTTCCGACGTCGCCGACACCGACGGAATCGTCGCGGTCGCGAAATCGCGGTTCGTTTCGTTCAGCTCCGAGATGATGACGTGAAGCGCGCTTTCGAGCCCGGCCGCGTCGTTGGCTTCGAAGTAGCCCTGCCGGTCCATCTTGCCGTTGACGTACGTCTGGGCACCCGAGTAGTAGGCGATGCACTGTCCCGTGTTCGCGGACGTGCCGTCCGGCAGCGTGCACTGCCCGTTGTTCGGCGACGACGAGTAGGAAAACCCGACGACGTAGACCGGGATGTTGATCGCGGCGAGCTGGGTCGTCGGATCGCTCGATTTGCCGAACTGGAACTGCCCGGTCGAGGGGATCAGCGAGTCGGTGATCAGGATCACGGCGTTCTGGCGGCACGCGCCGTGCGGGTCGTCCGGCCGGCACGCCGCCGCAGAACCCGTCGACGATCGAGTTGCAGGAGCCGGGATTGTTGCCGCCGTTGAAGTACTTGAACACGTCCGTGAGGCCGCCGACGAGGGGGACGTTGTTGCCCGAGCCGTTCCGGGGAAACATGGTCGGGAGGATGTCCTGGTTCTTGCTCTCCGTCGGCTGCTGATTCGAAAGGCGGTAGCTATCGGTCTGGTAATCGCCATCGACGAGCTTGTCGCAGCCGTAGGTCTGGCTGTTCGAGAGGTCCGTCCCGTCGGTGTTCGTCTTGGTCGGATCGTAGATCGGAGAGTAGTCGTGCTCGGCCGAGAGGCCGGGGCTCGAATTCGCCGAATTGTCGTAAACGGCGCTCGCGGGACGCAGCGCCCGGAGGATGCAGTTCCCCCCGCTCTGCGTGTAGTTCCTCTGCGCCGAAGTCGTCGAGGGCGTCGAGCCGGTATACGGGGTGAAGTTCGGGTAATCGTGCGGGATCATCACCATCGGCTGCGGGTTGTTGTTCGACTGGAACGCCCACCCGCCGTTGTCGTTGGACTCGTTCATGTCGAAGTAGCTCGTCGCTCCCATCTCCTCGCGCGCGTAAGGAGAAACCGCGCCGGACGCTCCGGAGGTCTGCGAGCCGTAGATCGTCGGGAATCGGCAAGTCGAATCGTCGTCCGCGCAGAAGATCGGCGGCACGACGTAGTGAATCGTGGCGGTCTTGACGGCCGGCAGGACCTTCGAGTCCGTGGGATCGCACGGCGCCGTCTTCCCGGGTGACTTCGAACAATCGATGAGGGTCTTGGTGACGGTGAAGTAGTCGCCGTTGAAGCCAGAAGGGAAAGTCGACGCATCGATCGTGCACGTCGAGTCCGTGCTCAGGCCGGTGCAGCGTTTGATGCGGTACGGAGTCGAGACCCCGGCCGAGGGCACCGGAACGCTGACGATCACCTCGTACGTCGTGTCGCTCGGGTTGTAGATGAGCATCTGGTTCGTCCCGGTCGAACCGGAATACGGCTGGTGGATCGTGACCTTGTTCCCGCCGGAGCCCGACGTGTCGCCGCCCGGGTTCTTCACCCAGGTTTCGGATCCGAGACCCGTCGACGCGTCGTACTGAATCTCGCGGTACGTGATGGAGTTCAGCTTCACGTCGTTGGCCGTTCCGACGGCCGCGCCGAAATTGATGATCGTCGGCCCGCTCGTCGTCGTGCCGCCCGACGTGACGGACCACGTCGCCTGCTGGTATACCCAGCCGTCACTGCTCGCGAACGTGTCCTCGACGGGCTGGAACTGATAGCGCTTCTTCGCGGTCGTATTCTGGAAATTCCCGTGGTTCGTCGCGAACGTCGTGATCCCCCAGTTCAGCTTGTTGAGGCTGTCCGTTCCGTTGATGTTCGTCTCGATGACGTTCCGGAGGACGTTCTTCGCGACGCCGAACTTCGAATACAGGCTGTCGCCCATTCCGCCGTAGGCGAGCGAGTACGTCCCTGAGGAGATCGTCGGGCAGGTGAGGTTGTTGAACTGCCCGATCTGCGGGAAGCACTTCGCCATTTCCTCGTCGTTCGAGAGGAGCACCATGACGTTGGCCGGCGCGCTCGTCGGGCTCTTCAGGAGGTCCCGGTCGTCGGCGCGGAGCGGGCCCGCAAGGAGCGCGAGGGAGAAGATCGAGGCGAGGAGGGCCGATCGGCGAAGCTTCATAATGGAACTCCTATTTGACGGGCGGCTCGGGGAACGGCACCGGGCTCGCGGTGAACTCGACCGAGATGTGCTTCTGCGCGTTCAGCGGCGCCGGCGCAGTGGAATACGAGTCGAAATGCCATCCGATGCTCCACATCTTGTTGACGCCCGCCTCGAGGTTGCCGGGAATCACCGGCGTGGCGTCGACCTGGGTCATCGGGCTGACGTTGACCGTCATGGTCGGCGCCGTCGACGGGCTGTTGATCGTCGATACCGACGGGGACTGCTGGGGGATCGCGAAACACCAGAAGTTCGAGTACGTCGTGCCGCCGACCGTCGCCGAGCAGGCCCCCTGCTGCAGGCCGTCCCGCGCCTGCGAGACACCGTACTGGACGCCCGAGTCGGACGCGTAGAACGCCTTGTTGACGGTCGTCTCGGCGCCCGCGATCTGGAACTCGGTCGACGTCGTGAACATCAGCGCGAGACCGAGGATCGTCAGGATGAAGATGACGATGATCGCGAGGATCAGGGCCGCGCCTTCTTCCCGCGAGGAACGTCTGGAAACCGAAGACCGCCGCATCTCGATCACCTCACTGGAACTGGAAATTCCGAAGATTGATCCGGGCCGTCTGGACCCGCCGGTGGTATGGAAAGCCGTCCTCCGCGCTGACCATGACCGCCTGGCTGTCCATGAGCTTCCAGGCTTTCGCTCCGGGGCCAGCGAACTTCGTATCGGGCTGGCTCCCCTTGCCGAGCAGCGACACCTCGATCGACCGGAGGCGGGACAGGTCCGACGTCTCGTCGAACGTCGCCGTGTACGCGCCTCCGGTCCCGAGCTCCCCGTCGGCGTTCCCGATCCATTCGTCCTTGTCCGCGGCGGAGGCGTCCTCGACGGAGCTCGTGTCCGTCAGCGTTCCGGCGACGATCTGGTTGAACGTGCTCTGATCGAGGATCGACAGGGAGTCGTCGGAAGGAAACGCGTTCGTCCCCACCGTCGACGCCGGCGAACCCCACGAGCCCTCGTTCGTCTGGACGTTGTAGAAGTCGATCCCGTAGGCGACCTGCAGATCTTCGATGTCTTCGGCGATCTGGGTGACGGTCGCCGTGCTGTACGGGGCCCCCGTCGTGTCGCCGGACTGCCAGTCCGCCATCGAAAGCACCGGATGGCACGGGCCCGGGATGAGATTGGCGGTCGTCGGGCCGCAGGTCGCCGACGCCGAGGTGCCGTTGTCGATGAAGAAGACACGATCGTCGAGGAATCCGCCCCGAATCGGGTTCGTGAGCGCCGCCGGAAACGCTCCGCCGGGGTTGAGCGACTGGACGTACGCGTTCGTCATGTCGAGCGTCAGCTGCGCGGAGGTGAGACCGCCGCCCGTGGTGGGAGTCGGCGCCGACGTGACGAGGCCCGCCCCGATGAGGCCGGACGAATCCTTCATCACGAAGATCTTGTCCGTCCACACCGCGGGAAGGTTCAGGAAGAAGGTCATGTCGTTGGCGGCATACCCGCCGCAGGCCGCGACCGCGGGGGGGCTCAGAGGGTCGAGGTATTTCGAACAGTTGACGATCGTGAGCGTTCCGCCGCTGACCGATCCCCCGCCGCTCGGCACCCAGTTTCCGCCGCCGAGGTCGTAGATGGGATCGTCCAGGATGCCGCGGATGTGGATCATGTCCGTACCGCGCCGGACGTAGTGGCTGCCGCCGATCACGACATCCGTGCCGCCCGAGCCGACGTTGTTGACGAAGAATGTGGTTCCGGTGCCGTATCCCGTCGAGCCGAGGTTGAGCGACACGGGAAACTGGCGGCTCGTGCTGAGGGCCGCCGTGGAGTCCGGATTCGCCGGCAGGCCGCCGGCGCCGGCCATTCGGATCTGACGGACGAGCTCGTACATTCCGTAGCGGACGTTCTGCTGCGCATCCGTCACGCTGTTCTCGACCTTCGTCATCCGCGTGCTGCGATCGAAGAGAGTCGCCATCGCGATGACGATAACGATCGTGATCGCCAGCGAAATGAGAACCTCGATCAGGGTGAACCCGCCCGGGCGGCGGGCGATCTTCCGTCGACGTGCCGTGATCATGGCGTCTTCACCGCGCTCATCCGGATCTGCTTTCCGTTCGACGCGCTCGAAAGAACTCCGGAAGAGGTGTACGCGGAGCCCTGAAGGCTTCGCCGACCCGACGCCGCATAGACGGTGATGAGCTTCGCGGAAGTGCCGGAGCTCCAGGTCGAGTCTGTATCGACCTTGGCGTTGGCCGGATCCGGAGCTCCGGTCGTCGGAATGTCCGACAGGAGGTAATCCTGAACGACGTAGACGAGCTCGTACGGGTACGTGTAGGTCTGGCCGTTGATCGTGACCGTGTTCGGATTGTCGTCGACGAAGAGCTTCCCTGTCACGGACGTCCCGTCGATCGTGACGGTGCTTCCGTCCGGCACGGTGAGGCGAGTATCCGAATAGTTCATCTGCAGGAGGTTCTCGAGCTTCTGCCGGGCGAGGTCGTTCAGGACCGAGAAGTCCCATCCGGTCGCGTTGCTCTTCATCGAGTTCGCGAAGAGCGGCGCGATCGCGAGCATCGCGAGCGCCATGAGGAGCATCGCAACCAGCACTTCGACGAGCGTGAATCCGCTCGAGCCGCGAGGTCTGCGCATCGTCAGTACCACTTCCACGGAGAAACGACGTAAGTGTTCGTCCCGCCGGCGACGAGCCTCTTCGTCATCGTGACTCTCCCGCTCGCGACCACCGGAACCGATACCTGGAGCACGTTGGAGTATTCGTCGAAGACGTAGATCCCCTTGCCGCTTCCCGAGCTCGCCGCGAGCTCGGAACCGAAAGGAGTGAAAACGTAGGCGACGGTCGCGGCGGTCGTCGAGGGATCGCCGCTGGCCTTGTCGACGTCGTCGATGCCGAAGTGAATCCCCGTGTAACCGGGAAGCGGAAGACGTTGAATCACGGTGTCCGTTCCCGCGTCGAAAGCGCCGTTCGTGTTGACGTCGATGAAGATCGCGGGGCTCGCGTACCCGATGGGGTCCGTCGGGTCGCTGATCCGGGCGGGGTCGTTCGAAAAGACGACGCCGATGTCGTTTCCGCGCTTGACCGCCTGCATCCGCGCCGTCAGGAGAGACATGTCCACCTGGCGCGCCGAGCTGTCCACCCGGCCGCGGCGCAGGAACGTTCCCATCGCCGGGATTCCGATGAGCAGCGCCGCCCCGATGATCGCGACGACGATCAGGGTTTCGACGAGGCTGAAGCCGCGATGGCCCCGACGGTTTGCGGGATTCATTCGAATGGGACAATAGCAGGTCCGGTGCCGAGCGAGATGAGGGTCGAATCCTGTGATAAGTAATTGAATCCGTACCTCATCGACGCGGCGCACCTGTTCCCGCGGGCAGGTCCGAAGTGTTCGATTTTCATACGGCGCTGCTCAGGAATGATCCAGCGCCAATTGCTCGGCCGAGCCCAAATTCAGGGAACCGGCAAAGTGACCGTGAAGACCGTGGGCCCACCCTGTCGCGACTCCACGTCTATCGAGCCCCCGTGTTCGATCACGATCTGGCGGCAGACGGCGAGCCCGATCCCGGTGCCGCCCGGACGCGAAGTCACGAACGGCTCGAACGCGCGGTCCCGGACTTCGGCGGGAAGTCCCGGGCCGTCATCTTCCACGGTGACGACGGCCGTCCCGTCGCGTCGCCGGACCGAGCAAGCGACGCGGACCGGGCGGCCGGCGGAGAGCACGGCGTTCTCGAAAAGATTCGCGAACACGCTCTCGAGCTTCTCGCGGTCCGCGTCCGCGATCTCGAGATCGAACGGCGCGTCGACCGCGATCTTCGGCGACCGGTCCGCGAATCGGGAGCGCACCGCCGCGGCGGCGTGCTCGAGAATCGGAAGGAGAGGCGCCGGGACACCGCTCCGGTGGGGAGCGCGCTGCAGCGCCAGCATCTCCTCCATCATTCGGGCGAGCCGGTCGCTCTCCTTCCGGATCACCGCCAGGTGCGGCGCAAACGTCTCGTTGCCGGCGAGCTCTCCTTCCAGTGCCGCCGCCGTGGATGTGATCCCGAAGAGCGGGTTCCGCACCTCGTGGGCGACTCCGGCGAGGAGCTCCGCCGTCGCGGCCCGACGCTCGGTGACCCGGAGCTGCTCCTGCATCGCCCGGATCTCGCCCTCCATCCTCGCGAAGGAGGAGACGAGCCCGCCGATCTCGTCGTCCGTAGGGGCGAGCGTCTCGCCGACGGACCCCGGGTCCTCTCCGAAGCGCCGCGTCCGCCGCTCGAGATCCCGGACGGGCCGGGTCAGCCCCCGCCCGACCGCCCACGCGAGAGCCACGGAAAGCAGCAGGATCTCGACGGCGACCGGGACCACGGAACGCGCGAAGCTCCGCAGGACTTCCCGGTCGGGCGGTGCGAACTCGAGAAGGCTCCACCCGCTCGCGAGAGGAAGCGACGTCACGACCCGGTTCTCCCCGCGCCGCGCGACGACGGTGCCGGCGCCGATGCGCCCCATCGCCTCGCGCCACTCGTCGGAGGCGATCAGGGCGGCGTCCGGCCGTGGAGGCTTCGGCGGCCACATCGCGACCCGGAATCCCTCCCGACTCATGACGAGCAGCGTGCCCGTTCCCGATGGACGGCGCTGGCGTTCGAAAAATCCGCGCCAGGCGGCCGAGTCGCGAAGGGGGTGCGCCGCGGACTCCACGGCGAGCGCGCGCAGCCGTTCTCTCGAATTCTCGGCCGTTCGGGCCTCCGCGAACCGCTGGGCCCAGGAAAGCGCGATCTCTCCGACGAGTCCGGTCACGACGAATGCCAGCGCGATGCAGGAAACGACGATCTTCTGCGTCAGGGGAAACGCCGTCGTCGACGCGGCAGACGCTCCCGCTTCGGCGACGGACACCAGCAGCGGACGAAGCACGTTCTGCAGGAGGAAGAAGGCCGCGACTCCGAACAGCACTCCGGTGAGAAAGCCGAACGCCACGATTTTCGCCGCTTCGATGGCGGGCGCCTGTCCCATGACGCGGAGCTGCATGGCGCCGAGAAAGAAGAAGAAGGAGCTCGCCGCCATGTCGAGCACCGCGACCCGGCGCGGATAGGCGAGCAGCCGCTCGAGGAACTCCGGCTCGTGCGCCACGTCGAGCGACGCCTCGTCGGCCAGGCGGAAGATCGAAAATGCGGGGAGCGCGATCACCGCGACGAGGCCGAGGATCGGGAGCTCCCGCCAGAAAAAGAGCCGCAGGACGTTCTGCTGCGACGCTTCCAGGAGCCAGGCCTGGCGGGCGTTCCAGTATCCGAGGACGATCCACAGGATCGCGACGAGCACGGCCTGGAGCAGGGCGACGCGCACGGCGAGACGGGCGGGGGTCCATGCCGGCGCCGGCGAAGCGGCTTCCGGCGAATACTCCGTGCCGACGACGACGTCGCCCGCCCCGGAAGCCCCGATCTCCGTTCCGTCCTCGCTGGTCAAATTTCCGAGAATCTCTCCGTCACGGAATAGTAGCCGACCCGGATGCGGGAAGAAGAAAACCCTTCGTCGAAAGACCGTCGCTCGAGCGGGTGCCTGTCACCTACCGCGACGCCGGTTCCTCGCTTCCCTTCAGCTTCGCGTAGAGCGTCGCGCGCGTGATGCCGAGGATGTCCGCCGCCGCAGACTTGTTCCCCCCCGTCAGGCGCAGGACCTCGACGACGTACTCGCGCTCCTTCTCCTCGAGCGTGGGGAGGCTGCCCTTGCCGGAGGCTTCGCGGGGAACGCCGAGGAGCCGCGTGATCTCGGGAGCGTCGACCATCTTCTCCGTTCCGAGGATCGATATCCGCTCGGCGAGGTTCCGCACCTCGCGCACGTTGCCGGGCCACGAATAGACGGAAAGGAGCCGCCGGGCGGCCGGCGTGAGAGCCCGCGTCTGCGGATGGCCCGCCTTTGCGTCGAATTCGGCGAGGAAGCGCGCGGCGAGGAGCGGCCCGTCGGCGGGCCGTTCGCGAAGCGGAGGGAGCAGGAGCTCGAGGACGTTCAACCGGAAATAGAGGTCCTGGCGGAAACGGCCGGCGGCGACCTCCGCCTTGAGATCCCGGTTGGTCGCGACGATGACGCGGACGTCGACCACGCGCTCGGCGATCCCGCCGACGCGGTGGAAGCGCTTCTCCTCGATCGCCTTGAGCAACCGCGCCTGGAGCGACAGGTCGATCTCGACGACTTCGTCGAGGAAGAGCGTGCCGCGGTGCGCAAGCTCGAAGAGCCCGGGCTTGGCCGACGCGGCGCCCGTGAACGCGCCCTTCTCGTGCCCGAAGAGCTCCGACTCGAGGAGATCGCGCGAGAGCCCCGCGCAGTTGACGTTGACGAACGGCGCGCCGGAACGCGCGCTCCAGCGGTGGATCTGCCGCGCGAGCGCTCCCTTGCCGGTCCCGCTCTCTCCCGTCAGCACGACGAGGGCGTCGGAGCGGGCGACTCTCTTCGCCTCGGCGAGAAGCGACACGACCGCCGCCGACTCGCCCCAGAAGAGTTCCGCGTCCGCCTCGTTCAGCTCGCGCTTCAACGCCCGGTTCTCCGTCTCGAGCCGCTTTGCGTCCGCGAGACGTCCGAGCACGTGGAAGATGTGCTCCGGGGCGACCGGCTTCGTGAGGAAATCCTCGGCGCCGGCCTTCACGGCCTCGACGGCGTCCTCGATCGTGCCGAAGCCGGTCATCATGACGACTCGCGCCTCGGGGCGCGCCTCGCGCAGACGGCGCAGCCCGGAGAGCCCGTCCGCGTCGGGAAGCTTCAGATCGAGGAGGATCGCGTCGGGACGAAAACGGTCGAGGAGAGCCGCGGCGGCGGCGATCGAGGGCGCCGCTTCCGTCTGGGCCCCGCGCTGCGCGAGAAGCCGTCCCAGCCCGAAACGGATCGACTCCTCGTCGTCGACGACGAGAACGCGGAAAGCGGAGAGGTCAGGGGAATCGGAGCGGGAGGAGGCGCTCAAAGGGAGAACCTGGACAAAGCATCGACGATTGCGGGTAAGTCCGCTTTGATCGTTTCCCAAACGATGTCGTTATCGACGCTCGAATAGCCGTGAATGAGGCGATTTCTCATAGCGATGATCTCCCGCCACGGCACGCCGGGAAGAAGGCTCCGGGTCGGCTCGGAAACCCGGCTCGCCGCCTCGCCGATAACTTCGAGGAATCGCTGCGCAGCGGCCTGAAGAAGACGATCCGATTCGAAGTCCACACGCGTCTTCTGCTCGACTGCGCCGATGGCGAGGCGAGCTTGCTCGAGCATGTCCGCGATGAGGAGCCGATCGTCAGGCGGCCTCATAGAGAGGCACAATGTCCTTTTGAACCGTTTCCGCGATTCGTCCGAGGAAACCGCGGGTGTTCAGGTCCACCTTGCGCCCGAACAGCTCCGACAATTCGTCCTGGATTCGAAAAAAACGGAGGCCAAGACGAGTGCCGGGCTGGAACTCGACGAACAGATCGAGATCGCTGTGGGGTCCTGAATCACCTCGAGCAACCGATCCAAACGCGCCGAGGCGGGCAATGTGCTCTCGGCGGCACAAGGCTGAGAGCTGCGCGGGATCGACTTCGGACAAGATACTCATCTGACTGATTATAATCCGCGAGTGCCTCGCCCCGCCTACAAGGACCATCCGCTCTGGAAGGAAGCGATCGCCGTCGTCGAGGACGCGTACGCGCTCTCCGAGGCGGCGAAGTCCGGCGAGCCGACCGTCGCGCGCCATCTGCGGAAGGTCGCCGTGGCGATTCCCTCTTCGCTCGCGGATGCGCTCGCCGACGAGCCCGAGCGGGAGATCGCCGACGACCGGCGGCGCGCGCTCGGGGCGCTCGCGGAGATCGAGCGCCAGACCCTGTTCCTTCCGCCGGATCTCGCCGCGGAGGGAGACGCTCTCGCGCGACGGGCGCGCGGTCTCTATCGCGACGTCGAGCGCGCGCTCGCCGAGATCAAGGAGTTTTCATGAGGTCCTTCGGACACCCCACCCCCGCCCCTCCCCACGTGGGGAGGGGAGACCGGCGGTGGATCGGGTGGCTCGCCGCGATCGCTCTCCTCGTGCTCGCGGCCGCCTGCGGCCGGACGAAGGACGACGCCGTGATCCCGGGCCGGCAGGATCTCGCGGAGGCGTCGCGCGGCGTCCTCGCCGGAAAGACCTACGACACCCGCGAGAAGATCCGACAGGGAATGCCGGAGTCCGATCTCTCGGCCGCGTGCGGCGCGCCGTCGGAGAAGCTCGAGAGCCGTGGCCAGATCGTCTCCGGGCACTGGACGTACCTGTACAAGGACGGGAAGATCGTCGTCAATCTGCGGGACCACCGCGTCACGGAAGTGGAGACGACGTTCTACTGAACCGTCGCGGGAGCTTGCTCGGGGAATCGGAGCGCGTGACGGCTCCGTGGCTCGTCGAACCAGCGACTCGACCGCGGAGCCGCCACCCCCTCGCCGCGCTCCCGCTCCCGCGGCGCGAGTCGTCTCGCGCAGCGCTCGCGCGAGACTTGGTCACGCCGCGAAGGGCACCGGTCCGGGGCTGCCGTCGGACGATCGTCCGTCCGGCGATTTAAGAGGAAGCCTCTCCGAGACGGCGGCGGGTCGTATGCCGTCGATCCTGGATCGCGAGTCGACCCGCATCGGCCCCACCGAATGGTCGCGGGTGTCGTCGCGCGGTGAGGCGCGAGCCCGACGGGATGCGGCCGGACCAGCCGGCGGCCGAGGCGTACCGGTGGCGTACGTTGAGCGCCGCCGGTGGGCCGGACGCGCCCGTCCGGCTCGATGCATCGCCGCGCGACCCCTACAAATTCCCGATCAGCGCCTGCGCGAATCCCGAGGTCCCGACCTCCTTCGCGCCGTCCGTCTGGCGCGCCAGGTCGTACGTCATGATCTTCTGGCCGAGCGTCTTTGCGACCGCACCCTCGACGGCGCGGGCAGCATCCCGCCATCCGAGATAGTCGAGCATCATCACGCCCGACAGGATGAGCGAGCCGGGGTTGATCTTGTCGAGGTTCGCGTACTTGGGCGCCGTGCCGTGGGTCGCCTCGAAGACCGCGTGCTCCGTGCCTTCGTTCGATCCCGGCGCCATCCCGAGGCCTCCGACCTGCGCCGCGAGGGCATCCGAGAGATAGTCGCCGTTCAGGTTCGTCGTCGCGACGACGGAGTATTCGCCCGGGCGGAGCAGCGCCTGCTGGAACATGGAATCGGCGATCCGGTCGCGGATCACGACTTTCCCGGGCAGAGCGGGCTTCCCGCCGAGATCCGCCTCGGCGATCGTGCGGTCGGCGAACTCGGTCCGCGCGACCTCGTACCCCCAGTCGCGAAAGGCGCCTTCCGTGTATTTCTGGATGTTCCCCTTGTGCACGAGAGTGACCGACGGCTTCGCGTGATCGATCGCATAGCGGATCGCCTTCCTCACGAGCCGTTTGCTGCCGAATTCCGAGACCGGTTTCACCCCGATCGCGGACCCCGGCCGGATCTTCTTTCCGAGCTCCCCGATCACCGCGATGAGCCGGTCCGCCTCGTCCGAGCCGGCCGGCCATTCGATCCCGGCGTACACGTCCTCGATGTTCTCCCGGAAGATGATCATGTCGACGTCCTGCGGCCGCTTGACGGGGGACGGGACGTTTTCGAACCAGCGCACCGGACGGATGCACGTGTAGAGGTCGAGCATCTGGCGGAGCGTGACGTTCAGCGACCGGAAGCCGCCGCCGATCGGGGTCGTCAACGGCCCCTTGATCGCCACGCGGAAGTGCGCGATCGCGTCGACCGTTTCCTGCGGCAGCCAGTCGCCGAACCGGTCATGCGCCGTCTCCCCCGCGAAGACTTCGAACCAGGCGATCCGCTTCCGCCCGCCGAACGTCTTCGCCACGGCCGCGTCGAGGACCGCCCGGGTGGCCTTCCAGATGTCGGGGCCGGTGCCGTCGCCGCGGATGAACGGGATCACCGGGTCGTCGGGGACGACGATCGCGCCGTTCTCGAAACCGATGCGCGAACCCGCGGGAGCGCTTCCGAACCGACCGAATTCCATGCTCCGACCTCCTTCGATGTCCGCCCGATTATCGGTGAACGCCGGGACGTCGCCTGATGACTTTTACCCAAGCGCTCAGAACGCCGACCGCGCGATTTCCATTACGGGGCACCGGCGGGCGGGATCGCCCGCCATTCCTCATCGGTAGGCTTCCTTGCGATGGGCCACGCGCACGACGATGACGAGTCGCTCCGGGTCGGAGATCGAATAAATCACCCGATATCGCCCGATGCGCAGCCGGTATCGCTCGCCGTTCCCCGCGAGCTTTGCGCAGTTGGGACCGCGGGGATCATCGGCCAGCGAACGAATTCCGGCCACCACACGGAGGCGGTCTTTCTTCTGGCCGACCGCTTCGATTTCTTTTCCGGCAGAGGGTTTCAGCAGGACCTTATAACTTGCCACGGCGCTTCAGAGCCCTGACAAACGATTCGAAGTCCAGGTTGGGCTCTCGATCGCGCTCTTCGAACGCCGCCAGATCTTCCACGTCTTCAGCCAGATTGACCTTCACGGCCTCATTGACCATATCGGAGATCGATTGTTCGCAAGACGCCGCCTTGAGCCGCAGCGCCCGATGGATCTCCGGCTGGAAATAGATGGTTGCTCTCCGGGCACCGGCCATGGACGAACTCTAACGTCATAGCGCCATAACGTCAACGAGGGACCGGGGTGCGCTCGATCGTCCGCTGCGGATCCTTGCTCCGGTGTTCCGATCAGGGAAGCCCCGGCGATTTCCATTATCATGGGGCATGAATCGCGACCCGAAGACGCCTCTCGTCGGGATCGTCATGGGAAGCAAGTCCGACTGGGAGACGATGCGGGAGGCGTCCGACGTCCTCGAGCGGTTCGGAATCCCGCACGAGTCGCGCGTCGTTTCCGCGCACCGCACGCCGAAATGGATGTCGGAGTATGCCGAGAGCGCGGCGTCGCGCGGCCTCGAGGTCGTGATCGCGGGCGCGGGAGGCGCCGCCCACCTGCCCGGGATGATCGCCGCCCAGACGATCCTGCCGGTCCTCGGAGTCCCGATCGAGAGCCGGACGCTCAAGGGAATCGACTCCCTGCTCTCGATCGTCCAGATGCCCGCCGGCGTCCCTGTCGCGACACTCGCGATCGGGAAGGCGGGAGCGGCCAACGCGGCGCTGCTCGCGGTGGCGATCCTCGGGGGAACCCGTCCGGAGCTCCGCGAAAAGCTGCGGCAGTTCCGGCAGGAGCAGAGCGACCGGGTGATGGGAGAGATCCTGGGAAGATGAGCCGCTCGGTCATGGCCGGCGGCGGGCGTCCGGTTCTCCCCGGATCGACCGTCGGAGTGCTCGGAAGCGGACAGCTCGGCCGGCTGTTCGCGATCGCCGCCCGACGGATGGGATACCGCGTCCATACCTTCTCGCCGGACGACGACACGCCGACGGGCCAGGTTTCCGACCGCGAGATCTGCGCGCCGTACGAGGACCTCGACGCCGTCCGCGCCTTCGCCCGGGAGGTCGACGTGGTCACGTTCGAGTTCGAGAACGTGCCGGGCGAAACGGCGAAGGCGGCCGCCGAGGCCGCTCCGGTGCGGCCCGGGGGCGACGTGCTCCACGTCGTGCAGAACCGGATCCGCGAGAAGAACTTCCTGCGCCGCGAAGGCTTCCCGGTCGTCGAGTTCGCGCCGGTGATTTCCGCCGCGGAGCTCGAGACGGCGGTCGCGCTGATCGGAGCGCCGTCGGTCCTGAAGACGGCGCGCTCGGGCTACGACGGGAAGGGCCAGGCGAAGCTCGATCGCGCGGCGGACGGGCTCCCGGCCTGGGACGCGTTCGGGCGCGTGGATGCGATCCTCGAGCGCTTCGTCTCTTTCGAGACGGAGATCTCGGTCGTCGTCGCGCGGGCGCTCGACGGATCGCTCTCCGACTTCGGCGCGATCGAAAACGAGCACCGCCGCCACATCCTCGACGTGTCGCGGGCTCCCGCCGGCGTCGACCCGCGGGTCGCGGCCGAGGCCGTGCGGATCGCGCGGGCGATCGCCGAACGCCTCGACGTCTTCGGGGTGATCTGCATCGAGTTCTTCGTCGACGCGCGGCGGAAGCCTTCTCGTCAACGAGCTCGCTCCGCGTCCCCACAATTCCGGGCACCTGACGATCGATGCCTGCGTGACGAGCCAGTTCGAGCAGCAGCTCCGGGCCGTCTGCGGCCTCGCACTCGGCTCTTCCGAGTATCTGCGGCCGGCCGCGATGGCGAACCTGCTCGGAGACCTGTGGGCGGACGGCGAGCCGCGGTGGGAGGAAGTCTGCGCGATTCCCGACGTGAAGCTCCACCTGTACGGGAAGAACGCCGCGCGCCCCGGCCGGAAGATGGGGCATCTGACGGCGCTCGCCCGGAGCGCCGAGGAAGCGCGGGACAAGGTTCTCCGGGCGCGCGCGAGGCTTTCGACGCGCGCGCGAGCTCTTCCCCCCTCTCCCCTCGTGGGAGAGGTCACCGCGCCGACGCTCGGAACGAGCGAAGGCGGGTGGGTGAGGGGGGAATGATCTCCCCCCGCGAGCCCGCGATCCGCGTCGTCCTCATGCCGAAGGACACGAACGCCCACGGCACGATCTTCGGGGGCGTGATCCTGTCCTACATCGACCAGGCGGGCGCCGTCGAAGCGAAGAAGCATCGGACGGAGTTCCTCGTGACGATCGCGATGCGCGAGATCGTCTTTCACGAGCCCGTGTACGTCGGAGACCTCGTCTCGTTCTACACGGAGCTCGTCAAGATCGGGAAGACGTCGATCACCGTGCGCGTCGAGGTCGTGGCGAACCGCGGGAACGATCCCGACATCGAGGCCAAGGTGACCGAGGCGGAAGTGACCTACGTGAACCTCGGGGCGGACCGCAAGCCGAAAGTGATCCCGAGGTAGGTTTCGCGCGCTGAGAGCGCGGCCGCCCCTCCCCTAGCAATGACGCAATGAACGGCCAGGCGCGACGAGACGTGCTGGAAGACGCGGGAACGACAATCGACTCTGCCGCGAAGCACCCTCCCCGCGGTCATTGCGAGGCCAGCGGCCGAAGCTACGGTCGTCCCCGCGAAAGCGGGGACCCAGAGCTCTGGATTCCCGCTTTCGCGGGAATGACACAAAAAGGATCTATGTCGCCGAGTTTCGCCGGCCGGGTCTCCGCGTCCCGTATAACGGCGCGTATCGCCGCGCCTGCTCTTATTTGATTCGCTGGGCGAGCGAGGGGGAAATAAGCCACTTCAGGTCGCCCGGCGGAGACGGATGGCTTCCGCCGAAGGAGATCCGCGCGACGGCCGCCTTCTTCATCGGTACGTCGATCTCTTCGCGGCCGGTCACCGCGAGCCCGAGAAGAAGGCCGAGGTGCGGCATGTGGCCGACGAGAACGACGTCCTCCCAGCGTTCACGCGCGAGCTCCACCAGGATCTTTCGCGGATCGGCGTTCGGCGCGAGGGACGCCGACGACGTGACCGTCGCTTTCGGGAACCGCGCCGCGACGAACTCCGCCGTCTCCTTCGCGCGGCGCAGCGGGCTGTGCCAGATCGACTGAGCCTTGCCGACCTTCGAAAACGCCGCGGCGACGACTTCCATCACCTCCCGGCCGCGGGCGGAGAGCGCGCGATCGGCGTCCTTGCCGGTCTTCGCCGAGTCCTCGGCGTCGGCGTGGCGGAGGAGGTACAGGTTCATTCGGCGTTCCGCCTCATGAAACCCCTCCCCGCCGCTGACGCGGCGGCCCTCCCCATGTGGGGAGGGCAAGAAGCGTTCCGCCTCATGAATCCCCTCCCCGCCGCTGACGCGGCGGCCCTCCCCATGTGGGGAGGGCAAGAAGCGTTCCGCCTCATGAATCCCCTCCCCGCCGCTGATGCGGCGGCCCTCCCCATGTGGGGAGGGCAAGAAGCGTTCCGCCTCATGAATCCCCTCCCCGCCGCTGACGCGGCGACCCTCCCCATGTGGGGAGGGCAAGAAGCGTTCCGCCTCATGAATCCCCTCCCCGCCGCTGACGCGGCGGCCCTCCCCATGTGGGGAGGGCAAGAAGCGTTCCGCCTCATGAATCCCCTCCCCCGTGAGGAGAGGAGTCTCGCCCCTCTCCACCTGGAGAGGGGCAGCCGCGCAAGCGGCGGGGTGAGGTTTCGCCGCCGCCGCTCGAGCTTTCCCGGTTCTTCACTCTTGCGGCGGCGGAGGCGGCGGCGGAGTTTCCTCGTGGGCCCCGGGAATGTAGCCGCTGTCTGTCGGTACCATCGGCGCGTTCGCCGGGGGCGGCGCGTAATCGGGCTGCGGCCTGTACGTCGGCTGCTTCTTTTCGGCCGGCGGGGGCGCAGGCGCGGGTTTCGCGGCCGCGGGAGCGGCCGAAGGTGTGGCGGGAGTGCCGCCGCCCGACGCGGGCGTTCCGGCGGGAGCGGCCGAGCCGGACGTATCCGGCCGGGGCGCGGGCGCGGGGCTCGACCACCGCGGAGTGAACCGCAGCGTGCCGGCCTTCGCCGTCATCGGCAGGCTCGCGGTGAACGTCGCGGAGGCGCCCGCCTCGAGCGTCCCGGCCGAGACGGAAGCCATCGTGCTCGCCACGACCTTGCCCGTATCGTCCATCGCGGCGATCGAGAGAGCGACATTCGACGCCGGGGCCTTGCCGGAATTCCGGAGCGTTCCCTTGACCGCGACCGCGTTGCCGGAAGGCCGCTGGTCGAAATCCACGACGTCGAGCTTCGCGTCTCCCCCCTGTTCTTCCGGCGTCCCCTCGGCGGCGGCTTCGTCGCTGTCGGCGCCCACGAGCGTGTGGGTGACGTCCTCGTCGCCGATCGTCACTCTCGCCTTCGGGTTGTCCCGCTGCGCCTTCGCCGCCTCGACCGGCGTCGTCGCCGTTGCGGGCGCCGCCGGGACCGCTTTCGGGGTACGCCGGGCCGCGCGCGTGGCGGCGATGTCGATGTCGGCGGCGGCGACGGAGACGACCGTCCCGTCTTTGAGTGTCATCACCGCCTGGGAGCCGCGGAGGACGTAGGGCTTTGCGAGCTCGAGGACCTTCCCTCCCTGGAGGACGACGGTTTCGCTCGCGGAGAGCGCCGCGGCGGCGCAAAGGAGCGTCAACAGGAAGAGGGTGAGCTTTCCGGGCTTTCTGAACTCTCTGAACATGGCGAAGGATCTCCTTCCATGATTTTACACCGTTATACTTTCCCCAATGCTGACCCGGTCCAAGGCTTCCCTCTCGGAAGAGAATCGCGCCCTCCTCGACCGCCTCCGCCAGAAGCAGTGGAAAACGCCCGCGGAGCGCGACGACTGGCTTCGGCGGATTTCCTCGGTTCGCGGACTCCCGCCGGAAGACGCCGCGTTTTTCCTCGTCGATTCCGACCCCTCCGTGCGCACGACCGGGGCGGCGATCGTCAAGGCGATGCCGCCCGAAGCCGCCGTCGAAGTCCTCCTGGCCGCGCTCGCCTCGCAGCCCGAGGCGCAGCGCCGAAAGACCCTCGACGCGGCGATCCAGTTGCTGGGCGGCGATCTCTCGCCCGAGCGCGCGGCGTCGATGGCGGGCGATCCGCGGGCGGCGGTGGCGTCGACGGTGCTCGACTGGATTCGGGACCACCAGCAGCCCCGCTTCCTGTCGTCGATCGCGCCGGCGCTCTCGGCCCCGACCGCGGCGGTCCGGCGGCGAGCGATCGCCGCGGCCGAGACGATCGGCACGCCGCAGGCGGCCCCGCTCGCCGTGCAGGCGATCTCCGACGAGGACGAAGAGGTCCGGTTCCGGGCGGCCTCGATCCTCGCCCGCTTCCCCTCGGACCAGGTATTCCCGGCACTCCTGCAGGCGTCCTCCGACTCCTCGGCGCGGGTCCAGCAGGCGGTCGCGAAGGCGATCGGCCCGATCGTCGCGGCGGGCGCGCGCGCGTGGCAGTCGCGCGTGATCCCGTTGATCTCGGATGCGAACCCGCGCGTCCGCGAAAATGCCGTCTCGATCCTCCGGCAGCAGGAACCGAAGGCCGTCGTCGAGGCATTCATGGCCTCGTTCAAGAACGTCTACGGGCCGCCGCGCGACCGCGCGATCCAGGTCTTCCAGGAGCTCGGCGGTCCGTTCCTCTCGGCGCTCGCGGCCCGCGCCGACGATCCGGACCAGGACGCGGCGAACCTCGCGGCGTCGATCGCCGTGACGCTCCGCTCTCCGGAGGTCGTCCCGCTGTGCGTCCGGCTCCTGAAGCAGCCGGACTGGTGGCTGCGGCATCGCGCGAGCGAGACGCTCGCCGAGATCAAGGACGAACGGGGTCTCGAGCCGCTCATCGAGATGCTCGGGGACCGCGAATCGGACATCACCGCCGCGGCGGCGCTCGGCCAGTGGGCGACGCCGAAGGCGCTTCCCGGGCTGCTCGCGGCCTACAAGAAGGCGGCGATGGACCTCCGGCTCGAGATCCTCGAGGCGTTCTCGAAGATTCCCGACGCGCGGGTCCCGGCCCTCCTCCAGAACATCGCGGGCGTCGACCCGGAGCCGGTCGTTCGCGAAAAGGCGATCCGCCTCCTGCGCTCGCTCAAGGGGGAAGGCGAGGGAACGGTCGCCGAGATCGCCGCGGTGTTCGAGCCGGTCGACCTCGCCGGGCTCTCGGAAGTGACGCTCGCCGACCTGATGCGCCACGCCCGCGCCCTCGAAGCGTCCGACCTGCATCTGGCCGTCAACGCGATCCCGCACCTGCGTGTCCACGGGACCATGACGGCGCTGCCGCTCGCTCCGCTCTCGGAAGAGGACGTCGAGCGCATGCTGCACCCGATCCTCTCCGAGACGCAGCGCGCCGCTCTCGCCGAGAACCGGACGCTCGACTTCTGCTACAAGGCGGGCGCGCTCGGCCGGTTCCGGACGAACATCTTCTACCAGCGAAGGGCCTCGACGCCGTCTTCCGCCTCATTCCGCCGGATGTCCCCACACTCGACGAGCTGGGCGTGCCGCGCTCCCTGTGGGAGCTGACCGAATACACGCAGGGGCTCGTCCTCGTGACCGGGCCCGGCCGGCTGCGGGAAGACGACGACCCTCGCTGCGTTCGTCGACAAGATCAACCGCATCCAGAACTCCCACATCCTCACCGTCGAGGACCCGATCGAGTACGTCCATCGCAGCCGGGAGTCGCTCGTCAACCAGCGCGAGGTCGGAACGCACACCGAATCGTTCGCGAAGGCGCTCCGCCAGGCGCTCCGCGAGGATCCCGACATCATCATGGTCGGCGAGATGCGCGACATCGAGACGATCTCGCTCGCGATCACCGCGTCGGAGACGGGACACCTCGTGTTCGGCACGCTCCACACGGCGACGGCGGCGGGGACGGTCGACCGCGTCATCGACGCCTTCCCGGCGGGCCAGCAGGGCCAGATCCGGCAGATGCTCTCCGACTCGCTGCGCGCCGTGATCTCGCAGCACCTCGTGCCGCGGCGCGACGGGAAAGGGCGGGTGGCCGCGTTCGAGATCCTGCGCAACACGCCGAACATCGCGGGCCTGATCCGCGACGCGAAGACGTTCCAGATCGCCTCGGCGATCCAGACCGGGTCGAACGCCGGCATGCAGACGATGGACACGGCGCTCCTGAAGCTCGTGCAGGAGGGGAAGGCGGATCCGCGCGCCGCGTACGACCGCGCGCTGCGGAAGGACCTCTTCGAGCCCTACCTCGAGAGCGAAGGAGCGGGCGCGTGAGCAGCGTCCCGTTCAACTACAGCCAGATCGACCGGTTCCTGTCGATCCTGATGAAGCGCGGCGGGATCGGACCTGCATCTCACCGTCGGGGAGCCGCCGATCATCCGCATCGACGGCGAGCTCGAGCGCGTGCGCTACCGCGTGATCGGCGAAGGCGACTACTACAACATGCTCTCCGCGATCACGCCGCCGGACCTCTGGGCGCGGTACCAGCTCGTCGGCGACATCGACTTCGCCTACCAGATGGGGAACCAGGCGCGCTTCCGCACGAACCTCTTCAAGCAGGAGCGCGGATCGGCGGCCCTCTTCCGCCTGATCCCGCCGAAGGTCCCGACGATCGAGGAGCTGAACCTGCCGGCGCCGATCGCGGACCTCGCGGCGGCCTCGCGCGGCCTGATCCTCGTGACGGGGCCGACCGGCTCGGGGAAATCGACGACGCTCGCCGCGCTCCTCGACCGGATCAACCGGCGCCACGCGCGCCACGTCGTCACGATCGAGGACCCGGTCGAGTTCGTCTACACGAACGACAAGGCGATCTTCACGCAGCGCGAGATCGGCCAGGACGTCCCGGATTTCGCGAGCGGCGTCAAGGCCGCGCTCCGCGAGGACCCGGACGCCCTCCTGATCGGCGAGATGCGCGACGTCGAGACGATCCGGATGGCGCCTGACCGCGGCCGAGACGGGGCTCCTCGTCTTCGCGACCCTCCACACGAACTCGGCGGCGAAGGTCGTCAACCGCATCATCGACGCGTTCCCGCACGAGGAGCAGGACCAGGTGCGCGTCGTCCTCGCCGAATCGCTCCGCGCGGTCGTCGCCCAGCAGCTGCTCAAGAAGATCGGGGGCGGCCGGATCGCGGCCTTCGAGATCCTCCTCGGGTCCGCGGCCCTCTCGAACATCATCCGCGAGGGGAAGACGAACATGATCACGACCCAGATCCAGACCGGTCGCAACCGCGGCATGGTCATGATGGACCAGTCGCTGCAGGAGCTCGTGAAGTCCGGCACCATCTCCGCCCAGGACGCCTTCGAGCACGCCTTCGAGAAGGACCAGTTCAAGGCCTGGCTCGCGAGCGCGGGGATCGCGCGGGGCTGAGCGTCGGGCGATTTCGCTGAAGAGCTCGCCGGCCGTCGGTCACACGCTCGGGTCCGAGTCATCTGGCAATCGCCGCGTGCGCCTTCGTCGGGAAGATTTCTTCGCCGGCGGCTTGATCGCGATTCTCCTCGCCTACGCCGCGATCAGGGCGGCCCGTCTGCCGATCACGATCGACGAGGCGATCACGTATCGATTCTTCGTGACCGCGCCGGTGTCGCAGATCCTGTTTCCGAACCTCGCCAACCCGAGATCGGTTGCGGAGACTTCGGAATTGGCGGCGAACAACCATGCTCTGAATTCCCTCCTGGCCAAGGTCTCGTCGTCTCTCTTCGGGACCTCGGAGATCACGCTTCGGCTGCCGAATGTCATTGCGCTGGCGGCTTATGGAGTCTTCTCGTGGCTCATCCTGCGCTCATTCCGGCCGGGATGGATCGGCATGGCGGGCCTCGCCCTGATGATGCTGAATCCTTTCCTGCTCGACTATTTCTCGATGGCGCGCGGCTACGGGCTCTCTCTCGGTCTGATGATGCCGGGGTTGTACCTCCTGGCGCGAAGCGTACGCGCGCGGCAGGGCTCGGCACGAGACGAATTTCTCGGATTGTTCCTGCTCGGTCTCGGCGCCCTTGCTTCCTTCGTGTTGATCGACGTCCTCTTTGCCGTCGCGATCGTACTGACGGCGATGCGCGCGATCCGGATTTTCTCGGAGCAGCCGGCGGGAGGAGTCGTTCGATTGCGCCGCTTCGCGATCGAAAGCCTGCCGCTGCTCTCGATCGGCCTCCTCCTCGGCGCATCGGTCGGGCTGAGCGCCATCGGCGTCCAGCGCGCCCATGGACTCTGGTACGGGGGGCACGCGGGATTCTGGCGCGACACGGTTTCCTCCCTCGTCGAACCAACGCTCTATACCGCTCCGTATGCGGCGTTCGTCCGGCCGATCGTGACCGGTCTGATCGCCGCTGCGGCCGCGCTCCTGACGTGGCGGACTGCCACTGTTCTCCTCCACCGCCCGATCAGCGAGCCGGACGCGCGGGCCGCCGCATGGACGATGCTCCTGTTCGTCGCGGCCGCGCTCGGGGTGCTGGAGCAGCGTTTCCTCCACGTTCCCTTTCGTCTCGGGCGGGCGGCTCTCTTCTTCGTTCCGCTTTTCGTTCTCGCGGTGACGGCCACCGCCACATCAGCAGCGGCGTCCGCGAAACGCGGCCCGGCGATGGCGGTAACCGGAACGATGGCAGCCCTCGCGATCGCCGCGGGGGTGCACTTTGCGTTCTGCGCCAACGTCAACCGATTTCTCTATTTCACCTACGACCTGGACACGCCGAACCTCCTCGCAGATCTCGAACGCGTGGCCGCCCTCCGGCGCCGCCCGCTCCGCATCCGAACGGACTGGCACATCGCTCCCGCGATGGAGTTCTATCGGGTAACGCGGAAACTCGGATGGTTCACATGGGATACGCAAGCCGCCGATTGGAGCGGCTTCGATTTCGCCTATGTTCGCGGCGAGGACATCCGGGAGATCCCCGCGCACGGATTCCGCATCCTCAAATATTACGGACGAAGCGGCGACGTGCTCGGCGCCCCTGCGTCGGGCGCTCTCGGGACCAGTCTGACCACCCCCCCGGGCCAGCCGGCGGCCCGCTGATAGCCGATTCCTATCCACTCCGCGAGGGCGGTCCCGGCGTCCCCCGTCTCCACGTCTCCCGGCGCTGCCAGAACGATCGTCTCCGGGTACGCGCGGAGGACGGTGATCTGGCGGCGCTCGAGGTTTTCGGCTCGAAGCTGGTACCAGAGACCGGGATTCGCGTAGAGCCGCCCGGGCGGGACGCGGCCCGACCGGATGAAGACGTTCTGGTCGGGGCCGTAGAGGTAGAGCGGCGCCGGCGGAAGCGCGGCGAGTCGTCGGACGATCGCGTCGTTCGGTCTTCGATCCCCAGAACGAAATCTCCCCCGCAGACGTATCGGTCGCGAGAAATGCGGCGTCGAGTGCGACGACCAACGCCGGAATCGCCGTCGCGAAGCGAAGGACACCGCGCGATCGGAGCGCGGCGTCGAACGTCTCCCCTGCCGCGATCGCGAGAAGCGGCACGGCGGCGATGAGATGGACGAGCTCGAATTTCGGAAGTGCCATCGCGGCGAACCCGACCGTGAGGAGCAGCAGAAGACCGCGGGGGCGGCCATCTGACCGTGTCGCGACGAACCACGCGGCGAGCGCGAGGATTCCGAGAAGGACGAACGGGACCTGCGCTTGTCCGATGCCGAGGTTCGTTCGCCCCCGGTAATCGCGGAGCGGGACGACGACCGTCCAGAGAAGCATCGCGCGGAGGTTCCCGGTCATCGTAAACACGGCGGCGCACGCGGCGGGCGGAATCGCGGCGAACAGGACGAATCGTCCGATAAGTCGTGGGGCCACGGCCGCGAGCCAGACCACAGCGCCAGCGAGCGCAATGATGGCCGGCTGCTTGATCGCGACTGCCGCGCCCAGCAACAGCCCGGCCGCCGCCGCGCCTCCCGGAGTGCACCTCCGCAGGGCGAGAAACGCGGGAATAGCGAGCGCCGCGATCGCGACGTCCGGGTACACCGCGTTTCCGTCCCACAGGTAGAACGTCGCCAGAAAGAAGAGGGATGCGCCGACGCGGGCGCCGAGCCGCCAGTTCAGCCTCGCGCCAGCCCACCAGACCGCCGCGTGCGCCAGCAGAACGGGCCCGAGCGAAAGGATCCGCAACGTGACCACGTTGAATCCCAGGAGGCGGCCGACCAGCGCTTCGACCCCGATCCAGAGAGGCATGTGCGCGAACTTAATGTCGCGATAGAGCATCCACCCGCGGGAGAGGAGGTACGCGGGCACGAGGGTTTCCGGCCAGGCGCGGAGGCGAATGTGGAAGGCGAGGAGGAGCTGCACGAGAAGCGCGCCGGCGCCTGCGGCACCGAAAAGAGCGCGCCCTCGTGAGCTCCTCACCATCCGCCTTTCCCGATATTCCTCAACGATCGATGCCCGCCTCGAGGCGTTCGTTCGACAAGGAGCGGTTCAAGACCTGCCCCGCGAGCGCGGGGATCTCGCGGACGGGGCACCACCCTCCGAGGGGAATTCCACTCTGTAGATTTGCGCTCCCTCAGCAAGCCTGCGGTCGATCAAGCGACCCCCGGCATCCTGAATCTCTCGAAACAGTTTATCTTGCGAATGATCGATGTGGCTGAAGAACAGCCAGATCGTCGGATGCGCCGCCGTGCGGACGCGGCGCGCCTCGTTTCGCGCCCACCCCGGGTCGGGATCGCGTGTGACGAACCCTGACGCGAGCGACTGCATGCCTGTGGGAATCCCGAGAAGCTCATCTCCCTTCGCGGGATCGTGATAGACGAGTTCATCTCCCTCGTCGAGCACGGAATGGCCGCGGCTGGGTGCGTTCTCGAAAGCCGGGCCACCCGAATCAGTCCTTCGGATGTACCAGGCGAGTCGTTTCGGATCCGGCATTCCCCAATCGGTCGAATAGAAGAGCCATGCCGGGGCGCCACGAGCAGAGACGTAAATCGGTTCTCCAGCCGCTCGGCGCTTCTCGATCTCCGTGATCAGGGGACGTGAATTCTCGATCATCGGCGGATGGACGGCCCACCGAAACGTCAGACGGCCCGGTCGAAAGAGCGACAGCGCAAGAACGGCGAACAATACGACTCCTCCCGGGCGACCGGGAACCCTGTCGCTCAGCCATGTCACACCTTCGGCCGCGATCAGAAACAGCGGCGCGGAGGCGAACAGCATCAGTCGCGGGACGACCGGGTACCGACGAAAGCTCGACAGAAGAAGAGAAAGGGCAAGTGGTCCGGCCAGCGCGATCCCGGCCCAGATGCCGAGGCGGCGGATCAGAGAGGCGAGACCGATAGCCAGGACGACACCTCCGATCGCCATCAGAACGTTCGCGGCGGAAAACCTCGGCCCCGTCACGAAGAAAGACCACACGAGTCCGCCCATCGCCTCCTTCGCAAGATGAACGAAATCTCCGCGGCGCGGGTCCAGGAATCCGGAGCTCCAGTAGTGACGCAAATACTCGTCGTCGGCGAACCGTCGATAGAACATTCCGAAGGCCAGGCCGAAAGACAGGAGCCCGGGCACGGCAACTCCGACTACCCGATTCACCCCCCGAGGGGAAGAACGAACGCGCGGAGACGAGAGAAGCGCACCAAAGGCGGCAACCACAATCAGGATCGCTGGAACCGATATCCACACCGACACGACTCCCGCGATCGCCAGAGCTTTCCAGGCGCCTTTCCGATCGGGATCATCCAGGACTTTCACCAGGCAGAGGAGCAAAAGCGCCCCGACCAATGCGTCCACCATGTAAGGTTTTGCTTCGTTACCGTAATACACGAGGAGCGGAGAGACGGAAACCGCCGAAATCAACCACAGAGACGCGACCGGATCGACAACTCGGCGGGAAAGACTTCGAATGACGAGGAGAAATCCGATCCCTGCAGTAAATGGCAGGAGCCGCAACGCCCACTCGTTGACCCCCAGGCTCGCGACGAGACCCCGCACAATCAAGAGAAACAACGGTGGTGCCGCCTGGTGATAGACGAGCGGGCGCAGAACGCCGATGGCTGAGCGCGACGCGACGATGATCCCGAGAGTCGCCTCATCCAGCCATAGCGGGCGGCGTGCGAGGAACTGTGTGAGCCGGATCGCGATTCCCGTCAGAACGAGGAGCGAGGCGATCCGATTCGTCCATCGCGAATCGCCATTGAAAAACGCGGGGCCTTGCCGATATGGGGAGGGGGGATGTCCTCCAGCGATCCGGGGAAGCTGGCGCGTGAATCGCGCCGTCATCCCAAATGCCCGCGGTACCAGGTCCAGAGCGGAGCGCCCGCCCAGTAGGACGCGACTCCCGCGATCCCAAGGAACACTCCGAACGGAAGTCGCGTCTTCCAGCCGCCTCCCTTCGCGGCCATCATCGCCAGTCCCACGACGCTTCCCGTGAGCGAAGCGAAGAGGACCGTCGTGACGACACCCACGACCCCGGTGAATGCTCCGATCGCGCCGAGCATCTTGACGTCCCCGAGACCCATTCCCTCGCGGCCGGTCGCCTTCTCGTACGAGAACGCCACGAGCCAGAGGATCGCGCCGCCGGCGACCATTCCCCCGAGCGACTGCTTCCAGGTGAGATCCGCGGCGAGAAGAAGGAGAACGCGAGGCCGGCCGCCGCCAGCGGCAGCGTGATCACGTCGGGAAGGATCTGCCAGTCGAAGTCGATGAAGACGAGCGCCAGGCAGCGCGGAAGAGAAGATCGCCGCGGCCGCGAAATCGACCGGGATAATCGCCGCGCGCGCGGCGCCGAGCCACAGGAAACCGTTGGCGAGCTCGATCATCGGATAGCGCGGCGAGATCGGCCCGCGGCAGGTCCGGCACTTCCCTCCGAGAATCAGCCACGAAACGACGGGGATGTTGTCGAAGGCACGGATCGGCTCGCCGCAGCGCGGGCAATGCGAGGCGGGGAAAACGATCGACCGGCCGAGCGGGACGCGGTGGATGACGACGTTCATGAAAGCTCCCGACGAGGAGCCCGGCGACCGCGGCGACCGGGATGAAGAGGGGATTCACGATTCCGCGATGCCCACTGCCGTCATTGCGAGCCGCCACGCTTCGCTCGCGACAGGCTGTGCGAAGCAATCTGAGCCGGCCCGCTCCCTCCTCGTCATTGCGAGCGAAGCGAAGCAATCTGATCCGTCCAGCCGAGCAAAAGGTCCCGCCATCCCGGATTGACGCTCTCGACCAGTCGAATCTTCCTTTCCCTCGATCCTGCCTTGATCTGTTTCTCTCTCGCAATCGCGACGGCGATGTCGGGTGTCGTCTCGAAGTACACGAGCTTGTAGAGCTTGTACTTCGCCGAGAAGCTCCCCGGGAACCGTCCGGCGCGGTGCTCCGCAAGCCGACTCTCGAGATCCGACGTAACGCCCGTATAGATCACACGGTTGGTCGAATTGGTCAACAGATAGACCGCGGTGAGACGCTCTGACATTGTTGCAGAAGATATAACGCGTGTTGGCGCTTTCGTCGAACGCCGATCAGATCGCCGCGTCGCGCCCTCGGCGCTCCTCGCGATGACGAACCTCCGCCGCCTTGCCAATCTCGAATGAATCGTCTCGCCTCCGCGCTGTGACGGAGCCGCGCGACAACGATTCGTTCACGTCCTCCTCGTCATAACGATCGGCTCGCCGGCCATGGAGAGGAAGAGGAGTGTCGCGAGCGCGATCGCGGAAACAACCGCACCCATATAAAATGGCCACGGCCTGTACTCCCAGACGATTCGGTGCTCCCCTTTCGGAACGACGATCGCGGAAAAAACGCCGTTGGCGCGAATGATCGGCGTCGGTTTTCCGTCGACCGTCGCGCGCCACCAGGGATCCCACGACTGCGCCCGGTACATCCAGAGGTCGCGGGAGAGATCGACCTTGTATTCGAGTCGTTCGGGCTTCTCCAACACGGTCGAACCAACCGCGAGCGCGCCGGATGACGACAGCGCCTGCAGGTCCTCCCCGCGGCGCATTCGCCGGCTTCTCTCCGACGAGGAGCCTTCCGCAATCGGGTCGAACCCGGCGACATCGCCCGATACGTCGCCGCCCGCCAGTCGGGCTCGACCTCGGCGTCCGGGAAGAACGAGATGCCGGAAAGGGTCCGGGGCACGACGACGTGCGACAGCCGATCCCGACCGGAAAGCGAATCTCCCGGGATCCGGAGACCATCGCGGGAACGAGGAAATCGATCCGTCCCCAGCCCCGACATGAATCTCGAACCGATTCCCGGGACGGAAAGCGGATCCGGTCGTCGCCTTTGCGATGCCGAAAGGGAGATTCGAGTACCCTTCGAGAGAGTCGGTCTGCCGCCGGACGCGGAGATCCTCGTCCGGAAGCGCGGAGGTCGCCCAAAGGGAGAGGAGCTCATCCGGCGTCGTCAGGACCTTGCCACTCGCCGGAAGGGGCGGCTTCTCGAACGATTCGAGCCGGGCGAACCGGACGAGGGGAACCGCCGGAAGCGCCAGGTGAATCGCAAGTGCACAGGCTCCCAGACCCGCGACGATGCCTCGGAAATCGCCGCTTCCGAACGCCGAGAGAAGCGAAGAGCGCGCCGGCGGCGCCGAGCGCCGCCCGTTCGGGAGCCGGTCGCACCCTTTGCGAGGAGCTCGGCGGCGCCGGTCGCCGCCGAAGAGCACGAATCCCGCCCACCGGCCGCCGGTCTCCAATCGGAGCTGTCGATCCCTTCGGCCGCCAGAACGGCGAACGCGAAAAGGACCAGCGATCAGGAGCTTTGCCGGATAGCGGAACGGCGCGGGAAACGAAGCCACCGAGGCCGCAAGCGCAAGAACGGCGATGATGCCCCAGAGGAGTCGCCCCGCGCCTCGGCTCGCGCCCGGAAACGGCGATGGTGCCGAGGACGAGCACGGGAAGAGAGACGTAGAGGCTCTGCATCCAGCTCGCGTCGGGAGGGAGCCACCCGTACCGCTGGAGAGACGGCGGATGGACGAGCGAAAGGAGCTGTCCGAGCGGCACGGCCCCCGCTCCGGACGTTCGCCGGCCGGCACGATTCAGCGTGTCGAGGAGCGGCAGGAGCTCGATCGCGCCGAGCGCCACGCCCGTGAGAAACGCGCCCGCGAACGCGGGCCAGCGCCGGACCGTCACCCTCCAGTCGCTCATCCGCGCTGCCGCGTCCCGCCGCCGCCCGATCCAGAAGACGAGAGCCGCGAGCAGTGTCCCGAAGAGCGCCGCCTCAGGGCTTCCGGCGAGCAGCGCGAGGCCGAGGCAGACGGCGAATGCGGCGCGCTGTTTCCGGGTTCGCAGCCCGCGTTCGGCGGCCCATGCCATCCCGGGGATCCACACCATGCCCGCGAAATGGTTCCAGTACGCCGAGAGGGAGACGGCGAGCGCGGAGAACGAAAACAGCGAAGCTCCCGCGACGGAAGCCGGGAGCGTCGAGCCGCGCTCGCGCAGGAAAGCGAGAACGAGGACGTATGCCGACGCCAAATGAAGGAAGAGGAAGACAGGCCGAGGCCGTCGCCGGGTTCTTCAGCAGGAACGCGAGCGGCCGGCGGATAGAACACCTCGTTCTGGCCGTTTCCGATCCACGTCTCGCCGTTGCCCGCGAGCGGGTTCCAGAGCGGGATCTCGCCTCGCGCGATTCGCGACGCCGTATATCGATGCGAGGGAACGAAGAAGTCGCTCTGGTCGCGGAACGAAGGGACGAAATGTCCCGTCAGAGCGGGCCGAAGGAAAAGGCCGGCAGCAGAAGCGGCAGCAGCGCGAGCGCGCCGCTCAGCTTCCAGCGTGTCGAGGGATGCACGCCGGCATTCTATGCGGGCCGCGCTTCCCGTCATTGTTTAGAAAGTCCGGTTCCCTGCTCTCGTCATTGCGAGCTCGCGGAGCGAGCGTGGCAATCTACTCCGGTCGTCCACGAGGGTAGATCGCCACGGCCGCGTTGCGGCCTCGCGATGACGGAACCAAGGTCGAGTGCGCCGAACTTTCATCCCCATGGGCGAGACTCCCGTCTCATGGGGTATTGCGGCAAGGAGGCGAGCCCCGCGGTTCCCCCTGCGGGCCTCGCCGTAGCGGGGCTCAGCCGCCGATCGCCGTGTGAAATACTCGCGGCGAATGTTCCGCCGCGCCCTGGCCCGGAGAATTCTCGCGAACGTCGTCATTTTCTTCCTGCTCTGGCCGCTCGGGACCGCTGTCGCCGCCACCATCGATCTGAAATCGCAGTCCGCGACCGCGCGTCTCCCGTGGAGCGAGACGTTTCTCATGCTCGTCCGGGCCGGAATCCGTGATTGCCGAGCGACTTCTTCTTCGTTGCGCTCGGGCTGACGCTCCTTTCGCTTCTGATTTTTTCCGGTCTGGCCGGCCGCGGACCGCTCGCCGGAGTCGAAACCCCCGGTTGGCTGGCTCTGGGCCGAGCCGATACTCCTCTCGCTCGCCGCCTTTGCGGGAATCGCGCTCGAATATCCCGCCGTGCTCGCGAATCCCCTTCTCCTGAGCCTCCGGCCGGTTCCGATCGGGATCGCGATGATCCTCGTCGCGGCGATCGCGCTCGTCATGGCAGCCCTTCTCGGAGCCCGCGCGTCGGGCGCCAGCGGCGCGGCAAAGTGGGCGGTCGCGCTCGCGATCGTGACGGCAGCTTCCTGGCTCCTCGTGCGCATCCCCGCGCGGCGGCGCAGCCGGCAGGGCGCCCTCGGGATCGGTCGTTCTCCTGGGAATCGATTCGCTCTCCCAGGCGGACGACCTGGCGACCCTGCGCGACTTCACGATCGCTCATGGAGGAACGTGGTATCCGCACGCCGTTTCTCCGGGACTCCTGACCAATCCGGTCTGGTCGGCCCTCCTCCAGCATCGACCGGTCCGCGAGACGGGAGTATGGGAGATCTTCATGGCTGCCGACTGGTCGAAGGTGCCCTACGATCTCGTTCGCGAGGCGCGGCGCGCCGGATTCACGACGTATTCGTACTTCTCGGATCAGCTCACGACCTACGTGGGAACCGAAGCGGGTTTCGACGTGAATCGCAGCGGGCCGATGGGATGGCTCCAGCTCGCGACAGCGACACTGAAGAACGACAGCGTGTTCCTTCCGGTCGCGCTTCCGCGCCTTCCTCCCCTTCCCGGCGCCCGGACGCCGCGAAATCAGTCGGGGACCTTCGGATTCGACGTCGCCGCCGAGCTCGACGACATCCTGACGACCACGGCGCCCGGGAGGCGCGCGTTTTCGGCAGGGCATCTCGACTATCTCCACCAGCCGCTCTTCCCGAAGCTCGACGACCTGACGGCCGCGGAACGGCGAACGGTCCTCCGGTCCCCCGTCTCGTCCGCGCAGGACTTCAGCGTCGACTGGCAGTACCCGGAGATCCCCGGCGACGCTCTCGGGCTCTATCGCTGGAAGATCCAACACATACAAAAGGTCGTCGCGGACGCGGCAACCCGGACGGGCTATCTCGACCCGTCACGAAAGAACCGGCTCGTCCTGTTCTCCGACCATGGGAACCGGAAGAACCTGACCGAGCAGAACTTCGCGAACCCGTCCTACTGGAACGTCCTCTGCGCGACGTTCGGCGTGCCCCCGCGCGATCCGCAAGAACCGATCTCGCTTCTCGATCTTCCCGAAATGCTCGGATTCCCCGATGCGAAACGACCCGGCCCAGCGCCTCCGGCCGTTCAGTTCGCGGGGATCAACGCAAAGGAGTCGGCCCAGCTCTCCAGCGCCTATTTCCTGCTCGACGGCCGCATCATCGCCAATCCCCGCGTGATGGCGGGTATCGGGAAGCGGATCAAGGAATACCGCCCGTTCTCGGCTCCCGGCGTCTATTTCCCCGCGCCCGCCGCTTTCTGAAGCGCCAGCGAAACCTCACCCCGCCGCGGTCGGCGGCACCCCTCTCCAGATGGAGAGGGGAAGAACCCGAGGCGCGGATGTTCGGTCTCACGCGAGATTGGGGAGGTCGTCTCCCCATCTTACCTGGGTGTGCCGCGCCGTAGCCTTCGGCAAAGGCGGAGACAGGGCTGGGGTGAGGTCAGCTTTCTCCCCCTCTCCACATGGAGAGGGGGCCGGGGGGTGAGGTTTCACTGACGCCGCAGCGCGACGTCAGGGGGCGAGGTTTCACTGACGTCGCAGCGCGACGTCAGTGTTGCGGCCGTCCGGGTATTCGACGAAAGTCCCGTTCGCGTACACGATGTCCGAATTGAAATCGGTCGTCGTGCCGCAGGAGACCGTCGCCATCGGCGCTTCCATCCCTTCCCCAGGAAACGATGGCGTACGCGTTCAGCACGTTGTCGACAGAGTAATGCAGCGGATGCGTCCAGCCGTCTTGAAACGGCGGCTCGGCGATGTAGGTGGGCCGGAGCAGGGTCCACGAGCTGGAGGTCAACGTCGAGTTCGTCGTGTCGGCGTTGTCAGGAAGAACCTGAGGGCCCGGACACGTAAAGTTGGGGGTGGGGTAGTTGCTGTTGTCGATGTTGTACGACTCGATCGCGGTCGCGAGCGTCCGCATGTCGGCCATCGTCCTCTTCTGCTTTCCTCTCTGAAGGGCGTTCAGGAGGTTCGGAATCGCGATGGCGGCGAGGATCCCGATGATCGCGATCACGATCAGGAGCTCGATCAGCGTGAACCCGGCGTCGGGACGCCCGTTCCTTCGAAACGACATTCCTCAACCTCCTCAGGAAGCTTCTGGGAGAGCGATAGCAAGGCCCGGACCAGATCGACGAAACCCATCCCATGTGTTTCCAGTACCTTGCGCTTCGCTCGAATTTCGCTGCTGACAAGTTTTGCCGCGCCGCGGAATATGGATGGACAAAAAAAGAGGCCGGCGTTTGCCGGCCTCCTCGGTTCTCTTCATCCCCTCCCCAATTGGGGAGGGGCGAGGGGTAGGGTGCGAAGCCTCAGTGCTGCGGCCCGTCCGGGTACTGGACGAAGGTCCCGTTGGTGTAGACGATGTCCGAGTTGAAATCGGTCGTCGTTCCGCAGAGGCTGGAGCTAGTCGTCCATCTGATGCGAGCCATCGCGACCGTACGACTGGATCGTATAGGCCTGGTCGGCGGTATCGGTGCCGTAGTGCATCGGATGTCCCCAGCCATCCGCGTAGGGCGGCAGGGCGATGTAGGTCGGCTTCGAGCAGCGACCAGGATTGCGAGGTCAGAGGCTCGGAGGCTGGCAGCAGGAGTCCCGTCCGGACAGGCGACTGCCGCGGTCGGATAAAAGTTGTTGTCCACGTTGTACGACTCGATCGCGGTCGCGAGGTTGCGGATGTCCGCCATCGTCCTCTTCTGCTTGCCGCGCTGAAGAGCGTTGAGCAGGTTCGGAATCGCGATGGCGGCCAGGATGCCGATGATCGCGATCACGATCAGCAGCTCAATCAGCGTAAAACCCGAGTCCTTTTTCCGGAGACGATTCAAAATCATCACTTCCTCCTATGAAAGCTGGACGCAATCCAAGCAAGTTCCGGACCATCGAGATCGCAACACAAGTGTTTGATATAAAATAACTTGTCATCGATCGGGAGGGGACGGTCTGACGATTTTTGCCACCGGCGATTCGCGAAGTCGCCTATTTCTGCACATTCGAAGTGGCCAGCTCGTACAGGACCTCCCTCATCACCGGGATCCCCCTCGTAGAAGAAGGGAAGGAAGAGGCGCTCATCGATGCCGTGGCGGCGCGCGGCGTCGATCGGGTCCATCTGGTACGGAGTGAATCCATAGGCGGGAATTCCGTGCCTGCGAAATATCGACGACGTCGAGTCCCCGAACGAATTGATCACCGGAATCGACGGGGACTCCGGGCACTGCCGCTTCCAGCACCCGCGAAACAGCCTCTGTATCCGCGCTGGGGAAAGGCGATACCCGCGACGGCGGCTCGCATTCCTGGACCACGACGTCGACTCCCGGACGGAGGACGGCCGACAGTGTCGCCTCGAAGCTCGGCCGCGGGTCGACTCCCACCGGGGTCGAGATGATGATCGAAACATCCCAGCGGTGCGGGGACGCGATGCCGGGAAGATTGCTCGCCGGATAGGGCAGCGTCGAGAGCACTCCCCCGGTGACAAGGCTGAGGCTCGCGTACGGGATGAACTTCTGGACCTCCGGCCGGCGGAGCAGCTCCGGATGAAGGAAAGCATTCGCATAGAACGGGGACGGAATTCGGCGAGCTCCCGGAGATAGCGGGCCACCGTCGGCTCCGGAGGAACGAACATGCCGAGCGAACGGAATCTCGCCGGGAAGGTCACGGCCGCCCTGTCGTCGGACGACAGGACCGCGTAGGCCATGCCGCTCGCTCCGCTCTCGATCCCCCAGTAGCGCGGCGTTCCGGCCACCATCTCCATGTAGCCGCCTTCGTTCAGCACGCAATCGACCCCGGCAAGAACATCGGGGCGGTGCTCGAACAGCCACGCCGACCCGTCTTTCCAGCCCATCTCCTCGCCGCATTCGGCGAGGAAGACGACGTCGCGCTCGGGCGTGATCCCCGAATGGGCGAGATCGACGAACGCGAGGAGCTCCGCAATGCCGATCGACTTCATGTCGTAGACCCCGCGTCCGTAGAGAAAGCTCTGGAAGATCTCGCCCGCAAACGGCGGATGCTTCCAGTCGGACGCCTTCGCCGGCACGACGTCGATGTGGTTCAGCAGGAGGACCGCGCGATTCGGGTCGCGTCCCTTGATCCGCGCGTAGAGGTTGCAGCGGTCCTTCTCGGGGCAGATCAACTCGGACGGGATCCCTTCGCAGTCGAGATACGACTTCAGGAACTCCGCCCCCGGCCGCTCGTTGCCCGGAGGATCGACCGTCGGTATCCGGACGTAGTCCCGGAGCAGCCGGACGGCGGGATCCCTCAGCCACTGCTCGGCCGGGCGGGCGATCTCGCTCTGCCATTCGGGCGGTTTGATTTCGGGCGCGCGCTGACGGCAGCCGGCGGCGGCCGTCGGCGAGAACGAAAAAAAGTATCGCGCTAGCGGATCGCTTCATTTCCTTCCTTCCTACGGATCAGGAAAATGACCGTCAAGATACCGCAGACGGAAAGCAGGGGACCGGTCGTTTCCCCCGGGAGCTTCTCTTCGACGAGCACGCGATGCCGGCCTGGAGGAACGGCCACGGAGCTCCAGCAGAGGTTCGCGGGATCGATTTCCGCCGAAATGCCGTCCACGGTCGCGGCGCGGTAGGGGAACCAGCGCGCGCGCGAAGACGAGGCGCCCCGGGCCCGAAGTTTCGGTTTCGTATTCCGCGCCGGCGCCGTCCGACCGGAGGACCCGGCATTCCCCGCCGGACAGGGAGCTGATGTTTGAACGGCCCGTCTCGATCACCGTCTCCCGGGTGAGGTCGACGTCGTCGGAATTGACCGCCGCATAGGCTTCCGAGGGATCCCGCACCTCGCGGACGATCTTCGCCATCCGGGACGTCGGCAGCGCTGCGGGATTCGTGACCACCCACCGCGCGCCGACGGCGGGTCCTCCGAGCGCGAAGCCGTTGGGCATCCTTCCCTTCTCGACGAGCGCCGACCGGGCCGCGAAAGCGGCGAGGTATCGCGGCAGGCCCTTCCAGAGGCCCGATTCCCGATAGATCCCGCGACGGGCGAGATCCACCCGGTAGAGATCCGAATCGTCGTAGTCCTGGTTGAACGGAATAGAAGATCCCGAACATCGCCGCGACGTCGGTCGTGAGTCCCTCCCGATCCGTGGAGCCGCGAAAGTAGTCTTCGATCGGAAGGAAACCGTAGCGGGATCCTTCGTCGACCGCCCGGATCACCGCCGCGGAACGTGGGGGCGAATACACGTCCTTCTCGGACCCCGTCGTCACGAATCGGAACCGGTTCGCGCCCAGATCGGCAGCGACGAATGCCAGAAGGATCGCCGCGGCGCCTGCACGCGAGCGAGCACGAACGCTCCAGGAGACCAGGACGCCGGCGAGGAGCCAGACGATCGCGGCCTCCGCGAGACCGCCGGGCAGTTTCGCGGCCGCGGCGGCGCCCCCTCCCGCGGCGTTCGACCAGTGCGCGAGCACGAAGCGGGCCGTCGCGGCTGGCCATACCTTCACGGCGCAGAGCCGCGATCGCGGTCATCGCCGCATCGCAAGAGCCGCCGAAGAAGCCCGGGTTCGGAGCCTCCCGATGAGCGCGTCCGAGAGGAAACCCGCGAGCAGCGCCGCGCAAAGAGCGAAGCCGACCATCAGCTTCTCCGGATAGCGCAGCGGAATCGGCGATGCCGCGCTCAGCCAGGCCGCCGGGCAGTAGAAGCCCGCGACCGACAGGACTGCGGAGGTCGCGAGGAATCCGTACGGAAACAACCGCCGGCCGCGAGGGAGGCGCGCTGCGAGCAGCGCGAGCGAAGCGAATGCCCCGGGATAGAGCGTGTTGAAGAATCCGACGGATTTTCCCGACCAGAGCGCGTCCCCCCAGCTCGCCCCGTGGCGCACGGGGTTTCCGAAGGGAAACGGGACGATCAGCTCGAGAAACCTCCAGAGCGACACGGACCACATCAATGCGACGCGCACGGGAAAGCGGCCGAGCCCGCGCACCGTGTGGGGAATGAACAGGAGAGCCGGGACAATCTGAATGCCCGCCACGAGGAACCCGGGAATCGTCGCCAGCCACAACCGCCCGAGGGAAGGAAGCCGGCGCCCCCGCGCCGTTTCCTGGACCGTCAGCAGAGCCGCGCCGAGGAGCGCCAGCCCGGCGGTGAACACGTCTCCGGCGAGCAGGATCCATCCCCAGGACACGGCGAAGATCGCTGCCGAACGTCTCGACTTCCGTCGAGCCAGACGCCCCGCTGCGACGATCACGAAAGGCATCGCGGCGAGGCCGGGAAGGAAATCGGGATACATGATCTCGCCGAGCGTCGGACCGCACAGCGCATAACCGACGCCGGCGATCGTCGCGCCCGGGAACGACACGCCGAGGAGTCGGGCCAGCAGAAAGGCCCCGATTCCGGCGATCCAGACATGGAGGACCGGGAACAGCTTGAACGCGGCCGGAAACGGCAGGGCCGCCATCGCGACCCGGAGCGGGTAGAACGCTCCCGTGTTCGGGTTGGCCGCGAGCGGGCGTCCGAACGAGACCTCCGGGAGGAGGAGGGGCACGTGACCGGAGCGCCACGCGGCGTGGACGGCCTTCTCGATCGGCAGGAAGAACGGAACGAGATCGCGGCTGACGAAGGTTTTTCCCGTGAAGAGCGGGTCGAAGAAGGCGACGACGACGAGAACCGCCAGGCCGATCGAAAAGACCGCGACGGGATAGCGCCGGATCGTCGCTTCGAGGGTTCGGCGTGAGGCGGGCGGCATCTCGGGTGCGGGTGATAATAAAGGAAATCACGATGCCGACAAGCCGCCGCATCCGGATCGCGAGTTTCGTCGTCGTCGCGGCCGCTCTCGCGATCCGGATGCTTTACCTTCTGCGGCGCCCCGTCTGGTTCGATGAGCTCTTCACCCTCTGCATCGCGCGGCAGCGGCCGGCCGCGATCGCCGGCCCTGCATTCGACTCCGGGCCGCCGCTCTTCTATCTGCTCGAAACGCCGTTCGTTCGGCTGGGCGAGTCCTTCGCTCCAACGCTACGGCGCGCGTCCTCCCGTTTCTCGCGATCGCGGCGCTCTTTCTCGCGCGGCGTCCGGCGC
Organism: uncultured Acidobacteriota bacterium; assembly: GCA_963794295.1. GTDB lineage: Bacteria > Acidobacteriota > Thermoanaerobaculia > UBA5066 > DATFVB01 > DATFVB01. The sequence goes on from CAWCDE010000001.1 coordinate 175,501, forward strand.
AAGACATCCGGCGGAACGCGGTTCCTCGTGCTCCTCGCGGCCTCTCCGCTACTGTTCTTCTACGCCGCCGAGGCGCGCCCCTACGGGCTGCTCGCCGCGCTGTCGCTCCTGCTCTTTCTCGCCGTGTTCCGGATGCGGAATCGTCGACCCCGAACCGCTCTTGCCGTCGCGGCGGCCCTCCTGCTCCCCTGGGTTCACTATCTCGGCGTCCTCGTCGTCGCGGGGTCGATTCTTCTCGCCTTCGTGCGAAGACGACGATCGTTGGCCTTCGTCCAGGCGGCCGCCGCCGCTCCCTTTCTCGCGTGGCTCCCCGTCGCGCTGCGGCAGCCCGCCGCGGCGATCTCCTGGAGCGGCGAGCGCTTCGGCGCCTCCGTCGCGGGAAGCCTCGGCGTATTCGGGTTCTGGACCCGTGTTCCGCCGTACTTCTCGCGATTCGCGGCGCCGGCGCCGGCTCTGGGCGCCGCGCTCGGAGGGCTCCTCATCGTCCTGACCGCGGTCGAGGCGCGCCGGGACCGCGCGGTCCGCGACGCCGCGCTCTTCGCGGCGCTCCCGCTCCTCCTGGCCGCCGCGGCCGGGCTGCGCCGTCCCGTCTGGTTCACGGGACGGACGGAGATGGCCGTCCTTCCCGTCGCCCTCTGGGCCTTTGCTCGCGCCGCGCGCCGGTCAGCTCCCCTCCGGGTTCTCACTTCGACCGCGGCCGGCGCGGGCGCGGTCGTGATCGCCGCATCGCTCGTTGCGCTCCCGGCCGTGCCTCCGTATTCGACCACGGCGAAGTACATCGCCGGGCATTCGTCGCGCGCCGACGCGGTCGTCGCCTCCGACGCCGACTACCTTCCCCTGCGGCTGGCGGCCGACCGGGGCGCTCTCGCGGCGCCTCTCCTGGGAATCCCCAGCTCGATCCAGAATCACCCGGGATGGTTCGAGCCGGGGAAGCTCGCGGACGCGGCAACCGAGAACGCCCGACTGGAAGGAGTCATCAGGGGACTCCCGCCGGGCGGCCGCGTCTACTTCGCCGTTCCGCCGGACCCCGCGCCGCGCTCGCTCGTCACGCGCCCATCTGGCCGGAAAGCGCGTGACGATCGTCACGCCCCCGGCGGGGACGCCGTGGCCATGCTCGCCCGGTAGGTCGGCCGGCCGCGGCTACGCCTTCTTCGCGATCGCCAGCAGCAACATCCCGAATTTCGGCGGGTTATCCGTCTCGGCGCGCAGGAGCGGCATCAGGAGCGAGAACACCTTCAGCTGCGACTTCGGAAGGACTCGGCGGCTCAGGATCCGCGAGTTGACGTACCAGCCGAAGACTCCTGGCCGGTTGAGAAATCGTGTATTGCCTTCGACGATGAACCCCGCGTCCGCGGAGCTTCCGGTCGAGCTCTTCCGCCGAATAGCGCCGGAAGTGGTGGAGCGCGCGGTCGAGCGAGCCGTAGAGCGCCGGCATCGCCGGCACGAGCAGCACGAGCTTGCCTCCCGGACGAAGGATCTCGCGGATCTGGGCGAGCGTCGTCTTGTCGTCCTCGATGTGCTCGAGGACGTTCGCGCAGAGGACCGTGTCGAGGTTCTCGCCGCGCAGCCGGTCGAGGACTTCCGGCGCCAGCGGAAACCGGAGGGAATCGACGGTGACACCCGGGCGGTCGCGGAAGGTCGTCCGAAGCGTCTCGCAGGCGACGGGATCGAGGTCCGTCGCGATCACGCGCTCACGGTCGGCGAAATAGCGCGTCATGTTCCCGAACCCGGATCCGATTTCGAGAATCCGGTTCCCGAGGTGCGGCGCGAAGAAATCGTGGAGCCAGCGGTTGTACTCTTCGAGCTTCGCCATCCGGGCGAGCGTGACGTGGCCGACGTTCCTCGGATCCTCGACCTCCCGGAAACGGAACTTGAGCATCGTCCAGACGGCGGAGACCGCGTCCTTGAAGCCGATCTTCTTTCCCTCGTCGTACGTGCGGCCGTAGTAGGAGATGGGGACCTCGAAAATCCGGTATCCGCGCCGCGCGACTTTGGCCGTGATCTCGGGCTCGATGCCGAATCGGGGCGACTCGATCGTGATCGACTGGACCACCTCGCGGCGGAAGACCTTGTAGCAGGTTTCCATGTCCGTGAGGTTCAGGTTCGTCAGCATGTTCGAGATGAGGGTCAGCATCCGGTTGCCGACGGTGTGCCAGAAATAGAGGACGCGCCGCTCTCCCCCGCCCAGGAAACGCGATCCGTACACGACGTCGGCGCGTCCCGTCTCGATCGGGTGAATGAGCTTCGGATAGTCCGCCGGGTCGTATTCGAGGTCCGCGTCCTGGATGATCACGAGATCGCCGCGGGCCTCCTGGAAACCGCGCGCGATCGCGGCGCCTTTTCCGCGGTTCTGCGGCTGGAGCAGGACGCGGACCCCTTCCTTCCCGTCGAGCTCGGCGAGGATCTCCCGCGTGCCGTCGGTCGAGCCGTCGTCGACGATCACGATTTCCTTGTCGATCGGGACGGCCTGGACCCGGGCGACGATCTCGCGAATCGTCTCCTTCTCGTTGTAGGCCGGCATGATGACGGAAAGCTTCATCGGACGGCAAGCATCAATGCCGGAGAATATCGGAGATCGGATCCGACCCGGGAGGCAACCGATACAGCAGCGTGGATCCTCCGATGGTGCCCACGAGCACGCCTCGTGTGCGAAGCAGTCGAATGAGCATCGAAAGACGGAGGCCCAGGTCCGGACGTCGATTGACCGCATAGAACGCGGGACCGATGTCCCAGAGCGTCGTCGACATCGCAACGAAATCGCCTCGAAGGCGGCCGATCCGCCGTGAAATCCGGGATCCCCGTCCGGGCCTGCACGGGATCCACGCCGAAATAACAGATCGTCGCAGTCGGACCATCCGGCGCCGGTCAACTCGAGCGCGAGACGCCGCAGATCGATGCCCCAGTCGGTGTTCGAATCCGAGAGGAGGCGGTAGCCGTTGCCCGTGCCGCCGCCGAAAGCGTTGAAATACGAGAGCTCGAAGGGATGGGCGGAAATCGCCGTCGCGACCTGCAACGAGGCGAGCAGCACGATCGCGACACTCACGACCGCTCCTCGACGGGTCGTGCTCGCACCCGAAAACCGGCTCGCGATGTCGTGAGGAACCCGGCTGGCCGCGATCGCGAGAAACGGATAGACCGGCAGGATGTGGCGAATGCCGATGTTGTAAGAGGATCCCATCGAGAAGAGGAAGTAATAGAGGACGGGGATCCACAGCAGGACATCGCGGCGTTCCAGCCGCCGAAACGGAAGGAGGACGAGGGCCGCGACGGACAGCAGGAGGAACGGAAGCGCCGTCTTGACCGCGAACGCCTCGTAGAAATAGAAGGGAAACCCCTCGACCGAGATTTTTCCGTTGAGAAAACTGATGCCCCCGCCCACGGCGCTCTGCCGGCCGACGACCGCAATGCCCCCCAGGAAGTGCGCGAGCGCCTTCGAGACCGGCGAAATGGCCGCGATTCGATTCGCGAGCGCGGGCGCGCGTTCGTACCCCCCCACCATGCGGCGAATCACGGCCTGTTGCTCGGCGACCGAAAATCCCGTGACCACGTTCTGGTAGACCAGGAGCACCGTCGCGAATCCGATCGCCGCCGTCCCGATGCCGGCCACGAAATCCCGGCCGAGCGCGCCCCCGAAGGCCGCCAGGCGGGACCGCTCTCCGACCGGCGGGAGCCTCCGCGCCTCCATCGCCCGGATCGCGATCGCCACGAGGGCGAAGGTCGGCAGGAGATAGATCGCCGAAAATTTCGTCGCGAACGCTCCTCCGAGGACCAGACCGGCGACGGCGATGCGTCCCGGAGAGCGCCGCTCGAGAACGCGCCCCCACGCCAATACCGAGGCGAGCCAGAAGAGAGAGATCGGAACGTCCGTGTGAACGATTCCGGCGTGCGCGAGGAGCGTCGGCTCGAAAGCGATCAGGAAAAGCGCGAGGAATCCCGCTCCGGGACCGAAGTACCGCCGGGCGACGCCGAAGACGAGCAGGCAGGTCGCGCCGAAGAAAAGGAGCATCGGAGCGCGCGCGGCGGCGAGGAGGACGTCGGGAGAAATGCGGTTTCCGAAAAGGAAATGCCGGCCGGAATTCGGAAAATCCAGGTTCGGTTCGAGCGGCGTGTCGGCGGGCCGGCAAAAGAGCAATCCCAGACCCGCCACTTCCTTTGCGAGCGGCGGATGCTCCATGTTCGAGATCGCGTTGTGATGGAAGACCTGGAGATAAGCCGCGTGGATGTGGGAAGGCTCGTCGAACGACGCCGAATCGAGACGAGTGTGATCGTGAACGAGAGCGCAGGCGGCGGCGGTGATCGCGATGGCGGCCAGCCATGGTCCCCACCGCGCGATCCGAGATTGTCGGGCTTTCAAACCGGGCGAATATACCGCAGGGTCAATTTCGCCCGGGATCGGAGGATTCTGGCGCGGACAGGAACGTCGAAGGCCTGCGCTTCATGACGGAGCGCACCATCCAACCCGACAGCAGGAGCGCCGTCACGAGAGAGATTCCGGATCCGATGAGGAGAAGCCGGTCCTCGTACCGGATCACGACTTCATGCCGCCCCGGAGGGACGACGACGCCGATCAACGAGAGGTCGATGGTTTGCACGTCCGCCGGCCGGCCGTCGATCGTCGCCTTCCAGTTTCCGTCGTTCGTGCGCGCGACCCGGACGAGGGAGGGCCCACGAATCGACTGTGAAATCCACGAGGTCGTTTCGCGCCGATCATACGCCGAATCGTTGCCGGACCGGGACGTCGGGGACGTCGCGGGCGTTCCTTCCACGAAGGCGGCCCGGGAAAGGTCGATCGACGATTCCCGAGCCTTGCGGATGAAATCCTTCGTCTCCGTCGAAACGGATGACGGCGCTCACGTCATCCACCTCCGGCCGGACTCCCGGTACTCCCGCGATGGAAACCGGATTCGCCAGCGTGAACAGGCGTATTCCAGATCAGGAGCGCGCCGTCGGACGCGGGCGGCCAGAAGCCGGGAGAAGTTCCGCATGTTCGCCGCCGAGACGGCCAAGAGCAGATTGCGAGCTCGAACGCTGGCCGCGATGTACATGATGTCGTAGTCCTCATCGAGCGCCAGCGGAATCCCCCATCCAACCGCCTGCTTGCCGTAAAGTCGGTTTCTCTCCCAAGGACCGCCGCGTTCTTCGGAGCCGGAAACGGGGGCGGGCGGACTTTTCGGCAGAAGGTCGACCAGTCGCGGAACAGGGGTGAGGTCCTGCAGCCGACGGACGATCGGAGGGAGTGTCCGGAACCACTCGACGGAACGCGTTTGAATGAAGTCGCGTGACGACGCGCACAACTCGACCGCGGTGACGCCGGCAATCGCGAGAGCCAACGCGGCTCGCGCCCGACCGCGCGCACGGGACAGGAACACGAACAGCGCTCCGATCGAGAGGTTGACGATCCCGGCGCGGATCAGCACATTCCGATAGAAGATCGAGGCGTTTTCGATCGGCAGCGATCCTCCAGTAAGCTGAAAAATCGAGAACCAAGCCTGGCGCGACGAGGGCAAGGAGGCCGGCCCGGCGCAGGCCGCCCCGAACGCGATCATTCCGCCGCAGATGCGCCTCGCGAGCGGAGGGGACCGCCGAGCGCAGTCGAAACCGAAGGCAAGCGACGATCGTCACGAGAAAGAGCGTCAGCGCGAGGAATTTTTCGGGAAAGCGGAACATTCGCCACGGGACGGGAAGATGCCGTAACAGGTCCCACACCGGAGTCGCCGGGCCCAGAGCGAGAAGAAGGGCCACGCCACGACCAGAAGAAAGGCAGCGAACGCGGCGAAATGCCGCGAGGAGCCCTCCTGCCAGCAGGAGGGGCAACAGACGGCGCCTGCGTACATCCCCGCGAAAAAGGGCCATGATTTCTCCGGGTACAGGCGCCACCCAAGGAAGTCCGGGTCGCGAGCCAGCACCTTGCCGGTCGCCCGCGGCAGAGCGAGCTCGATGAGGCGCAAGGGCGGAAGACTCTTTCTCATGGCCTCGGCCTCCGGGATGCCCTCGCCGCGAGCACCCTTGCGAGCCAGGGCCGCGCCCGGAAGGAGGATCGCGGCAGCCAGGAGAATCGAGAGCCTCCGGCCGTCGCTGCGCGCCGAATGCGGACTATTTCGACCTTCTCGAGGCCGGAGCCATCGCGGCCAGCACCGCGAGAATCGCCGTCACGGGCTCTCCGACGAGGAAGACCATCCCGCCGAGGAAGGCGCACCGCGCGACGGAGGGACGAGGAGCGGTCAACTCGGCCATGAGCCAGGGAATCCAGGTCCAGGCATAGAAGATGGGAAAGAAATGGATCGAAGACATGAAAAGGCCGCCGAAGGCCCAGAGGAGAGCACGAGCCGGGAGGCGACGACCGAACAGCGGAGGCGCCGGAGCAGCCGCTGGACACCGAACCAGCAGAGAACGACATGGGCCGTAAACTGATCGTCAGCGGCCGGCGCGACCGGGAGAAGAAGGCCGAGCCAGGTGAACGGATAGAAGAGCTCGTCTCCGGGTTCGCCGCAAGAGGCTGGCCCTCCCCCAGGAGCGGATTCCAGGCGAGAGAAGACCATGGCGGAAGAGCTCGTGAATCGCCGTCTTTACGGGGTAGTAGTAGTGGAGAACGTCGGCGTACCAGAGCAACGCCCGCCCCGTCAGGAGCGGGCCGAGAAGAAACACGACGCCGAAAGAGATAAACGCGAGGGACGAGCAACGTCCTCGGACGAAACGAGAGAGGCACGTCACGAGACATCTGGCAGAGAGGATAACCGACCTGATCGCGGAAGGGAACGGATGGCGAGGGTCCGGACGCTGGCGGAACCCATCCGAAGTGCGCCACTGTCCTCGCCCAGCTGCCCGGTCCGCTCGCGGTTTCCGCCTCCGCGCCGAGCCGCAGGAGCTCGGCCGCCCGGGATCGAGCGGTGTGAAGCTCTCGAGGATCCGAACCCGCGTCAGCCGGTCTCCGAACGAGGCGCGCGGCGGGGGACCGGCGAAGATCAGCGCGAACGCGGCGCGCCCACCGAGCAACGCGAGCACGCTTCCTCGCGGCGCGAAGAAGAGTCCACGCAAGCGCAGAGATCCCGGCGACGCCGTCGCGGCCGCCAGAACAGCGAGCCCCGAGCCCGTTCCCCGACGAGCGTCGGAACGAACCAGCCGTGCGAGAGAAACCAAGCCGATGAAGAACCGCGGCGCGTTGAACGGGTCCGCCGGATAGAACCAGAACGTCGAGCCCGAAAACGAGGAAGAAGGCCGCCGAGAAGACGGCCGCGGCGGCGAACAGGAGACGAGCGGCTTTCGATTCCCGGGCCGCAAACGCGAGCGGCCAGGCGGCCAGTAGAACGACCGGAAGGAGATAACGCGCGCCGGTGCCCAACCCGCCGTGCCAGTTCTCGTAGGCGCACATCCCGACGAAGAGCAACGCCGCTGAGCCGGCCGAGAGCACGCACACGCCCATCCCGCATCCGGCCGGCCAGGGCCGCGGCAGGAAGAAGAAGAACGGCGACTGGAAGAAGACCCCGCGCGACGGCGGAAAGAGGAGCTGAAGGGCCGCACCGGCGACGGCAACGAGAAACCAAAGATCTACCGCGGGAAAGCCGCGCGAACGGCCGATACCACTCGTGCGCCGAAGAGAGATCGAAGGGTCCCGCGAAACAGGCCGCGTCGTACAGACCGAGGGCGACCGCCGAAGGCAAAGCGCCGGCGACGAATGCCGCCGCGCGGCGAAGCGGCTGCCTCCAGGCCGCGTCGACGAGAAGAAGCGCCGCCACGATCGCGGCCGGATACTCGGAGAGGACCGCCCAGCCCGGCGAGAAATCCGGCGAGCGCGGGGTGCCAGGGTTTCTCCTAGGGACGGTGGAGGCATTCGAAGGCGAGATACAGGAGCGACGCGGTCCAGGCATGCGGAAAAGAACGAGCGGCCGTACACGAGGAGCGGCGTGCCGAACGCAACGGCGAAGAGAATCGCCGGGCCCCATGATCCGGCGCCGGACCGTTGGAGCGACGCGAGAAAACGACGAGAGCGAGTATGGCGACGAGCGAAACGGTGAACAGCCGGAGGAGGAAAAACACGGCCGTCGCGTTCTCCGGCCGCACCGGGCCGGTGATCGTCCGAATCGCCGCATAGATGGGCACGCCGCAAACGACAACCCCGGCGCTTTGTTCGAGTAGAACGTTCCCCCGTACACCGATTTGTCCTCGTGATCACCGAAACGGGCGAGCTCCCGCCCGATCGAGAGGCTCCCGCGATCGACGATCGACAGGACGAGCTCGTATCGACTAAGCTCGTTCGGACTTGAGCGAGCTCACCGCCCGGCTCCCGCGGAAAGAGATTCACGCAAAAGGCGCAGGTAAACGCGAACGCCGCGACCACGGCGAAGACGCCCGCCGATTCCGCGGGTCGTCGTTCTCCGCGTGTCAAACGCCTTCTATTCTAAGGATTTCCCGGTGACCCGCCCCGCCGACCTCGCCGGCCGGAAGGTCGTCGTCGTCATGCCCGCCTACAACGCGGCGAAGACGCTCGAGCGGACTCTCGCCGACGTCCCGAAGGAATGGGCCGACGAGATCATCCTCGTCGATGACGCGTCGAAAGACGGCACCGGCGGACCTCGCGCGGAAGCTGGGGCTCACCGTCGTCGTCCACGATCGCAACCGGGGGTACGGCGCGAACCAGAAGACCTGCTACCGGGAGGCGCTCGCGGCGGGCGCCGACGCGGTCGTCATGATCCACCCCGACCATCAGTACGACCCGCGCGTCCTTCCTCAGCTCGTCGCGCCGATCCTCGCAGGCGAGAGCGACGCCGTATTCGGCAGCCGCATGCTCGGCGGCCGGGCGCTCGAGGGAGGCATGCCGCGCTGGAAGTACTACGCCAACGTCTTCCTGACGGCCTGCGCGAACGCGCCTTCCTCCGCTACTTCACCGAGATCCACAGCGGGCTTCGCGCCTATTCCCGGCGGTATCTCGAGATCGTGCGTCTCGAGGCGGACTCCGACGACTTCATCTTCGACACCCAGATCATCGCTCAGGGGGTCGCGCGCGGCATGCGCTTCCGCGAGATCCCTATCGAGACCCGGTACTTCGACGAGGCGTCGCAGATCAACTTCCGCCGCTCGATGCGCTATGGATTCTCGATCCTCTGGGTCCTCGTCGAGTTCAAGCTCCAGGCGTGGGGCGTCTGGAAGACCGCGATCTTCCGGTGAGCGGCCGGCCGGTTGCATCGAGGCGATCATTGAGACCGGCCGCCCGCTCACAGGGCGCTCGAGAGCTACAGAAATCGGAATCCGCCCGTGCGGGCGGCTTCTCCTGGCCGTTTCGGCCATTCGTCCCCGATCGCGAAGAGAGGAAGGAAGGACGCGACCTTCCCTCACCTCTCCCCTTGCGGGAGAGGTCGCAATACCGCCTGAGACGGGAATCTCGCCCATGGGGATGAAAGTTCGGAGCACTCGAACCTGGTTCCGTCATCGCGAGGCCGCAACGCGGCCGTGGCGATCTACTCTCGTGGACGACCGGGGGAGATTGCCACGCTCGCTCCGCGAGCTCGCAATGACCAGAGCAGGGAGCCGGACTTTCCAAGCAACAGGAAGCGACTCGTGAAAGGAAAAGTTCACGTGACACCGTGGGTCGCGCCCGCGGCCGCGCTCGCGCTGTTCTTCCTTCCTCTCCTCCCGCTCGTCCTCGGATCTCGCCTGCTCTGCTTCCGGGACGCGTTCATCACCCACTTTCCGATCGAGCAGTGGGCCGCGGCGCGCGAGCGGATCGGAATCGTTCCGTTCGTCGACTTCGCCGCGTCGAACGCGGAGCCGCTGCTGGCGAATCCGAACACGGTCGCCCTCTACCCGACCCATCTCCTTTACCGGCTGCTTCCGGCGCCTGCGCCTTCGACATTCATCTCCTCCTCCACGTCGCCTGGGCGTTCTTCGGAGCGGCGCTCCTCGCCCGCCGGCTCGGGGCGTCCCGGAGAGCCTCGTGGATCGCGGGCGCGGGATACGCCTTCTCCGGGCCGTATCTCTCCTACGCCGCCGCCTTCACGAACGCGGCCGCCGCGGCCGCGTGGGCGCCCTGGGCCGTCGCCGAATCGGTCCGCCTCGCCCGCACGGACCGCGGCTTCGTTTCTTCCTCGCGCTCTCGATCGCGCTCGGCCCTGCAGCTCCTCGCCGGGGAGCCGGCCGATCTCGGCCTGGACCGTGGCGGCCTGCGCGATCCCGCTCGTCCTCGCGTCTATTCGGAGGTTCGGAGCCGGGCTTCGATCCGCCGCCGCAGCCGCGGCCGGAGGAGCGGGGGCGCTGATCGTCGCGGCTCCCCTTCTCCTCGCGACACGCGCCGCCGTCCCGTGGTCCTTCCGCGGAGAGCATCTCTTCTCCCGCGACCAGTTCAACGCCGCCGCGAACGTGCCGATCCGATGGCTCGAGAACCTCTTCCCGCTCGTCTTCGGATCGCCGCGCCCCTGGTCTCTGGCGCGTTCTGGGGCTACCGCGTCTTCGATTCGCTCCAGCCGTATCTCTATTCGCTGAATTTCGGCCTGGCGGCGCTGGTGCTGGCGGCGACCGCTTTCGCGATTCCCGGCTTTCGCCGCCGCGCAATCGTCCTCGCGTCGCTTGCCGCCACCGCCCTCTTCGTGCTCCTCTCCTACGGCTTCCGGACGCCGCTCTTCGAAGCGCTCTGGGCGATCCCGCCGCTCCGCCATTTCCGGTACCCGATCAAGTTCGCGCTCCCCGCGGCGCTGGCGCTCTCCGCCCTCGCCGCCCTCGCCGCGGACGCCTGGAGCCGCGAGCGGCGGGCCCGGCGCTTCGTTCGCCCGGCGATCGCGGCCATCGCGCTCGTTCTGCTCGCGGGCGCTGCGTTCGTTCTCGCGGCGCCGTCGGCTTTTCGGCAGCTCGTCGAGCCGGCATTCCGCGGTCTCGCGTTCGGACCGGACCAGATGCTCCCGGGGATCACCCGGACGATCGTGGTCGACGCGCTCTGCGGGGCGGCGGGGATGGGACTGCTTCTCGTCGCTCTCTGGCGATCTCCCGGACCCGGGCGCCTCCCGTTTTTCCTCGCGGCCTCGCTCGCGACACTCCTCCCGTCGGCGTGGCCTCTCTTCGTGAGCGTTCCGGCGGCCGCGTACCAGAGGCGGCCCGATCTCGCGTCGGCGGTCCGGGGGCCGGGCCGGACGTGGGTCGGCGACCTTCCGGAGTTCACGGTCGCGAAATACGGCACACGCCACTCGTTCGCCGTCGACGACGTCGGCGCGCTGATCCTCGCCGGACGCGAGGAGCTCTGGCCGCTGACGGGAATTCCCGACGGGATTCGCTACTCCTACGACAAGGACCCGGACGGCTCCTACGGATTCCTCGACCGTGTCTTCTACGAGGCGCTCGCTTCCAAGCCGAAAACGGAAAAGGCGCGGCTTCTTCCCGCGGCGTCGGTTCGATGGGCGATCACCGCCTCCCCCGCCACCTTTCCGGGCTTCCGCCCGCGAGCGGAGACGGAGATCGCGGGATGCCGCGTGTACGTGTCGGAAGCGATCGATCCCGTCCCCGTCGTTCGGGCGTCCTCGCGGATTTTTCAGCGGAGCTCGCTCTCCGGCGCCGTCGACCTCGTCGCGTCGGAACGCTTCGATCCACGGACCGACGTCGTGCTCCGAGGGTCCGATCGCGACGCGGCCGGTCCATCATCCGACGCCCGCGTTGCGAACCCGCGCGAGGAAGCCAACGGAATCTCCGCGGACTTCGAGAGCTCCGCCAGGACGGTCGCGGTCTTCGCGGTGACGTATTTCCGGTACTGGCGCGCGACCGTCGACGGCGTGGCCGCCCCCGTCGAAATCGCCGACGGAAGCTTCTGCGGAGTGCGCGTGCCCCCCGGACGCCACCGCGTCTCGCTCTTCTACGACGAGAGGCCGTGTCGCCGAACGCGGCCGGCTTGGCTGTGTCTCGCCGCTGCAGGCAGCGGCGATCCTCACGGCGTGGGTGGATACCCGGAGGAAACGACTCCCGCCCGCCCCGGCAGCGTGACCGGCGCGACGTTCCGCGCCGGGAGCTCCGCGGAACGCTCCCGCGCTTCGATTCCGAACGCCTCCATCGGCACGAACTCGGCGCCGCGCGCCTTCCATTCCTCGATCAGGGAGTCGAACCACGCGAGGTAAGGGCCGCCTTCGACCTCGGTGTGGATCGTGTGGACGGCGTCGCCTCGGGGAGCGTCCGCGAACCATCGGCGCAGCGCCGCCGGATCCGGGAATTCGGGGTCGCCGAGCATTTCGTCGAGTGTCGGAAGCGTCGACGGGATCTCCGGGATCGCGGAGACGAACCCGGCCGTCCGCGGGAAGAACGGCGCTCCCTCGCGCGTATCGGACGTGTAGAGCAGCGGATACTTCTCCCTTTCGGCGAGGTAGGCGTCCGAGCACCGTCCATCCGGGACACGCGGACGCGTGGGCCCCGGCCCCGAAGATGTCGCGGTATTCGGCATGCAGCTTCCGGTACTCGTCCGCGACCCGCTCGGCGCTCCAGCGGGACAGCCCGTCGTGCCAGCCGACGTGGTCCCAGGCGTGGACGCCGGTCTCGTGCCCGGCGGCCGCCACGGAACGGATCTGCTCCCGGCAGACGCGTCCGATCATCGGCGCCGGAAGAAGCGTTCCCGAGAGCATCGTCCGGAGCGGATAGAGCGACGGCGCGCGCGATCGCAGCATCTTCTCGAGGAACCCCTTCCGGGTGAAGACGCGGAGCGCCGCGCGTCCGGAACGGTCCGGCCCGAGCGAGAAGAAGAACGTCGCGCGGATCTTCTTGCGCTCGAAGAGCGCGAGCAGGCGCGGGATTCCGCGCCGGGTTCCTTCGGCGGTGTCGCAGTCGACTTTTAGGGCGATCCGCGGATTCATACGAGGCGACGGAACTCTTCTTCGTCGATGCCGAGCTGGGAGAGGATCTCGTGGAAGAGCCAGCCGCCGACCTCGGCCGAAGGGTGGATCGGGATCGTGGTCGCGCGGCCGTCCGGATGACGCCAGCGCGCGTGAGAACCCTTCTGTGCGGATTTTCGAAACCCGATCTTTCGAGCGACCCGCTCGAGATCGCGGGCCTTAGCCGGCACGCAGGGCGTCGGCCGGGACGTCGGGAGGCATTTCCGCTCCCCGGTCCCGGTACTCGTCTTCGATCATCTCGAAGACGTCACGGAGCTCGGCCTGGGCTTCCTCGGGCGTCTTCCCGATCGCGTGGCAACCGGGAATCGCCGGCAAATAGGCGACGAACGTCCCGTTGTCGTCCGGGCGCACGATCATGGTGTATTCACTCATGTCCCGCATCGATTCATTCTACAGCCGCCGCGGCGGCCCTTCACGGGACCGGGGGCTTTCTTCCGTCAGATAAAAATCCAGCGTCATCTGCAGCGCCGTGTCGAAGTCGATCCGCGGCTCCCAGCCGAGCATCTCTTTCGCGCGGCGGATCGACGGCACCCGCGTCGCGATGTCCTGGTAGCCGACGCCGTAGTAATCCGCCGCCGAGCGACGTCGACGATCGGCGTGCGTTGGGCGGCCGTCTCGTAGCCCGGGATAGCGCGCGACCGCCTCCAGCAACCTCGGCCAGCTCGCCGGATGGACACGTCGTTCGCGGGATTCCCAAGTTGAATATTTCGCCGTCGGCCACCCCGTTCTCGCTCGCGATGATCCGCATGAGCCAGTCGATGCCGTCCGGGATGTATGTGAACGACCGCCGCTGGCGTCCGCCCGTCGACGAGCTTGATCGGCTCGCCGTAGAGAATGTTGTGCAGGAACTGGGTGAGGACGCGCGACGAGCCCTCCTTCGGCGAGTCCACGTTGTCGAGGTGCGGCCCGATCCAGTTGAACGGGCGGAAGAGCGTGAAGCTGAGCCCCTCGCTGACTGGCCGTACGCGAAGATCACCCGGTCGAGGAGCTGCTTGCTCGTGGAGTAGATCCAGCGCTGCTTGTGGATCGGCCCATAGACGAGCGTCGAGCGGTCCTCGTCGAACTCGGCGTCGGGGCACATGCCGTAGACCTCGGACGTGGACGGGAAGATGACCCGCTTTCCGTATCGCACGCACTGTTGCACGACGCGCAGGTTCTCCTCGAAATCGAGCTCGAAGACCGCGAGCGGATCGCGGACATACGTGCGCCGGGTGTGGCGATCGCGACGAGCGGCAGCACGACGTCGCATTTCTTGATGTGGTACTCGATCCATTCCTTGTTGATCGCGATGTCGCCCTCGAGGAACTGGAAGCGGCGGTTGTCGAGGAAGGGCTCGATCTTGTCGGTCGGCCATGTCGAGCCCGAACACCTCCCAGTCGGTGGTGGTGAGGAAGCGTTCGGTGAGCGCGTTGCCGATGAATCCGTTGACGCCGAGGATGAGGACTTTCAGTGGCCGGATTCGTCCTGGACCGCGCCCGGCGCAAGAGCGCACTAGCGCGGCGCCGTCATGCTCGGTTTCCCTTCCGGCTGGGCGACGGAGGACCTCGAGCGAACCGTGTCGTCCGCCCGCACGCGACGACAAGCGGTTCCACTCGATGATCGATTTCCCGGGGCGCGCGCCGTTGCGCGCGAGGCGCCGAGGCGCGTCCGCCAGACGAACGCGTGCGCGGCCGAAGGGCGTGAAGGCGCCCGGGTAGGGGTGCGATACCGCGCGCACCAGGTTGTGGATCTCGGTCCGCGGGCCGGTCCCAGTCGACGTCCCGTCCTCGGGACCCGGCGTCTGCCGAAGTAGGTCGCCTCGAGATCTCCTGGGGCGCGCCGCGGCGCCGCGCCCGCGACGCGAGCGCTTCGAGCTGCCGGTCGAGGATCTTCACCGCGGCTTCGGCAGACCCGTTTCTGGACGTCGAAGGCCGTGTCGTCGCGGACCGATCGCGACTCTCTCCTGGTCGACGATGGCGCCCGCGTCGGCCTTCTCGACCATCAGGTGGAGCGTCGCGCCGGTCTCCTTCTCGCCCTCGAGGACCGCCCAGTTGACGGGCGCGCGCCCGCGGTAGCTGCGGCAGGAGCGAGCCGTGCACGTTGAACGTGCCGAGCCGGGGCAGCGCGAGCACGGCTCGCGCGGCAGCAGGTCCCGGTAGTAGAAGGAAAAGATCAGATCGGGCGCGAGCGCCGCGCGTGGAAGATCTCCTCGGCGTTCCACCGCACGTGCCGTCCAGGCCGGAATCCCGTGCGCGGCGCGAGTCGGAACGAGCGACGGGGGCCACCCGCCCGGCCCGGCGCGTCGGCGTGCGTGTAAGCAGCCGACGACCTTCTCGCCGCGGCCGAGCAGCATGGAGAGGCAGCGTAGCCCAGATCGGAGTAACCGAAGACGAGGATGCGCGGACGTTCGTCGTCGCTCACACGCCCCTCCCGGGCGCCGCCGCCCCGCGCGCTCAGCGGGCGGCGCCCCGTATTCGCGCCGCACGAGAAGCGCGGGCGGCGCCGCACTTCCTGGTAGATCCGTCCGACGTACTCGCCGACGATCCCCAGGCCGGCGAGAGGACGCCCGACGACCATGAAGAGCGATCGCAAACAGCGTGAACACGCCCTCGACTTCGGGCGCCGACGATGAGCCGACGGATCCCGAGGAAGATGCCCGAACCCGAGGCCGCCCGCCGCGACGACGAAACCGAAGAGCGTGAAGATCTGGAGCGGAACGACCGAGAAATCCCGTCATCAGGTCGAAGTTCAGGCGGACAGCCGGTAGAGCGAATACTTGGACGCGCCCGCCGCGCGCTCCGCGTGCTGACCTCGACCTCGGTCGGCCGGCGCGAGAACGATTGTGCGAGCGCCGGGATGAACGTCGACGATCTCCTCACAGCGATTGATGCGTTGACACCTCGCGCGAGTAGGCGCGCAGCATGCACCCGTAGTCGGTACATGCGATGCCGGTGATCGCGCCGGTCACGCGGTTGACGAGCCGCGAGGCCGCGCGACGGAACAGGACGTCCCCGGCGCTCGCGGACCCGCCGACGACGTCGTATCCCTGTCCGACGCGCGCGAGCAGCTTCGGGATTTCCTCCGGCGGGTTCTGCAGGTCGGCGTCGAGCGTGACGACGACGTTGCCGCCGGCGCTGCGAACCCGGCGAGGATGGCGGGGTGCTGGCCGAAGTTCCGCGAGCTAGCTCCAGGACGCGCAGCCTTCCCCGGGATGCGCGTCGACGAGGAGCGCAGCAGATCGAAAGCGAAGCGTCGCGGCTGCCGTCGTCGACGAAAAGGACCTCGGACGGGCGGCCGAGCCGTCGAGCACCGGAAGAGGCGCGCAGCAGCGCGGGGAGGTTCTCCCTCCTCGTTGTAGACGGGGACGACGATCGAGATGTCCGGCTTCGGGGTCAAAGCGGACCGTATCGTAACGGAATCGCGGCGGCGCTGCTTGCCCGTCGCGCTTTCGGCGCTCTGGTCTGGTTACGGCCTGAATTGTGCAGAATTCGCGATCGTCAGTTGATTACCACGGTCAGGTGCGACGAGGCGCGAGCCCGACGGGATGCGGGTCGTCCCGCGAGATCCCGAGGCGTACCGGAGCGTACGTTGAGGGTCTCGCGGGCGACCCGCGCCCGTCCGGCTCGATGCAACGGCGCGCCGGCAGTTCTCATCTCGCGAATTTCCGCGCGATGTCGTGCACCGCCTCCACCACGTCGCCGCGGTCCGACTCCGTCATGTCGGGGAAGAGCGGGAGCGAGACGATCCGCTCCGAGACGAAATGCGCTTCCGGGAAATCTTCCGGCTTCCAGCCGAAGTGCTCGCGGTACCAGGAGAACTCGTGGGCGGCGGAGTAGTGCAGGCCGCAACCGATGTTCCGGTCCTTGAGCTCGGCCATGAAACGGTCCCGGTCGATCGTGAGTCGCTCGAGGTCGACGAGGGGGGCGTACAGGTGCCAGGCGTGCCGCGACGGCCACGGCACCGGCTTCGGCAGGAAGAGAGGGCGTCGTCCGCGAAGTCGCGCTGGTAGGACCGCCGCGATCGCCGCCCGCCTCTCGATGAAGCCGTCGAGCTTCGCGGAGCTGGTGCAGGCCGATCGCCGCCTGGATGTCCATCATGTTGTACTTGTACCCGGGAAGCGCGATGTCGTAGCGCGGGCGCCCTGCCTTCGTCGAATCGCTTCCAGGCGTTCCGGTCCATGCCGTGGAACTTCAGGAGCGAGACCGTCTCGAAGACCTGCTCGTCGCCCGTCACGACCATGCCGCCCTCGCCCGTCGTGATGTTCTTGTTCGGGTGGAACGAGAAGACGGACGTCGTCGGGAGCGAGCCGATCCGCCTTCCCCTGTACTCCGTCCCGATCGCGTGGGCGGCGTCCTCGATGACCGCGAGGCCGTGCCTCTCCGCGAGTACCAGGATCGGGTCCAGTCGCACGGCTGGCCGACGTAGTGGACCGGGATGATGGCGCGCGTCCGCGGCCCGATCTTCTTCTCGATTTCCTCGACGCGGACGTTCAGCGTGTCGCGGTCGATGTCGGCGAGGACGGGAATCGCTCCGGCGAGGACGATCACGTTCAGCGTCGCCGCGAACGTCATCGGCGTCGTGATCACCTCGTCTCCCGCTCCGACCCCGTGCGCGAGGAGCGCGACGTGGAGTCCCGCCGTCGCCGACGAGATCGCGGCCGCGAACCGGCCGCCGACCCGGGCGCGGAACTCTTCCGTGAACCGCTCCGTCTTCGGCCCGGTCGTCAGCCATCCGGACCGCAGCGAGTCGGAGACCTCGGCGATCTCCGCATCGCCGATCGACGGCTTCGCAAACGGCAGGAACGTCTGGCGCATCAACGGTGACCCACGCTCAGAAATTCTTCACGACGAAATACTTCCGGTTCTGCGCGACGAGCTCCGCGCGGTGGCCGTACATGTCGGGACGGTCCCTCTGCCGGAGGAGCACGACCATCTTCTTCGGAGAATCCCACTCCTTGAAGAACGCCTCCTTCGGCAGGAACCACGCCGACTGGTCGCCGCGGCCGCTTCCGAAAGCGAGCTCTCCCTTCCATCCGAAGATCCGGACGCGCCGCTCGAGCTCCCACGGGAACCCCTGCAGATACGTCCGGTAGCAGACGACTTCGGCCGCTCCCCCCGCGGCGCGCCCGGCAGCGAGCGCCAGGCCGTGCGCCGACTGGTCGACGGTGATCCTCGGAAAGGCGGCGATCAAGACGGCGTAGAAAATACACCAGCCGGCGACGGCCGCCGCGATTCCCCCGAGCGGATGGCGGCGCGCCGAGAACGCGCCGATCCACGAGGCCGCGACGAGAGCACCGAGAGCCGCCGCCGCGATGCCCGTCAGCCCGTACCGGGCGGGATCGCCTCCCCGAACGAGCAGGATGAATCCCGCGGGCGCGGCGATCGTCCAGAAAAGCGCGTGGAACGCGAGCGGCCGCGACGGCGACTTCTCTCCCGACTCGAGGTTCGCGTCGATGAGACGCGCGAACAGGACGGCGGCCGCGGGGCATGCCGGCAGGAGATACGGCATCAGCTTCGAGTGCGAAAGCGAGAAGAACACGAAGATCACGGAGAACCAGAGCGCAAACCAGAGGTCCGACGCGTCGGGCGCCGTGGCCCGCCGCCGGGACCGCCACAGACGTCTTCCGAGACGCGAGGAGAAGAACGTCCAGGGCAGCATCCCGAGGAGGAACGTGGCCAGGAAATACCAGATCGGCCCCGGACGCGAGGCCTCCGTCGTCGCATAACGCGCGAAGTGCTCGTGGATCCAGAAGAACTTCGAGAATCCCGGCGCCGCCCGCTCGACGGCCACGAAATAGGGCGCGGCGACGGCGAGGCAGACGACCGGCGCCCACGAGAGGAGGATCCCGCGGATCGGGCGGGCGGTGCGGCGCAGGGCGCACCAGAAGACGAAGGCCCCGCCCGGCAGGACGAGCCCGATCAGCCCCTTGTCCAGGAGCGACAGCCCGCAGCCGAGCCCCGCGAGCGCGGCCGCGGCGGGCGCGGCGCGGCGCACCTGCGACGCGAGGAGGAACCGGTGGAGCGCGAGCAGGGTGACCGCCATCGTGAACGTCAGGACGCCGTCGGTCAGCGCCGTGCGCCCGAGCGAGAACACGAGCGGAGAAGAGAGGAAGATCAGCGCCGAGAGGAGCGCCACCCGCTCGCCGAACGGCTTCCGGAGCGCGCCGGCCAGGAGCAGCGCGGTCCCGAGGATCGCCAGGCGCTCCGGCAGGCGCGCGGCGAAGGGATTGCGCCCGAGCGCCGCGATCGAGACCGCCTCCGCCCAGTAGGTCAGGGGCGGTTTCTCGAAGTAGTCGACGCCGTTCAGCTTCGGAACGAGCCAGTTCCCGGTCGCGAGCATCTCCCGCGGGATCTCCGCGTAGCGTCCCTCGTCCGGCTCGAGGAGCCACGACCCGGGCGCCTCGACGAAAAGGAGCACCGTCACGACCGCGAGCAGGAAGAGGATCAGGCGGCGCCCCGTCATCGCGTCCACCTCCCCGCGCCGGAGAGGTCCCAGCGGTGCGCCGCCCGCCACACGCCGGCGACCGCGTCGGGCGCGAAGACGTCGAATCGAAGGACGTCGGCGCGGTAGTCGTAGGGAGCGCCGTCGGCCGCGTGCACCGCGGCGTCGATCGCGTAAGTCCCTCCCGTGAGGTCCGCCGCCGGGAACTCGATCGCGATCGAGAAGCTTCCGCCCACCGATTCGGCGCGATGGCCGTCGATCCGCGTGTTCGTCCCGAACACCACGGTCCCGTCGACCCGCGAGATCCGGATGCCCGCCACGAAGTCGGCGATCGGCGACTCGGCGCGCCCCTCGAGCTCGACGCGGAACGGCCGTCCGGCGGTCACGACGCCCGCGGTCCGGCCGTCGCCGTCGAGGAGCCGGACGGATTCGATCCGCGCGATTCCCGACCCCCACCGGCCCCCTTCCGCGACTCCCGCCGACCCGCGCGCTTCCCCTTCCCGATAAGCGACCTCCTCGCGGTAGCGGCCGATCACTTCGGCCGCCGGCGCGTCGGCGACGAGACGCCCCTCGGAGAGGCGGATCGCCCGTTTCGCGGTCGCGACGACGAGCTCGAGATCGTGGCTCACGACGACGATCGTTCGCCCCTCGCGCTGGAAATCGGCGATCTTCTCGAGGCAGCGGTGCGTGAACTGCTCGTCGCCCACGGAGAGCACTTCGTCGACGAGGAGGATCTCCGGGTCGGCGTGGGCGGCGATCGCGAAGCCGAGCCGCACGATCATCCCGGAAGAGAAGGTCTTGACCGGCTCGTCGAGGAACTTCCCGACGCCGGCGAACGCGACGATCGCCTCGAGCCGGGAGGCGATCTCCTTCCGGGAGAGCCCCAGGAGCATCGCGTTGATCTCGATGTTCTCGCGCGCCGTGATCTCGGGATGGAACCCCGCGCCGAGCTCGATCAGGGCGGCGACGCGGCCGCGCGTCTCCACGCGTCCGGACGTCGGCGCGTGGATCCCCGCGAGCACCTTCAGCAGCGTCGATTTCCCGGAACCATTCTCGCCGACGACGCCGATCGTCTCCCCTTTCGGGACCGCGAACGTCACGTCGACGAGCGCGGGAAACGCCGGCTCCCCGGATGCCGCCGATCCGCGGAATCCGTGGAGGACCGCGGACTTGAGGCTCCCCGCGGGGCGGCGGCGCGGCGCCCGGCGATACGACTTCGAGAGCCGTTCGACGTCGATCGCGATCACGATTCCTCCGCGATCGACTCGCGCAGGCGCGCGAAGGTCGCGCCGCCGATCGCGAGCGACAGCGCCGCCGCGGCGGCCATCGCCCCCCAGCCGGGCGCGGAGATCCAGCGGTCGTCGAAGAGCGAGGCATGCACGCCTTCGAAGAAGGCCGTCGCGGGATTGGCCCGCACCCAGGGGCGCAGGCGCGCCGGGATCGCGTCGACCGGATAGATGATCGGCGTCGCGAAGAACCAGAAGGTCAGGACGCTCTGGAGAAGGTCGCGGAGATCCTGGAAGTGCACCGACGCGGCCGAGACGAAGAGCGCTCCCCCGAGCACCGCGGCCGCGAGGAGCAGCAGCACCGGGACGATCTGGACCGCGGTCCATCCGAAGCGCCCGGAGAACCAGAGTACCGATACCGCCGTCGCCGCGAGGAGCACCGGAAGCGCGAGCAGGAAATGAAAGCCCTGGGACAGGACCGAAACTCCCGGGAAGATCTCCGGCGCGACGATGACCTTCCGGAGGAGCGGCCCGTTCGTGCGGAACGTCTGAGCCGCGTCGAGGAGCGACGACGAGACGAAGCTCCACGCGAGGACCCCGCCGAAGAGAAACAGCGCGTACGGATGGACGTTCCCGGCCCTCGGCGCGAAGACGACGGTGAAAACGACCGAGTAGATCGCGAGCAGGAGCAGCGGATTCACGAGCGACCAGAGGAACCCCAGGGCGCTCCCGCGATAGCGCGCCTTGAGCTCCCGCCGCGCGAGCACCCCCACGAGCGCGCGGGCGCGGAAGAGCCGGGAAAGAGTCGCGATCATCCGGCCGCGACTCTATCGGAACGAGGTGCGCAGACCCACGCCAGCCGGGGCGCGACCGCGAGCAGCGCGACGGGAAAGAGCGCGCGCAGAAGGCGCGGCACGAACGAGACCTGCCAGGCCGGATCGAAGCTCGAAAGTGTGCAGACGCAGCAATAGATCGTCGCCTGAGCCAACAGAGGTGGGCCCAACAGCGCGAGAGCGCGCGATCGGCCCGCAGGTCGCGCAAGCGCGACGAACGCAACGAGGGCCACGAGCGGAAGGGCGTTGGGGACGACCTCGTCGCGCAGGACCTTTTCGGCGACCGCTGCCGCCCGGGGGAGCAGCAGCGGCCATCGCGAGGGTCGGAGAAAGGAGAGGTCGTAGTCGCGGTCCGCGATCGCGCCCCGCAGGGCAAACAGGAGAATCTGGTGCACCGCGACCGGACCGACGGTGACCGTCAGAAAGCGAATCCTGGCCGCTCGGCGAGTCCGAAGGCCGAAAAACGCTGACCATGCGGCCACGAGGAGAACGAAAAGAGCTCCTTCCTGTTTCGTGGCCGCGCAAAGGAAACCGGAAATCGCGAGGCGAAAAGACGCGGCACCCGAGGATTCCTCGAGAAAATCCAACACCGCGAGGGAGAAGAGGGTGACCTCGGCCGCGAGCGGGATCTCGGCCATACCGACCGAAAAGGCGCGGAAGAGAGAGAAGAGAAATGCGGCGAGAACCGCAGCGAGCGCTCCGGCCGTAGCCGAATGCCGTCGTTTGATCCCTCCGTAGAGAGCCGCCAGAAGAGCGACCTCGAGGACCGGGTAAAGGAGAGCGAGTGCGTGGTCGTCCCAGACACCAAGCGCCGCCGAGAGGGCCGCGAACGTGAGCGGAAGGAAGAGCGGATATTCCGGATGCGACCAGGCCGTCATGGGATCGTGAAAGAGCCTGGCGGGAATCGACCCGGTGAGCGCGATCGTCTTCCCCTTCAATCCCCAGATCGCCTGAAAGTCGTTCGACCACATCGGCTCCGAGAGCGCCATCACCGCGAAGAACGCGACGCCGAGAGCGGTCAGCGTGAGAAGAGCCCTTGCAGCGGGGGGAACCGGCGGCTCCGGCCGCTGTGGGACTCCAGACCGCTCCGCAAAGTACGCCGCGACCGCCGCGAGAGCAACTCCTGCGAGGGTAGGTCCCGGTCCCAATCGCATGCGCACGGCAAGACACGCGAGGATGACCGCCACCAGAATAGAGATTCCGAAGATGATGCTCCAGGACAGCCTTTCGGCGCGCGACAATCCCCCGAGGAGGAAATTCCCCGCGCGATGCCCGATCCAGGCGCAGACGGCCAGCACGGCGAGCAGCAGGGCGCCGTTGCGCAGGAGGCTCATCGTCGAACGAGGGTACCGACGGGAATCCGGACGATCACTCCGCGGGGAACAGGCTCGTTCCGCGGCGCGGCCGCAAAGTCCGCCTCTCCGAGACGCGAGTAACCGACGAGACGTCGAGGGGCGAGGACGTACGCCGCCGCAAATGTCTGCGGGTTTCCCTGCGCGGAAACGAAGGGCATTGCGATCGTCGCCCGGGGCGGGGTAGCCATGGCGACGCCATGAACAAACCATCCCAACTGCCGGTCGAACCAGAACGTCGAACCGTACAGGCGCGCCTCGTCGGCCGGCATCGACGCCATGACGACCAGCGAAGCGCACCGGCGGACCACCTCGGCGCGCGAGACTTCAGCGACCTCGCAGAAAAACAGCACGATCAACGAAATCACTGCCGCCAGTCGACGAACCGAAAGCTGTCGCATCCAAAGATTCTAGAGGTGCTTGCGTTGCGCCCGATTTACGCCTATACTCCGGCGATGGTCAGCACGCTTTCCACCGACGAGAAAGTCGAGATCCTGATGCGGGGCGCCGTCGACGATCGCGACGGCGACCGGTTCGGCGGGGCGGGCGGCCTGAATCCCTTCAACATCCGGACGCTCTCGCACGGGTTCGGGCCGACGCGCATCTTCCGAATCCTCCTCTCCAACGCCTGCGCGTTCTCCTGCGCCTACTGCCCGATGCGCGCCGGCAACGACGTGCCGCGCCACGCGATCGAGCCGGAGAAGCTGGCGTCGATCTTCCTCGAGGCGTACCGCCGCGGCTGGGCCTCCGGTCTGTTCGTCACGTCCGGTATCCCGAAGAACCCGGTCTGGGCGATGGACCGCATGATCGCCCTCGTCGAACGGCTGCGGTTCGATCTCGAGTACGACGGATACCTGCATGCCAAGGCCGTCGCCGGCTGCGAGCCCGCGCAGGTCGAGCGGCTGGCCCTTCTCGTCGACCGCCTTTCCTACAACCTGGAAACGACGTGCCAGCGGACGCTCGACGCGCTCGCGCCGGGAAAGTCCCTCGCCGACGGAGTTTCGCTCCTGCGCCGCGCCCGGAAGGTCGGCTGCTCCCGTCCGGCGCTCGCGCGCGATCCGCGCCGCGGACGGCCTCTCCTCGCCTCGGGAATCACGACCCAGATCGTCGTCGGACTGGATTCGACGAGCGACCGCGAGATCCTCGGCGCGACGGCCTCCCTCTGGCGGGAGCGCACGATCCACCACCCGCATTTCGCGGCCTTCCGGCCGATCGAGGGAACGCCCCTCGAGAGCCGTGCCGAGACGCCGGCGCTGCGCGAGCACCGCCTCTACGAGGCCGACCATCTCCTCCGCCGCTACGGATTCGGAGAGGAAGAGCTCGTGTTCGACGACGCCGGGAAGCTGCCGCTCGCGCACGACCCGAAGCTCTCCTGGGCGCTCGCGCATCCGGAGCGGTTCCCCGTCGAGATCACCCGAGCGACCCGCGAGGAGCTGCTCCGCGTCCCGGGCCTCGGCCGCGTCGCGGTCGAGCGGATCCTTTCCGAGCGCCGCTCGTGGTCGGCGTTCACCACGCGCGATCTCGCCTCTCTCGGCCCGCTCGCCCGCCGGGCGGCGGGTTTCGTCGCGTTCCGCGGCCGGCGGTTGTCGATCGTCAAGGCCCAGCCTCCGCTGTTTTCGCCGGAGGCGATCCCGGTGTCCAGGCAAACTTATTCCTTCTCTCCAGGGACGTTCCGGTAAATTACCTTCGAGTTGCGGGTTGCGAGTCGCGGGTTGACGAGTCACGAGTCGGGGAAACAAATTCAGGAAACGATCCGGGTTTCGGTCGCCGGGAACGGGCCAACGCGGGAGCAGAACAGCCAGGCGCGGCTAGACGTGCTGGAAGACGCGCGCCGAGGACCGGGCCGGCGGGTGCGGCGTACTAGAACGTACGTTAAGCCCGCCGGCCGGTCCTCGGCGTCCCGTATAACGGCGCGTATGGTCCGCGCCTTTCTTACAAGCCGAGCATTCCCTTCTTCAAGTCCGCCGTCGGCGGATGCGGCCCGAGAAACACCCCCCACAGCGCGCGCATGAACTCCGGTCCCGGAATCGTCCCCTTCTCCTGTCCGGCGAACTCCACGGTCGTTCCCTTTCCCGGCTCGTACGTCAGGACGATCTCCTGGCCCGAGGCGATGTCGCCCATCCAGGATTCGAACTTCGCGAGGTCCGCCTTCACGGCGGCGGAAAGCGCCGGCGTGTTCTCCCGGAATCCCTCCTCCCACGCTTCGTCGAGCTGCTTCTTCGTGACGTTCTTGTAGAGGAAGTGCATGACCACGCGCTTTCCCTCGTCGGCGGCGATCGCCGCCGAGGCGTCGTGGGTGGCGTTCCCGAGGTAGAGGCCGCCGACGTAGATCTTGAAGAACACCTTCGTGCGGAGACCGAGGCCATTGAGCCGGAGAGTTTTTCCGGCGGCCTGCGCCGTGTCGGGCATCGTGACGCCGGCAAGCGACGCCGCGCCGGCGAGCGACGCCGCGAGAACGAGCGCCGCTCCTCCGATCGACCATCTTTTCATCGTGACCTCCCTGCCGAAGAGTCTATCCGCGCGCGCTGCAGGGCCGAAGCAGGGGGCTGGCAACGCCGCCGGTGGTCGGGCGCAAGCAGGGCAAGCCGTCGTCGGTCATCACGTTCGCGATCCGAGCTCCGAGAGGTCGCGAACCGGGCTCGGCGCCAGGGGCGCCGGAGTCGTCGAGGGGCTTGAGCCCGAGCGACGAAGGCCAGATCGCGGAAAGTCTCCTCGCCGGAAAGAACGCGCGGCGCCGTCGAGGCGCGAGCGCCGGCGAGGAGGAGGTCCGCGATCTGAAAGGCCGCCAGCGGTCGAGCGCAAACGGCGCGAGCCGTGCGGCCGTCGTAAGATCGGCGCGTGACGTCGGATCGCGGCTTCGAAGCCCTCGAGGACCTCCGCCGCTCGGACCCGGAGCGGGTCGCCCTCGACGTCGAAGGCGACTCTTTCTACCGTTACGGGGAGCGTCTCTGCCTCGTCCAGGTCGCCTATTCCGGCCTCGTCCGCGTGCACGACCCGCTTTCCGACGATCTCGAGCCCTTCTTCCGCGCTCTCGAACCGCGGGCGCTCGTCCTCCACGGGGCGGATTTCGATCTGCGCCTCCTCCACGCGAAGTACGGATTCGCGCCGTCGAACGTCTTCGACACGATGCTCGCCGCGCGTTTCCTGAACCTGCCGAAGTTCGGGCTCTCCGACCTGTACGAGAAATATTTCGGGATCGTCCTCGAGAAGAAGCACCAGCGGGCCGACTGGTGCCGCCGCCCGCTCTCCGACGAGCTGCTCGCTTACGCCCGCAAGGACGTCGAGAGGCTCGAGGAGCTGGGCGCAATCCTCGCCGCGGAGCTCGCGCGGCTCGGCCGGGCGGCCTGGCACCGGGAGGAGTGCGCGCGCGTCGTCGAAAGGACGATGCAGAGCGCGGCGCGTCCGCCGGACCCGGACGCCTGGCGGGTCAAGGGCTCCGGCGCGCTCGGCCGGAGAGAGCTCGCGTACCTCCGGGAGCTCGCCGCGGCCCGCGACCGGGTCGCGCGGGAGCTCGATCGCGCGCTGTTCCGCGTCCTCTCGGCCGAGGATCTCGTCCGGCTCGCGCGCCTCGCGGGCGAAGATCCCTCTTCCGCTCTGCGGAGGTTTCCCCGCGCGCTCCCGGGAGGGCTCCTCCGGGAGCTGCAGGACGCGATCCGCACGGCGGAATCGCTTTCGGAGGAAGCGTGGCCCGCCCTTCCGGCGCCCGGCCGCCGGCCCGACCCCGGGCTCGAGCGGCGCGTCGTGGCTCTCTCGAAGAAGAAGGAAGACGTCGCCCGGGCGCTCGATCTCGATCCGGGGTTCGTGCTCTCGCGGAGCGCGCTCGCCCGGGTCGCGGCGGCGCAGCCGCGCACGCCCGCCGAGCTCGAAGCGCTCGTGGAATCGCGGTGGCGCGCCGAAGTCCTGAAGGATGCCCTCCTCGGAGATTCTTGACGTCGCCGTCCTCGGCGGCGGAATCACCGGAGCCGCCGTCGCCCGCGAGGCGGCGATGCGGGGCTTCTCCGTCGCCCTCTTCGAGAAGGGCGACTTCGCGTCCGGGACCTCCTCGCGCTCGTCCAAGCTGATTCACGGCGGCCAGCGGTACCTCGAAACCCTCGATTTCGGGCTCGTCCGCGAATCGTGCCTCGAGCGCGCCGCGCTGTCGCGCCTCGCGCCGCATCTCGTCCGCCCGCTCCCGTTCCTCTTCGCGGTCGGCGAGAAGCACGCGCCGGCGCGGCCGATCCTGGCCGCCGGCCTCGCGCTGTACCGGGCGCTCGCGGCCGGAACGCACCCGCAGGGCGCCCGGTGGCTGAAGAAGGGAGATCCCGCGATCGCCGCGGAGGCGCCGGGACTCGATCCCGGCGCCTGGACGGGAGCCTACCGGTACCGCGACGCGCAGGCCGACGACGTCCTGCTCACGCTGGCATTCCTTCGAGGCGCCGCCGGGCGCGGCGCCCGCCTCTCGTCGTATACGGCCGTCCGGCGAATCGTGCGCGCCGCGGGAGGCGCCGTCACGGGCGTCGAGGTCGAGGACGCGCGCTCGGGCGAGCGCCGCACGGTCGCTGCGCGGGTCGTCGTCTCGGCGCTCGGTCCCTGGTCGAACGCGCTTTCCGCGCTCCTCGGCGAAGACCTCGCTCCGTCCGTCCGCCCCTCGCGCGGCGCGCACTTCTTCCTCGGCGCGGGGCGGCTCCCCGTCTCCGCCGCCGTCGTCCTCCTCGACCGGACGGGCCGGCGCTGCTATGCGATCCCCTGGCGCGGAGGGACTCTCCTCGGCACGACCGACGCGGACGATTCCCGCCCGGCCGACGATGTCGTCCCGACCGACGACGATCGCGAGGTCCTCCTGGATGCGGCCCGGCGGTTCTTTCCCTCGGCGGCCCTCCGGGCGGACGAGCTCGGGAGCGGGTTCGCCGGCCTTCGGCCGCTCGCCGCGCCCGGAACGGGAACGCCGGCGTGGCGCGTCAGCCGCGAAGAGTCGATCGGGGAGCCGGCGCCGCATCTCCTCGTTTCCGTCGGCGGAAAGCTCACGACCGCGCGCGCAACGGCGAAGCGGGTGGTCGACCGCGCCGAGAGGGTCCTCCGCCGCGATTTCGGCCGCGCGGATCGCGCCCGGCCGAGGCGCCTCTGCCGGGGGGCGCGATCGCGGATTTCGACCGGTTTCGTGCGGAGATCCGCCGGAACGCGTTCCGGGACCTCGGTTTCTCCGAAGCCCGGGCCGACCGCGTCGTCGAGCGGGAGGGGTCCGAGGCCCCCGCCGCGCTCGCCCGGATGGCGCTCGAGCCGGAGCTCGCGCGGCCGATCTCGGAGGCGCTCCCCTACACGGTCGCGGACCTCGTGTGGGGCGTCGAAATCGGAGGCGCCCGGACCGAGGAAGACCTCCTGGCGCGCCGGACCCGCCTCGCCTGGGAATCGCCGGCCGAAGCCGAGGCGGCCCGCGGAGTCGCCCGCGACGTTCTCCGGAGGTACCGCCCGAAACCTTTGCCGTCGCGCGGCGTCTGATCGTCGAAGGAGATCGAACCATGAGTCAGCGCGCCCTCGCCTGGGCCCTCGTTCCCGCCGCCCTGCTCGCCGCCGCCGCGGCCGACGCCCGCGGCTGGCACCATCACGGACACAGCGGCGTCACGCAGGATGGCGGCGGCATCACCCGATGCGCCGACTGGCGCGTCGAGTTCGGGGATCGCGACGCCGCGATCGCCGAACAATCGGCGACGATCCCGGTTTCCGATGCGGCGCCCCTCGTCGCGACCTCGTCGGAGAACGGCGGCGCGACGATCGTCGGTTACGACGGCAAGGACTTCGAAATCACGCTCTGCAAGGCGGTTCCCGACGACGACCGTACCGCGCTCGAGCGGATCCGGCTCGTCCGGGACAAGGGCCGTCTCTCGGTCGATGGTCCCTCCGACGGCGACTGGACGGCGCACCTGATCATCCGCGCTCCGAAAAACGCATCGGTGAACGTCGAGACGGCGAACGGACCCGTGGACGTCTCCGATTTCTCCGGGACCGCGGCGATCTCGAGCGAGAACGGCCCGGTGAGCCTCCGGCGATCGTCCGGATCGCTCGAGGTCCGCACGACGAACGGCCCGATCGCGTTCGACGGCGGCTCGGGAAAGGTCCGGCTCGACGCGGAGAACGGGCCGCTGACGGTGAGGCTCCGGGAGGGCGAGTGGCGCGGCGGGACCTTCGAAGGGCGGACGCGCAACGGTCCGCTCGACGTCGAGATTTCCGAGACCTACGGCTCCGGCGTCCTCGTCCAGACGGACGGCCATTCGCCGTTTCATTGCGGCGCCGAAGCCTGCAGGAACGCGCGGCGCAGCTGGGACGACGACAGCCGGTCGATCGCCTTCGGGCCGGACAAGGCAGTGGTGACGCTTTCGACCCACAACGGCCCCGTCTCCATCTCGGACTGATCGGGGCCGCGCGCGACGGCGCGCGCGCGGGAGCGCGACCGCCTGAAGGATTTCAGGCCGGAGGCTTCTGGAACGCCTCCTTCAGGAATTTCAGGCGGATCCCCTCGATCGGGCGGCCCGGCACGGTCGTGACGTCCACGTAGCCGGGATCGTCCGGCGACGGGGTGAGCACCGAGACCGTTCCGGCGCGCAGCAGGAACGAATATTCCGCCGGCGCGGCGAGCTCGAGGACGAAGCGCCCGCCCGCGTCGGTCGCCGCCGGCGGGCACCACGGGTAGTCCTTCCCGCGCGGCAGCC
Organism: uncultured Acidobacteriota bacterium; assembly: GCA_963794295.1. Lineage (GTDB taxonomy): Bacteria > Acidobacteriota > Thermoanaerobaculia > UBA5066 > DATFVB01 > DATFVB01. The sequence goes on from CAWCDE010000001.1 coordinate 204,866, forward strand.
CCATCACGCGGATGCCGGCGACCGGGGCGCCGGTCACCGAATCGACGACGAGGCCGGAGACGCGCACCTTCGGCGCTTTCTCGAGCGCGACGATCGCGGCCGAAGGCTTCGGCGCGGCCGCGCAGCCGGCCGTCAGCGCCGCGATCACGGCCGCCGCGAAACGGCCGAGACCGCCGCTCGGCCGCCCCATTCGCATTCTCCCCCGCGCTCCGTCCCCTTCAGTGCGACAGCGTGATCGCCGCCGGCATCCCCTGCGTCCGGAGCTTCGGCATTCCCGGCGCCTCCGAGACGCCGTCCATCAGGCGGAACATGAACCGCGTCTCCTGGACCGTGCCGGAGAGGTCCCAGTTCGGGTCGAACTCGTCGGAGGGCTGGTGGTAGTGATGGTTGTTGTAGTCCTCGAAGAGCTTCTCGCCGTAGGCCGCGTCGTGACCCCGGATGAGCCAGCCCGGCTCGACGTTGATCGCGGGGATGCCGACGCGCACGAGCGAGAAGTGGTCGGACCGGAAATAGGACCCCTGCTCCGGATGAGCGTCGGGGTCGAGCTTGACGTTCATGGTCCGCGCCACTCGCGCGGCCAGCGGCTCGAGCGTCGTGCGGTCCAGTCCGAGGAGCGTGAAATCGGCCGTCTCGCCGTGCACGGACGTCACGTCCATGTTGAAGTCTGCCGCGATCTTCTCCGCGGGAACGGGAGGATGCTTCGCCAGATAGAGCGAGCCGATGAGGCCCTGCTCCTCGGCCGTGACGCCGACGAAGAGGATCGATCGGGCGGGACGCCAGTGCCCGTCCGCCGCCGCGCGCGCCATCTCGAGCATCGCCGCCGTTCCCGACGCGTTGTCGACAGCGCCGTTGTAGATCGTGTCGCCCTTCGCGTCGGGCGCGCCGATCCCGAGATGATCGAAGTGCGCGCTCACCGCCACGTACGTGTCCTTCTTCGCCGGATCGGAGCCGGGCAGCACGCCGACGACGTTCTCGGTCTGGTAGCGGCGGATCCCGAACTGCGCCTTCCCCTCCGCCCGGGTGGACAGCGGCACCGGAACGAATCCCGGCTTTCCGGCGCGGGCGATCATGTCGTCCAGGTTCATGCCGTTGTCCGCGAAGAGCCGCTCGGCCGTCGCGCGCGTGATCCAGCCGTCGATCGGGACGTCGCGCTCTCCCGCGGCGAGCGGGAGCTGGGCCTGCTCCCCGGACCAGGAGTTCCGGACGACCTGCCACCCGTATCCCGCCGACGCGTCGGTGTGGACGAGCAGGATTCCGGCGGCGTGCCGCCGCGCGGCTTCCTCGTACTTGTACGTCCAGCGCCCGTAGTACGTCAGCGCCTTGCCGCCGAAGAAGTTCGGGTCCTCCGACGGAGGATCGTTGACGAGGCAGATCAGGAACTTGCCGCTCGCGTCGGCGTGGGCGTAATCGTCCCAGTGCATTTCCGGCGCCGTGACCCCGTAGCCGACGAAGAGGACCGGCGCGTCGACGTCGGCCTCCGGCCGCTGGTCGCGCGTCGAGATCACCGAATTCTCGCCGTTCGTGAGCTCGATCTTCCCTTTCGGCGTCGCGAGCGCGAGCGTGCTCTCCGGCTTCGCCGACACGCCGACCATTTCGAAGTGCTGGAGGTACCCGGCATTGCCCGCGGGAACGAGCCCGTCCTCGGCGAACTCGGCGGCGATGTAGCGCGCCGCGATCTCGGAGCCGCGCGCGCCGGTGCCGCGGCCCTCGAGGAGGTCATCGGCGAGGAATCGGATCCGCGCGGAGATCCGGGACGCCGAGACGGCCGCGAGCGTCCGGGAGAGACCCTCTCCCGAGGGGCTCGACGACGGTGCGGCGGCAACGAGGAGCGGAAAGGCGGCGAGGACGATGAAGACTTTTCGCGTCATGAGGCCTCCGGTTCCGATTCTACAGAACGCCGGGCCGGCGGCACGCGGCGGAAGGACCCGGCCGCCGCCGCCCGGCGACGCGGCGGCGCCGCTCTTCCCGGTATGATCGAGCCGGAGGAACGATGCCCGATCAGAACGCTCCCGAGGTCCACCACTTCCGCGTTTCCGTGACCTGGGAAGGGGACGGGGCCGGCGCAGGAGAGGTGCGGGCCGCGGAGACGATCTCGATCCCGATCGGGTCGGCGACTTCGCTGGGAGGATCGGGGCGCGGCACGAATCCGGAGGAGCTCCTCCTTTCCGCCGTCGGCTCGTGCTTCATCGGGACGTGGGCGATCTTCCTGAAAAAGCTCGGGATCGCCTACGCGGAGCCCGCCCTCTCGGTCGCCGGGAAGCTCGAGAAGGACCCCGCCGGCGGCTACCGCATGTCGGAGATCGAGATCACGTGCGCCGTGCCCGATTCGCTCCTCGAGCGGGAGCGGTCCGCCGTCGACAAGAGTCTCCAGCTCGCCGAGAAGTACTGCATCGTCTCGAAGGTCGCGCGCGCGTCGATGCCGGTCCGGGTGACCGTCGCCGCGATCTGACACCGCAGCCGCCCGGATCGCCAAACCTTTCTCCCCGCCGACGCGTCGAAAGGTCGAGAGAGACGTGAAGTGGAGACAGCCGGCCCCGATGATCACGGCGATGACCGGCGCCGGCGCTCGAAACTTTTTCCGCGACTCTCCGTCCTAGGGGCAGGATGAGGAGGAGCCTGGTGCGGGGATTTTCCGTCTCGACGATCCTCCTCGCCTCCGTCGCGGCCGCCCAGGAGCAGCCCCCGTCGGTGGCGATTCCTCGGGCGCGCGGGATCATCACGGTCGACGGCGATCTCGGCGACCCCGGATGGCAGAGCGCCGCCGTGATCGACCGGTTCTGGGAAACGCAGCCCGGCGACAACGTGGAACCTCCCGTCAGGACGATCGCGTACGTCACGTACGACGACCGCTTTTTTTACGTCGGTCTCGATTGCCGCGATCCGCGCCCGGAGAAGATCCGCGCCCCTTACGTCGACCGGGACAACGTCATCGGCACCGACGACAACGTCGCGATTTTCCTCGACACGCGCGACGACCACCGCTCCGCGATCGAGTTCCGCGTCAATCCGCGAGGGATCCAGGGAGACGCGAGCTACAACGACGCGAACGGAAACGAGGACTTCTCTCCCGACTACTTCTACGACACGGCGGCGCGGATTACCGAGACCGGCTGGACTGCGGAGGTGCGCATCCCCTTCTCGTCCCTGCGCTATCCCGACAAGGACCCGCAGCAATGGGGAATCCTCGTCTGGCGCAACTACCCGCGCGAATTCCGGTACGCCTTCCACAGCAGCCCGATTTCTCGGAACTCGAACTGCTGGATCTGTCACGAGATCGAGCTCACCGGCCTGACGGGCCTCCCCCGGGGCGGGCACGTCGTCGTCGCGCCCTACGTGACAGTGAAGGAAGAGGGCACGCCGCGCGAGGGCCCGGGGTCGCCGTTCGTGAACGAACCCGCGCGAGGCGACGCGGGAGTGGACGTCAAGTGGACGCCCAACGCTTCGACGGCCCTCGACGCGACGATCAATCCCGACTTCTCGCAGGTCGAGTCCGACGTGGGACAGATCAGCGTGAACAATCGATTCGCGCTGTTCTTTCCCGAGAAGAGGCCGTTCTTCCTCGAGAGCGTCGATCTCTTCGACACGCCGATCCAGGCCGTCTACACGCGGACGATCACGTCTCCCCGCTGGGGCGCGCGCGCGACCGGGAAATTCGACGCCTCCTCGTACACGCTCCTCGTCGCGCAGGATCGGGGAGGCGGCAGCGTGATCATCCCCGGGCCGACGGAATCACAGTTCGCGCCGCAGGACGTTTCCTCGATCGCCGCCATCGGGCGCGTCCGGCAGGACGTCGGCGCCTCGTTCGGGGGCCTCCTGCTGACCGATCGCGAGAACGAGAGCGGCTCCGGCGGCGGCCACAATCGTGTCCTGGGGCCGGATTTCCAGTGGCGGCCCGGGGAGAAGGACCAGGTCACCGCGCAGTTTCTCGGCAGCGACACGCAGACCCCGAACCGGCCGGACCTCGCGGAGGAGTGGACGGGGGATCGCTTCTCGTCCCGCGCGATATTCCTCTCGTGGCTGCACACGGGTCCGCACTGGGTCTTCCGTTCGACGTACCAGGACGTCGGCGACGGCTTCCGCGCCGACGACGGTTTCGTGCCCCAGGTCGGCTTTCGCCAGGAGAGGCAGTTCGCGGGCTACACGTGGTATCCCACGGGATTCTTCAACCGCGTGCAGCCCTACTTCGTCGCGAACTATCTTTCCTCCCCCGACGGAGGCCTCATCCAGCGCCAGACCTTTCCCGGCGTGCAGGCGGCCGGCCGCTACAACCTCGACGCGGAGCTCGACTACAACTGGAAGCAGAAGGACCGCATCGCCGACACCGTGCTCGAGACGACGAGTCTCGCCTACTTCTTCCAGATCGATCCCTCGAGGCGGATCTCGCGCCTGACGCTGCAGGGCTTTCTCGGCGAGCACCCCGACGTCGCGAACGTGCGCGTGGGGCGCGGCGGGGACGTCCAGCTGACGGCGACCGTCAAACCGACGGACCATCTGGAGCTCGACTTCAACGGCGACCGGCAGTGGCTCGACGTCACTTCCGAGGGGAGGCGCGGCCGGCTCTTCACCGCCCAGATCGAAAGGTTGAAGGCGACGTACAACTTCGACGCACGGATGTTTCTCCGCGTGATCGGCGAATACCTCGACGTCCGCGCCGATCCCTCGCTGTACCTCGCCGAGGGAGTCCCGGAAAGGTCGGGCAGCTTCGAAGGTTCGGCGCTCTTCTCTTACAAGCTCAACTGGCAGACGGTCTTCTTCCTCGGGTACGGAGACAGCCGTGTCCTCGATCCCGACGGAAACCTGCTGAGAAGCGACCGCCAGTTCTTCCTCAAGGTTTCCTATGCCTTCCAGCGCTGACCCTGCTGGCGCCGGCGAAGGCAGCCGTCCTGCTCTAGAATTCCTCCATGAACGGCCTCTGGCTGGCGGCGGGGTTCCTGCTCGCGGCCGCCGCGGGAAACCGCGGCGGAGCGCGCCTCGCCGTGGAAAGCTCTTCCTTCGCCCCCGGCGCGGCGATCCCGCGCAGGCACACCTGCGACGGTGAGGACGTTTCTCCCGCGCTCTCCTGGTCGGGCGCGCCTGAATCCACCCGGGATTTCGCCGTCGTCTGCGAAGACCCCGACGCGCCCGGAGGAACGTTCGTCCACTGGGTAATCTGGGGGATTCCGAAGAGCGCCGCGTCGCTCCCGGAAGGAATCGCGACGGGCGATCACGTCGCCGGTTTCGCGTCCGCGTGCCAGGGAACGAACGGATTCCGGGTGCGCGGATACCGCGGGCCGTGCCCGCCGCCGGGCAGGCCCCACCACTACCACTTCCGCGTCTACGCGCTCGGCGAGCGGATCGACCTGCCCGCCGGGTCGACCGTCGAACGCCTCCGCGCGGCGATGTCGGGCCACGTCGTCGCGGAAGGCGAGATCGTCGGAACGTACGGCCGGTAGTCGGCTGCACGGCTCGCGCCTGAAGCGCTCGACCGCTGGCAGCCTCTCAGATCGCGGACCTCCTCCTCGCCGGCGCTTGCGCAGGAAGGCGCCGCGCGTTCTTTCCGGCGAGGAGACTTTCCGCGATCTGGCCTTCGTCGCTCGCCCTCGAAGGTCTCGACGACTTCGGCGCCCCCGGCCCCGGGCACCCGATCGCGACGCTCGGGGAACTCGGATCGCGAAACCTCCCGCCGCGCGGACCTCCTCCCTGCGGTGGCCGTCGCACTCGGCGTACTCGGCGATCGGCGGGCTCGGCGCTTCCGGTTTCCCGGGGAAGAGGTCTCGGCATGGAACCCGGGATTTGAGATCTTTTCATCGGGCGTGGTTCGCGCCGGCGGATCGTTTGCGACAGAATTCGACCGCCGTGCGACGCCTTCTTCTCCTCGCCCTTCCCTGGATTCTCGCCGCCCTCTTTCTCTTCACGACCGTCGAGCTCCTGCTCCATCGTTTCCGACGGACTCCCGACCGTCCGCCCGACTCCGCTCCGGTCGTCATGGCGATGAACAAGATCGCGCGCCTGGCGACCGTCGAGATCCAGGTTTCCGATGTCGTGAAGTACGAGGAGTTCAAGAGTTTCCTCTTCATGAGCTTCCCGAAGAGCGCCACGCTCCGCGTGCGCGGGTCCGTGCTCGGCGGCTTCGACCTCCAGCGGGACGGCGTCTCGGTCGTGGCGCACCCGGAGACGCGGAGGGTCGAGATCCGGATGCCCCGCCCCTCCATCCTCGCCGTCGACCCGAAGCTCGAGTGGTTCGACGAGAGGAGCGGGATGTTCAACCCGATCACGCCCGAGGACCGCAACCGCTGGATGGCGTGGGCGCGCACGAGCCTCGCCCGCACGGCGCGCCAGACCGGGATGGACGCGAAGGCCGAGGAGCAGGCGCGAAAGCTCCTCTCCGGAGCGGCCGAGGCGCTCGGCTGGAAGGCCGACGTGACGTTCGCGGGCGGTTCCCCGCCTCCCCTTCCGTGAGTAACCTTTCCGGGCTCCTGCCGTCTTATGAAGGGTGAAGGAAAGCGCGCCGTGACCGAGCGGGCCGGAAGTTGAAGACCGACCTCGACTTGCTGAACCTGGTCCGGCGCGGAGATCCCGTGGGGGCGACCGGGCTTTTTGAAAAGTACTCCGAACCCCTTCTGCGCTTCGCGGACCGGATGCTTTCCAACCGCGCCGAGGCGGAGGAAATCACCCAGGAGGTTTTTCTCAAGATGATCACCCGGGTCGAGCAATATGACGGCCGCGCGGCCGTCTCCTCGTGGCTCTTCGCGATCGCGGCCAACGCGTGCCGCGACCGGCTGCGGCGCTTGCGCCGGGCGGTCGTCGTTCCGCTCGATGCGATTTCCGAGGCTCCGGCCAAGGGAGAGCCGATCGAGAACCGGCTCCACGACCGGGAACGCCGGCAGGCGGTCCGGCAGGCCCTGTCGAAGCTCTCGGACGAGCAGCGCGAAGCGCTCGTGCTCGCGCGATACCACGGGATGCCATACGCCGAGATCGCGCGAACGCTCCAGATCACCGAAGGCGCCGTGAAGACCCGGATCTTCCGCGCCATGGAAACGCTCAAGGAAACCTTTTCCCAGGGAGGCTCCCAATGGAATGCCATGACGTCGTAGAAAGGGCCGTCGAGCGGCTCGCCAATCCCGCCGCGGGGAACGCCGGCGGGATCGATGCCCATCTGGAATCCTGCGAACGGTGCCGCGCCGAGGTCGAAGCGGCGGAGCATGTCTGGGTTCGCCTCGGCGCGGATCCCGACGCCGCGATGGACCCGACGTTCCGGCGCGACACGCGCGAGATGCTCGAAGCGGAGACGCTCCGCGCGCCGGGTCGCGCCGATCCGGCCGCGTCGCTGGATGCCGGCGCTCCAGGCCGCCGCGATGCTTGCGATGGGCGCCGGCGGATATCTCGCCGCCCGCGCGGCGTCGCCCGCCGGGAAGGCCTCGCCCGCCTCCGCGGGTCCTGCCGTCCGGGCGCAGAGCTCGATCCCCGATCTCTCGAAACAGCCGAAGCTCGCCAACGTCGCGTTCCGTCCGGCGGACGCGTCCGGGCGGATCGGAATCTCGTTCGACGTCACGACCCGGTATTCGGTCGAGGGCAAGCCGGGCGAGAAGGCCGTTTCCGATCTCCTCGCCTACATGGTCTCGGGCTCCGGCTCCACGGAAGGAGCGCGCGGCAAGGCGATCGACCTCGTCTCGGAGCGCTACGCGAGCGAGACGTCGGTCTCCCCGCAGATCGTCGCCACACTCGTCGAGACGCTGAAGAGCGACAAGAACCCGGGCGTGCGCAAGAAGGCCGCCGAAGCGCTCGGCCAGCTGCCGCCTTCTCCCGCGATCCGCGACGCGTTCCTCGCGGCGTTGAAGGGAGACTCCAACCCCGCCGTCCGGATCGCGGCGGTCGAGGGACTCGGAAAGGCGGCGATCACGCTCCGGGATCCCGCCGCGATCGAGACGCTGCGCGAAAAGGCGAGCGACGACCGCGAGACCGGATACGTGCGCGTGAAGGCCGCGAAGGCGCTCCAGCGCGTCGACCTGTGAGGGATGCCGTGACCTTTTTCGACTCCCGTCGTCTTACCGGCATGAACAGCCACACGACTTCCCGCGATCGAATCTCCCTCTGGATCGTGCTCGGCGCCGGCCTCCTGATGCTGGCGATCGCGGCGTTCTCCCGCGCCGTCGAGTACCCCGCCTCGGCGAAGAGGACCGATCACTTCAACGGAACGGCACTGACGCGCCTGTCGGTCGAGAACGTCAGCGGCGACATCCGCGTCTCGCCCGGACCCGCCTTCTCGGCGACCGCCGAGATTTCGGTCCGCGCCGAGACGCCCGCTCTCGCGAAGAAATACCTCGACGAGACCCGGGTCGAGCTCCGCAACGAATCGGGCGGCGCCTTCAGCCTCGTGACCGAGGAGCCGGGCGTGCGCGTTTCCCGCAGCGGCTGGGGATGGCGGCGCGACGTGAACCGGCAAGACTGCCGCTACCGGATCGAGGCTCGCTACACGATCACGGTTCCCGCCTCCGCCGCTCTCGACATCCACACCGTCAGCGGCAACGTCTCGGTGGACGGGATCGGCGGCGCCATCGACGCGCGATCGGTCAACGGGCGCGTGAAACTCTCCGGGACGCGCGGGGATGTGACGGCCCACAGCGTGAACGGATCAATCGAGACGACGGCCGCGGAGCTCCCGAAGGGCGCGCGCTTCGAGGCGGAAACCGTCAATGGCAACATCCTGCTGCAGCTTCCCGCGCGCGCCGCGTTCGACTTCCAGGGCCACACCATGAACGGCGACATCGTCTCGACCTTTCCCCTTCCGCCGCTCCCGAACGCCGAAGCCGAACGCGTGAAGGCGGAGCGCGAACGGATGCGCGCCGAGAAGGAAAAGCTCCGCCACGAGATCCGGATGAAGGAAAAGGAAATCCGGGTCAATGAGAAGGAGCGCCGGAAGGACGAAGGCGATTCCGACGTGGACGTGGACATCGACCTCTCCGGGCTCGATGAAGGACTCGCGGAGCTCTCGCGCGAGCTGTCCCGGCTCGGCCCGGAAATCGCCGAGGCGGTGTCGCATTCGCTCAACCATCGGTATGAGGGCTCGGTCGGCGGAGGAGGAGCGGAGATCCGCTGCTCCACGCTGAACGGCCGGATCGCGATCCTCACGGAAGGCGTGCCCGCCTCCCAGGCGAAGTCGCTGCTCCCGCGCCGGGGACACACGATGCACGCGGAGGCGCCGGAGGCTCCGGAAGCGCCGGAAGTCCCGGTCGCGGTCCCGGCGCCGTCGCCCGTGCCCTCGGCAGTTCCTGCGCCGCCCCGGCCGCCCCGGCCGCCGCGTCCTCAACACGGGATGGACCTCCCCGAGGGCTCGATCGTCCGCGGCGATATCGACGGCGATTTCTCGACGACTCTCCCCTTCGGCGACGTCCAGCTCGGAAAGGTCGCGGGGAGCGTGCGGATCGTGACCTACGGCGGGCAGATCCGGGTCGCCGCGGCGGGAAAGGGTGCCGACCTTTCGACCTCGGGCGGCGACATCCAGATCGACGATGTCCGCGGCGACCTGCGGGCGATCACCCACGGCGGCGAGGTCCGGGTCGGCCGGGTGACCGGCAACGCGAAGCTCGAGACGATGGGCGGCGACGTCGATCTCGCCTCGTGCGGCGGGTCCGTCATCGCGAAGACCGGAGGCGGCGACCTGCGGCTCCACCAGGTGCGCGGGTCGGTGCAGGCCTCCGCGGGGGGCGGCGACGTGCACTGCGACATCGTCGGCCGGGAGACGCCCGACGGGGTGACGATCTCGAGCGGATCGGGCGATGTCACACTCGTCCTCCCCTCGAACTTCCGCGCGAACGTCGACGTCCAGGTCAACGGCGTCGACGACGAGAGCGACGCGATCGTCAGCGATTTCCCCGACGTCGCGATCTCCCACCGGCCGGCTTCGATGCAGCAGACGGCGAAGGGCGCGTTGAACGGCGGCGGCCCGCGAGTGGCGATCCGGATCTCGTCGGGAACGGTGCGGCTGAAGAAAGGTCCGCCGGCGTAACGTCGGCCGGTCGCGCACGCGCTTTCGCGCTGGAACGCGCCGGCCTCCCACATCGCGAACCTCCTCCGCTCGGTTACTTCGCGGAGACTTTTCGCGATGTGACCTTCGCGGCTCGGGTAAACCCTCGACCGCTTCGGCGCCCCACCGGATCGAATGGGGCCTAGGAGAACGTCGCGGTTGCGACGCTCGCGGAGCTCGGATCGCAACCGCTCCCGCCGCGCGGACCTCCTCCGCTCGGGTTACTTCGCGGAAACTTTTCGCGATGTGACCTTCGCGGCTCGGCTCCCTCATCCGGCGGCCGCTGGCCGCCACCTTCTCCCGCCGGGAGAAGTAGCGCGGCGGCTCGCTTCGCTCGCGGGCTTCGTGTGCCCTCGACCGCTTCGGCTCCCCACGAGAGCCAATGCAAGCCCCAAGGCGTCGAACCCCAGATCACCCGGATATGATCCGCGCGGACTCGGGCGGAACTTAGGCCGGTTCCCGCCGTATCAGCAGCGAGGAGAGAGGATTTGGGGAAGAGCTTCGCCCTCGGAATCCTGATCGGAGCTATGGCCTCGGCGGCCGTGGCCTCCGGGCAGACGTCTCCCTCCGACGAGCCGCCGATCGAGATCCGCCGCGCGGCGGGGCCGATCACGGTCGACGGCGATCTCTCCGACCCCGGCTGGCAGGGCGCCGCCCGCGTCGAGACGTTCTGGGAGACCAAGCCCGGCGACAACGTCGCGCCGAAGGTCAAGACCGTGGGCCTCCTGACCTTCGACGACAAGGCGCTCTACGTCGCGTTCGAATGCGAGGATCCGGACCCCCGGCGGATCCGCGCTCCCTACGCCGACCGCGATCAGATTTCCTCCGACACGGACTATGCCGGGATTCTCCTCGACACGCGGCACGACCGGCGCACGGCGATCGAGTTCCTCGCGAACCCGAGAGGCGTTCAGTACGACGCCAGCCAGGACGACGCCTCGGGCAACGAGGATACGTCGATCGATCTCTTCTGGGATTCGGCGGGAAGGATCAACGACCACGGCTGGACGCTCGAGATCCGGATCCCCTTCTCGAGCCTGCGATACGAAGGGAGCCGTCCGGTCTGGGGGATCCAGCTCTACCGCAATACGAACCGCGATACGCGGTACCAGCTCTTCTCGAATCGCTTGCCGCGCAACTCGGACTGCTTCGTGTGCCACGAGCGCGACCTCGTCGGCCTCGAGGGGCTGCCTTCCGCCGCGCACCTGATCGTCGCGCCCTACGTCACCGCGACCCAGGACGGCGAGCGGGTCGACCCGAACGATTCCTCGTCGCGCTGGGTGACGAAGCCGATCCGCGGAAACGCCGGCGTGGACGTGAAATGGCTCCCGAACGCCGACACCGCGATCGACGGGACGATCAATCCCGATTTCTCCCAGATCGAATCGGACGTCGCGCAGATCACGACGAACCAGCGCTTCGCGCTCTTCTACCCGGAGAAGCGCCCCTTCTTCCTCGAAGGCCTCGATCTCCTGTCGACGCCGATCCCGGCCGTTTACACGCGGACCATCACCTCGCCCCGCTGGGGCATGCGCGGCACGGGAAAGATCGACTCGACCAACTACACGCTCCTCGTGACGGAGGACCGCGGCGGCGGATCCGTCATCGTGCCGGGCCCGCAGTCGTCGACGTTCGTCAATCAGGATTTCTCCTCGTTTGCGGGCATCGGCCGGGTCCGCAAGGACTTCGGACGCTCCTACGTGAGCTTCCTCGCGACGGACCGCGAGGTCGAAGGAACCGGCTACAACCGCGTCTTCGGCCCCGACTTCCAGTGGGCGCCCGACCAATCCAACCAGATCCGCGGCCAGTTTCTCTACGCCGCTTCGCAGAATCCGATCCGACCGGACCTCTTTTCGGGTTGGAACGGCGAGCACGTCTCCGGGCACGCGGCCTTCGTGAGCTGGGACCGCACGATGAGGAGCTACGGCTGGTATGTCGAGGGGTGGGACGTCTCGGACGGATTTCGCGCCGATGACGGATTCGTTCCGCAGGTCGGGTATCGGGAGATCAAACCGGAGTTCTCACTCCACTTTTATCCGACCGGTTTCTTCACCCGCATCCGGCCTCTGGTCATGGAGGATTACACGGCCGACACGTCGGGCCGAACCCTGCGGCAGCGGATCTTCCCGGGGGTGGCGTTCGAGGGCCATCAGAGCCTGCAGGGAGAGGTCGACTACCTCTTCTCGACGGAGCGCGTCGGGGACAAGCTCATCCCGAAAGATTTCTGGTCGATCTCCTTCCAGCTCACGCCGTCGCGGGTCTTCGGCCAGGTCTCGGTCAACGGCGAGATCGGCGACGAGATCGACTATGCCAATGCCCGTCCCGGCCGCGGCGGCGCTTTCACGCTCTCCGAGCGCATCCAGCCCGAAGACCATCTCGAGCTCCACCTCGACGAGGCGCTGTCCTGGATCAACGTCGATGCCGGGGGCGCGGAACGCCGGCTCTTCACCGCCGTCGTGCACCGGCTGAAGGCCACGTACAACTTCACGAACCGCGCGTTCTTCCGGGGCATCGTCCAGTACACCCGCGAGGACCGGAATCCCGACCTCTACGTCCAGGAGGGGCTCCCGAAGGAGGATGCCGCGTTCTCGGCCTCGCTCCTCCTCGCCTACAAGCTCAACTGGCAGAGCGTCGTGTTCCTGGGATACGGCGACAACCAGGTGTTGAACGACCAGTACGAGCTCGCCCGGCACGACCGGCAGCTCTTCCTGAAGATCTCGTACGCATTCCAGCGATGAGCAAAGACCGAAGGAAAAATCTCAAATCTCAAATTCCAAATCTCAATAAGCTCCAAACTGCAATTTCCAAACTGAATTCCGCGACGAAGCCGGGTTTCGGAAGTCTCGCGTGCTGCCCGCTCCGGTTCCACGGGAGATTCGGAGCTCCCATTTTCGGACTTCGAACTGCGTCCGTCGCGACCGCGAAGCCGGTTCGGGATGATCCCCATTTGGAACTTCGCGTTTGAAAATTATTGAGCTTTGAAAATTGGTATTTGGAATTCGGATCCTCTATTTGGCCTCCGCCATCGAATCGAGCAATCGCCGAGCCAGCCGATGACGGACATCCGCATAGAATCCGGGCCCATGCATCCCGGCCGCGACGACGCGCGCGTCTATTTCCTCTTCTTCGCGTCGGGCTTCGCTTCGCTCGCCGACGAGATCGTCTGGTTCAAGCTCCTCGACCTGACGTTCGGCGTCACGACCCTCGCGACGGCGACGCTCCTCGCGGTGTTCATGGCGGGGCTCGGGCTCGGGAGCGCCTGGACCGCGAAGCGGACGGCTCGTCTTCGGCGGCCCCTCTTCGCGTATGGCGTCGTCGAAGCCGGCATCGGGTTCTTCGCGCTGGCGACGCCGCTCCTCTTCTCGGCGATCGACGCCGCGTACGTCGCCGGCTACCGCACCGCCGGCGGCGCTCCCGCGCCGCTCTTCCTGCTGCGATTCGTCCTCTCCGCGGCCGCGCTGCTCCCTCCGACGGCGCTCATGGGCGCGACCTACCCTCTCCTGTCGCGGCGGATGGAGACGGACGGGAGCGGGTCCGCCTCCGGCCTCCTCTACGCGGTCAACACGGCCGGAGCGGTCGCCGGCACCGCCCTCTGCGGCTTCTGGGCGATCCGCCGGATCGGTGTCCACGCGACGCTGATCGGGTCCGCGTGCGTCAGCCTGCTCGTCGCCGTCGTCGCGGTTCTCTCTTCGCGCGAGCTCCCGGCCGTCCCCCCGAAGACGGAGTCCGGGGGGCCGAACCGGAGAACCGGCACGGCCGCCCTCGCCGCGGCGGCGCTGATCGGGGCCGTCGCGCTCGCCGCGGAAGTCCTCTGGACGCGCGTCCTCGTCCTCCATCTCGGATCGTCGGTCTATTCGTTCTCGCTGATGCTCGCGATCCAGCTCGCCGGGCTCGTCGTCGGAAGCGCGTGGGCGTCGCGCCGGAAGGGCGATCCCCGCGCCGCCCTGTATGCCAGCGCGCTCATCCTCTCGGTGACGCTCCTCGCCCAGGCGTTCGCCTTCCGCGGCTTCGAGGACGCCCTCCTCTTCGCCGGACTCCGAATCGTGCGGGCCCGGTCGTTTTCGGATCTCCTCCTCACGCGACTGCTCGTGACCTCGGCGTATCTCCTGCCTCCCACGATCGCGAGCGGCGCGATCTTCGGGTTCCTCCTCCGAACGTGGGGCGGGGCGGCCGCGGACGAAGCGCCGCGGCGGGCCGGCCGGCTGTACGCCGCCAACACGTTCGGAGGAATCGCCGGCGCGCTCGGAGCGGGGATCGTCGCGATCCCCGCGATCGGCACGCAGAACACTCTCTTCGCCGCCGCCGCGGTCGCGGCCGCCGTCGCGCTGCTCGCCGCGCCGCGCCGCCGGCTTCCGTGGGCGGCCGTCGCCGGGTGCGTCGCCGCGATCGTCTTCGCGCGGCCCGGCGCGATGCTCCTCTCCGCCGGGGTGCTCTCCGACGTGCCGCGCCGGGACCTCCTCTACTGGAGCGAAGGCCTGACCGGAACGATCGCGGTCAAGCGGATCGAGAAGCCGCGCCCCTGGCGGTCGCTGGAGTTGAACGGCGTCAACGTCGCGGGGACGTCCCCGGACCTCCTGCTCACGCAGAAGCTCCAGGCCCACCTGCCGCTCTCGCTCGCCGACCATCCGCGGCGCGTCGTCCACATCGGGTTCGGCTCCGGCGGAACGGCGTGGTCCGCCTCCCGCCACGCCGTCGACGAGATCCGGATCGTCGAGATCTCCCCCGAGGTGCTTCGGACGTCCGACCGTTTCTTCCGCGACGTCAACCACGGCGTCCTCGCGGACCCGCGGGTGAAGACCGTCATCAACGACGGCCGGAACTTCCTGCTCGCGTCGCCGGAGCGCTTCGACGCGATCCTCTCCGATTCGATCCATCCGCGATATGCGGGAAACGGCTCGCTCTACACGGAGGAGTACTTTCGCCTCTGCGCCCGGCGCCTGCGCTCCGGCGGCGTCGTCTCGATGTGGCTGCCGATGTACTCCCTGCGCCCGCAGGACTACCGGGGGATCGTCCGCGCTTTCCGAGACGTCTTTCCGAACGTGAGCATCTGGTACCCGCACGCCGTCGCGAACTCCTTCACGATCGTCGTCGCGACGCCGGCGCCGGTCGTCGATCTCGCGTCGTTCGCCGCGCGCCTGACCCCGGAAATCCGCGCCGATCTCGCCCAGGTCGGCGAAGACGATCCCGCCGAGCTCCTCTCGAACCTGATCCTCGCCCCCCGCGACGTCGGGCTCTGGGTCGCGGCGACGCCGCCGCACGTCGACGACGTTCCGACCGTCGAATACGAGAGCGGCCGCGTCATCGGCGCCGAACGCACCTGGTACGAGACGCTCGCCGATCTCGCCAGCCACCGCAGCCCGATCGAGGCGTTCGTGACCGGGCTCGCCCCGGGCGACCCTCTCGCGCAGCGCCTTCGCGCGCGGTTCGCGGCGGCCGCCGTCGCCATCCGGAGACAACTCGACGAGCTCCGACCGATCGCGGCTTCGGAGCCCTAGCGCGCTCGCGGGCGGCGAGCGCGCCCGTCAAGAGTCGAAAGTCACGAGTCCAAAGTCAGGTCCCGACTTTCGACTCGCGACTGAAGAACATTCGACGCCGCGCGACTTTCGACTCGCAACTGATCGACTCGCGACTCCGCAAAGATCAGGATAGTCGCGGCGCGAAGCGCCACCTCCTCCAGACACCCCGGCGAGCGTCCGCCGCGGGATCGCGAACTTTCGTCGCGATGCCTCCGCGGGTGGCGCGCGAGCGTCCCTCCCGGCGCCGGCCGCCGCGCACCGCCCTGTAGCCCCTCCCCAGACTGCGCCGGCCGGGCCGGCGAGGGCGCCCGCGCGACAGGACCCGCGGAGCCGCATCGCCGCCTCCGTCCCGCGATTCCCGCCGGCTGCGCGAGCTACTTTTGGAACATCTCCGACGCCGGCACGATGCGGACGTCCTCGGCTTTGACCGGGATCGGGAACTTCTCGATCGTCCGGTCCTCGGTCAGCACCGCCTCCGGCGTCCCCTGCGTGTCGTAATGGATCGGCGTCGCCTCGCCCGAGACGAGCTGGTCGCGGAACTTTTCGGCCTCGTCGGTCACGACCGCGATGTCGAAATTCTCCTTCGGCAGATACTTCCGGACCGCGGCGTCGACCTGCGCCTTCGTCATCGAGGGAAGCCGACGCGCGAGCTCTCCCTGGATGTCCTTCCCGTAGAACTTCGCGTCGATCGCGTAGCCGAGCCGGCGCGACGCGTTCTGCGTCCAGAGCTTGTTGTAGGTCTCGAGGAACTTGCGCGTCTGTTCGAAATCCTTCTCGGGGATTCCCTCGCGCTCGAGCTTGTCGAGATGGTAGAGCGCCGCGCGCGCCGCGAACCAGGTGTTCGCCGGAACGACCGGCCGGATCCAGATCGAGAAGAGCTGCTCGCGGCGGGGCACGTTCGGCGCCGGGAACGTCGTGTAGCCGTCCTGCACGAAGCGCTCGACGTACGAATAGTCGCCGTAGTTCAGCCCGCGCACGCCGCGGAGCTGGTTCATCAGAACGCCGTTGAACGTTCGGTGCTCGCCCAGGTACGAGTTCGCCACGTAGAGCGGGTAGAAATCGTCGTCGGACCGCGTGACGGCGATCGGCGCGCCGATCGAGATCGCGTTCGCGCGCGCGTCCTTCCGGACGAGCAGAACGGAGGTCTTCGCCAGAGCCGCCTGCGGAGGGAGCTCGACCCGGGGCGCCCCCGCCGCGGGCAGCGCGTCGAAGCGGGCGGCGAAAGCGTCGGCGAATGCCGCCGGATACCCTCCGGCGAGTCCGACGATCAGTCGGTCGCGGGTGAAATGCGTGCGGTAGAAGTCCTTCACGTCGCCGGCCGTGATCGCGTTCAACCCCTCCACCGTGCCGGCGTTCGGGTGGCCGTAGGGAGTCCCGCCGTAGAGCATGACGTTCAACGACTCTTTCCCGAGCTCCTCGTCGTCGTTGCCGCGGAGCGTCTTCGAGATCTCGTCGACCGCGTCCTGCCGGTGGCGCCGGAAGTCGTCGTCGGCGAACTTCGGGCGGAGCACGGCATCCTCGAGGAGCGCCGCGTACCGTTCCAGATTGTCGCGGTGGATCGTCCCGGAAAAGACCGTCATCTCCTTGGAGACCTGGACCTGGATGTCGCCCGCGATCGGATAGAGCGCGTCGATGATCTCGGGGTAGGTCCGCGTCTGCGTCGCACCCTCGGCCATCATCGTGGCGGTCAGGGAGGCGAGACCTTCCTTGCCGGCAGGATCGTCCTCCGATCCGGTGCGGAACGCCAGGCGGACGGCGACGAGCGGCGAGCCGGCGGCGGGGAGGAGCACCCGGTCGGGACCGGGGGCGTCCGCCGCGGCGAGAGGAACCGCAGCCAGGGCGAGGAAAAAGGCGAGCGCGGTCGGCTTCTTCACTTCGATTCTCCTTTCTTCGAGGCTTCGCCCGCCTCCTTCGGCGGCTGGAGGTCCACGACGGTGCGGTTCGTCGCGGAGAAGTACTTCCGCGCGGCCGCCGAGACTTCCGCCGGCGTGACCTTCGCGACGAGGGCGTAGTAGTCGTTGAACGCGTCCGGCCGACCCGTGAGCGCGACCGAGCGCGCGGCGGTCACCGCGACGCGATCGGCGGTGTTGAGGCTCCGCGCGAACGCGTAGCGAAGATGCGAGACCGTCTCCGCGACCGTTTTCGCGTCCGGCGGGTTCGCCGCGAACTTCGCGATCTCGTTCTCGACGTCCTTCTCGACCGCCGGGACGTCCTTTTCCTGCTTCACCCGGGCGTAGATCTCGAAGAGGAACGGATCGCGGTGGAGGTCCGGACCTCCGCCGAGCTCGACGACCTTCTGCTCGTCGAGGACGAGCCGCTTGTGGAGCGGCGCGCGGTCGGAGAAGAGGAGCTCCGAGAGCACGTCAAGCGCCGCGCCGTCGATCGAGGTCGTGGAGAAGGCCGGCGTGTGGTAGCCCATGAAGATGATCGGCAGGGTCGCCGACTTCCACTCGACGACGCCGCGCTCTTCCTTCTTCTGCGGCGGCTCGACGGGGACTTCCGGCCGCGCCGGCCCCTTCTTCCATCCGCCGTACGCCTTTTCGGCGAGCGCGAAGAACTTCGCCGACTCGACGTCCCCGGCGACGATCACCTGCACGTTGTCGGGACGGTAATACCGGTCGAAGAACTGCCGCGAGTAGTCGTACTGGTTCGGCATGTCCTCGACGTCCTTGAGAAACCCGATCGTCGTGTGCTTGTAGGTGTGGCGCGAGAAGGCGAGATCCTGCAGCTTTTCGTCGAGCGGCTGGAACGGGTTCGACGCGCCCTTGTTGTATTCGCCGAGGATCGAGCGCGACTCCTTCTGGAACGCCGCGTTCGAATACTGCAGATGCTGGAACCGGTCCGCTTCGATCTCGACGATCGTCGGAAGCGACTCCTTGCCGGCGAGCAGGTGATAGACGGTGAGGTCGTCGGAGGTGAACGCGTTCGAGTCCGCGCCGATCTCCTTGACGACCTGGTTGTAGCGGTCGGCGGGGTACTTCTCCGTCCCGCGGAACATCATGTGCTCGAAGAAGTGGGCGAACCCGGTGTGGCCGGGCTCGACCTCGTTTCGCGACCCGGTCCGGACGACCGTGTAGTAGGCGATCAGCCCGGGCGAGTCGTAGTGGATCGCGTAGAGGTGAAGGCCGTTGCCCAGAACCTTCCCGTCGATGCGGAACGGGAAGGCCTTCCCGGCCGAGGCGGCCGGCCGGGCGGCGAGGGCTCCGGCCGCGGGCGCCCCGAAGGCGGCGGCGGTCCAGAGAAGGACGGCCGCGAGAGGGATGCGCTTCATGTTTCTTCCTCCAGTCATCGAAGAGTTTCGATCCTAACAGCCGCGAAGGCCGGCCGAAATAGTCGCCCTCAGCGGAAGACGACGACCGTCGCCCCCCGGCCTCCGCGCTCCGGCGGCGCGTCGAAGAAATCGGCGACGTCGTCGCGGCGGGAGAGAAGCGCGCGGACGATCTCCCGCTGCACGCCGATTCCCCGCCCGTGGATCAGCCGGACCTCGCGGAAGGTTCCCCGCGCCGAATCGAGATATTCGGAAACGGCCGAAGGAACGTCGGCGGGGAAGAAGGAATGGAGATCGAGCGCATCCTCGAGCGGGACCGGAACCGGCGGGTCCGATCGGTCGCTCACGCCGCCGGCGCGGCTTCGTCCTCGGCGGCTCGCACCCGCGCGGGATCGAGGGGGATCCTCAGGGGCTCCTCGCAGACGCCTTCGAGCACGAGGAACGGCCGGCCCTCCGGATCGCGCTCGAGCTCCGCGGGCGCCAGATCGAACTTTCGGCCGACGTTGACGCGCGTGTCGGGGGTCCATCGGCGGACCGAGCCCGTGATCCGCCCCTCCCAGACCGCCCAGTTGACCGCGACGTGGGAGCCGTCCGCGCAGTCGGCCCAGAAATATTCCTGCTTCACGGCGGCATTCTACAGAAGTCCGGCCATGCGGAAATCCCCGGCACGGGCGTTGCTCATTTTCTTACGCGCAGGAATGGGCCTGCGGCCAACAGGGAGAGAGACCATGAAATCCCGAATTCTCATCTCCGCCGGCATCGTCGCCGCGTTCGCGGCGTTCGCGGCCGCCCGGGAGACCCCCGCCCCGGCGGCGCCGGGGAAAGCTCCGCCACGACTCAACGGCGAACGACGGAAACGACGACCATGACGACACCGATTTCCTCGGACGTTTCCGCGTCCCCGGTGAGCCTGACCGGCACCGTCCGCACGTACGAGGCGGGCAAGTCGGTCACGATCGTCCGTCCCGACGGATCGACGGTGACCTACCTGATCAACCCTGCCTCCGAGCTTCCTTCCGGCGTCGCCGTC
This sequence comes from uncultured Acidobacteriota bacterium, assembly GCA_963794295.1. Classification (GTDB taxonomy): domain Bacteria; phylum Acidobacteriota; class Thermoanaerobaculia; order UBA5066; family DATFVB01; genus DATFVB01. The sequence goes on from CAWCDE010000001.1 coordinate 224,683, forward strand.
GGGAAGAAAGTAACCGTGACGACGACGACCGTCAGCGGCTCGTCGCAGCCGGTCGTGCAGCGGATGATCTACACGACGAAGACGACGACGAAGACCGTCGAGCCTCCGCACTGATCCGATTCCCGTTCGTCCTCGCAAAAGCCCCGGATCCTTCCGGGGCTTTTTTCGGGCGAGCGTCTCCTCGCCCGGTGCGGGTAATATCGCGCCCCGATGCCGCCTCCTCCCTGGAAAGCGATTCGCGGGCTGGCGTGGTCGGGCGCGGCGGCCGGCGGCGCGTACCTCGCCGCTTCGTACGCGGCCGCGGTCGCGCTGGGCGACGCGCTCATCTCCCCCGTCGGCCTGGCACCCGGCCGCGACGAACGCACCGCGTTTCTCGAAACGCTCGCCGGGGACGCCGCCTCCGTCGAGGAGTTCGCTCACCGCGGCGACCCTCGCGATCCGGTCGAGCTCGTCTGCACGTTCGCCTCGCCGGGCCGCGCCGGAGAGCGCGCGACGCTCCTGTTCCTCCACGGAAAGGGGGGAAACGCGACCGAATGGCTTCCCGACGCCCGCCGCGCCCTCGCGTGCGGGTTCAACGTCCTCGTTCCGGACCTGCGCGGGCACGGCCGTTCGGGCGGGCGGTTCATCACTTTCGGGCTGCTCGAGCGCGGCGATCTGGCGAACGCGGTTTCCACGGCGAAAGAGAGGTTCGGGATCGACGCCGCCTGCCTCGGCGTCCACGCCTGCTCGTACGGCGGCTCCCCCGCGCTCCAGTTCTCCGCCGCCAATGCCGCCGTCCGCGCGCTCTGGCTCGAGTCGCCGTTCGGCGACGCCCCCGCGATGGCGCGGCATTACCTGCATTTGAAGTCGGGCATCCCCTCCTGGGCGCTCGGACTGACGACGCGCTGGGCGCTCGCGCGCGCCGACTCCCGGGTCCGCCGCGCGATCGGCCTCTCGCGCGAGGATGGGCTCGCGGCCGTGGATCCCGTCCGCGCCGCCGAGAAGGTCCGGTGTCCGGTCGCGCTCGTCTACGGGAAACGCGACCGGTTGACGCTTCCCGAGTTCCTCGGACGCCTCGAGGAAGCGCTCCCCCGTACGACGACCGTCTGGGAGGTGGCGTCGGCGGGACACTGCCACCACGAGGACCAGCCGCTCTCGGTCGAGACCGAAGAGTACGAGCGGCGGTGGAAGGAGTTCTTCATCTCACGCCTCACGTCGCCGGCGTGAGGAAATCCGAAGCACGAAATCCGAAACTCGAAACAAGCACGAAACTCGGATTCTCGAAACACCATTCCGAGATTTGACCGCGGCGACCCCGCGCCTCACGCCTGCGGCGTGAGGAAATTCGAAGCAGAAACTCGAATTCAGCCTCGCGGAGCCCCAGGAGCGCGCTGGATTCGAAATTCGGATTTCGAAATTCAGCCTGGTAAAGGATTCCCAAGGGCGCGCGCCTACCGGCCCGGCGCTCCGGTCCGCTTCCGCGGATCGCTCTCGCGTCCCTTGAGCTGACCGCAGGCGGCCGCCGCGTCGGGTCCCTTCGACCTCCTGACCGTCACCGTGTAGCGCTCGCGCGCCAGCGCGTCGACGAACCGCTCGACCGTCTCCTCCGAAGGCCGCCGGAACTCGGGGAGATAGCGCGGGTCCGGGTTGAACGGGATGACGTTGATCTTGACGGGGAGGCCCCGGAGCAGGCGCGCGAGCTTCCCCGCGTCCTCGACCGAATCGTTGACGCCGTCGAGCAGGACGTATTCCGCGGTGATCCGCCGGCGGTGGGTCAGCGGGAACGCGCGCATCGCCGCGACGACCCCCGAGAGCGGGTGGACGCGCGAGACCGGCATGATCTCCTCGCGGGTCCGCTGGTCCGCCGCGTTGATCGAAACGGCGAGGTTCGGCTGCTTCGCCCGCGCGCCGAGGCGGCGAATCCCCTCCGGGAATCCCGACGTCGAGACGGTGATCCGCCGCGGCGAGATCGTCTCGAAGAAGACGTCGAGAGCCCCCTCGACCGCGTCGAGATTCAGCATCGGCTCTCCCATGCCCATGAAGACGATCGCGAACGCCGTTGCGGGATGCTCGCGCGCGACCGAGAGGAACTGCGCGACGATCTCTCCGGCCGAGAGGTTCCGTCCGGCGCCGAGCCGGCCCGTGACGCAGAAGCGGCAGTCGACGGCGCAGCCCGTCTGGGAAGAGAGGCAGATCGTCGCGCGCGAGGGATCGACGGGCGCCGGCCGGCCTTCCCTCCGGGCCGCGGAGGCGCGCGCGTCCTCGAACTCGCTTTCCGCCGACGTCTCGTCCTCTCCGCGCGGCATGAAGACGGCCTCGACGAGCGCTCCGTCCGGAAAGCGGAGGCCGTACTTGACGCTCCCGTCGGCGGAAACGTCTCGGCGCGCGACCTCCGGGAGAACGAGCGGAACGGACTCGCTCCACGCCTCCCGATCTCTTCGCGAAAGCTCCGTCATCTCGTCGTACGAGACCGCCCGGCGGACGTGGATCGCGTCGAAGATCTGGCGGCCGCGGTAGCGCGGCTGGCCGAGAGCCTCGGCGCGCATTTCCCACTCGGCGCGGGACCAGGCGAAGGAAGCGAAGGGATCGGCCGTCATGGGCGTTCAGAGTATCCCGGCCGAGAGCTCAAGCGACAAATTCCAAATTCCAAGCTTCAAATTCCAATAAGGTCGAAATTCCAATTCCCAATTGGATAGGGATTCCGCGCCCGGCGTTCCCGCGATCCGGGTGCCCGCTGAGCTCGGCGATGAGCGACGCTCATTGAGAATTCGACCTTGAGATTTATTGGAATTTGGAACTTGAAGTTTGGAATTTCCGGCGGCGGCGCCGCAGCGTCAACCGCGCCGCGTGGCTCGCCGACGGGCCACGGTCGCGCGGGCACGCCGCGTGCGCACCTTGCGGGTGGGATCGATCCCGACGGACTTGAGGAACCGGAGGTCCCGGAAGTCGATGCGGAACTCGGCGGAGGCGGATCCGAGGGAAGGCTCGAGACCCGGATCTTCGTCCTCGGCGAAGTCCTCCTCGCGCTCGATTCCGATCCGCGCGTCGAGGTTCAGGAAGAGCCGGTAGCCGTGCTCGCGGAGCTTCTCGATCGTCTCGTGCACGCGGTCGGATTCCGACACGGAGTCGTTGATCGCGTCTCCGAGCTCCTTCAGCATCGCGCGAAGCTTCGCGTCCATGCGCGGCATGATGCCATCCGCTCCGGAGGCTGTCAAACAATTCCGGTGGTAACATGGGCGGAAGAATATTGCGGGAATTTTTTCGACGATGACGGAAGACGTGTCGGTTTCCGGCGTTCCCCCGAACGGCCGCGAGAGCGTCTCCGCGGCGGGCGCCGTCGTCGGAATCTTCACGCGGCCGGGCGCGACGTTCGCGGCGCTGATCCGGCGCCCGACGTGGTGGCTTCCCTTCGTCGCCGGGATCCTCCTCGCCGCGATCTTCTCGGTCGTGATGACCGACAAGATCGACCAGGACGCCGCGATGCGCCAGGCGGTCGAGAAGAAGATGGCGCGCTCCGGGCAGACGCTGCCGAAGGAGCGCGTCGACGAAGCCGTCGACCGCGCGGTCGAGATGCAGCGCAAACTCGCCCCGTTCACGCCGACGCTCGGGGCCGCGGCGTTCGCCTTCTTCTTCTTCCTCGCCGCGCTCGTCGTCGCGGGGGCCGGGGCGGCGTTCGGCGCGGAGGCGAAGGTGCCCGCGTACCTCGCGATCTACGCCTATGCCGGAATTCCGACGCTCGTCCGTTCGGTGATCTCGATCGGCCGCCTGCTGGCCGCGCCCGACACCTCCCTCACGTACGACGACCTCGCGCGGATCGGCACGGTCGGACCCGCGCTGCTCCTGCCGAAATCGGCGGCCTCGGTGGTCGTCGCGGCCGCCTCGTCCCTGGACCTCTTCCTGGTCGCGACGTTCGTCCTCCTCGTCGTCGCGTTTCGCAGGCTCCCCGGGCTTTCGAGAGCCTCGGCCACGACCATTCCGTTCGCGCTGTGGGGACTCGCCCTGCTCGTGCGGGTCGGGTGGGCGGCTCTCTTCGGATGAGCGGAGGCCCGAAACTTCCCGGGGACGAATTCGTAATTCCGCCCGGAGAGGGAGATCCATGAACGCCATCGAGGTCGACCACGTCACGAAGGCCTTCGGACGCTTCAAGGCGGTCGACGACCTCAGCCTCCAGGTGCCCGCGGGCACGATCTTCGGCCTGCTCGGGCCCAACGGCGCCGGGAAAACGACGACGATCCGGATGATCATGGACATCACCGCGCCCGACTCCGGGACGATCCGCGTCCTCGGCCGCCCCGCCGCGCGGGAGTCGCTGGCGCGGGTCGGCTACCTGCCGGAAGAGCGCGGGCTCTACCGGCGCATGCGCGTCCTCGACCACCTCCTCTTCCTCGCGGCGATCAAGGAAGTCGACGCCGAAACGGCGAAGAGGCGGATCGCGCGGTGGCTCGACGCGATGGAGCTGCGGCCGTGGCTCCACAAGCGCGTCGACGAGCTCTCGAAGGGCATGCAGCAGAAGATCCAGTTCATCGCGACGATCGTGCACGATCCCGAGGTTCTGATCCTCGACGAGCCGTTCTCCGGCCTCGATCCGATCAACGTGAACCTGATCAAGAATTTCCTGCTCGAGTTCCGCGCGGAGGGAAAGACGATCGTCTTTTCGACGCACGTGCTGGAGCAGGCCGAGAAGCTCTGCGACCACATCTGCCTCATCACGAAATCGAAGAAGGTCCTCGACGGAGAGCTGAAGGAGTTGAAGCGCCGCTATGCGGGCAACGTGATCCGCGTCTCGACGGACGCGTCTCTCGAAACGCTCCGCTCGATTCCCGGCGTCCTCGAGGCGGCGGCCGTCAACGGCGGCTTCCACGTGACGCTCGCCGACGCGATCGAGCCGCGGTCCGTCGTCCAAAAGCTCTTCGAGACGAATCGCGTGGACGCCTTCTCCGAGAAGGAGCCTGAGCTGGAAGAGATCTATCTCAAGGCCGTCCAGGACGCGGGGCTCGCCGAGACCCGCGCCATATGATCTCGTTTCGGATTCCCCTCTCCGCCCGGAGAGGGGGCCAGGGGGTGAGGTCGTGGCCATCAACGTCCGAAAGGTCCGCGCGATCATCAAGCGCGAATATCTCGAGCACATCCGGAGGAAGGCCTTCTGGATCTTCACGATCCTCCTCCCGGTCATGTGGATCGGATTCTTCGCCGTCTCGATCCTCACCCAGACGCGCGCGTCGGGAGTGAAGCGGATCGCGGTCATCGACCCGACCGGGAAGTATTTCGCCCCGCTCCGCGCGGAAATCGCGCAGAGCAAGGACGCCGCCCGGTTCGATCTCACCGAGGCGCCGGCGCCGCCCGGCGGCATCGACGCCGTGCGCGCGCGCTTGAAGGACGAGATCGCGGCGAAGAAGATCGACGGCTACCTGCTGCTCGATCCGCAGTCGATCGCCGCCGGAAAGGTCGCCTACCGCGCGTCGTCCGTCTCGGATTTCACCTACCAGGAGCATCTCGAGCGCCATCTCAACAGCGTCCTCCTCCGGGACCGTCTCATTTCCCGCGGAATTCCCCCCGATTCCGTCGCCGAGCTCGAGAAGACGGTTTCGATCGACGCCAGGCGCGCCGACGAAAAGGAGTCGGGCGGCTTCCTCGTCTCGATGGTCTTCTTCGTCTTCCTCTACGCCACCCTCATCCAGTACGGGATGTACAACCTCCGCGGCGTGATCGAGGAGAAGTCCAGCCGCATCGTCGAGATCGTGATCTCCTCGGTGCGCCCGACGGAGCTGATGCTCGGGAAGGTCGTCGGGATCGGGCTCGTCGGACTCACCCAGTACGCGATCTGGTCGGTCCTCGCGATGAACCTCGCGCTTCTGTCCGGGTCGGGGCTCGCCGCCGCCCTCGGCTTCGCCCACGCGACGATCCCGACCGTCCCGATGTCGACGCTCGCGTATTTCGTCCTGTTCTTCGTCCTCGGCTACTTCTTCTACGCCTCCATCTACACGGCGATCGGGGCGCCTTTCAACACGGACCAGGAAGCGCAGCAGCTCGCGATGTTCCCGACGCTCATGATCGTCTCGGTCTGGGCGTTCTGGGGAGTGATCGTCAACAACCCGAACTCGACGCTCGCGACGGTGCTCTCGATGATCCCGCCTCTCACGCCGATGGTGATGTTCTTTCGCGTGACCCTCGCTCCCGTTCCCGGATGGCAGGTCGGGCTCGCGACGGCGATCATGGTCGTCTCGATCGTCGCGATGTCGTGGCTCGCGGGAAAGATCTACCGCGTCGGGATCCTCATGTACGGGAAGAAGCCGACGGTGCCCGAGATCCTCCGGTGGATGCGGCGCTCCGATTCCGGCGCGGCGCGCGAGCCGGCGGTGGACGCCGCGAAAGCCTGATCCGTTCTTCTTCCCCTGCTACGATTCCGCTCCAGGAATCACTCACGACAGGGCGCCGCGGCGGAATCGCGCTCCGCTCCGGCCGCCGGAAGGGATCGTCTTGCGGAGCTCGGCGGGCATCCTCGTGCTCGGATCGGCGCTGCTGCTCGCCGCGGCGGCTCCGTCGCGCGCGCAGCAGCCGTTCGTCACCGACGACGCGGAGGTGACCGACGCCGGGCACTGGCATTTCCAGTACTCCAACGAATACGACGTGCTGCAGAAGTCGGCGTACCCGAACCTGCGGCAGGACTGGCAGAACTTCGTCTTCCAGTACGGCCTCGCCCACCACATCGAGGTCAACGTGGACTTCCCGCTCATCCTGATCGAGAACGGCGACGGTCTCCGGAACCAGTTCGGGTTCGGCGACATCGATTTCGCCGCGAAATGGAAAATTCTCGAGGAGGCCCCCGGCTCGAAAAGCCCCGCGTTCACCGTCAACGCCGCGGTCGAGCTTCCGACGGGAAACGAATACAACCAGCTCGGCTCCGGCCTCGCCGACTACGGCGTCAACCTCATCCTCCAGAAGAGCCTTTCGCCGGTCACGCTCCTCCACGTCAACGCCGGCATCCAGTTCGCGGGGAACACGCAGACCGGGGTCGTCGGCATCCACACGCCGGGACACATCCTGAGCTCGGGGGTGTCGGTGACCCGCGACGTCTCGCCGGTGCTCCACCTCGGGATCGATTTGAACGGCGCCGAGGTCCACGACGGGGGTCCCAAGGAGCGGCAGCTCCAGCTCACGCTCGGCGGGAACTACTCGTTGACGGCCGACGACACGTTCGATTTCTCGGTGTTCGTCGGCTGGGAACGCGCGCCGCGGGCGGGATTCCTGGTGGGATTGTCGATCACGCCATGAGGGGCGTCTCTCCCTGATCCGACCCGCCGGGCGCCTTCCCTCCGATAATCGCCGGATACGAGCGAATCGCGTTCGCCGCGGACGCATCCGTGAACGGCAGGGATCAGGCCTCGCGCGATTCTTCGCGGACGGTGAGCCTTCCGACCTCGAGCTCGTCGATCGAGAGCCGCCGGATCCGGCCGTCGAGCAGCGCGAGACGTCTGATCGCGAATGAGCCGATCGCGAGCGCCCCGATCGACAACGCGCCGATCGCGAACGCGCCGACGGCCGCGGCCCCGGATGCCGCCGCAACCCGGGCCACCGCGGGCTTTTCTCTCCGGCAACGACAGAGAGGTTCTCGCATCTCCGCCTCCCGCCGGATCATACGACCCGCGGGACCGCCGCCCTCCCGAATGATGTGAATGGCTCATGGGCCGCACAGAAGAAGCTCCGACCATAGCCGGCAGAGCTTCGAGGGTGGGACGCCCGAGCCAAAGGAGGGCCAGATGAACGTCCAGGCGATCATGACTTCTTCCCCGTTTTTCGCGACACGGGACGCGACCGTCAGCGACATCGCGAAGGTCATGGCCGAGAAGGAGGTCGGAGTCGTGCCGATCGTCGACGAAGACCATCGCCCTCTGGGGATCCTGACGGACCGCGACATCTGCAAGGCGATCGCGACGACGAATTGCGCCGCGTGCGAGATTCCGGCGTTGAACCTCGCGAGCCGGCCGGTCATCACCTGCGGCCCGGAGGAGGAGCTCGAGTCGGCGCTGAAGACGATGCGCGAACGTCACATCCGGCGCCTGCCCGTCGTCGACAAGAGCGGAAAGCTCCGCGGAATCCTCTCGATCGACGACGTCGTCCTCCGCTCGGAGGAGGCGATGGAAGTCACCCACTCGACGATCTCGTTCGGGGACGCCGTCCGGACGCTCAAGGCGATCTACGGGGAGCGCTCCCCGCGTCGGCAGCGCGCCGTCTCGACGTAGGAACCGGGCGTCTGACCCGCCGCAGCCCGAGGTCGACGTCCGAGATGGACGTCCGCCGGCGGCGGCTTCGGGTCAGTCGACGCGGCTTTCGGCCGAGCAGGTTGCTGAAAGAGGGTCCGAGGTGGCGTTGGGAGCGCCGCGGGCTCGAATGCCAGACGCTCAGGCTCAGGCAATGCCGGGAGCTTGCCGCGGCAACGCCGCAGGCGAGTCCGCGCCGCCGCAACCTTCCGGTGGCACGAGACTTGCCGTTCGCGCCTCAGTCAGACCCGACGCGATCCTCTCGATCCGTCCTCCGCCCCATGTGGACGAACACGTGATAAGCGACGCTGTCCCAGGCGTTGTGGATGCCGACGAAGAGCAGCAGCAGCGCCGCAGCTCCGGGGCCGAACAGGGCATCGCGAGGGTGGGCGTGAGCCGCGAAGGACGACAGCGCGAGCGTCGCGTAAGCCGCCGAGGGCAGCACGACGTGGAACAGCCAGTCCTCGAACACCGGCCGGTAGACGTCCTGCTTGCGCATTTTCCGGGCGACCGCGATCAATCCTGGGCATCGGCGGGACGCGCCGGGCACGACGGTTCGTGCCGCCTTCCCGCGATGGCTCTCATTTCCCGAGCCTCTGGAAGCGGTAGGCGAGCACCGGACCGCCATCCCCCTCGTACGCGAGCTGCGCCACGAGCAGCGCGAACGGCTCGGTGTATCGAGCGATCCTCAGAGGCCCCGCATCCACGGGATCGAAGCCCGCGTCCCGGACCAGCCCGGCCGCCGTTTCTTTGGCCCCCTCGTCGTCTCCACAGTACACGAGACTCGGCCGCGCGGCGCGGCGCTTCCCCTCGTAAACGCCGAAGAGCACCTCGCTCGGCACCGTGTTGAAGGCCGACACGATCCGCGCCTTCGGAATCCTCTTCTGAAGCTCCTCCGCGCCGGACGAGTCGTGGGCCACGACGAGATCGGTGTCGCCGGCGTTCATCGGGAGCGAGCAGGTGACGACGACCTTGCCGGACAGGTCGCCGGCCTGCTTCAGCACGTCGTCGATCCGGGACCATTGCACGGCGAGCAGCAGCACATCCGACTCCCGCGCGGCCTCGCGGGGCGTGCTTGCCCGCGCCTTCCCGCGGGATGCTCTCGCGAGTCTCTCCAGTTTCTGCTCGCTTCGCGAATAGCTGAAAACCACCTCGTGCCCCGCGCGCGCGAAGATCGTCCCGAGCTTCCCGCCCATCAGGCCCGACCCGAGGATCCCGATTCGCATTCGGCGGCTCCCTCTTCGCCGCGGATTGCCGCTCACAGCCCGACCATTCGCTCCAGCCGTTCCGGGTACCGATTCCCTTCGATCCTGATCCGGGTGGACGCCTCCTCGATCTGACGGAGATCCTCGGGCGTCAGATCGACGGCCGCCGCGCCGATGTTCTCCTCCAGGCGCGCGAGCCTGGTCGTGCCCGGGATCGGAACGATCCAGGGCTTCCGGGAGAGGAGCCAGGCGAGCGCGATCTGCGCGGGTGTCGCCTTCTCCCGCCCGGCGATCTCACGGAGCAGATCCACGACGGCCTGATTCGCCTTTCGCGCTTCCGGGGTGAAGCGCGGGAGGCCCTGGCGAAAATCCGAATCGTCGAACTTCGTGTTCTCGTCGATCTTTCCGGTGAGAAATCCTCGCCCGAGCGGGCTGAACGGGACGAGGCCGATTCCCAGCTCTTCGAGCGTCGGAAAAGCGTCCGACTCGGGACGCCTCCACCAGACCGAGTATTCGCTCTGGAGCGCCGCGACCGGCTGGACGCCGTGCGCGCGGCGGATCGTCTGCGCGCCCGCCTCCGAAAGACCGAAGTGCCTGACCTTCCCTTCCCGAATCAGGTCCTTGACCGCCCCCGCCACCTCTTCGATCGGCACGTCCGGATCGACACGGTGCTGGTAGAAGAGGTCGATGGCGTCGATTCGAAGCCGCCGGAGCGAGGCCTCGGCGACCTCGCGGACGTGCTCCGGCCGGCTGTCCACGCCAATCTGCTTTCCGTCGGGGCCGAACCGGAAGCCGAACTTCGTCGCGATCACCACCTGGTCGCGAACCGGAGCGAGCCCCTCGCCCACGAGCTCCTCGTTGGCGTACGGTCCGTAAGCTTCGGCCGTGTCGAAGAAGGTGATGCCGCGATCGACGGCCGACCGGAGAAGCGAAATCATTTCCCTTCTGTCTTTGGGTCGACCGTAGCCATGGCTCATTCCCATGCAGCCCAGGCCGAGGGCCGAAACCTCGGGGCCGTTCTTTCCCAGTCTTCTCTTTTTCATTTCATTCCTCCTGCGGCAACGAGGATCCCGGGACGCATTCAGCAATATTCGCACCGATTCGGATTTTCGTGCGGCCGGCCGGAGCGCGCCTGACGCCGCAAGCCCGGGCAACGCCATTTCGGCGGTGTACGATCTCGGGCCTCGAAGGGACGCTCCACGATGTTCGCTCGAATCGCCGCCTGCGCCGCCGCGGCCTGTCTCGCTCTCCCCGCGAGTGCCGAGCCGCCGACAATTCTCGGCCTGGATTTCACGGCGGCGAAGTTCACCCACGCGCATTTCCATTCCACGCTGGAAGAGGTCAGGGACGATCTCGTTCCGCGTTGGAGTCGGGAGGCGTCGTTCGACCTCCGAAAGCGGCTCGAGGAAGAAGGCATTCGGCCGTCGATCGACCTCTCGCCGACGAACCACGAGAACCGCGGGATCTCCGCGCGCCAGCTGTCCGAGGACGAATCGGTGCCTTTCTTCGTTCCGAGCGACGACCACCTCCGAAAGGAGACGGCCCGCTACGCCGGGGGAAAGGGTCTCGCTCTCGTCGGCGTCGTCGAATCCTTGAGCGAGCCGGAGGACGCGGTGTTCCTGCACTGGATCCTGTTCGAACGCGCGTCCGGCCGACCGATCCGTGCGGTCCGAGTCAGCGGCCGAACCGAAGGAAACGGCCTCCATGACGTCTATCTGGAGGGTTTCCGACGCGCCAGCCGAGCGGCCGCGCGGGAGCTCGCGAAATCCGTCCGGCAGGCGGCCGCCCCGGCGACGCCCTGACGACGGCGCTCAGGCGTCTTTCATCCGGATCCCCAGCGTCAGCCAGAAGATCCAGGTCACGGTGGTAACGACGGCAATCGCGAGGGGAAACCAGAGCGCCGTGATCGCGAGCAGAGAATAGAGCGCAAATGCGCCGTATCCGTTCCTGCTGTTCCCGCGGATCGTCACGACCGACCTTTCGTCCTCGACGAGCCGACCCCTCAGCGCCGCACCGGTGAGAAGAATCCAGCCGATCGCCTGAACCGCGAGGACCGCGTCGTACAGAACGACGGCGGGAGCGGCATGGCCCGTCCAGAGAAAATCGCCGAGAAGGGACGTCGGAAACGGGATGAACACGACCGTCAGCAGCAGGAAGCCGTTGGCATAGATGAACGACGCCGACGATTTGTGCACCAATTTCAGGGTCGCGTGGTGATTTACCCAGGTGATGAGGATGATGCCGAAGCTCAGGACGAACGCGAATACCGACGGCGTCAGGCGCTGGAGTGCACGCCAGAACTCGGCCGTGCTGCCGACGCGTTCGGTTGAAGGGAGTCGGATGTCGATGATCAACAGCGTCAGCGCAATGGCGAATACGCCGTCGCAGAACGCTTCCAGTCGGGCATTGGGGTTCGCGTCGGCCATGGACTACGAATTCACCAGCGCGCGTGCGCCGAGATCGCGAAGAAAGCCGCTACTTGATGAGGGCGACATGGTCACCGTACCTGCGCCGTCGTGGAGCCGAAGTTCACCAGGCAGATAGAAAGCAGGGTGTTCCTCATATTGAACCTCCGTGTTGAGCTGATTCATAAGAGCGATTTGGGACGGTCTTGCAGGTCATGCATGGTTGGCGAATTCGATCAGCTCCCGGTGAATCTTGTCGAGGTTCTTGCGGAGCCGATCGTCTCTCTCAGACGCCTTCGGGCATCGAGTTATAGTATATAATAAAGACCTGACCCCGGCAGGCGACCAACAGGAAGCGTGTCAACAACACTCTCCACGTTCCGGCCTGTTCCCCACGACGTCCGGCGAAATTTTTCTTGAGCGTCCCGCGTTGGAAGGGTCGTTCTCGCCGGGATGTCATGAGGCTTTCCATCCATTTCATCAGCGACAACGGCACCCCGGCCGTGTTCCACGTCTTCGCGCACTTTTCCGAGAAAAGGATCCTGATCGTCTCTCCCCCGGGGGGCATCGCCGATCGGGCGGGTGTCGTCGACCTGCTCGCCGGGATCGGAGCGTGTCGCGATACGGCCAGGCTGCGGATCGACGAGGCGGCCCGCCGACACGTTTCCTACCTCGAGCTCTGAAGCGGCGTCGCGGGCGCTCGCAGTGCGCGAGCGCCCTTCGGGTTCGGGCGGCGCGGGGCAATCTGCGGCGCCGCATCGCCTTCGTCGCGGCGACCGGCAGCTCTCCCCGCGGCGCTCCGAACGACGCTGAAGTTATTTCCAGGACGGGACACCGGCCGTCGTCGTCATGGATGGCGATCGCGAAGCCGCCCGACGCTCGCGAAGGGAAACCGGCTGCTCTCGTGAATTCACGGGCTGACGTCGCGGGGCCACGGTCGTCACGGGCTCGGAGCACTGAGGTCGGCATTTCTGAGAGCGCCCCGGAATTCGTTCTTCCAGTGAGAGAATCGCTTCGGGACGCCGGAAGGAGGCTGAATGGAAACGTACTACAAGCCCCAGCACCTCGCGCTTTTCCCGGAGATCGGCGAGGGGAACTCGACGCTCGCCCGGAAGTTCTTCGACTACTACGCGGAGGTCTTCAAGGAAGGCGCGCTCTCCGCCCGGGAAAAGTCCCTGATCGCCCTCGCCGTCGCGCACGCCGTCCAGTGCCCCTATTGCATCGACGCCTATTCGCAGGACTCCCTGAAGCAGGGCGCCGACCTCGAGCAGATGACGGAGGCCGTTCACGTGGCGGTGGCGATCCGGGGAGGAGCCTCGCTCGTGCACGGGATGCAGATGCTGGAGCACGTCCACAAGGCGGTGATGCGATAAGCGCTCTCGTCGCCGACAGCAGCCCCCGGGCCACGAGCTCGCTCGAGTCGCGCGAATCGCCGCTGGCCTCGCCGGAGAAGCAGCGGGAAGCCCTCGCCCTTCTCGAGATGCCGCCTTCGGCCGCCGGCGGCAGCTTCGAAGGACGCCTGGGCGCGCCCCTGACGCCCGACGCGCTCGAGATCTTCCAGATCAATCTCGGAAAGCTCTGCAACATGACCTGCCGCCACTGCCACGTGGATGCCGGGCCGGACCGCGTCCGCGAGAACATGGACCGGGAAACCGTCGACGCCTGTCTGAGAGCCCTCGACCGGACTTCCGCGGCCACGGTGGACCTCACGGGAGGAGCACCGGAGCTCAACCCGCATTTCCGGTATCTCGTGGACGAATGCGCTCGCCGCGGAAAGCACGTGATCGACCGGTGCAACCTCACGGTCCTGCTCCTCCCCCGGTGTGAAGACCTCCCCGGGTGGCTGGCCGGCCGCGGAGTCGAGGTCGCCTGCTCCCTGCCGCATTATCGAAGGCTCAACACCGACGCGCAGCGCGGCGCGGGCACTTACGAAAAGTCGCTCGAGGCGCTCCGGCGTCTCAACGGCGCCGGTTACGGAAAGGGCGATCCGAAAAGACGCCTGACCCTGGTCTCCAACCCCGTCGGAGCTTTCGTGGGCGGGAACCAGGCTTCGCTCGAAGCGGACTGGAAGGCCTCGCTCTCGAAGGATCATGGAATCACCTTCGACCGTCTGATCGTGCTCAACAACATGCCGATATCGCGATTCCTCGAGTGGCTGGTCCAGAACGACAACCTGCAGGCTTACATGGAGCAGCTTGTCAACGCGTTCAACCCGGCGACCGTGTCCGGGCTGATGTGCCGAAACACGCTCTCGGTCGGCTGGGACGGCCGCATCTACGATTGCGACTTCAACCAGATGCTCGACATCGAGAGCCGGTATCCGGACGGCCGCCATCCTCACATCCGTGACTTCGATGTCGAGCGGCTCGCTCGCCGGACCATCCTGACTGGCCGCCACTGCTTCGGCTGCACCGCGGGTGCCGGCAGCTCTTGCGGCGGGGCGATCGCGTGACGCCGGGCGGGCGGTGACGACTTCGGTCGATATTCGAAAGCGAGATCGAGTCCGCTGATCCATCGAGGAAGCGGCAGCCACGGCGGGAAATCTCACCGGAGGCCGCCGGGAGCGACGAGTCCCACGGGCGCCGCTACATTACGAGAATTCGTCGGAGACCGATCAGGGCGAGCGCGATCGCGAGGACGGCGAGCGCAAACTCCGACAGCGTGGGGATCGGCGCGATCGGCGACGTCGCCAGGACGGTGATCGACGCGGTCGCCGCGCTGCCGACCCCGCCGTTGGCCGACGTCACCGCGCCCGTCGTGTTGACTTGAACTCCCGTGGCCGCCCCCAGGACGTCGATCGCGAACTGGCACGGGGCTCCCGCGTCGAGTGTCGCCCCCGCCAGGCTGAGAGCGGCGGCGCCGGCGGCCGCGGTGATCGTGCCGCCACCGCATGCGCCCGTCAGACCATTCGGGGTGGCCACCACCAGGCCGGCGGGCAGCGTGTCGGTGAAGCCCACGCCGGTCAGAACCGTCGCCGCGTTCGGGTTCGTCAGCAGGAAGGTCAGAGTCGTGGTCCCGTTGACGACAATGCTCGCCGCCCCGAAGGACTTCACGAGCGTCGGCGGCGCGATCACCGTGAGGCTGGCCGACGCGGTCCCGCCCGTGCCTCCCTCGGTCGAGGTGACGGCGCCCGTGACGTTGTTCTTGGCGCCGGCCGTCGTGCCCGCGACGGTCACCGGGAACGTGCAGGTTCCACTCGCCGCGATCGTGGCTCCCGCGAGCGCGATCGTGTCGCCGCCGCTCGAGGTCAGCGTCCCCCCGCATGCCGAGCCCGCGCCATTGGCCACCGTGAGTCCGGCGGGCAACGTGTCGGTGAATCCCACGCCGGTCAGCGCGGTCGCCGGGTTCGGGTTGGTCAGAACGAACGTCAGCGTCGTCGTCCCATTCACGACGATGCTCGCCGCCCCGAACTCCTTGGCGATCGTCGGCGGCGCCACCGCCGGCGGCGCCGCGACTACGAGGAACGCCGTGGCGGTCCCGCCCGTGCCTCCCTCGGTCGAGCTGACGGCGCTCGTGATGTTGCTCTTGAGCCCGCCCGCCGTCGCCGTGACGTCCACGGTCACCGAGCAGGTGCCGCCCGCGGCGAGGGTTCCGCCCGAAAAGTCCACCGAGGTGGCGGCGGCCGACGGCGAGAAGTTCGGCGAGCCGCAGCCGGACGTCGTGGCGTTGGGGACCGCGGCTACTTCGACGCTGGCCGGGAACGTGTCGGTGAACCCGACGCCGGTCAGCGCGGCGCCCGTGTTCGGATTGGTCAGCGTGAACGTCAGCGTCGCCGTCCCATTCACCAGGATGCCCGGCGGCACGAAGGCCTTGGCGATCGTCGGCGGCGCCCTGACGATGAGCGGAACCGGGTTCGACAATCCGTTGTCATAGTCGGCGTCGCCTTCGTATCGCGCGACCACCGTCTGATTGCCGGGCGTCGTCGGCGCGAACGTGCACGTCGTGGCCGGCAGCGTGATCGTGCAGAGCGAATTGCCCTGGGTATCGAACACCGTGATCGTGCCGGTCGGCGGGCCGAACGGAGGCACGGTGCCGACCGTGGCCGTCGCGGTCGTATCCGTTCCGACCGCCGTCGGATTGGGCGCCAGGGAGACGAGCGTCACCACGGGCGGCACGGGGGCAACGGTCATCACCTGCAGGTTGGAGAATCCGCTCGCATAGCTCGCGTCGCCGCTGTATTGCGCGCCGACCGTCTGGTTGCCGCCCGTCGTCGGCGCGAACGTGCACGTCGTGCCCGGCAGCGTGATCGTGCACAGGGTGTTGCCGTTGCTGTTGAGGTACACGGTGATCAAACCGGTCGGCGACGGGTAACCCATGACCGTCGCGACGTGGACGGTCGCGGTGGTCGCGCCGCCGATCAGGGTTGGATTCGGCAGCAGCGGGTCGAGGGTCACCGTGGTCACCGCCGCCGGCAAGGTGGTGAACGACAGCTCGTTCGAGAGGACGCTCCGATAGTTGGCGTCACCCGTATATCGCGCGAACAACGTGAGGCCCCCGGCCGCCGTCGGCGCGAACGAACACGACGTCGCGGGCAACGGAAATGAGCAGATCGTGTCGTCGCCGGTGTCGAATATCGTGATCGAGCCGGTCGGCGGGCCGAAGGCGGCGATCGCGTCGATCGAGATCGTCGCGGTCGTCGAGGCGCCGACGACGGTCGGATCCGGCGCGATCGACTGCAGGGTCAGCGTCGGCGTGGCGGATGTGAGCACCAGCGACCCGGCGATGATGTTCCGGAATGGCGCGCAGTTGAAGCACTCGACACGGCCGTTGCCGGCCAGAAAGCTGAGCGGCACGGTTGCGACCGAGCCGTCGAGGGGGCTTGCCGGCGTCAGGCGCACCTGCCGTTTGCCCGCAGCCGGGTCGATGAAGTGGTACGTCAGCTCGGTGTTGGGAGGCCAGTCGAGCATCAGCACACCCGAGTTCTCCGGCGTGTAGCTGCGCGCGGGAAAGCTGAAGCCGCCGCCCGCGACGTTCACGTTCCAGGTCGACGGCCGGGTGTCCGCCGGGTTCTGTTCGAAAGTCCCCGAAAGGGTCCCGCCGTCCGCGAACCTTCCGCCCGTGATCGACCAGGTGAGCGACATCGCCGAGGCCGTTCCGCTCGCGAGTCCTACCGACAAGCCGACGAGCGCCAGGAGCGCGCCCCTGAACGCGCGGTTCACCTGCCTGCACTCCCTGGCGTGCGCGGAGACTCCATTTAGCGACGGTACAGTGGGTCGCGGAGGACCGGTATTGGACTTTGGTCCACGCCGCGACGCCGGGCGAGCGCGTCCGCCGGGGATTCGCCATTCTTCCGCAGTGCGCCAACGAGCTGATCCGGATGAATCGCTCTATCGGGTGGAGTCGGCACCGGAAAGGCTGCGCCGGTCGGGTACGCTGCTGCGGGCCTCCTAATGCGGCAGCGTGACCTCGAACTCGATCTTCGCGAGCTGCTCCGGCGCCTTGCCGATCTTGCGCAGGAACGGGAGCCAGCGCGGATCTTTGTGGATCTTGTCGAACAGGTTATCCGTGACGATCTCGGACAGGCCGGGGTCGCCGAACTCCACTGCCTTGTCGAGCCACTCGAACGCCTTGTCGACCTCGCCGCGGAACGCGTAGACGTAAGCGATGTTAGAGGGCGCGTCCTTCTCGTACTTGGCGATCAGCGCGGCCAGCGCACGTCCGAGTCGGCCTTGCGCCCGAGCGCGTGGTACGCCATCGGCAGGCCGACCATCTTCCAGATCTCGCTCGTTTCCTGCTCGATCTCCGTGAGCGCGCGTTTCGCGTACCCTTCAGCAGCAGCGCATTGCCGAGGTCATTGTGGGCGGCGCCCCGGCCCGGGGCGAGGCTCAGCACGGTGCGGAACGAAGCGATCGCTGCGTCGAGCCGCCCGGCTTGGCGCTGGTGGTAGCCCAGGCTGAAGAGCGCGTTCACGTTCACCGGATCGCGGCGCACGATGGCCTCGTCGAGCGCCAGCGCTTCGCCGCGCCTTTGCGGCGCGAGACGGCTACGTCAATGAACGAAGTGAGTTGGTAGCCCCAACGGGAATCGAACCCGTGCTTTAGCCTTGAGAGGGCTACGTCCTAACCGCTAGACGATGGGGCCACGCCGCGGAGGCGCGGAGAATAGCACAGACCCCCGGCGGTTTCGACCAAGGTCGGGCTCCCGGGCCCCGACGGGATTCGAACCCGTCTGGCGCCGGAAAGGCGCCGAATAACGGCCCCGGCGATTCCGGTCGGCACGTATTCTCCACGAACAAGGTCTATGATTCCGCTCACGAAACGAGTCGAGTCGGCCATGAGAGGCGCTGGCCGTCGGGAGGTCTGACGTGTTCGGCTTCTGCAGACGTTGCCGAAATTACGGGGCTGTATTCCCCATCGCCGATCAGCGGTATTGCGAATCGTGCGCGCAGCTCTGCATCAACGACAGGCCGGACTACCGGAAGGCGGATCGGCGGAGTCCCGCGCACGAATCTCGCGGCTACGGGCGGCGTTTTCGCGACAGCGTCATCCGGCCGAAATGATCGGTCGAACGCCGCGACGCGCGCGGGAAGCCCGGGCGTCGCAGATCATCCTCGAAGCTTCTCGACGACCCGTCTCAACCTGGCGTCCGCCTCCCGACCGACCGCGGCGAGCTCCGGGTCCTGATCGAGCCCTCCGGGCTTCATCATCTCCGCGGGATTGACGACGCGGACGACGCAGCGCCCGGGCGCGGACTCCTCGACGACGACGTTGCACGGAAGGAGGAGCCCCGCCTCCGGGCGCTTTCCCAGCGCGCGGTAAGCGAGGTTCGGATTGCAGGCGCCGAGGATCACGTACGGGCGGAATTCCTTTCCGAGCTTCTCCGAAAACGCCCTCTGCAAGTCGATGCGGGTCAGGACGCCGAATCCTTCTTCTCTGAGCGCGGCGGTCGCGCGTTCGATCCCGGACTCGACCGTGCCCGAAAGAGCGATGTCCCAACCGACCGTTTCCATGAATGCCCCCCGAACGGAACGTCGCACATCCCCGGCCCGCCGTCCACGTGCAGACGCATCAGGGCGCGCCGGCATACATCCGGCATTTAGGTCCGGTGGACTAACGTCGCGGGAATGAAGCGACTCGCCGCGATCCTCGTCGCGTTCGCCGCCCCGGGAATGGGGACGCCGCGCCTGAGGGCGGCGATCGTCACCCGCGGCCCTTATCTCCAGCGGCCCGACGATCGGACGATCTCCGTGCTCTGGCGGACGGCGTCGGCCGCCGTCGGGGCCGTCGAGTACCGGCGTCGGCCGGCGTCCCCTTCGTGGGGAGGAACCTACCGGATCGAGAGCGAATCGCGCATCGCCTCGGCGACCGTGCCGGGCTGGCTCACCGCGGAAGAGGAAGGGGCGCAGGTCTCCCACCGGGTCGCGCTCACCGCCCTCGAAGCCGGGGCCCGCTACGAGTATCGGGTGCTCGACGACGGGGCCGCCGCGTCGCCCGTCTTTCGCTTTCGCGCGCCACGGTGCCCCTCGGATGGAAGCGTTTCGTTCGGCGTGATCGGCGACACGACCGGAGGCGTCGTGCCGGCGGCGATCGCCGGAGCGCTTTCCGCCGAGGGAGTCGACCTCGTCCTCCACGTCGGAGACGTCGACTATCCCGCCGGGCGGCTCGAGGACTACGACCTCAATTTCTTCGGTCCGTTCGCGCCGCTCCTCGCCGGCGCGCCGATCCTGCCGATCCTCGGAGACCACGACGTCCGCACCGCCGGCGGCGCCCCCTTTTTCCAGGTCTTCGACCTGCCGGCCAACGGTCTCACGCCGGACCCGCGGTTCTACTCGTTCCGCCAGGGCGACGCCGAGTTCTTCTGCCTCGACGTCGAAAGCTCGCCCTTCGGGGAGGACTCGGAACAGTACCGCTGGCTCGAGGAGGGCCTGCGGACGAGCACGGCCGCATGGAAGTTCGTCACCGTCTTCGAGCCGCCGTTCACGTCGGAGAACTCGAACGTCGTCGAGCAGCTCGTTCTTTCGCCGCTGTTCGAGAAGTACGGCGTCGACGTCGTCTTCTCCGGGCACGAACACCTCTACGAACGCTCGAAGCCGATCCGCCTCTCCGGGCCGCCGGATACGCCCGTGACGTACGTCGTGGAGGGCGGAGGCGGAGCGGTGCTTTCGACGTTCGACCCGGAGAGCTTTTCGGCCTTTCTCGCCGGCGTCTACGGTTTCGTCACGGTTCGTCTCGAAGGCGGTTCGCTCCTCCTCGAAGCGCACGACATTACGGGAGCCGTCTTCGATTCTCTCGAGCTCGTGAAGCCCTTTGCCGGGGGCGGCGGCGGCGGGTGTTTGGCCGCCCCTCTGGCCGACACCGTGCGCGATCGTTTCGCCCGTCCTTGAGACCGCGGCGCGCTCTCGTGGCGGCGGCGCTCCTCGGGCCGGCGCTCGCGTTCGGCGGACCTCCGCCCGGCTTCGTCCTGCGACTTCCTCTCCCCGCGCCGGGGGAGATCACCGCGGCGGCGTCGTTCGACGCGGTCATCGATCCTCTCTACGCCGACGCGAACGGAACCGGGAACGAGATCGCCGGATCTCTCGGTCTCTACCGCCTGGACGCGTCGGTCGCCTACGGGCTCTCGCGCTCTTTCGCCCTCGGCGTCCTCGGCACCGCTGCCGCGAACCGTTACTGCTGCGCCGACGGGACCCGGCTGTCGGATTCCGGGTTCACGGGGGGCGGAATCTTCCTCGACGGGAGGCCTTCCGCGGGCTCGACGAGCATCCTTCGGCTCGGCTACGAGACGCAGCGCGGACCGAGCTCGGCCGTGGTTCCCGTTTCCGACGGCCAGGACCGGATCTTCCTGAGGAGCGACTGGTCGATCCTCGCCTCGGTCGTCCGGCCCGCGCGGCTCGGCCTGCGGATCGACGGGGATTACGGCCGGCCATTCGAGATCCAGAAAGGGTATCTGCGGGCGATCGCCGAGATCGCTCCCCAGTTCCCGGTCATCCGGGCGGAAAGCCTTCGCCTGGACGTCCTCGCGACCGCCGGCTTCCTCGTCGCCACCGACGCCCGCGAGAACGGCACGATCTTCCACAACCGGCGCTCGACGAGCGCGCGCGCCGGCGCCGCCTTGCACCTCGGCCTCGGGAAAACGGGAGCGAACCAGTTCATCCTGGAGGGCCGTCACGATTTCGCGTCGCGCAACGCGCTGTCCGGCTGGCGTTTCGGACTGACGTTTCGTCGGATCTTCGGAACGATCCGCTGATCCCGCCGGCCAGGGCCGGCGACCCGCGGCCCGGCAGGGTCAGCGGCGGGGCTCGAGCGCCGGGGGAAGGGGGGGCCGCGCTGCCGGCACGACCCGCCGGGACGGCGGCGGAGACGCGACCGTCACCGACGCCGGATTCGAGGTCCCATTCGCGTCCGTCGCGGTGAACGTGAACGCGTCCTCACCGGTGAAAGCCCCGCCCGGAGTGTAGATCGTCGTTCCGTCCGTGATCGCCGAGAGCGTCCCGGCCGCCGGAGGCGAGGCGATCGCGTACGTGAACGCCGTTCCCGGGAGGCTCGGATCGGACGCGGAGAGAGCGATCGCCACCGGCTCTCCCGTCGCGGCGACGATTCGAGAGACCGCCGTCGGAGGCGGCGTGAACGCGAAGATCGTGCCCCAGCCGAAGATCCCGTCGGCGAGCGTCGCTCCGTAGAGCCTTCCGGAAGCATCGGCGACGAGCCCTCCGGCGGGAGTCGCTCCATCGAACGCGCCTCCGAAGTCATGGAACAGGCGAAACGCGTAGTCGCCGCCGGCCGGAACGAGCTCGAAGAGCATGCCCGAATTGCCTGCGCCGCCCTCCGCGGTCGTGCCGAGGAGATCTCCAGACGGGTCGATGAGGAGAGACGAGTACGGCGTCGCGCCGTCCTCCGCGTCCTGGAAGGTGTGGATCGTCCGGTAGGCATACGACCGTCCGGTTCGTTCGAGCTCGAAGACGGTGCCGAAGAGGCTCACGGTGAAGTCGCCGGACGTCGTGCCGAAGAGATCGCCGGAGCCGTCGGCGACCAGCCCGCCGACCGGCGTCGTCTGGTCCTCTCCGCCGCTGAACGCGTGCAGGACCGAGAAGGAGTAGCCCGATCCTCCGGGAACGAGCGCGAAGACGACTCCGTCGCCCGCCGGTCCGCCCGCCGCCGTCGTCCCGAAGAGGTCTCCGAATTCGTCGCGCAGGAGAGTCGCCTCGGGGAAAGCGCCGTCCCCGTTGATTCCCGACGAAGGGGCCGAAAACTCGTAAAGGGTCGTCAGCCCCGCCCCGGCGGCGCTCCAGCGGAAGACCGTCCCGGATCCTCCCGCGCCGCCGCGCGCCGTCGTGCCGTAGAGATTCCCCTCCGCGTCGATCGCGAGCCCGCCGACGGGGACGCTTCCATCTGCACCACCCGTGAACGAATAGAGGCGCTCGAACCCGTAGGATGACCCGTTCCGCGCGACCTCGAAGATCGTTCCGTTGCCGGAGTCCCCGCCGACCGCCGCGACCCCGTAGAGGTTCCCCGCCGAATCGGCCACGAGCCCCGCGATGGGGGCGGAGCCGTCCGCGCCCCCCGTGAACGAGTACACCACCTGGAGCGAGCCGGCGGCGCCGCCCGCCGGAAGGCGGAAGACGGAGCCCAGGCTCGAGTCGCCCCCGTAAGGGGACGTTCCGACGAGGCCGCCGTCCACGTCGATCAGCAGAGGCGACTGGGGCTGCACGGCGTCGAACCCGGTGAAGTCGTAGAGGACGGAAAACGTCGCCGCGGCCGCCGGGACAGCGGCCGAGAGCGCCGCCGCGAATCCGGCGATCCGAAGCTTCCCGAAGACTCCCGACATCCTCAGCATTCTCCTAACCGCGGCGGCGGCGCGAATGTTTCCTCTTCCTCACGGAATTCGGTACGGGTATCCGGGTTCGCCCGGTTCCCTC
Source organism: uncultured Acidobacteriota bacterium (assembly GCA_963794295.1). Taxonomy (GTDB): domain Bacteria; phylum Acidobacteriota; class Thermoanaerobaculia; order UBA5066; family DATFVB01; genus DATFVB01. The sequence goes on from CAWCDE010000001.1 coordinate 247,382, forward strand.
CCGTCGAGGCGGAGCGGTTTCGTGTCCCGGTCGACCTCGCTCGAAAGCAGGAACGCGAGGCCGTCCGGAACGCGGGCGAGGAACCGCCGGACCTCGTCGGCCGGCCCGATCACGCGAGGCGCGGACTCGGCGTCGCCACGGAAGAGGATGCCGAGCCAGAGGCGCGAAAAATCGATCTCCGACATGTCGATCACCTTTCCGTAGAAGAAGCGTCCCGCGGGCGTCGACGCCGGCCGCACGGCAAGGACGATGCGCCGGCCGTCGGGCCAGCGCGTGGTCCGGCCGAGCCAGATCCGCCGGAGATCGGCCGAGGAGATCGACGGCGCCGGTCGGCCCTTTCCGGCGACGAAGACGAGATTCTCCCTCCCCGGCGCTCCGGCCGAGGCGCGAACGCCCCCGAGGAGAATCAGGGCGAGAGCCAGCCGCCTCATCAGAACGCCACGGCCACCTGCATGCGGATGCGGCGCTCCTCTTCCGGCGCCCGCGCGCGCTGCGACTGGTAATCGAGCTTCAGGACGAGATGCGAGCTGGCGTCCCAGCGGACGCCCGCCGACCACGCGCGCTGGTCCGGCACGTCCGAGAGATACGGCTCCTCGTTGGCGACGTCGAGCCGGTCGAGGAGCACGTACGGACGGAGCGACTCGAGCGCGCCGCCGAGCCGCCACGAAGCGAGCGCGTACCACCCGGTGGTCCGGTGCGTCACGCCGTCGAGACGATGATCCATCCGCCCCCACTCTCCCCGGAGCTCGAGCGGGCCGCGAAGGAAGGTCGTCGAGAGGGTCTCGTCGATCTCGCGATACGTTCCCTCGGGAGCCGGGATGCGATCGGCGAACGCGGCCGCCCCGATCGTCCACCCCGGGACGGCGGCGGGAGCGAAGGCGATCGACGCGACGCCGGCGGGCGAGGCGGCGCCGGTGAACGTCACGTCGTCCCGCGATCTGCCCCGGCCCGCGCCGATCCCCGCGCCGTACCGGAAGCCGGCCGCTCCCGGCGCGTTCCCCGAAGCCCACGCTCCGATCATGTGGAGCGGCCAGGCCCCGCCCTGCTCCGACCGCCGCGCCATCGAGGGCACGTCGACGGGGGTCTGGAGGAACCTGGGAGCCTGCTCGCGCTCGTTCCAGTCGATGATGCCGCTGTTGAGCTCGCCGGCCTGGAGGCGGAGCGCGTCCGAGCGGCTCCACGCGAGGTACAGCCGTTCCAGATCGACCTCGACGGAGTTCTTCCCCGGCTGGTCGGAGTTCGATCCGCGCTCGATGCGCTGGAAGAGCACTTCCGCCAGCGCCGACCAGTCTTCGGAGAACCTCGCCTCTCCGTACGGATCGATCTCGCCGAACGAGAACGTGGTCGCGTGCGACGAAAGCGAGTATTCGAGGTTCGCGTCGGCGAACACGCCGAGCCGAAACGTCGGATAAGATGGCTGCGCCGCCGCGGATCCCGCCAGGGCGAGAGACGCGAGAAACATCACGGGCAGCCGGCAACGGCGGCGAGGGTTCATGGACGTCCTCCCGAATCGGGCATCGCGGAGTGTACCGGCGGACGCGGGAATTCATCCTGCGTTCATCCGGTCACGCTAGGGTTAGCCGATGCGGATCCTCCTCGTCGAAGACGATCCCCAGATGGCGCGAATCATCCGGCGCGGGCTCGCCGAGAACGCGTACGCCGTCGACGCCGTCTCGGCCGGCGAAGACGCGCTGTATCGCGCCGGGCTCGCCGACTACGACGCGATCGTCCTCGACGTGATGATCCCTCCTCCCGACGGACTCGAGGTGTGCCGGCGCCTCCGCGCGGAAGGGGCGGCGACGCCGATCCTGATGCTGACCGCCCGCGACGCGATCGCCGACCGCGTCGGCGGACTCGACGCCGGCGCGGACGACTATCTCGTCAAGCCGTTCCAGTTCGAGGAGCTCCTCGCGCGGCTTCGCGCGCTGCTGCGCCGGCGCGGGGCGCCCGATGCCCCGGTCGTCTCCGTCGGCGGACTCGAGCTCGACACGCGCTCGCACCGCGTCCGGGTGGAGGGGCAGCCGATCGCGCTCACGACGAAGGAATACGCGCTCCTCGAGTATCTCGCTCGCAACGCCGGACGGATCGTCGGCCGCGCCGAGATTGCCGATCACGTCTGGGACGAGGAGTTCGATCCCTTCTCCAATCTCATCGAGGTCTACGTCAACCGCCTGCGCAGGAACCTCGAGAAGGTGACCCCGCGCAAGCTGATCCACACCGTCCGCGGCGCCGGGTACATGCTGGAGGACGCCGGGAACTGACGTGGCGCCGACCGTCCGCGCCCGCCTGACGCTCTGGTACTGCGCCGTTCTCGGCGCCGTGCTGGCGGCGTTCGCGGGCGTGAGCTATCTCGCGATCGCCCGCGCGATCCGCGCCGAGAACGACGCGTCGCTCGCGGACACCGCCCACGAGCTCGCGGCCGTCTTCGACCGCCTTCCTCCCGGCGAAGGCCGGCTCGCGCGCGCGGTGCCGCTCGACTTCCGGTACAGCGACCGGGCGCTCTTCGTGTTCGACTCCGCCGGGCGTCTGGCCGCCTCCTCGAGGTCCCGTGAGGTCTCGGAAGCCGACCGCGACGCGATCGGGCGCCGGGTTGCCGGGGGTGCGCGCGGCGCGTTCACGGTTCCGGGCGCTTCCGCCGGCGGCGGCGTGCGCGCGTTCGCCTTTCCGGTCACGGTCGTTTCGTCGCGGTTCGTCGCCGTCGTGGCGCGGAACCTCGACGACCAGACGCGGCGTCTCCGGGCCGCAGCCACCGCGCTCTTCTCCGGAATCCCGGTCGCGCTGCTCGTCGCGGGGGCGGGCGGGTACGTGCTCGCCCGGAAGAGCCTCTCTCCGGTCGTGCGGATGAGTCGGCAGGCGCGGCGCATCGGGGCGTCGAGCCTCGGCGAGCGGATCGAAGCCGGCAATCCCCGCGACGAGCTCGGCGCGCTCGCCGGGACGCTGAACGAGCTCCTCGCGCGGCTGGAGGGCGCCTTCGCCTCGCAGCGCCGCTTCATGGCGGATGCTTCCCACGAGCTGCGAACGCCCCTCGCGATCCTCCAGGCGGAGTCCGACGTCGCGCTCTCCCGGCCCGAACGCCCGTCGGCGGAGTACCGCGAGGCCCTCGAGGTCGTGCAGAAGACGTCGCGGAAGCTCTCGCAGATCGTCGAGGACCTCTTTCTCGTCTCGCGGACCGACGCGGGAGACTATCCCGTGCGTCGGTCCCGCTTCTACCTCGACGAGACGATCGCGGGCGCGGCGCGGGCGATGAGGAGACGGGCGGAGGCGCGCAACGTGCGCATCGAAGTCGCGCCGGCGCCCGAGCAGCTGGTCTGGGCCGACGAGGAGCTGATCCACCGGCTCGCGATCAACCTGATCGACAACGCGGTCAAGCACACCCGGAAGGGAGGATGCGTCCGAGTGGACGTTTCCGAGGCCGCCGGCGTGACCTCCATTCGCGTGAGCGACGAAGGCGCCGGGGTCTCTCCCGCGGACCGCGACCGGATCTTCGAGCGCTTCTACCGCGGCGAAAAGGGGAACGGCTCCGGCGCGGGGCTCGGTCTCGCGATCGTGCGCTCGATCGCGCAGCTCCACGGAGGAGACGCGCGCCTCGCCGACAGCTCCCCGGCGGGGAGCACGTTCGTGGCCGAGCTCCGGATCGCGCCCGACGCGGCCTGACCGCGCGTACATCCTGGGTTTAGGTCCCCGACGCTAGGTTTCCCGCGTGCCTCCGCGCCGCGCCCCCGCATCCGAGATCCTCTCGCGCCGGCGCGCGATCGCCGCGCTGATCCTCGCGGTCCTTCCGATCGCCGCCGGCGGTCGAACCCCGGCGCCCCGTCCGCGGCGGGCCGTTCCGGCGGCGGCCCGTTCCGCCCGTCCCGCCGCCGGGAAAGGAAACTTGCGCCCATGATCCGCCTTCCCCGTCCCCTCCCGGTTCTCGCCGCCGTCGCCGGACTCATGGGGAGCAGCGCCGCCGCGCTGCCCGCTCCCCTCGCCCCGCGGCAGGCCGCCGCGGCGGCGGCCCCGACGCTCGGCGATCTCGCCCTCGAAGATCTCGACGGAAGGCGCGTCTCGCTCGAGCCGTATCGCGGGCGCGTCGTGGTCCTCGATTTCTGGGCGACGTGGTGCGCCCCCTGCCGCGGAAGCTTCCGTTTCTTCGATGCGCTGCAGCGGCGCGACGGCGAGCGTGGGGTGACCGTCCTCGGACTGACGCTCGAGGAGGACGGCGAGACGATCGCCGGATTTCTCGACACGGTCGAGGTCGATTTCCCGATCGTGCGGGATCCGTCCGGCGCGGCCGGCGCGCGGTTCAGCGTCGAAGCGATGCCGACGACCTTCGTCTTCGACCGCAGCGGCCGTCTCGCCGGGCGGTTCGAGGGGAGCGGGGAAGATGTCCACGCGCGGATCGAGGAAGCCGTCGAGACGCTCCTCGCCGGAGGCACCGTCTCGCCCGGAGCGGGAGTCCGGGTCGCGCCGGGGCTCCGGGAGACCGGCGGCGTCAAGGCGTGGCGGCGCACGTATCTCGCCGATCCGATCATGAGTCTCGAGGGGGACGTTCTCTCGCGGATGCTCCACGAGCACATCCACGCGAGCAAGGAGGGTGCGGCGGGCGACGGAGGCCCTTCCGGCGGCGGCTGTGGCTGCAACTGACCGCCGGCGCCGGAAAAATCGCCGCGCGCGGCGGCGGCCGATGCCCTGGATCGCGGCGGGGCTCGGCACGCTCGCGGCCCGCCACGCACAGGCCCAGTCGTTCCTCGATTCCCGCGTCCTCTTCTACAAGGAGCCGGACGGCCGCACCCAGGTGATCAACCCGGTGCTCTTCCTCCAGCAGGACCTCGGGTCCCGCCGGGGACAGCTCGGCGTGACCCTCGGCTACGATGCGATCTCGGGGGCCTCTCCGACGGGCGCGTATCCGACCTCCGACGTCACGACGTCCGCGTCGGGGCATCTCATCCGGAGCGGGACGTTTCCGAGCGCGGAATATCGCGACCAGCGAAAGTCGGTTTCGCTGTCGTGGGGAAGGAAATTCGGCGCGCACCTGCCCGTGATCGACTTCTCCTACGCGAAGGAGAACGACTATCTCGCGCGCGGCTTCGGGCTGGCCGATTCGTGGACGATGGCGCACGGTCTGGGGACGCTTCATTACGGCGTTTCCTTTTCGCGCGACGTCGTCTCGCCGGTGACGACTCACATCGATCATCCGAAGAACGAGAACGGCTATTCGCTCGGCTGGACGCAGGTGCTCGGCGAGCGCGACGTGCTCGACGTCTCGGCCTCGCTCATGCAGCTCTCGGGCTACCTGACCGACCCGTACAAGGTCGTGCCGGTCGGCGATCCGGCGGCCGGCGTCACGGTCCCGGAAAACCGGCCGGACACGCGGTCGCGCCGCGCGCTGTTCGTGAAGTACGCGCACGCCTACCTGTGGAACGCGGCGCTCCGCGCCTCCTACCGTTACTACGACGACTCGTGGGGAATCCGGGCCCACACGCTCGAGGTCGCGTACGCCCAGCGGATCGAGCCCGGGTGGATCGTGACCCCGGAGGTGAGGCTTTACACGCAGACCCGGGCGTCGTTCTACGGGGGAGCGTTTCCCGCCCCCCAGGAGTTCATGTCGTCGGATTACCGCCTTTCCGCGTTCGGGAGCGTGCTCGGCGGCCTGACGGTCTCGAAGGACATCACGCCCGCGCTTTCCGCGTTGCTCGGAGCGACCATCCAGTCGCAGCGTGGCCGCGACCGCGTCGTTCCGATCCCGACTTCCGCCGAGGCGGCAGGCGGCGGGTCGATCTCCGCCGCCGACATGGTCGTCTGGACGGCGACGGCCGGATTCACGCTCCGGTTTTGAGCTCCTCTCCTTCCCGCGCCGCGTACAGGCTCGGCTTCCCCCTCATGGGAGGCTGGGCGTCGGTCGAGTTCGTCGCGGACTCCGGCCCGGCGGAAGGAGAACGAATCACCCGCGCCGTCGAGAGCGAGGCGCTGCGGATCGAGCGGAAGTTCTCGCGGTACCGGGAGGCGAGCGTCGTCTCGGAAATCAACCGCAACGCGGGACGCACGCCGGTCGCCGTCGACGAGGAGACCGGGATGCTCGTCGGCTCGGCGCTCGCCCTCGCGCGGGACACCGGCGGCCGCTTCGACCCGACGGTCGGACCTCTGCGCCGCGCCTGGGATTTCCGGAGCGGTCGCGTTCCGACGCCGGAAGAGATCGGAGCGATCCTTCCCCTCGTCGGCGCCGGCGCCGTCTCGCTCCGGAACGGAACCGTCTTCCTGCGCCGGGAGGGGATGGAGATCGACCTCGGCGGGGTCGGCAAGGAATATGCGGTCGACCGCGCGGCCGACATCCTGCGCCGCGCCGGCGTCGCCGCCGCCACCGTCGATTTCGCCGGCGACGTCCGGACGATCGGAAGCCGGCTCGACGGGCGCCCCTGGTCGGTCGCCGTCCGCGATCCCCGGCGCCCCGGGAAAGCCCGTTTCACGGTGCGCGTCGTCGGCGATGCGGGGATCGCGACCTCCGGAGACTACGAGCGCGGGTTCGTCCGCGACGGCGTCCGGTATCACCACATTCTCGACGCGACGACCGGTTGGCCCGCGCGGGGAACGGCGTCGGCAACCGTCGTCGCCCGCTCCGCTTTCGACGCGGGCCGCCACGCGACCGCCGCATTCCTGCTCGGACCCGGGAGGGGAATCGACATGCTCGAGCGCGCGCCGGGCGTCGAGGGGGCGCTCATCACCGAGGACGGCGAGATCCTCGCCACCCCCGGGATGGCGCACCTCTCCGACCTGCCCGGCAGCGCCTACGCGGCCTGCCCGGCGCTCTGAGTTTTCCTCCGGACGCGGCGAATTCCTCTTGCATTCATTCTGCTTTCATCTCATCTTCGTCAGACTCGTTCCATGTGCGGCATCGCCGGATGGTTTGACGACGAGCCGATCGACGGCGATCTCCTCCGAAGGATGACCCGCGCGCTCGCGCATCGCGGTCCCGACGGGGAGGGAATCGCCGTGTTTGCCGGCGGCACGGCCGGATTCGGCCACCGCCGCCTCGCGATCCTCGACCTCGCGGAAACCGGCGACCAGCCGCTCGAGGTCGCAGGCCATCGTCTCGTCGAGAACGGAGAGATCTACAACTTCCGCGAGCTCCGCCGGGCGGATCGGCGCCCCGATCTTCCGTACCGCGGGACCGGAGACGCCGAGGTCCTGCTCCACGCGCTCGCCGCCGGAGGCCGCGCGGCGCTCGAGCGCATCGAAGGGATGTTCGCGTTCGCGTATTTCGACCCGCGCGACCGGTCGCTGCTCCTCGCGCGCGACCGGGTCGGAATCAAGCCGCTCTACTGGTTCGAGAAGGGAAGCACTTTCCTGTTCGCCTCGGAACCGAAGGCGCTCCTCCTGCATCCGAAGGTTTCGGCAGAGTTCGATCCGGAAGCCCTCGGCGATTACCTTTCGTACGGATACGTGCCGTTCGACCGCGCCGTCTTCCGCGGCGTGCGGAAGCTCCCCGCCGGCCACGCGCTCCTCCGGACGGCGGACGGCAGGACGACCGTGTTCCCCTACTGGGAACCCGAGCCCGCGACGCTCGGCGCGGACGCTCCCGAGGAGCTTCGCGGCCTCCTTCGCCGGGCGGTCCGCTCCCACGCGGTCTCCGACGTCCCGGTCGGCGCGTTCCTTTCCGGCGGCCTCGACTCGACGACCGTCACCGCGCTCCTCCAGGAGGCTTCCCCCGAGCCGGTTCCGACGTTCACCGTCGCCTACCGCGGCGGCGGCCAGGAGGACATGCGGTACGCGGAGATCGCCGCGCGCCGATTCGCGACGCGGCACGAGGCGCGGGAGCTCGTCCTCGGCGACGTCGGGGAGGAGATCGACCGCGTTCTCGGCTCGTTCGACGAACCCGTGAGCGACGCGACCTCGCTCGCCGTCTTCCATCTCTCGCAGCTCGCCCGGACCCGCGCGAAGGTCGTTCTCTCCGGCGACGGCGGCGACGAGATTTTCGGCGGCTACGGCTGGCACGAGAGCTCGCTCGCCTACGACGGGCGGCGGCGGCGGGTCGCCGGCCTGCTCCCGTTCATCGGGTGGGCCGACCGGCATCTGCTCGCGCCGCTCCGCGGCAGCGTCTGGGCCGCGCGCGTCGAGGGAGTGCGGAAGTTCGCCTCCCCCGACGCGGTCGACCGCTATTTCGCGCTGCGCGGTTTCTTCACCCGCGAGGAGCGCCGGGCGATCTTCGATCGATCGCTCGTCGCCGACGATCCCGCCTGGCTCTTCCGCCGCTTCTATCGCGAGGACCTGCCCCCCGCCGCGCGCCTCTGCCACCTCGACCTGAAGACGTATCTCCCGGACAACAATCTGGCGCTCGTCGACCGCGCGTCGATGGCCCACGGGCTGGAGGTCCGGGTGCCTCTGCTCGACCGCCGCGTCGTCGAGTTCGCGCTCTCGCTCACCGATTCCCAGCTCGTGCGGCCCGGCGCGACGAAGATCCTCTTCCGCTCCGCGATCGCCCCGTGGCTTCCGAGGCAGATCCTCGAACGCCCCAAGTACGGCTTCTCTCCCCCGTTCAAGCAATGGGTAGCGGCCGGCGACGGCCGCCCGGCCCTCGACCGCCTCCGGCGCGGCGCGCTCGCCCGCGACGGCATCGTCGACGTCCGCGCCCTCGAGCGGCGCATCGCGAGCGGAATGACGAAACGATGGAACAAGCTCTGGCTCCTCGTCGTGCTCGAGCAGTGGTACTCCCGGTGGATCGCCGGCGCCCGCGAAGAACGCGTCGCCGCCGCCCTCGGGTGAGGGCCGCGCTCGGCGCGGTCCTCGTCCTGGCGGCGCTCCCGGCCGGGGCGCAGACGACCGACCCTTCCGCCCTTCCCGCGCCGGACTCGGCCGTCTCTCCCGCGTCTTCCGATCTCGTCACCGCCTCGCCGGGCGGCGTCTTCCCCGCCCTGGGAAACGAGGCCCGGAGATACGGCCGGGACACGATCGGCCTCATCACGGCGCCGCTCTCGTGGGATCGGCAGGACCGCGAGAAGGCCGCGGTCTTCGGCGTCGTCCTCGGCAGCCTGTTCCTCGCCGACAAATCGATCAACGAACAGGGGATCGACAGCCGGTCCTCGACGACCGACTCGGTCTCCACCGCCAGCCAGCAGTTCGGCGCGGAGGGCGGATTCGCCGTCGCCGCGTCGCTCATCGCCGCCGGCCTCGTCTTTCACAGCCCGGCGACCCGGGACACGGGGAGGGATGCGCTCGAGGCGGCGGTGATCGCCGGTCTCCTCGACAACGTCATCAAGAGGATTTCCGGGCGCGAGCGGCCGATCAACTCGAACGGAGAAACCGTCTTCGAGCCCGGCTCGAGCAATGCGTCGTTCGCGTCGGGCCATACGACGGTCGCTTTCGCGGTCGCCTCGGTCATCGCCGCGAGATCTCCCGGCTGGATCGTTCCCGGCCTCGCCTACGCGGCGGCGACGCTCGTGGGCTTCGACCGCATCAACTCGCAGGCCCACTTCGCGAGCGACGTCTTCGCCGGAGCGGTCCTCGGGACGGTCACGGGCCGATGGCTCGTCCACCGTCACCAGGCCGAGGAGGGCGGGGGCCGGGCGACGCTCGAACTTCTGCCGGACGCGCACGGCATCGACGCGAGAATCCGGTTTTGAGAAGGATTTCCGGAGGAGCTCTTCGCGTTCGGCGCCGGCGTGCTTTCGTATAATTCGGTTTCCGGCGAGGGAAGGACGAAATGCCACTCCTCGACACATCGCCATCCGCGCCCGAAGCCGCGACGGCCATTGGCGCCGCGCGCGCTCACCTGCTGTCGATCCAGCGGGAGGATGGCCACTGGTGCGGCGAGCTCGAGGGCGACACGATTCTCGAATCGGAATACGTCCTGACGCTCCATTTCCTCGGGCGCGTCGGGGAAAAAACGAAGAAGGCCGCCGCCTATCTCCGGGGGAAGCAGCTCCCGGAAGGGGGCTGGGCGACCTATCCGGGCGGGCCGGCCGAGGTGAGCGCGTCGGTGAAGGCGTATTTCGCGCTGAAGCTCGAGGGAGAGGACGCGCGGGCGCCGCACATGCAGCGCGCGCGGCGCACGATCGCGGCGCTCGGCGGCATCGAGGCGTGCAATTCGTTCACGAAGATCTACCTCGCGATTTTCGGACAGTACCCGTGGGAGCGCTGTCCCGCCGTTCCTCCGGAGCTCGTCCTGCTGCCGGACGCGTTCCCGCTCTCGATCTACCGGATGTCCTCCTGGTCGCGAGCGATCGTCGTGCCGCTCTCGATCATCTGGGCGAGGCGTCCGGCGCACCGCGTGCCGGACGGCGTCGGAATCGGCGAGCTCGCCGCCCCCGCCACTCCGGAACCGGGAGCGGCCCCCTCACGGTCGGCGCGCGAACGATTCTGGCGCGCGCTGTTCGGAGGGCTCGATCGCGCGCTCAAGGCGCTCGAACACGTTCCCTGGAAACCGCTCCGCGCCCGCGCGCTCGAACGGGCCGCGGCGTGGACGGAGGAGCGCCTCGCCGACAGCGACGGTCTCGGCGCGATCTTCCCTCCGATCGTCAACACGATCTTTGCGTTCCGCGCGCTCGGGATCCCGGCCGACGACCCGCGGATCGCTTCGCAGGTTCGGGAGCTCGAGCGGCTCGAGATCGAGGAGGCGGGGACGCTCCGGATCCAGCCCTGCTTTTCGGCGGTGTGGGACACGGCGCTCGCCCTGCACGCGCTCCTCGAATCGGGATCGGGCGCCGGCGACGAGCCGGTCCTCGCCGGCGCGCGCTGGCTCCTCGACCGCGAGGTGAGGGTCGAGGGCGACTGGGCGCGGCGCGTTCCGGCGACGCCGCCGGGCGGCTGGTTCTTCGAGTACCGAAACGCGTTCTATCCCGACACCGACGACACGGCGGAGGTGCTCGCCGCGCTCTCGCGGGTCCGTTTCGGAGATCCGGGCGGCGAGAACCGCCGCCGCGACGCGCTGGCGCGAGGCTTGCGTTGGCAGCTCGCGATGCAGAACGCCGACGGCGGGTGGGGCGCGTTCGACCGGGGCTGCGACCGCGACGTCCTGACGTTCGTCCCGTTCGCCGACCACAACGCGATGATCGACCCGAGCTGCGAGGACATCACGGGGAGGACGCTCGACGCGTTCGGCCGCCTCGGCGTCGCGCCCGGGGATCCCGCCGTGCGGCGCGCGGTGGCGTTCCTCGCCGGAAAGCGCCATCCCGACGGGACCTGGTACGGGCGCTGGGGGTGCAATTACCTGTACGGGACCTGGCTCGCGCTCCGGGGGCTGCGCCGCGCGGGAGAGCCGACGTCCGGACCGGCGTTCCGCGAGGCCGCGGAATGGGTCGAACGCCGTCAGAACGGCGATGGCGGCTGGGGCGAGCTCCCCCTGTCCTACGACGATCCGGACGCCCGGGGGAAGGGTCCGAGCACTCCCTCGCAGACCGCGTGGGCGCTCCTCGCGCTCTTCTGCGCGGGAGTCTTCGAAAGCGAGGCCGTCCGCCGCGGAGTCGAGTATCTTCTCGAACGGCAGAAGAAGGACGGTTCGTGGGAGGATCCGTTCTGGACCGGAACGGGCTTCCCGAAGGTGTTCTACCTGAAGTACCACCTCTACGCGACGTACTTCCCGCTCTGGGCCCTGGCGACGTACGAACGAGGAGAAGCGGCATTCCCATGAGGTTCCCGATCCACATCACGACCGACATGATCCGGCACCAGTTCCGCAACGCGGTGCGGGGAAACCGCCGCTATCCGTTCGTGCTGATGCTCGAGCCGCTGTACACGTGCAATCTCGCATGCATCGGCTGCGCGACCGAACGCCACACGGGGCGCGTCCAGGACCGGCTGCCGCTCGAGAAATGTCTCGAAGCCGTCGAGACGTCCCGCGCGCCGGTCGTCTCGATCTGCGGCGGCGAGCCGACGATCTACCCGGAGCTCTCCGATCTCGTCGCGGGGATCATCGCGCGGAAGCGCCACATCTATCTCTGCACGAACGCCCTGCTCCTCGACCGGAAGGTCTACGGGGTCATTGCCCCGCACAAGCGGCTGATGATCAACGTGCATCTCGACGGAATGCGCGAGACACACGACCGCGTGTGCGACGCGCCGGGAACGTTCGATCGCGCGATCGAGATGATCCGGCAGGGAACGCGGCTCGGCCATCACATGATGGCGAACATGACGATCTTCAAGGAGACCGACGTCGCGGAGGTCGAAGAGCTCTGCGACCTCCTCACCGGGCTCGGCGTCGAGGGGATGCTCGTGACCCCCGGCTATCACTACGAGTCGGTCGACCGGGACATCTTTCTCACGCGCTCGGAGATCCAGGCGAAGTTCCGCCGGATCCTCGAGATCTCGAAGAGATACCGGCTGACCTCCACTCCGATGTTCCTCGAGTTCGCCGCGGGGCTTCGCGACTACGACTGCTCGCCCTGGAGCACGGTGACGTTCACGCCGCGCGGCTGGAAGGGGCCCTGCTATCTCATCGGGAAGAGCTACACGTTCTCCTGGGACGAGTTCTGGAACGGGACCGACTGGGAGTACTGGGAATCACGGCAGGACGATCTCTGCCGGAACTGCGCGATGCACTCCGGCTTCGAAGCGTCGGTCGTCAAGGATCTGCCGAAGCATCCCGGCGACATGGTGCGGCTCGCCGCGTGGAATCTCCTCGGCTGAAAGGACGCCGCGCGGCTCGCGCCGGCGCCGCACGGCGATGAACGCTCCCGATCTCGTCACCGGAGGAACGGGCTTCGTCGGCGCCCACGTCGTCCGCGCGCTGCTCGCCCGCGGCCGTCCGGTGCGCTGTCTCGTCCGTCCCGGCAGCCCGCTCGGGACCCTCGAGGGGCTGCCCGTCGAGATCGCGCGCGGCGATCTCCGCGACCCGGCATCGCTTTCGCGCGCCGCGGCGGGAATCGACGCGCTCTACCACTGCGCCGCCGACTACCGGCTCTGGAGCCGGGACCCGGCCGAGCTCTACGCGTCCAACGTCGGCGGAACGGAGAACGTCCTGCGCGCGGCCGTCGACGCCGGCGCGCGGCGGATCGTGCACACGAGCTCGGTCGCGACGCTCGCTCCCCGGCGCGATGGCCGCCCCGCGACGGAGGAGGACGCCGCCGCGGAGGAAGCGGTGATCGGACATTACAAGCGGAGCAAGGTGCGGGCGGAGGCGATCGCGCTGCGGTACGCCGCGCAGGGCGCTCCCGTCGTCGTCGTCAACCCCTCGACGCCGGTCGGCGAGCTCGACGCGAAGCCCACGCCGACCGGCCGGATCGTCGTCGACTTCCTGGCCGGCCGGATGCCGGCGTACGTCGACACGGGCCTGAACCTCGTCGACGTTCGCGACGTCGCGGAAGGCCACGTGCTCGCGGCGGAGAAGGGACGGCCCGGCGAGCGCTACATCCTGGGAAACCGCAACATGACGCTCAAGGAGATCTTCGACCGGCTCGCGGAGGCGAGCGGCGTTCCCGCCCCGAGGATCCGGCTCCCCCACTGGCTGCCGATCGCGGCGGCCGCCGTGGACACGTGGATCTCACCGATCCTCGGGCGCGAGCCGCGCGTTCCGCTCGAGAGCGCGCGGATGGCGCGCCACCGGATGTACTTCGATTCCTCGAAGGCGATCCGGGAGCTCGGGCTGCCGCAGAGCCGGATCGAGGACGCGCTCGCGCGCGCGGTCGCCTGGTTCCGCGGCCGCGGCGATTCCGGCGGACGCCGGACGGCGGCGGCGTGATCGGGATCTTCACCGCGCTCCCGGAAGAGCTGGCGCCCCTCCTCGCCCGGTCGTCGGCGCCGGAGCCCGCCGGACGGCGGGTCTGGCGCGCCCGAATCGCCGGCACGAACGTGCTCCTCGGCGCGACGGGCGAGAGCGCCGCGCGGGCGGAAAGCCGCGCGAGCGCATGGATCGGCGCGTTCGGCCTTCGGGGCGCGATCGGCGCCGGCCTCGCCGGCGGTCTCTCTCCCGATCTCCGGTCCGGAGACGTGATCGCGGCGCGGCGAGTGCGGGCCGGCAACGGCGAGGAATGGTCCGCGGATCGCGATCTCCTGGATCGCGCCGCGACACGCGCCGACCGCGTCGGCGCGCTCGTCTCCGGCGACCGGCTCTGCTTCACCGCGGCGGAAAAGGAGGCGCTCCTCGCCCGGCATCCGGACGCCGAGAACGCGGGCGCGGATCTCGAATCCGCCGGATGGGCCCGAGCGGCCGCGCGCGCAAGAATTCCGTTCGTGGCGATCCGCGCCGTCCTCGACGCGGCCGGTGAGGAACTGCCCGACTCCGTGCGCCGCGCCTGGACCGGCGACCGCATCGACCGCCTGGCCGTCGTCGCTCGCGCGATCTTCCGGCCCCGCGAGATCGCCGCGCTCTTCCTCCTCGCGAGCCGCACGCGGCGCGCGATGGAACGCCTCGCCGACGTCCTGCCGGCCGTCGTCGCGGCGGAGGCATGACCGCGATGGCGGACGTCGGGCGGCTGCTCGAGCGGACGAGCCGAACGTTCGCCCTCTCGATCCCGCTCCTGCCGGAGCCGACGCGCCGGGAAGTCGGGATCGCGTACCTCCTGTTCCGGATCGCCGACACGTTCGAGGACGCGACGCTCTGGCCTCCCGGGCGGCGGATCGAAGCGCTCGGGGAATTCGCGGCGCTCCTCCGCGGCGGGAATCCGGAAGCGGAAGCCGCCGCCGCGCGCCGGTGGACGGCGGTTCCGCCGTGCGCGCAGGAGGGCTATCTGGAGCTCCTTCGCGAGTCTCCCTCGGTGCTCGCCGACTTCCGGGCGCTCTCTCCGGCGGCCGCCGCGACGATTCGCGAGCACGTCGTCGCGTCCGCCGAAGGAATGGCCCGGTTCGTGGGCCGGATGTCGGAAGGCGGGGAGCTCCGGCTGACCGGCCTCGACGACCTCCGCTCCTATTGCTACGTCGTCGCGGGAATCGTCGGAGAGATGCTGACGGACCTCTTCCTCCTCGGCCGCGATGCGCTCGCGCCGGCCGCGGCGTTCCTTCGCGAGCGGGCCGCGCGCTTCGGCGAGGCCCTCCAGCTCGTCAACATCCTCAAGGACGCCGGCTCGGACCGGACCGAAGGGCGGAGCTATCTCCCCGAGAGCGTCGCCCGCGAGGAAGTCTTCGCGCTCGCGCGCCGCGACCTCGGCGATGCGTCCGACTACGTGCTCGCGCTCCAGCGCGCCGGAGCTCCGAAGGGGCTGGTCGGATTCACCGCCCTTCCCGTCGAGCTCGCCCGGGCGACCCTCGATCGCGTCGAGAAGGACGGCCCGGGCGCGAAGGTGCCGCGGACGCAGGTGTACCGCATCGTGACGAAGCTTCGGCGCGATCTCGAGCGCGGCCGCCCGGCCGTGCATTCGCGATGACGCCGCGGCGCCGCGGGTTTTTGACTCGCCGGTCGCGGTCTCTTCCGACTCCCTGATCGGGAGGATCACGGTTCCGCGACGGTCTTTCGTCGGGGCGGCTCCGCGGCGGACCGCCTCCGCTCGAGGACCGCGAACGTCCCCAGGCCGACGAAAGCCCAGGTCAGCTCGCGCAGCCGCCGCACGACGCCGAGCGCGAACCCGTGCGAAACCGCGAGCCCGAGCGCCGCGAAGATCGCGACCTTGCCCCTCCTGCGTCCCCGCCTTGGCGGGCACGAAGAAGAACGCCGTCTCGATCAGCACGGAGAGAGCCTCGATCGAAAACGCGGTGCCCCACGCGACCGGCGCTCCGAGCCAGCCCATGACGAGGCGGGCCTCGACGATGCCCACGCTCCATGCGCCGAGGAAGGAGAGGACCGCCGCGGCGAGGTCGAGCGGGCGGCTCCGGAACGCGCCGAAGATCGCGTCGTCGAGCGCCCCGGCGTGCTCCGCGTCGGCGAACCGGCGCAGCCAGGAGAACCGCCGGGCGAACCGGTCGATCCGCCGGAACCCGTCCGACCGGACCGCGAGGAAGACGAGACCCGCCGCGAGCGCCGCGAGGATCCCCGCCGGAATCGCGGCGGCCGCCGCCCACCCCCCGGCCCGCAGACGCGGCAGACAGTACACGATTCCGGCGGCGACGAAGATGACCTGCGAAAAGAACTGCGTCATCACCAGCAGGACGACCGATGCGATCGCCGGTGTGGCCGCGACGAACCGCCGAAGCAGCGCGATCCGCACGAGCTCGCCCCCGATCGCGGCCGACGGCGTCACGTAGTTGACCGCGTCGCCGGCGATCCGCATCGCGAAGAGCGACCGGAAGGGCACGCGGGGACGCTCCGCCGCCGGCAGCCCGAAGCGCCAGCCGAGAGTGTCCAGCGCAAACGTCACGCCGCCGAGCGCGACGAGGAAGAGGAGCTTCGCGCCGACGCGGCGGAGATCCGCGGCGAGCGTCGCCGGGCCGATCCGGTAGAGCAGCCAGAGGAAGAGCGCGACCCCGGCGGCCAGGAACGCCCGCGAGAGGATCTTCACCGCGGCCGGGCGGGCGCGATCCGGCCGCCGCGTCCGACGCGGTACCGCTCGCCGCGCCACTCGACCGTCCGTCCGAAGAAGCCGGCGACCCAGAGCGCGAATGCCGCGACGTCGCGCAGCGGCACGAGCGCGATCCATCGCCGGACGGAGCGGTCGGCGAGCGCGCCGGCCCCGACGATCCAGGCCATCGCGAGGCGCGCCGCGATCGCCGCGGCCGCGACGGCGATTCCGAGGCGCGACGCTCCGGTCGCGGCGATGAGGAGGATCGCGAGCACCGTTGCCTGCGTGAAGACGAGCCCCGCGTATCCGCCCGGCCGCGCCGCCCGGATCCCGCGGTTCCAGCGGATCTGCCGCCGGGCGAAGGAGGCGAAGGTCACGCGCCCGAGCTCGTGGTCGAGGATCGGAAGAGCGAGCACGACTTTCCGGCCGGCGCGCGCGGGGAGGAGACCGAGCATCAGGTCGTCGGCGAGATAGGGAGAGAGAGCGGCGAAGCCGCCGATCGATTCGAGCACTTCGCGGCGGACGAGAGTCCCCGCGCCGAGGGCGAATCGGAGCCCCTCCAGCTTCCGGGCGACGAAGACGGACGGCTGGAACTCCGTCGCGTTCCCGAGCGCCTGGAGGATCCCGCCCGGTCCGCGCCCGCGGGAGCGGTACGGAGAGGTGACCACGCCGACCGAGGGCCCGGCCGCCGCCGCCGCGATCGCGCGGAGATAACCGCGCGGCGCCCGGACGTCGCTGTCGGAGACGAGGATCAGGGGGTGCCGCGCGCGCGGCTCGAGGTTCGCGAGATTGCGGACCTTCGGATTCCCGTCGCCGCGCGCGCCGCCCGCGGCGACCTCGGCGTCGAGGCCGGGATGCGCGGCCTTCGTGCGCCGCGCCGCCTCGAGACCCGGGTCGGCCGGGTCGAGCGCGCCGAAGACGAGCTGGAACTCCGGGTAATCCTGCTCGGCGAAAGTGCGGAAGTTCTCCTCGGCGTTTTCCTCCGCGCCGCGGATCGGCTTGAGGACGGAGATCGGCGGCAGTCGGGACGGCTCGGGCGGAGACGCTTCGGAGAAGAACTCGCGGGCGGCCGCGACGGCGAAGAGAGCGTAGGCGATCGAGCCGGCGCACGAAGCGTAGAGCGCGGCCCGGACGACCGCCGCGATCATCCTCGTGCGAGCGCCGGCGGCGATGCGGAGAAGTCGGCGTAGGTCGCCGCCCTCACGCCGTGCGCTTCCATCGACTGCCGGACCCGCGGGCTGACGAGCGCGGCGAGCTCCCGCGGACCGGCGCCCGCCGGCCCGTTCAGCGATTCTCCCGGTTCGGGAAGCGCGGGATGCGCGTAGATCTCGTTTGTCCGTTCTCCGATCCGTGAGACGAGCGACAGGAGATAGGCCTCCGTGATCCCGCCCGTCTGGTAGAGGCCGTAGACACGGTCCGCGAAGGCGATTCCCTTCCCGGAGAGCCTCCGCTCGCCGTTCCGGCGGAGCCGCCGAAAGATCGCCGACCAGACCAGTTTCCTCGCGAGGTCCGAGCGGTCGAACGCGAGCGCCGGCCGGAGCTCCTCGGCCGGGAGCCGGACCGCGGCGATGCCGAACTCGGCGGCGAAGTCGCCGAGAATCGCGAGCACGACCGGGTGGAGATGCAGGTGCAGATGCCCGTCGACGTGCGACAGGGCGAGGCCGGTCGCGCGGAACGCTTCGAGCTGCGCGCGGATCTCCCGCCGGAGCTCGGCGCGGGCGCGCCGCGAGAACTGGTAGACGAACCCGGCCGCGACCGGCGAATCGCGGAAGGCGCCGTCCGCGCGCACCAGCGAGGGGACCGACGACGCCGGCGACGCGGGCCTCCCGCAGACGAGGACGAGATGCAGCCCGACGGCGAGGGAGGGGCGCTCCCGGGCGATCGCGACCGCCTCCGCAACGGCCGCGCCGGTGACCATCAGGCTCGCCGCGGTCAGGATCCCGCGATCGTGGGCTTCGGCGATCGCCCGGTTGACGCCGCGGGAGAATCCGAAGTCGTCGCCGGTGACGACGAGCTCCTTCAGGTTCAGGCCTGGTCCTCGCGCGCGGTCATGAATCGGAGGAATTCGGCGCCCTCGCGGAGCCGGCGCTTCATCATCCCGGCGCTCGAGAGCATCTCCCACGCCATCTCCGCCATCTTCGCCGGACGGAAATAGAAGCGCTTGTAGAAGCGCTCGAGCGATTCGAAGATCTCGCGGTGCGAGAGTCCCGGATACTCCAGCGAGCTCACCTGGACGCCGTCCTGCGCCACGAGCCCCGAATCGACGAACCAGCCGTTCTCGACGGCCTGGCGGTGGAGCTCGGTTCCGGGGTACGGCGCGGCGAGCGAGACCTGGATCGTGTGGGGGTTGATCTCGCGCGCGAAACGGATCGTCTCCTCGATCGTCTCCGGGGTCTCGCCGGGGAGACCGACGATGAAGGTTCCGTGGATGACGATGCCGAGCCTGTGGCAGTCCTCGGTGAACCGCCGCGCCCAGTCGATCCGCGTCCCTTTCCGGATGTTGTTCAGGATCTGCTGCGAGCCCGATTCGTAGCCGACGAGGAGCAGCCGGAGTCCGTTGTCCTTCAGCACCTTCAGCGTCTCGTACGGGACGATCGCTTTCGCGTTGCACGACCACGTCACGCCGATCCTGCCGAGCAGGCGCGCGATCTCCTCGGCCCTCGGCCCGTCGTCGGTGAACGTGTCGTCGTCGAAGAAGTACTCCTTCACCTGCGGGAAGTACTCCGTCGCGCGGCGGATCTCTTCCGCGACGTTCCCGGGCGACCGCGTCCGGTACCGGTGTCCCCCGATCGTCTGCGGCCAGAGGCAGAACGTGCAGCGGGATCGGCACCCGCGCCCGGTGTACAGCGAGACGTACGGGTGCTCCAGATATCCGATGAAGTAGTCCTCGATCACGAGGTCCCGCCGGTAGACGTCGATGACCGACGGCAGCGCGTCCATGTTTTCGATCGCCGCCCGCTCCCGGTTGTGGACGAGACGGCCGCCGTCGCGCCAGCTCAGTCCGTCGATCGCGGCGAAATCGCGTCCTTCCGCGACCTCCGCGATCGTGTAGTCGAACTCGCTCCGCGCGACGAAGTCGACCGCCGGAGAAGCCGCCAGGGACGCTTCGGGAGAGACGGCGACGTGCGCGCCGACGAACCCGATCCTGAGCTTCGGGTTCTGCTCCTTCATCGCCTCGGCGACCCGGACGTCCGAGGGATAGGACGGGGTGCTCGTGTGGAGGACCGCGAGCTCGTATTCGGACGCCATCGGAAGCACGTCGGCGAGCCCGAGCCCCCGCGCCGGCGCGTCGACGAGCCGGCTGTCGGGAACGAGCGCCGCCGGCTGCGCGAGCCATGTCGGATACCAGAAGGAGCGGACTTCGCGCCGCGCCTGGTAGCGCGATCCGGCGCCGCCGTCGAAGCCGTCGAAGGAGGGGGGGTTGAGAAACAGCGTCCTCACAAAACGAAGTATACCGGCCGGCACGCGCGGCGGTGCATCGAGCCGGACGGGCGCGTGCCCCCCGCGAGACCCTGCGACATACGCCCCGGTATGCCTCGGGCTCTCGCGGTCGAGCCCGCATCCCGTCCGCCTTCGCCAAGGCTTCGGCGGATCGAGGCCTCAAGCGTGCTGGAGATTCACGCATCCTCGGTTGGCGATCAATCCGCCATAGCTCGTCAGAGCGACGGCGGATCGGGCTCGCGCCTCGCCGCGCCTCAATGTTGAACGACAGATGAATTCCGGGGCCCGAAGCGGCTCCGGGTCGCACCTGGAATGCGCACCCGCGCGATATGATCGAAGACGATGTCGGAGAACGCCGCCGCGCCGCACGTCGAGAAGCTGATGATCGCCAAGGTCCGCGGCTTCTGCGCGGGCGTCGTGCGCGCGATCGAGGTCGTCGAGAAGGCGCTCGAGGTCTGCGGCGGCCCGGTCTACGTCCGCAAGGAGATCATCCACAACCGCTACGTCGTCGACGAGCTGCGCAAGAAGGGCGCCGTGTTCGTCGAGGAGGTCTGCGAGGTCCCCGAGGGCGCCTGGCTCGATCTTCTCGGCCCACGGCGTCGGCCCGGCCGTCGTCCGAGAGCGCGCGACCGCGACTCAGGACAGATCGACGCCACCTGCCCTCTCGTGACGAAGGTCCACCTGGAGGCCATCCGCTACGCCCGGCAGGACTACACGATCATCCTCATCGGCCACGGGAGCACGTCGAGACGTCGGTACGCTCGGCGAGGCCCCCGAAGCGACGGTCGTCGTGGGCTCGCGTCGAGGAAGCCGAGACGGTCGAGGTCCCCGACCCCGCGAAGCGTCGCCTATCTCACGCAGACGACCCTCTCGCTCGACGACACCCGGGAGATCGTCGCGATCCTCGCCGCCGTTTCCCGCAGATGGCAGCCCGGCCAGAAGGACGACATCTGCTACGCGACCCAGAACCGCCAGGACGCGGTCAAGGCGATGGCGCCGACGGCCGACCTCCTGCTCGTGCTCGGCGCGCCGAACAGCTCGAACTCCATCCGTCTGTGCGAGGTGGCGATGCGCCACGGCATCCCGTCGCATCTGATCGAGCGCGCGGCGCAGATCCGGACGAGTGGCTCGAGGGCGTGAAGCGTCCTCGGGCTCACCGCGAGCGCGTCCGCGCCGGAGGTCCTCGTCTGGGAGGTCGTCGGGTACGCGCGGACGGCGCTCGGCGTCCGGACCGTCGAAGAGTTCGAGACGGTGCGGGAAGACGTCCATTTCTCGCTTCCGCCCGAGCTCCGCGCGCTCCTGCCCGCCCACGGTTAAGTCCGCGGCGCGCGCGAACCCGGTCCTTTTTCGGTAAAGCGGCGCCGCGCACCGCCTCGATCCGCTCGATCCGGTCGGCCGACAGCGTGCGCCAGTCGACGATCCCGGAGTTCGCGTCGCCGACGGGAACGCCGTCGATCCGCACCTGGACGTATTCGGCGTCCCCGCCGCCGAAGAAGCCGCGCGACGTCCTCGTGCACGGACTCCGGAGGTCCCGACGCGCCCTGGCCGAAGACGGCGAGCGGCGCGCCCAGAGCCAGCAGGATCAGAATCTTCGGTCTCGAACTCCCGGCCTTTGTGCAACCGGTGTGCCGGAGGAGCCGCTCGGCGGCGGAATCTGAGAGAATGACCGCACTCCCCATGACGATTTCCGAGCGCGAAAGTCCCGGCGGGTACGGGTCCGCCGCATTCGGCCGGTCCCGGACCGCGTTCGCCGCGCTCCTCTGCGCGGCGCTCCTGCTCTGGGCGGCGTGGCCCGCGCTCTTTCGGCGGTCCTCCGGCGCGCCCCGGACGATCGTGTTCTACGGGTTCAGCATCGCGGGGGAAGCGATGAACGAGGGCGTCTTCCCGGCCTTCGCGGCCCGCTGGCAGGAACAAACGGGCCAAACGGTCGAGTTCGTCGGCTCCTTCGCGGGATCGGGCACGATCACGAACCAGGTTCTCCTCGGCGTTCCGGCCGACGTCGCACTCGTCGCGCTCGATCTCGACGCGCAGAGGATCGCCGCGGGAGGACGGACGCCCGCCGGGTCGTGGCGTTCGCTCCCTCACGGGGGCGTCCTCGCCCGCACCCCGTTCGTGATCCTCGTCCGTCCGGGGAATCCGAAGGGAATCCACGGCTTCGCCGATCTCGCGCGGCCGGGGATCCGCGTCGTCCATCCCGACCCGTTGACCTCGGGCGGCGCTCTCTGGGCGATCCTCGCGGAGTACGGAGCGGGCGAGCGCGCGCGGCCCGGCGGCGGAGGCCGCGACCTCCTCCTCGGGATCTGGCGCAACGTCGTCGCGCAGGCCTCCTCCTCGCGCGCCGCGCGGACCCAGTTCGAGAGCGGGTTCGGCGACGCGCTCGTGACCTACGAGCAGGAAGCGGTATGGGATCGCGCGCGCGGGCGCCTTCCGTTCGAGGTCGTCTACCCGCGCGCGACCGTCATGAGCGAACATACGGTCGTCGTGCTCGACCGCAACGTCGCCCCCGGCCGGCGCGCCCTCGTCGCGGCGTTCACGGCGTTCCTCTGGTCCGGCGAGGCGCAGCGGATCCTCGTTCGCTACGGATTCCGGAGCGTCGACGATCGGTGGAACGCCGGGAATCCCGCGTTCGGCGCCGTCGCGGAGCCCTACGGCGTCGAGGCATTCGGCGGCTGGCCGAGAGCGCGCGCGGAGATCATCGACCGCGTCTGGCGGGACGACGTCATGAAGGCAGTGCGCCCGTGAACGGCCGGCGCGGAACGATCCCGGCGGCGATTCTCGTCCTCGTTCTCCTGCCCCTCATGCTGATGCCGCTCGGCGCCGTGTTCGCCTTCGCGCTCCGCGGCGGATTCGGCGCGTTCTGGAAGGTGCTTCGTTCCCCGGACGCCCTCTTCGCGATGCGGTTCTCGGTCCTGATCGCCTTCGGCACGGCGGCCGTCAACGGCGTGCTGGGGACGTTCGCCGCGTACGTGCTCTCGAAGTACCGCTTCTTCGGGAAGCGCTCGCTCGGCGTCGTCGTGAACCTCCCGGTCGCGATCCCGACCGTCGTCGTCGGGACGTCCCTCCTCCTGCTGTGGGGCCCGATCGGGTGGCTCGGACGGCTGCTCGATCCCGCGGGAATCCATCCGATGTTCGCGCCCGCCGGCATCCTCCTGGCGCACGTGTTCGTGACGTTTCCCTACATGGTCGGGTCGGTGCGGCCGCTCCTCGACGAGCTCGAGGAGAGCTACGAGGAGGCGGCGTACACGATCGGCGCGACTCGCTGGCAGACGTTCCGGTTCGTCGTCCTCCCGGCGCTTCGCGCGGGGATCTCGACGGGCGTCCTCCTCACGTTCGCGCACTCGCTCGGCGAGTTCGGCGCGACGGTGATGGTCTCGGGAAACCTGCGGCTCCGCACGCAGACGGCGCCTCTCTACATCTTCGCGCAGTTCGAAGCGGGACGGATCGCGGAGGCCAATGCCGTCGCGGCGGTCCTCGCCCTGCTCTCGTTCCTGATCTTTTTCGTGCTCCTGACCGACCGGGGAAACCTCCGGCGGGACGCGCGGGCGGCCGGCTGATGTCGATCGTCCTCGACGGCCTGACGCGGCGTTTCGGCGGCCAGCCCGTCGTCGACCGGCTGACCCTCGAGCTCCGCGATGGAGAGCTCTTCGTCCTGCTCGGATCGAGCGGCAGCGGGAAGAGCACGGTGCTCCGGCTGATCGCCGGGCTCGTCCCGCCGCACGCCGGCCGGGTCGTCCTGCGCGGCCGGGACGTAACGGCGCTTTCCCCGCAGCAGCGCGGGGTCGGCTTCGTTTTCCAGAACTTTTCGATCTTCCGGCACATGACGGCGGCGAAGAACATCGAGTTCGGACTGCGGATCCGCGGCGTGGCTGCGGCCGAGCGCGCTCGGCGGCGCGAGGAGCTCCTCGATCTCGTCGGCCTGGGCGGTCTCGGCGGCCGCTACGCGCATCAGCTCTCCGGCGGCCAGCTGCAGCGCGTCGCGCTCGCGCGCGCGCTCGCGTACGAGCCCGCCGTCCTCCTCCTCGACGAACCTTTCGGTGCACTCGACGCGCGGATCCGCAGCCAGCTCCGTCGAAGCCTCCGCGAAATCCAGAAGCAGCTCTCCGTGACGACGATTCTCGTCACGCACGACCAGGAGGAGGCCTTCGAAGTCGGCGACCGGATCGGCGTCCTCGAGCGGGGCCGTCTCCTCGAGCAGGGAACCGCCCGGGCGCTCTACGAGCGGCCCCGGACGCTCTTCGTGGCCACGTTCCTCGGCGCCGGAACGGTCGTCGTCGGACGCGCCGACGAGGGGGTCGCGAGCTTCGGCGCGTTCTCGCTCCCGATTCCCGACGCCGTGCCGCACGAGAGCGGCTCCCGCGTCCTCCTCCTCTGCCGCCCGGAGCACGTGGTCCTCTCGGCCGAAGAGCCCGGGCCGGACGTGCCGGTTTTCGGCCGCGGAACGGTCGTCGAGGAGAGCTTCGCCGGCGCCCAGCGCCGCGTCCGCGTCCGCGTCCCGCGCGCACCGCGGATCCGCCAGGTCTCGCCGGTCCCGGCGTTCGGCGAGGAGAATCTGCTGCTGGAGGCGCTCGTGCCGCCGGATCGAGCTCTGCCGGCGGAGAACGTCTGGGTCAGTCTCCGCGCCTGGAAGATCCTCGATCGCCCGGCGCCCCGCGTGCTCGCGGTCGACCGCGGCGAAGGGGACGCCGCGGCGCTCGGCGCGGCCGTCCGCCTCGCCTCCGCTCTCGCCGGCACGGTGACGGCGCTCGCGGTCACCGAGGACGCGGAACGGGTCGAGGCCCTCGGCCCGGCGCTCCGCGAACGCGCCCGGGTGCTCGGCGCGCCGCTCGCCGACGCGAAGGTCCGCTCCGGGCGGCTCGTCCCGCAGCTCCTCGCCGAGCAGGGCGAGTCCGTCTACGACGTGCTGGTTGTCGACGGCGGGAAAGGAGCCGAGGGAGGGACGGTCCGCGCGCGCGCGGCGCTGCTCCGGGTCGTCGAGAGGTCCGCCACGCCGATGCTGATCCTCCCGGGCGCCTGGCCCTCGCCGCGGCGCATCCTTGTCTGCACGGCCGTCGGCGAGCCCGGGAAGACCGTCGTGCGGATGGCGGGTTGGCTCGCGCGGAATCTCGGCGCCGCCGTCACGCTCTTCCATGCCCAGCTCGGCCCGGGAGAGCCGGAATTCGTGCGCGCGCATCTCGAACGCGGCCTCGCGGCCCTCCGCGCGATGGACGTCGAGGGCGAGCTCGCGCTCCGTCCCGCGGAATCCGCGGCCGAGGCAATCCTCGCGGAGAGCGCGCGCTGCGGGGCGGAGATGATCGCGATCGGCGCCCCCGGTCCGCGCCTGCGCGCCGCCCCCCCGCGGGACGACGTGGCCCTGAAGGTGGTGGCGGCGAGCCCGGTGGCGGTGTTGATCGTCCCCGAAAACGCCTGGTAGGCGAAGCAAGCGCGGCGATGCATCGAGCCGGGCGGGCGCGTGCCCCCCGTCGCGGGAGCTGGCTCGGGGACCGGGAGCGCGTGACGGCGGCGCGGCTCGCCGAACGAGCGGTTCGACCGCGCTGCCGCCACTCCTTCGCCGACGCGCCCGCTCCCGCATCGCGGAGCTTCGCCTCGGTTACTTCGGCGAAGGCTTGCCGCGATGCGAAGGGCCCCGAGCCGCGAACGACTACGCCCGAGACGTCCGCTCCGCCGGAGCCGTAATACACGACTCTATCGCGCATCGTCTTCACCTTCCGGAACGGCCTCCGGAATCATCGCTCGTCGCTGGAGCGCGATTGCCGGAGCGCCGGAACCTCCCGAAGCAACGAGTCGCGGCCATCCGAAAATCAGCAACGATGCGGCGATACGCGCCGTTATACGGCTCCGTCGGGAACCCGTCTTCCAGCACGTCTGGCCGCGCCGCACAAGACATAGCTGACGAGAATCGGCCGTCCCAGGTGCGCGGTAATACACGATTCAGTCGGATGCTTCCGAATCCACGCGAAGGCGCGGCGAGGCGCGGGCCCGATCCGCCGTCGCTCTGACGAGCTATGGCGGATTGATCGCCAACCGAGGATGCGTGAATCTCCAGCACGCTTGAGGCCTCGATCCGCCGAAGCCTTGGCGAAGGCGGACGGGATGCGGGCCGCCCGCGAGATCCCGAGGCGTACCGGAGCGTACGTTGAGGATCACGCGGGCGGCACGCGCCCGTCCGGCTCGATGCATCGCGAGCCAGCACCTTCTAATGCTCCGTCGCGGTCTTGATCGACGCCAGAAGCTTCTCCACCCCGAACGGCTTCGGCAGCACCGCGACGGCGCGGAGAGTGCGGGCCACTCCTTCGGCCTCCCGCGAGCCGGACACGATCACGAGCGGGATCTTCGCGAATCTCCGGTCGCGCTCGAGCTCGCGCCGGAATGCTCGTCCGTCCATTTCCGGCATCCGGAGATCGAGCAGGATGACGTCGGGAGCGGGTTCGCGGCGGAGCGCTTCGAGAGCCTCCCGTCCGTGGAGGCCGTCCGCACGCGATACCCGAGCTCGTCGAGGACGTCCGTCAGTCCCTCCCGGAAATCGGCGTCGTCGTCGACGGCGAGAATCCGTTTCGCGTCCATTCTTTCCGGATTCCGCAAGATTCGTGCCCTCGCCGGGGTCACTCGAAAATCGAGCAGAACCGGTAGCGGTTGCGGCCCGTCTCTTTCGCCCGGTAGAGGGCCTTGTCCGCGCAGGCCATCAGCGATTCCGTGTCGGCCCCGTCCCGGGGATAGAACCCGATCCCGATGCTCGTCGTGACGGAGACCTCCCGGCCGCGGACCGTGAAAGGCTCCGCGACGCTCGCGAGCGTCTTCGTCGCGACGGTCACGGCATCCGACTCGTCCGTGACCTCCGGAACGAGCAGGGTGAATTCGTCTCCCCCGACCCGCGCGAGCGTGTCCGCTTCCCGGACGCACGCCCGGAGACGTTCGGTGACCGCCCGGATGACGTCGTCGCCGGCGGAGTGGCCAAGGGTGTCGTTGACCCGCTTCAGGTTGTCGAGGTCGATGAACATGACGGCGAGCTTGCGCGCGTCCCGGCGGGCGAGCGCGATCGCCTGCGTGAGCCGATCGAGGAAGAGCGCGCGGTTCGGGAGCCCCGTGAGCCCGTCGTGGAAGGCGCGGTACTCGAGCTCGTCGATCGCGCGCCTCCGTTCGGTGACGTCGCGATAGTTGACGACGACCGCGCCGACGCTCGGCTCCGCGAGCAGGTTCGTCATCGTCATCTCGATCCACCGCTCGCCCCGGCGTTTCTCCCGAAGCCTCGCTTCGAACGTGCCGGAGCGCCCCCGGTCCGCGAGGATGGCGGCGAAGAAATCGGCGGCGGCCGGCGCGTCGTCCGGATGCAGCTGGTCGATCCAGCGACGGCCGATCGGATCGCGCCCGCGGGGACCGAGAACGCGCGCCGTGGAGGGGCTCGCGTAGAGGATCGTCCCCGCCGCCGAGAGGAGCGCGATCGCGTCGGAGCTGTGCTCGATGAGCGCGCGGAACCGCGTCTCCTGATGACGGAGCTGGCGCTCGACTTCGCGCTTGCGCTCGAGCCGCTGGAGCAGGAGGCCGAGGTCGGCGGGCTTCAGAGGCTTCAGGAGGTAGTCGAAAGCGCCCTCCTTCATCGCCTGGACGGCGGTGTCGATCGAGCCGTTCCCCGTCAGGACGATCACGTCGCGCGCCGCGCTCTCCCGCGCCGAGCGGATGAAGTCGATCCCGCTGCCGTCGGGGAGCTCGAGATCCGTCAGACAGATGTCGGGGTCGAAGCGCGCGAGCACGCGGCGGCCCTCGTCGAGGGATCCGGCCGTCGCCACCTCGGCCGATCCGTCGCCGAGCAGCCCTTCGAGGCCGGCGCGCGTGGCCGGATCGTCCTCGACGATGAGGATCCGTCGCCGTTGTCCGCGCGGCTCCGACCGAGCCATCGGGGGAAGAAGATGTGTCGGCTCGCCGATCCGCTGGTAGTCCACAGGGCACCGATCGACCAGGAATGCAACTCTCCTGCCCGGAAGTCTTTGAATTTCGACGATTTAGATGGAAAGATTCCTCGGTGGCGAGTCACACGGGAGGCCACGAATTCCGGAGAAGCTCCAAATTCCAGGCGCCAAATCCCAATAAGCCTCGAAACTCCAAGCCTCAAACAGGCCCGATCCGGACGCCGACGAGCTACGAGCGGTACTCCCAGGAATAAGCTCCAAATTCCAAGCGCCAAATTCCAATAAGCCTCGAAACTCCAAGCCTCAAACAGGCCCGATCCGGACGCCGACGACCTCCGGAGCGGCACTCCCGGGAATAAGCTCCAAATTCCAAGCGCCAAATCCCAATAAGCCTCGAAACTCCAAGCCTCAAACAGGCCGATCCGGACGCCGACGATGGAGTTGCCCCGGTTTCGTGGACAGGTAGAGACTTGGGAGAGAGGAGTTCACGATGCCGAGGAGTAGGAAGGCATATCCGCCCGAGTTTCGGCGGCAGATGGTCGAGCTGGTACGGTCGGGCAGGAGTCCCGAGGAGCTGGCTCGGGAGTTCGAGCCGTCGGGGCAGTCGATCCGGAACTGGGTTTGCCAGAGCGATCTGGACGAGGGACGACGCAGCGACGGCCTGACGACGGAGGAACGTGAGGAGCTGCGTCGGCTGCGGCGAGAGAACGCGCGGCTCAAACAGGAGCGGGAGATCCTGGCAAAAGCCGCGGCCTGGTTTGCTCGGGAGACCGGCTCGGTGCCGGAGAAGTCTTCGAGTTCGTGAAGAGCAACCGGGCCGTCTACTCGGTATCGGCGATGTGCCGTCTGCTGGATGTCTCCTCCAGCGGGTACTACGCGTGGGTCGACCGCGAGCCGTCGGCCCGGGAACGCGCCGACAGGGCGTTGACGAATCGGATCCGGGAGATCCATCAGGTGTCGCGCGGGACCTACGGAGCGCCGCGCGTTCATGCCGAGCTCAAGGAGGGGGGTCAGAGAGTCGGCCTCAACCGGGTAGCTCGGTTGATGAAGAAGGCGAACCTTCAGGGTGTGAGCCGGCGAAAATGGATTCGCACGACCGTACGGAGCGCCGAAGGGTCGGCTGCGCCGGACCTGGTCGATCGCCACTTCGAGGCAACGGCGCCGGATCGGCTCTGGGTGGCCGACATTACTTACGTTCCGACGTGGGCCGGGTTCCTCTATCTGGCTGTCGTGCTGGATGCCTGGAGCCGGCGGATCGTCGGATGGGCGATGCGAACGGACCTGAAGACCGAGCTCGTGCTCGAGGCGCTCGAGATGGCGCTCTCGCAGCGGCGTCCGAAGGCGGTCGTCCACCACTCCGACCATGGAACGCAGTACACCTCGATTGCGTTCGGGAAGCGGTGCCGTGAGGCTGGTGTTCGGCCTTCGATGGGATCGATTGGAGACTGCTACGACAATGCGCTCTGTGAGAGTTTCTTCGCGACACTCGAGTGCGAACTTCTCGATCGCCGCTCCTTCCACACGCCGGCTCACGCGAGGATGGCCGTCTTCGACTTCCTCGAGGGCTGGTACAACCCGAGACGTCGTCATTCTTCGATCGGCTACCGGTCGCCGATGATCTACGAAACACAGATGCATGAAAGGAGGATCGAGGAGGCCACGCTCAATGGTTGAAAAACGGAGCGGGGCGCTGCCCCGCACCCCGCCAGGGGCTCCGCCCCTGGACCCCGACGACCCAAGCCGGGGACACTCCACGTTTGGAATTTGGAATTTGGAACCTTATTGAAGTTTGGAGCTTGGAGTTTGGAACTTCTCACGTGGGCCGCGGTCGGCGCCCCCGCGCGCGAGAATCCCTTCAGCTGACCCAGCCCGTGGAGAGATCCCGGCGGATCCGGTCCCTTCCCTCGGAGTCGAGCACGTCCTCGCAGAAGCCGAGCTCGCGAAAGATCGCCTCGGCGCCGCTCACCTTCTGGAGCCGTCCCGACAGCTCCGAAAGAGCGCGATGACGGGCCAGGGTACGGCGGCGCTCCGACTCCGCAGAGCCGCCGAACGGAGCCGCGCGCAGCGCGGCCGCGACGAAGGGAAGAACGACGGCGACGACGACGAGAATCGCCGGCAGCGGACTCGTCCGTCCGGAGGGCGTCAGGAGCAGGACCGCGGCCGCCAGGATCGCGGTCAGGCTCACGGCGAACACCGTCGACGGCGCCGGGCGGAGCGCCGTTCCCCCCCTCGCGCCGGCGGCGGCGGCGAGCCGCGCGAGATGAGGATCGATTCGCCGCGCCTGGTAGTAGTCCATCAGCGTATGGACGGTGTGCGGGTCGATGCCGCTTCCGACCGGAATCGTCGGGGCCGCCGGGACCGGGTCGGCGCCCGCCCACGCGGCGGCCGCGTCCGGGCCGAGCGAGGCGAGCGCGGCGGCCTCCGTCCGGAATTGCTCGACGCGCTCCTGCGCCTCGTCGCCGCGCCGGCTCCACAGCGACGGATCGAGGAGGAACCGGAATTTCGCCTGCCGGCAGCGCTCGACCCGGGTCCGGTCGGCGAGCCACGCGCGGCGGGGAGAAAGGATTCCGCGCGCCGCGAGCAGGGCGAGGGCCGCGGCCGAGGCGGCGCCCGCCGCCAGCTCGAGCGGCCGATCGGCTCCCGGAAGACGCGTCCCGCGGGCCGCCCAGGCCGTCGCGATGACGGCGAGGGCGGCGGCGAGCGCACCGGCCCCGGCCGCCCATCCCCCGAGGACCGAGCGGCGGCGGGCGGCGGCGGCGGCCCGAGCCGCGGCGGCGTCGTAGCAGGACCCGAGGAGCTCCCGGCAGAGGGAGAGCGCCTCGTGGAGCGGGTGCCCCGACCCGAGCTCGTCCGGCCCGTCGTGCATGTCGTCGAGGACGAGCGGCGCCCCGGCGGGAACTCCCGCCCGCTGCGGATCGGCAGCCATCATCGGAAACCTCCTGGAGAGTTCCGTTTCAGTTTGCCGCGTAGAGTACCGCAGGGTCGGGGGGGGATCAATCCGCGGCCGCCGGTCTCCGAGGCCTTCCGGAAACCGTTACGAGATCCGCGGAAAAAGAAGAACGAAGGTGGAACCGGCCCCCGGCCGGCTCTCGACTGCGACGCTCCCCTTGTGCGCCTCGACGATCCACCGCACGATCGAGAGCCCGAGTCCGGACCCGCCCTTGTACGCGCGTCGGGCGCGGTCGGAGCGGAAGAAGCGGTCGAAGACGTACGGAAGGTCGCCGGCCTCGATGCCGACGCCCGTGTCCTCCACCTCGAGCCGCGCCCGGTCTCCCTCGGCCGACACGCGCACACGAACGTGGCCCTTCTCCGTGTAGCGGATCGCGTTCTCGAGCAGATTCTGGAAGACCTCCTTCAGCCGGCTGCGGTCGGCGAGGACCTCGACGGGACGCGTGGAGCCCTCGAAGGTCAGCTCGAGGCCCTTTTCGATCGCGGCCGTCTCGAATTCCCGGACGCGCTCCTCCGCGAACCGGCGCAGGTCCACGCGCGAAAAGGAGATCGTGACGCGGCCCGCGGTCCCGCGGGCGAGGAAGAGGAGGTTCTCCGAGATCCGGATGAGATGCTGGACCTCGACGAGAGCTTCCGAGAGGGCCTGGCGGTATTCGTCCGCGCTCCGCTCCGCCTCGATCGCGACCTCGATCCCGCCGCGCAGGATCGTGAGCGGCGTCCGGAGCTCGTGCGAGACGTCGGCGATGAACTGCGCCTGCTCGATCTCGCGGCGCTCGAGGTCCGCGAGGCGGGCGTCGACCGAGCCGGCCTCGTCGTTGCCCATCGTCATGCTCCCATCGAGTAGCCGACGCCGCGGACGGTGCGGATCCGGCCGCGCGCCGGGCCGTCGATCTTCTTGCGGATCGAGTTGATGTACACGTCGATGATGTTCGTCGAGAGATCCGACGTGTCCTCCCAGACCCGCGCGGCGATCTCGGCACGCGAGACGACCTTTCCCTTCCGGCGGAGCAGGAGCTCGAGGATCGCCCCCTCCCGCATCGTCAGGTCGACGGTCGCGTCCCCGATCCGCGCGGTCCGCGAGGACGGCTCGTAGAGGAGCCCATCGCATTCGAGCGGCCCCGCCTCCTTGATCTCGCTCCGGCGGGTCAGCGCGCGGAGCCGCGCCAGGAGCTCGCGGTACGAGAACGGCTTAACGAGGTAGTCGTCGGCGCCGGAATCGAGCCCCTCGATCTTGTTCTCGACCGTGTCGCGCGCGGTCAGCATCAGCACCTTCGAGGAGACGCCGCGGTGCCGCAGCTCCCGGCAGAGGTCGAGCCCGTCCCGGGAGCCCGGCAGGAGCAGGTCGAGGATGATCAGGTCGTGCGGCTCGGCGACGGCCATTTCCAGGGCAAGGTCGCTGTCCGCAGCGACGTCGACCGTGTACCCCTTCTCCGACAGGCCCTTCCGGAGGAAGTCCGCGATCTTCTTTTCGTCTTCAACGATCAGGATGCTCGTCATCGAGGCGGGATTCTCCCTTCTCCCCGGGGGGCCGCCGACGGGGCCCTGGGGTTTCTTAAGAATGAGAGGACGAAGAGGACGCCCGTCCCGGCGCCGAAACCCGCGAAAAACGAGGAGGTTCGCTCGTCGCGGACCACCACGGCGCCGAGCGCCCCCGCGAGCACGAGGGCCAGGCAGAGGGGGCGGGAAACCGGCGATTCGCGCATCGGCGACGGTACAATACCTCTCCGTGCGGGTCCGGCTCCTCTATTTCGCCTCGTTCCGGGACGCCGTCGGCGTCGACCAGGAGCTCCGGCAGGTCGACGAAGGGACGACGGTCGCTGCCCTCTGGGAAGCGCTCCGCGAGCATTTCCCCCACTTCGCGCGCTTCGGATCGATGCCCGCCGTCGCCGTCAACTGCGAATACGTCTCCGCCGCGCGGCCCCTCGCCGAAGGCGACGAGGTCGCGTTCCTCCCGCCGATCGCGGGGGGGTGATGGCGCGCCTCACCGCGGCGCCGCTCCGGCTCGGCGACCTGATCGCCGAGGCCCGGCGCGATTCGGACGGCGCGATCGCGGCATTCGTCGGCGTCGTCCGCGACCACGACGGCGGGCTCGCGGTCGAGTCGATCGAGTACGCCGCCTACGGAGAAATGGCGGAGCGGGAGCTCGAGACGATCGAGCGCGAGCTCGCGGGCGCGTTCCCGCAGACGCGGACGCTCATCCGCCACCGGATCGGGGCGCTCCGGATCGGAGAGGAGTCCGTGGCGATCGTCGCGGTGTCCCCGCACCGGGCCGAGGCGTTCGCCGCGTGCCGGGAGGCGATCGAGAGCGTCAAGCGGCGGGTCCCGATCTGGAAGCTCGAGCGGGGCCCGGGCCGCTCCCCCGAATGGGTCGACCCGACGAGGGAGCCCTCGCGGAGCTGAGCGGCGCGGAAGGCTGCCGCGTTGAGCCGCGCAGGCGATCGCGGCGCCCGGCGGCGGCTTCCGCGGCCCTCTGATATCGTTGACCGCCGGAGGATCCCGATGAGCACGGTTGCCGAGAAAGACCGGTCGAAGACGCGGGACTGGACCGCCACGACGTTCGATCAGGAGTTGATCCACTACCGCAACGACGGCGGAATCGCCGTCATCGAGATGGACGACCCGCCCGCCAACACCTACACGTACGCGTTCAATCGCCAGCTGGACGAAGCCATCCTGCGCGCCCGCTTCGACGACTCGGCCCACGTCATCGTCCTGCGCGGCAAGGGGGACAAGTTCTTTTCGGCGGGCGCGAACATCAACATGCTGAACGCCGTCACGCCCGAGTTCAAGTATTACTTCTGCCTGCACGCCAACGAGACGCTCCTGCGCCTCGAGCACACGCCGAAGCTCGTCATCGCGGCCTTGAACGGCCACACGGTCGGGGGCGGGCTCGAGATCGCCCTCGCCGCCGATCTCCGGATCGCACGGAAGGACGCCGGAAAGATCGGACTTCCCGAAGTGAACCTGGGCGTTCTGCCCGGCACGGGAGGCACGACGCGTCTCGCGCGGATCGTCGGGAAGGCGAAGGCGATCGAGCTCATGGTCACGGGAAACACCTACACGTTCGAAGAGGCCCAGGAGATGGGCGTCGTCAACCAGGTGTGGGAAGGCTCCCCCGCCGAATGGTGGGAGCAGATGATCGACTACGCCCGCCAGTTCTGCCCGCCGAACAAGGCCTCGATGGCGGTCGGGCACATCAAGCGCTCCGTCCAGACCGGCTCGGAGATCCCGATCGAATCGGCGCTCGCGCTCGAGCGGGAGCTCCAGTCCCTCCTCTTCAAGTCCAAGGACGCCAAGGAGGGGCTCGCCGCGAACGTCGAGAAGCGCACGCCGAAGTTCGGCGGCCGCTGAGTCCGAAGGTCAGGAAGACGCCGAGAACGGGAACCGCGCCGGGTCGACGTTCCCTCCCGACACGAGGACGGCGACCGTGTCCCCCTTCTCGAGGGGGATCGCGCCCGACAGCAGCGCCGCGGTAGCGGCCGCCCCGCCCCCCTCGACATAGACCTTCGCGCGCGTGAGGAGGAATCGCATCGCGGCCGCGATCGCGTCCTCGTTGACGGCGACGACCGAATCGAGCGTCTCGCGCGCGATCTCGAGCGGAATCGCGCCGACGAACGGAGGGATCAGGCCGTCGGCGAGCGTCCCTGCCGGACGCGCGACCGGGACGGGCCTGCCCGCCGCGAGCGCGGGAGCGAGTCCCGGCCCCTCGGCGAGCTCGACCGCGTGGACCCGAACCGACGGGCGGAGCTGCTTGACCGCGGAGGCGACCCCGGCCATCAGCCCTCCGCCGCCGACCGGCACGACGACGACCGACACGTCCGGGAGGTCCTCGACGATCTCGAGCCCCGCGGTTCCCGCTCCCGCGAGGACGACCGGATCGTCGAACGGGTGCACGAAGACGTAGCCGGTCTCGAGCTCGAGCTGCCGCAGCCGGTCGAACAGCGTCGCGTTGTCGTCATGGAAGACGATCCGCGCGCCGTAGCCGCGCACCGCGTCCACCTTGGACGCGGGCGCCTTCGCGGGCATCACGACCGCGCACGGGACGCCGGACCGACGGGCGGCCCAGGCGACCGCCTGGGCGTGATTTCCCGCCGACACGGTGACGAGGCCTTTTCCGCGGTCCTCTCCTTCCAGGGAAAGGACCTTGTTCAGGGCGCCGCGCGGCTTGAACGAGCCCGTCTTCTGGAAGCTTTCGCACTTGAGCCACACGGCTGCGCCCACCGCCTCGCCAAGAGAGCGCGAGGAGAAGATCGGCGTCCGATGGATGTGCCCGCGGATCCGTTCCGCGGCGAAGCGAATCTCGTCGAGAGGAATCATCGGAACAGGATAACGGAAGAGAGAATCCCGGATTTGCGCCCCCGGAGAAACTGCTCCGCCGAGGCGCGAGCCCGAGGACGGCTATTTTCGTGTATTTTCCATCCCGAGCTCCGCTCCGGGAGCCTTTCGCTCGCTGCCGACCCGCGGCGCGATTTTGATCGCGTCGCGGCGCCCCTCGAACGGATCGCAAGACTCTTTGGCGACTTCTTCCTTGAACGCGCCCCGAGTTGAGCGGCGCAAAGCGTCCGCTCCAACTCGGGGCTTGCTCGTACAATTCTCGAATGGCTACCTACGACGTCATCACCTTCGACTGCTACGGAACACTGATCGACTGGGACGAGGGGATCGGCTCGGCGTTCGAGAACGCGGCGGCCGCGGCCGGAGTCGAGATCCATCGTCCGACCGTGCTCGAGTCGTGGGCACGGATCGAACCGGAGGTCCAGAGGGAGCGCTATCGCTCCTATCGGGAGGTCCTCGGCGAAACGGCGGCGCGCGTCGCCCGGCACGCCGGGTGGGAGCTCGATCCCGCCGGACGCGGCTTCGTCGCGGAGAGTCTCGCGCGGTGGTCGCCCTTTCCCGACACCCGCGCGGCGCTCGGGGCGCTCGCATCGGCCGGATGCCGCCTCGGAATCCTGTCCAACGTGGACGACGATCTCTTCGAGGCGACCCGCCGCCGTCTCGGCGTTCCCTTCGACTGGGTCGTGACGGCCGAGCAGGTCCGCGCCTACAAGCCGGCGAAGGCGCACTTCGAGGAAGCCGCGCGGCGCGTGGGAAAGGCCCGATGGCTGCATGCGGCGCAGAGCCGTTTCCACGACGTCGCTCCGGCGCGCGCCCTCGGAATTCCGGTCGCGTGGGTCAACCGGAAACGGGAGCCCTCCGGGGGAGAGCCCGTCCCCGACTTCGAGGTGCCCGACCTCGCCTCCCTCGCCGCGCTCGTCGCCGGCTGATCGCAGTCAGCGACGCCCGCGCGGGCCGCGCCTGCGGCCGCCGGGTCCGGTCGGCGCGAAGGCCGAGGACGACGCCGTCCGTCCGACAGCCGTGGCGAGCCCGTCGACGATCGGGAAGAGCGGGACGACGACGAAAGAAAACCGCGGCAGCCGCCGGCGCCAGGGCCCGACCTCCGCGTCGCGGTCAGGCGCGTCTCGTGTCCATGTAGGAGAGGAGGATCAGGTCGGCGCGCCGCCGCACGCCGTACTTGGCGAGCACGTTCGAGACGTGGAATTTCGCGGTGCGTTCCGAGATCCGAAGGCGCCTGGCGATCTCCTTGTTCGAGAAGTTCTCGAGGAGATCGTTCAACACCTCCTGCTCCCGACGCGTCAGTCCGGTCTGCGGCATCCACGCCGCCGGCAGCGCCCGCGGCGGGGAGCTCGACAGCGTCGTGTCGACGAAGCGGGAGAGGAGCGCGCGCGGAACCCAGAAGCCCCCTTCCGCCACCTCCTCGAGCGCCGAGGAGAGCCGCTCGCCGAGCTCCCCGTAAGTGAGGAGCCCCTTCACGCCGAGCCGCAGGAGGGGGAAGGCGAACGACTCGTCGAACGCCTCTGCGACGACGAGGACCCGGCTGACGGGGTTGCGGGAGAGGACGGAGGAGACAAGCGCCTCCGAGGCGATGCGGGTGTACGCCCCGTCGAGCACGTAGAGGGAGGAGACCGGCACGTCGATCTGCCGGACGTCGAGCTTCGGTTCCAGCCGGAAGGTTTCGAGCCTGAATTCCCGCCCCGGAAGCGCCCGTTCGAATTCGGACCGGACGAGAGGATGAACCCAGAAAAGACAGACGGTGATGGGCTTCCTGTTCGAAGCATTGCCCACGGTTGGAGCGTAACCGCTTCCCGGCACAGGGGCAACTCGTCGCAGGGAGCGATCGTCCATCGTCGTGCAGAGGGCGGTCGCAAAACCCGTGCCTGATCGTCCGGACAGGGGCGGGACCGGCCGAATGCCTGTTCCTTTTTTGACATCCCGGCCGGCAGTCGCGACGCGTGGCTCGCGCATTTTCGTTCGCCCCTTCACTCCGCTCTCCCCTGCTAGAGTCCGCCCAATGCGCGGCAAGGCGCTTTTTCTCTATTCCGTGTGCTGCGCGATCTGGGGATCGACGTGGCTCGTCATCAAGATCGGCCTGCCCGATCTTCCGCCGTTCCGCTTCGCGGGGATGCGCATGGGACTGGCCTGGGTCGTGCTCTCCGCTTTCGCGTTTCGGGGCGCCCGGCGGCCCGACGGCGCGGAGATCCGCGCGATCGCGCTCGCCGGCTTCCTGCAGATCGGCGTCTCTTACGCGCTCGTCTTCGCGGCCGAACGGACGATCGATTCCGGGATGACCGCCGTGCTTTTCGCGACGTTTCCCATCTGGATCTCGCTCTGGGCACACGCGCTGCTCCCGGACGAGCCCCTTCGTCCGGCCGTCGCGGTCGCCGCGGTCATGGGTCTGGCGGGCGTGGTGCTCCTCGAGCTTCCCGCCGTCGAGACGGCGCTCGTCGGCGGGAAGTTCCCGGCCGCGGCGCTCCTCCCTCTCGGCGCCTCGATCGCGTCGGCGTTCGCGAACACCTGGATGAAGAAGCGCCTGGCGCGCGTGCCGCCGCGCGTCAACCTCTGGGGCCAGACGCTCATCGGGTCCGTCTTCCTCTTCGCGCTCTCGTTCGTCTTCGAGTCGCGGCTCCCGTCGCGCTGGAGCGCGCGCGCCGCCGGTTCTCTCGCCTACCTCTCGCTGTTCGGAACGGTGATCGCGTTCCTCGCGCTCTTCTGGCTCATCCCTCGCGTCCCGATGGCGACGATCGGAGCGATTCCGTTGATCGACACGCTGATCGCGGTGGCGCTCGGGGCCGCCATTCTCGGCGAGCGCGTCGGATGGCGATTCCTCGCGGGTGGCGCGATGATCCTGACCGGCGCGGCGCTCGCGACCCCGGGGATCTTCGGGCGGCGATCCGTCAGGGAATCAGCGGTTTCGTGACCGGCTGGAACGGGTGGAGGGACTGCGGGTCCACCTCGTCGCGGAACGCGGAATCGTAACGGTAGCAGTCCCAGCAGAACCGCTCCGAGACGAGGAACTGAAAATCGACGATCCGCCCCACGGCGGGATAGTCGGCGATCTCCCTCCCGCACCGCGAGCAGGCGTCCTTCGCGCCTTTGACGAGCTTCCAGACCGGACCCATGCCCGGCATCATACCGCGGGGAAAGGCCGCGGTCCGCCCGGGTGCGCGCCGTCTTTCCTGCGATACGCTCCGGGGCGCCGGGAGGGAGCCATGACCGAAGACCGCGTCGTCGTCGAGACGCCGGACGGACCGATGGAGGCGCACCGCGCCGCTCCTCCCGACGGCGAGCGGAACCCGGCCGTCGTGGTTCTCCAGGAGGCGTTCGGGGTCGACGACCACATCCGCTCGGTGTGCCGGCGGTTCGCGCGCGAGGGTTACGTCGCGCTCGCGCCCGAGCTGTACCATCGCGAAGGCGCGGGGCGCACGTTCGGCTATGCCGACTTCGCCGCCGTGCGGCCCAGCCTCGCGGCGCTCACCAACGGCGGGATCGCCTCCGACCTTCGGGCGGCCCTCGCGCGCCTGCGTTCGGATCCGTCCGTCGACGCCGGCCGGATCGCCGTGATCGGGTTCTGCGCGGGGGGATTCGCGGCGTTCCTGGCGGCCTGCCGGACGGACGTCGCCGCCGCGGTCTGCTTCTATGGAGGGGGGATCGTCCGCGAGCGCCCCGGGATGAAGCTCCGGCCGCTCCTCCCCGAGGCGGACCGGATCGCGTGTCCCCTTCTCGCGTTCTTCGGGGCCGAAGACGCCTCGATTCCCGCCGAAGACGTCGAGGCGATCGGCGCGCATCTCCGCGCGCTCGGGAAGACCTTCGAGATCGTCTCGTACCCCGCCGCGGGACACGGTTTCTTCAACGACGAGCGCTCGTCCTATCGCGCCGAAGCCGCCGTCGACGCCTGGCAGCGCACCCTCGACTGGCTCGAACGGCGTTTCGCCGGCCGGCCGGAATCTCCGTAGCCCGGAAGTTTCCCGTCCCACGCTCCAATCTTCGACGGGTAGCGCGTTCCGTTTCCGAACGGAGTCTTGCTCGGACGTCGTCGGCTTTCGAATCGGACCTGTTCGAGATTTGGAGGTTCGAGGCTTATTGGAATCTGGCACTTGAAATTCGGCACTTGTCCCGGGCGGCGCCGGAGTCGTTCACGAACAACGCGGGCTACAATAGCCGCGTGAGCGAAACCCTGCTCGAATCGTTCCGGGGATCGGACCTCCTCCCCCTCGCCGAAAAGGTCGCGGCGCGGGAGCGGCTCACGTTCGGCGAGGGCGTAACCCTCTTCACGACGCGCGATTTCCTCGGCGTCGGCCGCCTGGCGAATTTCGTGCGGGAGCGGGAGCACGGCAACGCCGCGTACTTCAACGTCAACCGCTACCTCAACCCGACGAACCTCTGCTGGGTCGACTGCGCCCTCTGCGCCTGGGCGAAGAAGGTCAACGAGCCGGGCGGCTACGAGATGGGGATCGAGGAGTGCCTCCGCCACGCTCGCGAGGGCTACACCGAGGCGGTGACCGAGTTCCACATCGTCGGCGGCCTGCACCCGTACTGGCCGTTCGAGTACTACACGAATCTCCTCTCGACGCTGAAGAAGGAGTTCCCCGGCGTGCATCTGAAGGCGTGGACGATGGTCGAGATCGACTGGATCGCCCGCGTCGGAAGGCGGCCGCTGCGCGAGACCGTCCTCGCGCTCAAGGAAGCGGGGCTCGACTCGTGTCCGGGCGGCGGCGCCGAGATCTTCGCGCGGCGGGTGCGGGACGTCATCTGCAAGAACAAGATCTCCGGCGAACGGTGGCTCGAGGTCGCCCGGGTCTGCCACGAGAACGGCGTCCGCACGAACGCGACGATCCTGTACGGATCGGTCGAGACCGTCGAGGAGCGCGTCGACCACCTCGTCCGCCTGCGCGAGCTCCAGGACGAGACGGGCGGATTCACGGGCCTGATTCCTCTCGCCTTCCATCCGGAGAACACGCCGCTCGCCCACCTGCCGGAAACCTCCGGCCAGCTCGATCTCCGCGTGATCGCCGCCTCCCGGCTGCTGCTCGACAACTTCCCGCACGTCAAGGCGTACTGGATCCAGATCGGCACGAAGCTCGCTCAGGTCGCGCTCTCCTTCGGCGCGGACGACCTCGTCGGAACGCTCGTCGAGGAGACGATCACCCACGCGGCCGGGGCGAAGACCGAGGTCGGCATGACGCGCCGGGCGTTCGAGGAGATGATCCGGGAGACCGGCCGCGAGCCCTTCGAGCGCGACAGCGAGTATCGGCGCGTGCACCGCCCCGCCGCCTGAGAAGCTGGCGCGGCGATGCATCGAGCCGGGCGGGCGCGGGCGGAAGCGTCGGAAATTCCAAATCTCAAGCCGCAAATTCCAACAAGTTCGAACTGCGAAATTCCAATGCCGAATCGGAATCTCCGAGTCCATGGGGGGACGCGTACCCGTGTATTTTTGGAGATTCGTACTTGGAATTTATTGATATTTGGAGTTTGCGATTTGGAACTTCCGGGCCGTACGCCCTCACCGCCGGCCGACGGCCCGCATCCCGCCGGGCTCGCGCCTCACCGCGCCTCAAGGTCGTACCGGACGTCGAGAGTGGTCGTCGCACCCTCAGCGCGCCGGTCGTTTCGCCGTTCGCAACAGCGATTCTTGAAACCCTTCGCCGTTTCCGCGCGTACAATGGACGCAGAGGTTCTCGTGCTTTCCAGCGAGGCGGAAAGATCGATCCCCGCAGGACGGCCCCTCCCGTGCACGGGAGTTGCAATGGACGCTTGCCGATGACGATCGTGGCGCGGACCCTCGCGCGGATACTGGGGCACGACGAACAGTGCGAGGCCATCCGAAAGACGGAGCTCCGGCGCGGAGACCGCGTCGTCGTGGAAACGGAAAACTCCGTGTACACGATCCGCGTCGCCGACGACTCGAACTACGAGATCGCGGGAGGCTGGTTCGACCGCAACGGCGGGGCGCCCGCGCGCACCGCGATCAACGGCTGCACGTGGGGAGGGAGCATCATCCAGACCCGCGTCGTCGCGGCGCGGGGGCTGCGCCTCGAGTTCGCCAACCGCGTCGTCACGAGCCCGATCCGCCAGTTCTGGGTCGTGCGGGCGGAACGCGGGCTCGACATCGCGAAGAAGGACGCCGCGCTCCTGGCCGAGTGCGGGATTCGCTGGAACGAGGCGGAACCGCTCGACGAGGTCCTCCCGCAGAAGGCATCCTGAACCGTCGCGGAGGCTGGCTCGCGGACCGGATCAACGTCGCGCTGCCGTGGCTCGTCGAACGAGCGACTCGACCGCGGCAGCACGACCCGCTCGCTGGCGCCTCCGCTCCCGCATCGCCGATTTTTCGCCTCGGTTCCGCGAAATCAGGCCGATAGCCCGACGATCTCCTCCCAAGGAACTCCCCCTGACTTCAGGCGGAGTGCAGCGTTCCTCGCAATTCGGGTGTGATCGGAATCAGATGACAAGGCGGCGAAGCGCGTCGAGGCGCGAGCCCGGCGGGATGCGGGACGTCGGCCGGCCGCTAAGGCGTACGTCCCGGAAGTTCCAAATCGCAAACTCCAAATATCAATAAATTCCAAGGACGAATTTCCAAAAATACACGGGTACGCGTCCCCCCATGGACTCGGAGATTCCGATTCGGCATTGGAATTTCGCAGTTCGAACTTGTTGGAATTTGCGGCTTGAGATTTGGAATTTCCGACGCTTCCGCACGCGCCCGCCCGGCTCGATGCATCGCCGCGCCTGCTGGTTACCATGGGGGTGGCGGGGTGACGCCCGCCAGCCGATCCGCCTCCGCCGTCGCTCCGTCGATCCCCGCCTTGATCCGCGCGCAGGCCTCCTCGCCGGATTCCCGTCCGATCCGGAACGGCTCGCCGTAGACGACGAAGTTCCGCGAGAACGCCTTCGGCACGAGATATCGGTCCCACGATTTCAGGAAACGCGGCCGGGTCGCGCCGGCGGAGACCGGCAGGATCCATGCCCGGGTGCGGCGGGCGAGCGTCACGATCCCCTCCTGGACGACGCGCGGCGGGCCCTTCGGTCCGTCGACCGTGAGCGCCGACGCGTGTCCTTCGTCGGCGAGACGGGCGAGCTGCACGATCCCGCGCGCGCCTCCCTTGTTCGTCGAGCCGCGGACGGGGACGTAGCCGTGCCCCGCGAGCCAGCGCGCGATGACCTCGCCGTCCTTCGATTTCGACGCCATCGTCGCCACACCCTGACCGCGGTGCGACCAGATCGGCACGAGCATCCGCCCGTGCCAGAGCGCGAACACGAAGGGCTCGCCGGAATCGCGGAGGCGCGTCCACCGTTCGCCGTGGACCCGCTCCGTCCGCCAGGTCGCGTCGTAGGCGCGCAGGAGGGCCGACACCGCGGCCGTCGCGGCGCCCGCGCCGAAGCTCATGACGCGGGCGGAAAACGGTAGAGCATCAGATACACCACGACGCCGGTCACGGACACGTAGAACCAGATCGGCAGCGTCCAACGCGCGATGCGGCGGTGCTCGACGAACCGGGACCGGTTCCCGAGATACAGCGTCCGGAGGACGAGCGGCACGACCGCGGCGGCGAGGACGGTGTGCGTGGCGAGGATCGTCAGATAGACCGCACGGACAGGGCCGGTCCCCGGGTACCGATGGACGCCGGCATGGCCGTGGTACGTCAGGTAGCTCGCGAGGAAAACGACCGAGACGGCGAACGCGGTCTTCATCGTTCGCCGGTGCGCGGTCACGCGCCGCCGCCGGATGAAGCCGTAGCCGATCGCGAGGAGGAGAGCGCAGAGTCCGTTCAGCGCCGCGTTCACCGCGGGAAGGCGCTCGTACGGAATCACCGGAGCGCGGCCGGCTACGAGGACGCTTCGGGAAGAGCGGCGATCGACTCTTCGGCGCGCGACCGCGCGTTGGGGGCCGCCGCGCGGAGGCGCCGCCTGCGGGCGACGAGGATTCGCGCCGCGACGATTCCGGAGGTCACGAACGGCACCGCCATCATCAGAATGATCGACCAGAAGAAGCCGCGCCCGAGCTGCGTCGGATTCTTGCCGTATACGTCGTTGGCGAGATTGTCGCCGCAGAGGGGACAGGCCTCGGCCAGACGCGCGCCTCCCGCGATGAGAGCCCAGAGAACCGCGGCCGAAACCCTTCCAAACATCGCGGGAATCCTATCGCAAACGGCCTCTCGCCGCACGCCGTTGACGGCCCGCCCGCGGCCATATAGCCTTCGTCCCCCATGACGACCGAACCCCCGGAGACCGTCCCCGCCGCGGAGCCGCCGGGCCGCGTCGCACGCCTCCTCCGCGAGCTCCGCCAGCTCGCGCTGATCGCCCTGCTCCTCTTCAGCGGGCGGTCGGTCCTCGCGGACTGGTACCAGGTCCCGACCGGGTCGATGAAGCCGACGATCGTCGAGGGGGACCGGGTTTTCGTCCTGAAGTGCGCGTATCAGATCCGGTTTCCGTTCACCGCGATCCGCCTCTTCCGGACCGGCGCGCCGCGCCGCGGCGACATCGTCGTCGTCCGGAACCCCGACGGCGGCGCGGTTCCCCTCGTCAAGCGCGTCGTCGGCCTGCCGGGCGACGTCGTTCGGCTCCAGAACGAGCGCCTCTTCGTCAACGGGGTCCTGCAGAAGCTCCGGATGCGCCCGGTCCCGCCGACCGACGACGAGCCGCTGCGCTGGGTCGGCACGGAAGATCTCGGCGGAAAGCTCCACCCCATCCAGGTCCTCCCCGAGCGCGCCGCGATGCGGACGTTCGGACCGGTCGTCGTGCCGGCGGGCTCCGTCTTTCTGATGGGCGACAACCGCGACGACAGCCGCGACGCGCGCTATTTCGGCCCGCGCCCCGTCTCCGACCTCCTCGGCAAGGCGGAAGGCATCTTCTGGAGCTGGCACCCGGAGATCCTGAAGGGGCCCCGGCTCTCCCGCTTCGGCCGGCCCTTCGCGACCGTCCCGAAGAATTAGCTCGCGCCGAGTCGAAGCGGCAGAACCGCTGAAATCGTCGAGGAGCGTCGAACCCTCGCCGGTTCGGATCACGGATGCCGCTCCCGCAAAAGATCTCCGGCGGCGTCGAGGAGCCGCGACGAGAGCGCCGCATCCGATTCCGGCACGCGTGCGCGGACCCGCCCGCGTCCGTCGACCACGGTGAACTGGCCCGGCGGGAAAGGCGCCGCGCCCGAGAGGAAGGTCCATCGCCCCGCAAC
The DNA here is from genome assembly GCA_963794295.1 of uncultured Acidobacteriota bacterium. Classification (GTDB taxonomy): domain Bacteria; phylum Acidobacteriota; class Thermoanaerobaculia; order UBA5066; family DATFVB01; genus DATFVB01. The sequence goes on from CAWCDE010000001.1 coordinate 291,517, forward strand.
CGCCCCGAACGTGCGGGCGAGCTCGGCGAGCTTCCCGGGCGAGGAGAGCGCCGGGTCGGAAACGAACGTCACGAGGACGACCGGCGCCTTCGCGAACGACGTCTGGAGATCGGTCATGCGGAGATTGCGGACGACGCAGCCGCCGCAGCCGGGCGTCACGGCGTCGGCGATCCAGATCTTCCCGGCGAGGTCCGCGGCCGTCCAGGCGCGACCGGCGGCGTCGCGAGCGATGAAGGCGCGTGCCGGGCCGAGGTCCGGGAGCCGCTCCGGAGGACGCGTCGCGAGCGATTTCAGCCACGCGCCGGCGGCGAAAAGGAGCAGCAGGAGGCCGGCGAGGATCGCGGCCCCCGCCGGACTCTTGAAGCGAAAACCGGAAGCGGTCAAGACCGACGCTCCCTCACCCGCGCGCCTCCATCCGTCGGCGCGCCACCTCTCCCGTCTGCGCGGCCGAAGCCGCTTCGGCGCGGCGAAGGCCCGCCGGGAGAGGTGAACGGTCCCGGGTCTCGCTTCGCTCGCCCGGGACAAAGCGCTTCACGCTCACGGTCCTGAGCGTTCCGATCCAGAGATCCCGGGTCTCGCTTCGCTCGCCCGGGACAGAGCGCTTCACGCTCACGGTCCCGAGCGTTCCGATCCAGAGATCCCGGGTCTCGCCTTGCTCGCCCGGGACAGAGCGCTCCACGCTCATGGTCCCGAGCGTTCCGCGCTCAGATGAGATAGATGACCGTGAACAGGATGATCCAGACGAGGTCGACGAAATGCCAGTAGAGCCCGATGTTCTCGACCCCCTGATGGTCCTCCTGCGTGTACTTGCCGCGGAACGCCTTGATCGTGACGAACGTCATGCAGATCACGCCGCAGAGCACGTGGAACCCGTGGAACCCCGTCGTCGTGAAGAAGACCGAGCCGAAGAGGCTCTTCGAAGGGGTGAAGTGCTCGACGAAGAGGAGGTGCCGGTACTCGACGACCTGCACGGACAGGAACGAGGCGCCGATCAGGCACGTCGCCACGAGGAATTTCTTCATCCTCGCCTCGTCTCCGCGCTGGATCGCCGCGAGAGCGAGGACCATCGTCACCGACGAGCAGATCAGGAGGAACGTGTTGAAGCCGGTCAGCGGCACGTTCAGGACCGTGCTCGGCACCGGCCACATCGCGGAGCCGAACCGGAGCACGATGTAGCCGCCGATGAGCCCGGTGAAGAACATCACCTCCGAACAGAGGAATATCCACATGCCGAGCTTCTTGTCCGGAAGGCCGACTCCGCCCTCCGTTTCGAGTCCATGCGTCAGGGTCATCGCTTCCATTTCGTTCGTCTCCTCGTTGTCTCGGTCAGTGGGGGGGCATCAGGGTCGACGGCGAATGGAAGATCCACTGCATCAGATTCGCCGTGACGAAGATGAGCGCGAGCACGAGGGTGATCGATACGGTCACCCCGAGGCTCAGCTTCTCGAACTTCAGGTGCATGAAATAGAGCGCGACGAGCAGGGCCTTCACGATCGCCATCGAGACGAGCAGAACGATCTTCGGCCCTTCCCCGAGCGGGAGCTTCATCGAGGCCAGCACCTCGAGGACCGTCAGCGCGAGCAGCCACCAGAAGATCAGCATGTACCGCGGCTGGCGGTGCGGCGTCTGCGAAGGGCTTTCCTGGATTTCCATCGTTTCTCTCCTTCTCTCGATCTATCCCGGGATCGGCCGCGACGCCGCGGCGGAAAATTCGGAATGCAGGACGGTGTGCGACTTCCGCCCGTTCCGGGCGATGAAGCAGGCGGCCCCGGCGGCGAGCGCCGCCATCACCGCGACGAGCGTCCACGCGGTCCGGCGCAGGCGTCGGCGCAGCGCGGGATCGTTCGGATCGCGACGCGGGTCGCCGGTCACGGCCTTCCCCCGTCGAGGAACGCGAGCAGCAGGAGCATCGGAAGGTAGAGGATCGACGCCGCGAAGAGCCAGCGCGCCGACGCCGTCGTCCGCCGGAGGGCGAAGACGACCGCCGCCGCGGCAAACGCGATTCCGCACGCGACCGCTCCCGCGGAGTACACCGCGCCCGTGACCCCGAACGTCGAGAGCGCGAGCGAGACCGGGACGAGTGTCGCCGCGTAGAGCGCGGCCTGCCGTCCCGTCGAGGCGCCGTCCGGCTCGAGGACCGGGAGCATCGGGAATCCCGCGCGCGCGTAGTCGGCGCGGTAGAGCCAGGCGATCGCGAGAAAGTGCGGCATCTGCCAGAAGAAAAGGATCGCGAAGAGCACCCAGGCGCCCGGCGCCAGTCCTCCCCCGGCCGCCGCCCATCCGATCACCGGAGGGAGCGCGCCGGGGACCGCGCCGACGATCGTCGCGAGCGAGCTCACCCGCTTCATCGGCGTGTAGACGAGCACGTACAGGAGGAGCGTCGCGGCGGCGATCGAGGCCGCGAGCAGGTTGACGCCGAAAGAGAGCTGCGCGAGGCCGGCGAGCGCGAGCGCGAACGCGAAGAGCGAAGCGGGAAGGACTTCCATCCGCCCGGAAGCGAGCGGCCGCTGCGCCGTGCGGCGCATCTTCGCGTCGAGGTCCCTCTCCCAGATCTGGTTGAACGCCGCCGCTCCCGCGGCGACGAGGCCGGTTCCGAGGATCGCGTGGAAGAGCGTCCAGGCGTCGACCGTTCGGCGGGCGAGGAGGTACCCGAGAGCGGTCGTCACGAGAACGAGCGTGTTCACGCGGAGCTTGGCGAGCGTCACGAAATCCGAGCCGCGGACGCGCGATGGCGCCTCGAGGGAGGCGAGCGGGCGGGAGCTCATGCCGACACCGCCGGACGGGCGGCGGGGACGGCGGCCGCCGCCTCTCCACGCGCGAGCGCCATCGCGAGCGCGACCGTGCCCGCGAGGATCAGCGCGCCGGTCGTCTGGTGCGCCACCGTGAAGACGACGGCCTTGCGCGACCAGATCGACAGCGCCCCGAGGAACATCTGGACCGGAAGGAGCAGCGAGAGCGCGACCGAGACCCGCCGGGGAGCCGCGTCCCGGCGCGCGCGCCGCACGACGAACGCCGACGAGAAGATCGCCGCCGCGACGACGGCGGCCCAGGCGCGGTGCGCGAAGTGGACGGCGATCTTCGCGTTCCAGTGGTCCGGCACGAGACGGCCGAACGACGTCGGGAAGTCGGGAATCGCGAGGCCCGCGTCGCTGTGGCGCATCCACGCGCCGAGCACGAGCTGGACGAAGACCGCCCCGAAGACGAGGAGCCCGGCGGCGAGGCCCGCCCGGGAAGCCGGAGAGAACGAGACCGCCCGGGCGGATTCCCGCCAGCCCTTCGACGTCACCACCGCGAGCACGAGGGTCAACGAGAAGAAGGACTGCGCGAGACAGGCGTGCGCGACCGAGATGGGGGTCGGAAGGAGGAATTTCACGGTGAGCCCGCCGAGCACGCCCTGCACGACGACGGCGGCCACGGCGATCGTCGAGAGCACCCGCACGGCGCGCGGCGCTCCGGCCGCCCAGCTCCAGAGGCAGAAGCCGACCGTCAGCATTCCGACGGTCGCGGCGACCAGCCGGTGCGAATGCTCGAACCGGATGCCGCCGACCCACTTCGACGGGGGGAAAGTGAACATGTTCTGGCCGTAGGTCGTCGGCCAGTCCGGCACGGAGAGCCCCGATCCCGTGGACGTCACGAGACCGCCCGCGATGACGAGCAGGAAAGTGGAGGCGAAGAGAACCTTCGCCATCGCCGCCAGTCCCCGGGGAAAAGCCGCCGCTGCCACGCGCTCAGTGGGACGGCAGCGGCGCCGACGCCGGCTGCGTCTGCGGCAGGTAATCCTCGGCCATTCCCGGAACGCCGTACTCGTAGGGCCCGTGGTAAACGACCGGAATCTCGGCGAAATTCTCGTGCGGCGGCGGCGAGGTCGTCTGCCACTCGAGCGTGTTCGATTTCCACGGGTTGTTCCCCACGCGCTCGCCGAACTTCAGGCTCCAGAAGAAGTTCACGATGAGGATGATCTGCGAGATCCCGAGAGCGAAGGCGGAGAACGACATGAAGATGTTGAGCGGCTGCAGCCCCCGGAGGTGCGCGTACTGGGTGTAGTCGTAGATCCGGCGCTGCATTCCGCGCATGCCGAGGATGTGCATCGGGAACATCACGCCGTTGAAGAAGATGAACGTCAGCCAGAAGTGCACCTTCCCCCACGTCTCGCTCATCTTGCGGCCGAACATCTTCGGATACCAGAAGTAGAGGCCCGCGAACGCCCCGAAGAGCGAACCGCCGAAGAGCACGTAGTGGATATGGCCGACGATGAAGTACGTGTCGTGGATGAAGATGTCGACCGGCGTCGACGCCATGAAGATTCCCGAGAGCCCGCCGATCGCGAACATCGCGACGAACGCGATCGCGTTGAGCATCGGCGTCGTGAAGTGGATCTGGCCTCGCCAGAGCGTCCCGAGCCAGTTGAACGTCTTGATCGCCGAGGGCACGGCGATGACCATCGTCGAGATCATGAACGTCGTGCCGAGATACGGGTTCATTCCCGACTGGAACATATGGTGGCCCCATACGATGAAGCCCAGCCCCGCGATCGCGCACATCGCGTACGCCATCGAACGGTACCCGAAGATCGGCTTGCGCGCGAAGACCGCCATCACGTCGGACACGATCCCCATCGCGGGAAGGATCATGATGTAGACCTCGGGGTGGCCGAAAAACCAGAAGAGGTGCTGCCAGAGGAGCGGCTGACCTCCGCCGGCGTTGCCCCAGGCCGTTCCCGAGACGATCAGCCCCGCCGGAAGGAAGAACGTCGTGTGGAGGATGCGGTCGAAGAGCAGCATGATCATCGCCGCCGAGAGGACCGGGAGCGCGAGAAGCAGCAGGATCGCGTCGATGAAGAGCGCCCAGACGGTGAGCGGCATCCGGAAGAAGTGCATCCCCGGGGCGCGCAGGTTGATGACGGTGGCGATGAAGTTGACCGCCGTCAGGAGCGACGAGATGCCGAGGACGAGGAGCGCGAGGAGCCAGAGCGTCTGCCCCTTCGGCTGGATCACCGAGAGCGGCGCGTAGGACGTCCAACCCGACTGCGCGGCGCCTCCCTCCACGAAGAACGACGCGATGATGAGGATCGCGCCGGGGACCGCCGTCCAGAACGACATCATGTTCAGGCGCGGGAACGCCATGTCGCGCGCGCCGATCTGCAGCGGCACGACGAAGTTGCCGAACGCGCCGATCAGGAGCGGCATGATCGCGAAGAAGATCATGATGGTCGCGTGCATCGTGAAGAGCGAGTTGTAGAACTCCGGCAGCATGATTCCGCCCGGCATCCCGGCCGGAGCGATCTTCCCCATGAACGCGAGCGGACGGCCCGGGAAGGCGAGCTGCCATCGCACGAGCATCGCGAGCAGGCCGCCGATCACGAGCATGAAGAGGCTGTAGCTCATGTACTGGATGCCGATCACCTTGTGATCGAGGGAGAAGACGTACTTGCGCCAGAACGAGGTCGGGGCCGGATGCACCCCGTGCGCGTGCGCGACGGCGACGGCTTCACTCATCTACTTCGACTCCGTATTGTTTTCCGCGGCCGTTTCCGCGAGCCATTTCTGGAACTCCCCGGGCGTGTCGACCGTGAGATATCCCTTCATCCGGTAATGGCCGAGGCCGCAGAGCTCGGCGCACGCGATCTCCCAGTGCCCGGTGTGCTTCGCCTGCACCCAGACGCGCGTCGTCATTCCCGGCACGGCGTCCTGCTTGATCCGGAACTCGGGGAGGAAGAAGGAGTGGATGACGTCCTTCGAGTGGAGATTGATGATCGCCGGCTTGTCGACGGGAAAATGGAGCTGGTTCAGGGTCACGATGTCGTCCGCGGTGTTCAACTTTCCGTCCGGTCCCGGGTATCGGATGTTCCAGGCGAACTGCTCCGCGGTGATGTCGATGACGGTCCCGGAAGCGGGGAAGCGGTTGCGGATGTACGCCCACGAGTCCTGGGACACCACGGCGAGGAAGACGAGGATGAGCGCCGGGATGATCGTCCAGATCACCTCGAGCCGGTTGCTCCCGTGCGTATAGGTCGCGCGGCCGCCCGGCTTCGCGCGGTACTTGAAGACGAAGACGAGGAGAGTGGTCTCGACCGCGACGAAGACGATTCCCGTGATCCAGAGGATCAGGTTGAAGATGCCGTCGACCCGGCCGGCGTAGGTGGAAGCTTCTTCGGGAAGCCTCCACGGCGCCATCGGCTCGCTCGCGGCGAAGAGAAGGGCGGGCGCCGCGACGAACACGGCGCCGGCGATCAGGCTCGACCAGGAGGGGCGTCGACGGCTCATGGCGCGCTTACGAGGCTTTGTAGGCGAAGTCCGCGGTCTTCGTGTCCGTGCCCGAGACGGTGACCGTCTGGTCCTGCGGCCCGTACTTCTCCTGCCAGCTCTCGATCACGTACGTTCCGGCGGGAAGCCCGGTCAGCTTGTAGTTGCCGTCCTGGTCGGTGACCGCGAAGAACGGGTGCGCGAAGACGCCGCAGTAGGACGACATCCACTTGTGGACGTCGCACTTGATGTGGAACGGGGGAAGCTCCGGCTTGTCGAAGACCTTCTCCTGCGTCATCCCCTTGATCGGCATCCCGATGTTGAACTGGGCGTTGACGGCCGGGAGCGGGTGGATGTTGTGGAGGGTCGCGTCGGAGTTGACGATCTTGACCTTCTGCCCGGCGCGGACGCCGAAGACGTGCGGCGTGTACATGCACCCGATCTGGTCGAGCGTGACCGGATCCGTCGGGACCGGGTAGTTCGCGTTGGCCGGGAGCCCGCTCTTGACGTACACGAGCACCCACTGGAGGTTCCCGCCATTGTCGACGACTTCCTGGCTCTTGACGGGCGCCGGATGCTCCGTCTTGCAGTAGTTGTCGGCGTCCATCTTGATCGTCGCCATCGCCGGCGCCGCGCCCGCGAGCGTGACCTTTCCGGAGATCGTCGCTCCGCCGGCGGGAGTCGCCGCGGCGGGAGCGGCGGCCGGGGCGCCCGCGGGGGCCGCGGCGGTCGTCGTCGTCGCGGCGGTGTTGCCGGCGTCGAACGACGGAGCTTCTTCCTTCGATCCGCCGCCGCAGCCGACGGCGAGCGGAAGCGCGAGAGTCGCGATCCAGGCGAGCTTCGAGTTGAATTTCATCGAGATTCTCCTAAAAAGACCCAGTTTTGCTTGTGAAATTTGTCACAAAGGGTTGCATGCTAGCACAGCGAATTTTCCCGTTCAAGAAAATCGCGGGAGAAATCGCGCGAGCGATTTGCGCCGTTTTCGGAGGGAGAAAAAAGGCGGCGGAGAAAACCGCCGCCGTTCGAGGCTCACCGAGATCGGATCCCGGACGTTTACGGCATGCAACCCGACGTCAGCGCATCGTTGTTGTACGCGGAAAGCGTGCTCGCGAGAGCGAGCATCTCGAAGGCGCGCGCCGGCCGAAGCCGCAGCGGAAGGCGAGCGTACTGCGAGAGAAGCGCATTCGCGCTCGCGATCGCGTCGAGTGCTGTCTGGGCCTCGGCCGCGCCCGCGGCCACGTTCAGCATCGCCGGGATCAGCTGATCCGCGAGGATCAGGCTCGCGTCGCCGCGGTTGGGCGTCGTCAGAATCTCCAACAGGTCCGCCGCCGTGTAGCTCGTGCCGCCGATGACGAGCCCCCGGACGGGCCAGTCCGCCGCGTTCTTCCAGTAGCCGAGCGGCTTCGGACACGGAAGAGACGAGATTTCGACCTCGAATGCGCCGATGTCGCATCTCGCGCTCTGCGGGCGGGACACGCCGCGCTGGTCCGCCGCGATCGACGTGCCGCACGAATTCGTTCCCGCCGGGATCCCGTCGATCGCCGCGCTCGGAGCGACCAGCGCGATCGTCAACGTGGGACCGCCGTTGTCGGCGAGCGAGCCGAGATTCAGGCTCCCGGCACCGTTGGCCGACCCCGTCGCCGCAAACCCGCAGCTTGCGTCGTCGGAAAGGTTGTAGCCGCCGTCCGTGAAGGTCGAGGACGAATCGCAGCTCGTCCCGTCGTTGCTCGCGAGGATCGTGCTCCTCAGCGTCGCGGTCCCCGCAATTCCGCTCGATGTCGACGGCTGAAGCGGGAGCCCTCCGGGCCCGGCGACGTTCTGAACGATCGTTCCGTAGTCCACCTGAAGCGTGCCGCCGTTGACGATCGCGCCTCCGCGTGCGGGGCCCGGTGCGCCGGGGCTGCTCAGAGCCGAGTTGCCGAACACCGTGCAGTTGATCAGGTGGGCGGCGCCTCCGTTGACGAGCCCTCCACCGCTCGTCGGGGCGCCCACGCCGAAGGGGTCCTCGGCCTCGTTGACGTAGACCAGGGAGGCGTTCATCGTCAGCTCCCCGCCTTCGACGTAGACGCCGCCCCCGTCGAGCGCGACGTTTCCATCGACCGAACAGTCGTTCATCGTGACGTCGCCGCTCGCCATGTAGAGACCGCCTCCGGATCCTCCTTCGTTGAAGTTCGCGTCGATGCGGCAATGGTTCAGGTTGACCGTGCCCCCGGAAACATAGACCCCGGCCCCCTGACCCAGATGGACGAAGCCATATCTCAGCTCGAGATCGTTGAGCGTGAGCGTGCCCGCGCAGCACGGCGGCTCGATGGATCCCGCTTCTTCGGCGTCGATGACGCGGCCGGCGTTCCCGCCGTCGATCACCGTCGCCGAAGACGGGTCTCCGTTGATGGTCACGGTGTGATCGATGAACAGGTTCTCGAGATAGGTGCCAGCCGCAACGTCGATCGCCGTGCAGCTCTCGTCGTCGACCGCGCTCTGGATCGTCGGGTAGGTGGCCGACGGGACCGCGCAGATCTGGGAAAACGCGGGAGCGGCCACGAGTAGGACGAGCACGGGAAAGACCGATCCGATGAGACGGGATCCCTGGCACCGTGACTTCACTGTTCCCTCCTCCGCCGAGTACCAGGACTCGGGCCTTGCCGGAGAAGTGATTCCGGCCCGGCGGAAATCTCACCCCCGGGCTCGGCAGAGCTGGCCCGGGCGCCCTCCGAAAATCCTCGAAGCCGAGCCAAATGCATCAAAAGAATCGGCGTGGACAGCGTGCTATCGTGCCCGCGCATGCCGCGATTCGAAGCGACGAAGCTCGCGAAGGCGTTCGCCGGACCGCCGATTTTCCGCGACGTCTCGCTCTCGGCCGAGCGCGGCCTCGTCGCCGTCACGGGACGAAACGGCAGCGGCAAGTCGACCCTGCTCAAGATCTTCGCCGGCCTCATGCGGCCCAGCCGCGGCACCGTCGCGATCTGGAACGGAGGCGCGAAGCTCGCCGAGACCGACCGCGCCCACGCGATCGGCTTCGCCTCGCCCGAGGTGGAGTTCATCGACGAGTTGACCGCGGTCGAGAACCTCTCGCTCCTCTCCCGGGCCGCCGGGCGACCCGCGGCCGCGCGCGAGATCGGACCGATTCTCGATTCGCTCGGCCTCGCCCGGTCCGCGCACGGCCGCTACGTCGGCGAGTTCTCCTCCGGAATGAAGCAGCGGGTCCGCCTCGGCTACTCGCTCCTGCTCGATCCGCCGGTGCTGCTCTGGGACGAGCCCTATTCGAACCTCGACGCCCAGGGCATCGACGCCGCCCGAACGCTCATGAACGTGCGGCGCGAAACGGGTCTCGTGGTCCTCGCGACGAACGACCGGCGGGACATCGAGGACGCGGACGATGAAGTCTCCCTTTCTTAGCCAGGCCGCCGCGGTCTTCCTGCGCGACGCGCGGCGCGAGCTGCGCCGCCGCACGACGCTCGCCGCGGTCCTCTTCTTCGCCGCCGCGGCGCTGATCCTCATCTCGTTCTCCCTCGCCTCCGTCGCGCTCCCGCCCGGGGACCGCGCGAAGTTGAACGCCGGCGTCCTGTGGATCCTCCTCTTCTTCTCGGCCTCGTCGGGGCTCCCCCGCTCGTTCGTCCGGGAAGAGGAGAGCGGCACCGCGCTCGCGCTCCGGAAGATCGCTGGCGGCGAGGCGGTCCTCGCCGGAAAGTTCCTCTTCAATTTCCTGCTCTTCGCGGCGATCGCCGCAGTCGCGGTGCCGCTCTTCTGCCTGCTTCAGACGTGGTCGCCGGCCAATGCCGCGAGCCTCACGGTCGTCCTCCTGCTCTCCGGCTGGGGCGTTTCGTTCGTTTCGACGTTCCTTTCGGCGATCGTCTCGCGCGCCGGACAGAAAGACATCCTCTTCGTCCTGACCGCGCTCCCGCTCCTGATGCCGCTGCTGCTGCCGGCCGTCGAGGCGACGGCGCGCGCGGCGGCGGACCCTTCGTTCGCCGCGATCGACCCGGTGTGGAAGGTGCTGATCTCCTACGACGGGCTGTCGACCGTCGGCGGCATGGTGCTCATGCGCTTCGTCTGGGAAGGATAGGGACGGAGGGCGCGGACCATACGCACCGTTATACGGGACGCGGGAACCCGGCCGGCGGGCTTAACGTACGCCCCGGTACGCCGCGCCCGCCGGACCGGGTTCCCGCGCGCGTCTTCCGGCACGTCTGGCCGCGCCCAATGAACATCCCGAAAACTTTACCCTTCGACGACGGCGTCGGCCGGTATCATTCCGCGACGAGGAGATCGCCATGCCGCATACCGACGCCGAGCGCCGCCGGCTGATGCACCAGTACGCCGAAGGTCCCGAGCGCCTCCGCGCGGCGATCGAGGCGGTTCCCGAAGACGCCCGGAAGTGGCGTCCCGGCGAGGGAAAGTGGTCCGCGCACGAGATCGTCTGCCACTGCGCCGACGCCGAGGTCAACGCCGCCATGCGCGTCCGTTATCTCCTCTGCGAGCGCGACCCCGTGATCCAGGCCTACGACCAGGACGTCTGGACGAAGGATCTCCGCTACCACGATTTTCCGATCGAACCTTCGCTCCAGACGGTCCGCGCGGTGCGAGCGCACACGGCCGCCCTGCTGCGGAGCCTGCGCCCCGACGAATGGTCGCGGAAGGGCCGCCACTCCGAATCGGGCGAATGGGACGTGGACCGGTGGCTGACGATCTACTCGGAGCACGTCCACAAGCACGCCGGGCAGATCGAACGGAATCTCGCCGCATGGCGGGAGCGCGGCGCTCCACGAAGCTGATCAGGCGCCGCCGCGACGAGGTCCTCGCGAAAGCGGGGATGGCACCGCATCGCCGTCATCGCGGCGACTGGCAGCTTACCCCGCGGCGCTCCGAACGCCGCTATCGCTATTCCCGTTCCGGGGCACCGGCCCGCGGGCGGTTGGCACGCGCCCGTCCGGCTCGATGCATCCGCCTTCGCCAAGGCTTCGGCGGATCTCCAGAAGGAATCCTCCGAAGCTCGCGAGGGCGAAGGAGGATCGCCGCGCCTCGAAGAGCCACAGCGTCGGGTTATGATCCCACCCGTGAAACTGCTGAAATGGCTGCTCGGCCCCTTCATGCTGGCCGTCATCGTTGCCGCGTTCCTCTGGCCGCAGCCGGCGAAGGGTTTCATCGGCGAGTCGTCCCGGATCGTGTTCTTCCACGTTCCCTGCGCCTGGACGGCCACCCTCGCCTTCATCGTCGCGGCGATCGCGTCGATCGTCCATCTGATCAAGCGCGACACGTTCTCCGACGAATCCGCCGCCGCGGCCGTCCGGCTCGGATTTCTCTTTTCGATCCTCGCCACGGTCACGGGATCGATCTTCGCCGACGTCATGTGGGGTTCGTACTGGAACTGGGACCCGCGCGAGACGTCGATCGTCCTGCTCCTCTTCCTCTACGCCGCCTACCTCTTCCTCCGGGGCGCGATCGTCGACCCGGAGCGGCGGGGGGTCTTCTGCGCGGTCTATGCGCTCTTCTCCGGGTTCGTGATGCCGTTCCTGATGTTCGTCGTGCCGCGCGTGACGGCCTCGCTCCACCCCCAGACCATCATCAACCGCCAGGGGAAGATCCTGATGGACGCTCCGACGAAGACGGTGTTCTTCACGGCCCTCGCCGCGTTCACCGGACTCTTCTTCTGGATCTGGGATCTCGACCGCCGTCTCGAGAGAATGAAACGCGCCCTCCGGGCGTTGGAGTGAGGACTGAATGAGCGCACTGGGTTTCGTCGCCGCATGCAACGCTGTCATCTGGATAGGACTCTGGATCTATCTCCTGCGTCTCGACGGACGTCTCAAGGCCGCCGAGCGCCGGGAAAGATCCGTGGAGTGATCCCTTTGAGCAGTTTGATTCATATGAATCAGGAGGGTCGCCCCTCCCAGACAGGATGATCAGGCCATGAAAAAGGGATACATCGTTGCCGCCGTCCTCGCCGTCGGTTTCCTGGTCCTCGGGGTCACCGCCTTCCGTTCGACCCTCACCCCCTACGTCACCTTCGACGTCGCGATGAAGACCGCGGGGTCCGTCCAGGTGATGGGCTCCCTCGAGAAGGGCAGCGAGAAGTACGACGAGAACTCGCAGGAGCTCGCGTTCTCGATCATCGACGACCACGGGCGCACGCTTCCGGTCCTCTACCGGGGCATCAAGCCCGCGAATTTCCGGGACGCGCTGTCGATCGTCGCGATCGGGCGATATCAATCGGGCGCGCTCCACGCCGACAAGCTCCTCGTGAAGTGTCCGTCGAAGTACCAGGGGCAGGAAGTCGAACGGCAGTACGGAGTGAAATCCTGATGCTGCCCGGCGGCCGCTCCGATTCCGGAAGGGGATTCTGATGTTCTGGCCAGGTGTGGCGACACTGTGGGCCGCGCTGTTCTGCGGCCTCGCCTCGATCTACGGATACTTCCGCGCCGACCGCGGGGCCTCCGACTACCTCCCGTTCGCGAGGCGTGCGTACGCCGTGTTCGTCGCGTGCGTCGTCGCGACGTCGGCGATCCTGATGTCGCTCCTCCTGAACCACCGCTTCGACGTCTCCTACGTCGCGTCGTATTCCTCGCGCGACCTGCCGCTCCACTTCCTGGTCTCGACGTTCTGGGCCGGGCAGGAGGGATCGTTCCTCCTCTGGACGTTCTGGGGATCGCTCATCGGACTGTTCGTCTGGCGCTCGGCCAAGGAGCAGGAAGCGCCGGTGATGATCGTCTACATCTCGACCTTCCTCGCGCTCGTCGCGATTCTCTGCCGCCAGTCGCCCTTCCGGCTGCTCGCGACCGTGCCGGCCGACGGCGCCGGGCTGAACCCCCTCCTCCAGGACTACTGGATGGTGATCCACCCGCCCGTGATGTTCCTCGGCTTCGCGTCGCTCTCGGTGCCCTTCTCCTTCGCGATCGCCGCGCTCTGGAAGAAGCGGTGGGACGGCTGGATCGTCCGGGCGCTCCCCTGGGCCCTCCTGACGTTCCTGACGCTCGGGACCGCGATCCTGATGGGCGGCTACTGGGCGTACAAGACGCTCGGCTGGGGCGGCTACTGGGGATGGGATCCGGTCGAGAACACGTCGCTCGTGCCCTGGCTCCTGACGGTCGCTCTCGTCCACGGCATGTTCCTGCAGCGCTCGCGCAAGCGCCATCGCCGCGTGAACCTGTTCCTCGCGATCATCGCCTACGTGTGCATCCTGTACGGCACGTTCCTGACCCGCTCGGGCGTGCTCGCGGACTTCTCGGTCCACTCGTTCGTCGATCTCGGCATCACGGCATGGCTCGTCGCGGACCTCATGATCTTCCTCCTGCTCGGCGCCGCCCTGATGGTCTGGCGCTGGAAGTCGATCCCGGCGGAGGAGGAGCAGACGCCGGCGCTCTCGCGGAGCGTCTTCTTCATCGTCGCGATCGCGGCGATCGTGGGGCTCGCCCTCGTCATCCTCCTCGGCACGTCCTCGCCGCTCCTGACCCGCTTCGCCGCGAAGCCCTCCCAGGTGTCGACGAACTTCTACCGCGTCACGACGAGCCCCGGCGGCTTCCTGCTCGCGCTCCTCTTCGCGCTCGTCCCGTTCGTCTCGTGGAAGGGAACGACGGCCCGGGAGCTCCTGAAGAGCTCGAGACGCTCGCTCCTGATCGCGCTCGCGGCCGCCGGGGTCGCCTTCGCCGCGGGGGTGCGGAACGTCGAGCCGCTCCTGTTCGTCGCGGTCACCGCGTTCGGCTTCGACATGAATCTCCGCGCGGTCGTCCGGAAGACGCGCGGCGGCAAGTTCGGCGGGGCGGGCGGCTACCTCGCCCACGTCGGCGTCTCGATCATGCTCGTCGGGATCGTGATCTCGGGCTTCTACGCGGTCTCGCAGCGGATCTCGCTGCCGAAGAACCGGCCGGTGCGGGTGAACGGCTACACGATGATGTTCACGCAGGTGATCCCCCCGACGGAAAATACCAAGCAGGCGATGGAGGTCCGCGTCGTCACGCCGAAGGGGAAGGAGTTCTGGGCGTATCCGAAGATGTACATCAATACGCGGACGAACCAGCTGATGGCGAATCCGTCGATCCGCAACAGCCCGCTCGCCGACCTCTACATCTCGCCCCAGGAATACGATCCCGGCTCGCCGATGAAGCTCGGCAAGGAGATCGCGATGAAGCGCGGGGAGTCCGTTCGCGTCGGACCGGCGACGATCCGCTTCGACGACCTCCGGATGGACCAGTCCGGCGGCGCGGACGGAAAGACGGTCCTCATCTCCGCCAACCTGACCGTGACTCCCGACGGAAAGCCGGCGCAGACGCAGTCGCTGCGCTACGTCGCACACATGGACGGTTCCGCGCCGAATCAGGGAGAGGCGCAGGCCGTCGCCGGTTTCCCGAGCTCGTCGATGACGATCGAGAACGTCGTGCCGGTGCAGGGTCAGCTTCTCCTCTCCGTCGCCGGCCTCACGCCGGACTTCGTTCCGCCGACGCCCGAAACGCTCTCGGTCGACGTCACCCGCAAGCCCCTGATCGCCCTCGTCTGGGGCGGCTTCTACGTGATGATGGCGGGGGCGCTCCTCGCGTTCGTCAAGCGTTCGAGAGAGGCGCGGCTCGCGGTCTTGAGCGCGGCGCCCGCCTCCCCCGCCGACGCCCGGACGCCGCGGACGGGCTCCCGGACGCTCCCGGCGACCGCGCACGCGACCGTCGAAACCTGAGCCGATCTCTTCCCCGCGGCTCCTTGATCGTTTGGCGCGGTCGAGCGGCTTCATGCATGCGCCGAGTTGAAGCGACGGAGTCGCTTAACTCGGCGCCCTCGCGCTGCGCGGGACGGGCATCGCCAGGAAGACGACGCCAAACGCCGGCTCGGTCAGCGGTTCGGAGCTAACGGCCGACTCGAGCGTTTTTTCGTAGCGCCACTTCAGCCGGCATCATTGCTGTCAATGCTGCGCCAACGGCCAGCAATACCCACCTGAAAACCAGAGACGGTCAGACCTCCCGGAGCGCGGAGACGATCTTCAGGCGCGCGGCGCGGAAGGCGGGGAAGAAGCCGCCGAAGAGTCCCATCGCGACCGCGAAGACCATGCCTCCGATCATCAGCGGTCCGGTGATCTGGAAATTGAACAGGATGTCGGAGAACGTCCGGAAATTGTTCGTGCCGACCGGACCCGTCAGGATCGTTCGCACCATGACGACGGCCAGCACGACCCCCGCGGCGCCTCCGAGAAACGAGAGCATCAGGGATTCGAGGACGAACGACAGGAGGACGGAGCGCCGCGAATAGCCGAGAGCGCGGAGCGTCCCGATTTCCCGCGTCCGCGCCGTCACCTGCGCGTACATCGTGTTCATCGCGCCGAAGGACGCGCCGATCGCCATGATGACGCCGACGAGGTAGGCGAGGATCTTGATCGGGGCGGCCGTCTGCATCTGCTCGGCGTAGTACTTCTTCTCGGTCTTCCCCTCGAGCTTGACCCGCTGGTCTCCCTTGACGCTCGCGATGATCCGGTCGCGGGCCGCCGCGTCGCTCGTCCGGAGCGTCACCGAGGAGGCGCCGGAGCCGCGCTTGGCCTGCCCCTCCAGGTTGTGCCGGTCCACCCAGATCTCGGAGTCGTAGGGCGTGTCGCGGCCGTCGAAGACGCCCACGACGGTCCACCGCTCCGAGCCCGCCTTGATCGTGTTTCCGAGGTCGCAATCGGCGAATCGCTGCGCCACGCTCTCCGACACGATCGCCTCGTCCGTCCCCGGGGAGAGCATCCGCCCGCGGACGATCTTCAGCGTCGGACGGATCTCGAACGCGACGGGCATCTCGATTCCGCGAACCTGCACGTTCGTCTTCGTGCCGTCACGCTTGGCCGTGTTGATCAGCACGACGAGCTCCGGCGACGCGAGCGGCTCGCCGTGCGAACCCCGCTCGACGCCGGGCAGGGTCTTCAGCGTCTCGATCTGGTCCGGGGCGACGAACGACTGGAGCTCGGACTGAGCGCCGACCCGCATCACGATGACGTTGCGGTCGGAAACCGACTTTGTGAGCGTCTTCTTGATCCCCTCGACGAGCGACATGATCACCACGAAGACGGTCACGACGAGGGCGATCACGAAGACCGTCATCCCCGTCGAGACCTTCCGGACGAACAGGTTCCGGAAGTTGTACTTGATCGGGATCGCCATCAGACGACCTGGCGCAGGCCGTCGACGACCTTGATCCGCGAGGAGCGGATCGCCGGAACGATCCCCGATGCGATCCCGATGCCGACGGAGACGAGGAACGCCATCACGAGGGTCGCGCCCGTCACGCGAAAGTTGTAGGTGAACGGGGCGGCCGGCGTGTGCTTCAGGAACTCGACCAGGCCCCGGATGACCGGCATCGCGAGGATCGCTCCGAGCGCTCCGCCGAGGAGCGACAGGACGACCGTCTCGAGGAGCACGATCGACAGCACGTGCCCGCGGAGGAATCCGAGCGCGCGCATCACGGCGATCTCCGTGACGCGCTCGCGGGCGGACATCGCGATCGTGTTCGCCACGATCAGCACGATAACGAACAGCACCGCGAGCATGACGGCCCGGATGAAGAGCTTCACGTTCCCCATCATCTCGGTGAACTGGAGCTGGAACTGCTTCTCCGACATGGCCTTGGTCGGGGCCGACGAGTTCTCGAACATCGTGTTGATCGTGCTGCAGATCGGCCCGACGTTCTCGGCGTTGTTCGCCTTCAGGTAGTAGATCCCGGTCTGCCCCCGCTGCCCGATCCACGAGTTTTCGAGGTACTTGTTGTTGAAGAAGATGTTCGTCTCGTCGATCGACTGGTAGATCCCGCGCAGCACGAGATCGAGGTTCACCGCGATGTAGGTCCCGCGGATCTGGATCCGGTCCCCGAGCTTCCAGTGGTAGCGGTTCGCCAGCTCCTTCCCGGCGATGAACGAGTCCCGTTCCGACTGCCAGGCCTTGAGCTGGTCCGCCGGGATCTTGTAGTCGTCGAAGATCTTCGGCCATGCCTCGGGGTCCGTCGAGAGCTGGCCGAAGAAGTTCTCCGGCCTGTCGTCCTTGTAGATGCCGCCGAACCAGATCTCGGGCGCGACCGCGACGACGCCGGGGATCTGCGCGATCCGCTCCCGGTAGGCGAGCGGCATGAAGTTGGCGAGGCCCGTCGCGTGCTGGACGACGATCCGGTTCCCGCCGGCGTTCTGGTCGTAGGAGAGCGCCTTGAGCAACGACGTCAGTATCACGATAAGGACGAGGACCATTACGATCGACGCCATCGTGAGGAACGTCCGCGTCTTCTTGCGGAAGACGTTCTTCCAGATGAGATGGAAGAATTTCACGGTGCCGCCGCGGCCTCGGCCGACGGCGCATGCGGCTGGTCGACCAGGACCCCCTTCTCGAGGTGGACCATCCGGTGCGCGTGCGCCGCCGCCTTCGGGTCGTGCGTCACCATCACGATCGTCTTGCCGAACTCGCTGTTCAAGCGGGCGAGCAGCGTCAGGACGTCCTCGCCCGCCTTCGCGTCGAGATCGCCCGTCGGCTCGTCGGCGACGAGGAGCTTCGGGTCGGAGACGATCGCGCGCGCGATCGCGACGCGCTGCTCCTGCCCGCCGGAGAGCTGGCGCGGGTAGTGCTTCATCCGGTCGGCGAGGCCGACGATCGAAAGCGCGGTCTCGACGTGCTCGCGCCGCTCCTTCCTCGAGAGGTGCGTGAGCAGCAGCGGCAGCTCGACGTTCTCGAACGCCGTCAGGACCGGAATGAGGTTGTAGAGCTGGAAGATGAAGCCGACGTTCTCGGCTCGCCACCGGGCGAGCTGCGATTGCGAGAGCCGGGCGATGTCGACCCCGCCCACGACGATCTGCCCCTGCGTGGGAGAGTCGATCCCGGCGATCAGGTTCAGGAGCGTCGTTTTGCCCGACCCCGAGGGCCCCATCAGCGCCAGGTACTCCCCTTCCGGCACCCGGAGCGCCAGGTCCTTCAGGACCACGATCTCCTCGACGCCGCGGCGGTACACCTTCGTGACGTGGTCGATCGTGATCAGTGCGTCGGCCATGTTAGTGCCCCTCCCCGGACATAACGTAACATTTGTTCGGAGCGCCGCGGGGTAAGCTGCCAGTCGACGCGATGAAGGCGATGCGGTGTGATCCCTCGGCTGTCGCGGGACCTCGCCGCGGCGACGCGGCAGATTGCTCCGCGCCGCCCGAACCCGAAGGGCGCCCGCACATTGCAAACGATGTCTGCGTTGCGTCGCGGGCCCGATGCTTCCGGCATCTGCTCCCGCGACGCGTTGGGAGTCCCGCCGGGGAGCCATGGGGACTGCGTTCCGAGCGCCGCCGGGTCGCCTGCAAGACGCCGCGATGCCGACGATGTGGTGCCATCGTCCAGTCGCGGCAACGCCGCAGGCGGGTCGGCGCCGCCGGAACCCGAAGGGCGCGCGGGCATTGCGGCCGCATACGGTGTTGCGAGCCGCGCCCGATGCTTGCGGCATCGAATCGCGTCTCGCGCCTTGTCTGCGGCCGCAAGCCCCGAGCGCGCAGCCCCCAGCGCTCCCCGGCGGGGCTCCGAACCTCGTCCGCAAGCCGCAGGCGCAAATGTCACGCTATGTCCGGGGAGGGGCACTCAGTCTCCTTTCACCTTCACGCGCTCACCCTCCTTCAAGGAGGCGTGGGCCGCGTCGGCGACGAGCGTCTCGCCTCCCTGCAGCCCCTCGAGGATCTCGATCTGGCCCTGGTTCTCCGGCCCCGTGCGCACCCCCCGGAACCGCACGCGTCCTTCCGCGACGATCCACACGCCGGTCGATCCTTCGCGGGTCGCGACGGCCGACTTCGGCACGAGGACGTGCGTCTTCGACGCCTTCCCGACCGTCGGTTTCTCCGTGAAGTTCACGCGCGCGGACATGTCCGGGAGGATCCTGTCGTCCGGGTCGCCGAAGGCGACCTTCACCTTCACGGTGCCCTTCGCCCGGTCCGCCGTCGGGATGATCTGGAGAAGGTAGCCGTGATAGGCGTGGTCGGGATAGGCGTCGAGCACGATTTCCGCCGGCTGGCGAGGCTTGAGCTTCCCGAGATTCGCCTCGTTGATGTCCGCTCCGACGTAGAGCGAGGAGAAATCGACGAGCGTGACGATCGCGCCGCCGTTGGTCGATCCCTGTCCCGGCGCGCCATACGGCGACACCGCCTCGCCGACGTGGGCGCGCTTGGCGATCACCCGGCCGGCGAACGGCGCCCGGATTTCCGCATAATCTTCCTGCGCTTCCACGTAGTGGACCTTCGCGCGGGCGGAGGCCTCGGCGGCCACGGCGGCGTCCACCGACGACTGCGGGGCGAGCCCGTCGGCCAGCAGCGCCTTCTGGCGCTTGAGCTCCGCGTCGGCGTTGACCCAGGACGCTTTCGCGTCGGCCAGCTGCGCGTCGAGATCGGTCTTGTCGAGGCGGGCGAGTACCTGCCCTTCTTCACCGTATCCCCCTCGTTGACGTAGAGAGCGGTCACTTTCGACGTGATCTTCGGCGAGAGGTCCGCCTTCGTGTCCGCTTCCACGTAGCCGGTCGCCGAGAGCAGCGTCGTCGCCTGGCCTTCGGTGACGACGGACGCCGTGACGGTGTCCACCGCGCGGACCGAGAGGACGCCGCGGGAAACGACGTAGATCCCGACGCCGATCAGGACGGCGAGAACGGCGAACAGGACGAGCATTCCGACCGGCCTCCGCGGCTCGCGATCCCGATGAATGCGGAGCGCCGACAGGTCGGTCGGAGCGGGTCTTTCCAGGGACATCGAATCACACCCCCGAATGGAGCATTTTACGTGAAACGCGCGGCTTGCCGTCCCTTCGCCGCCTTCAGGCGGTCTTTACGGACATCCGTGACGGGCCGCCACGCCCGCGGCGCGGCGCGATCTGCGGCCGGAATTCAGAGGGGAGCACGACGAGGCGCGGCCGAGAGATTTGCCCCCGCAGGAATTCAGTTCCGAGAACGACGACGCGGCGAGGCGCGAGCCCACCGGATGCGGGAAGACCGCGGCGTCCCGAGTCGTACCGGGGAGAAAATTCCAAACCTCAAACTCCAAATATCGGTAAATCCCAAGGCCGAATACTCAAACATTACACGAGTACGGCCGGGGCGTCGACTCCGGAAATTCGGTTTCGGCATTGGCATTTGACGATTCGAACTTATTGGAATGTGAAGCTTGAGATTTGGACTTTTCCGAGGTTTCCGCACGCGCCCGGCCGGCTCGATGCATCCGCCTTCGCCGAGGCTTCGGCGCGACGCGGTCGCCGCGCCGGCTTCTAGTGTCCCGTCCCGGAAATAACTTCAGCGTCGCGCCTGCGGCTTGCGGACGAGGTCAAGACGCGTCGCGGGAGCAGATGCCGGAAGCATCGGGCCCGCGACGCAACGCAGAGATCGTTCGCAATGTGCGGGCGCCCTTCGGATTCGGGCGGCGCGGGGCAATCTGCGGCGCCGCCGCGGCGAGGTCCCGAGCGACAGCCGAGGGATCACACCGCATCGCCGTCATCGCGGCGACTGGCAGCTTACCCCGCGGCGCTCCGAACGACGCGAAAGCTATTTCCGGGACGGGACACTAGATTAAATGTGGATCGGGCTTCCGTCGGCGATCGCTTCCGCCGCCTCGTGCACGGCTTCCGAGAGCGTCGGATGAGCGTGGATCGTCCGAACGAGATCCTCCGCGGTCGCTTCGAGCTTCATCGCGGCGCCCGCCTCGGCGACGAGCTCGGTCGCCGTCGGTCCGATGATGTGCACGCCGAGCACTTCGCCGTACTTCCGGTCGGACACGATCTTCGCGAACCCCTGGGTGTCGTTCAGGCAGCGGGCCTTGCCGCTCGCCGTGAACGGAAACTTCCCGACCACGACGTCGTGCCCGCGCTCGCGCGCCTTCGCCTCCGTCAGGCCGATCGAGCCGATCTCCGGCGAGCAGTAGGTGCAGCCGGGGATCTGGTCGTAGTTGAGCGGCCACGTCGGCGCCCCCGCCGCCGTCTCGGCGGCGACGACGCCCTCGGCGGACGCCACGTGCGCCAGCCACGGGGTGGGAACGACATCCCCGATCGCGAACACGTTTGGAACGGACGTGCGGCAATGGTCGTCGATCCTGATGTATCCGCGCTCCGTCGCGATCCCGAGCGCCTCGAGACCGAGATTCTGGGAGAGCGGCTGCCGGCCGACCGCGACGAGGAGCTTCTCGGCCTTGATCGTCTCGGTCTTGCCCGTCGGGGTCCGCGCGAGCACCTCGACGCCCCCGGCGACCCGGTCGACCTTCTCGACCTTCGTGTCGACGAACGACGCGATCCCCTTCTTGCGAAACGCGGAGGCGAGCTCCTTCGAGATCTCCTCGTCCTCGACAGGGACGAGGCGCGGCAGCATCTCGATCACCGTCGTCTTCGCTCCGAAGCGCGAGTACATCGACGCGAACTCGACGCCGACGGCGCCGGAGCCGATCACGACGAGCGACTTCGGAACCTCCGCGAGCTCGAGGATCGAGTCGGAATCGAGAACGGTCTCGTGGTCCGTCGGCACGATCGGAAGCGCCCGCGGCTTCGATCCCGTCGCGACGACGATGAACTTCGCCGCCAGGCGCGTCTCTCCCGCCTCCCCCTTGACCGACACGGTGTGCGGGTCCAGAAGGGAGCCGAATCCGGTGTGGACGTCGATCTTGTTCTTCTTCATGAGGAACGCGATCCCGTTGCTGCTCTGCCGCACGACTTTCGCCTTGTGTTTCATCGCGGACGAGATCTCGAACCGGATCTCTTTCGCGACGACGCCGATGTCCCCGCCGTGCCGGGCCTCTTCCAGGACGTCGGCGGCGTGCAGGAGCGCCTTGGTCGGAATGCAGCCGCGCAGAGTGCACACGCCTCCGAGCGCAGAGTCCTTCTCCACGATGGCGGTCCGCAGCCCGAGCTGCGAGGCCCGGATCGCGGCGACGTAACCCCCCGGTCCCGATCCGATGACGACGAAATCGTACGACGCGTTGGCGCTCAAAGTGGTTCCTCCCTGGCGCCGGCGATTCTACACGGGCGGCGCGGCGATGCATCGAGCCGGGCGGGCGCGTGCCGCCCGCGCCGCCCTGCGACGTACAGACGCGTACGCCTCGGGACGTCGCGGCCGACCCGCATCCCGTCGGGCTCGCGCCTCGCCGCGCCGCCGAATAGTGAGTGTCGGCGACACCGTCGCGCCGCCTACAACTCCGAGGCGAAGAGCCCGTAAAACCACTCGAAGAACCGCTCCGAAAGCGACCGCGCCTTCCACCCCGCGAGCGTGATCTCGTCGCTCCGGGCGCGGTCGCGCGCGAACATCGCAGCGACCTCCCCGGCGAGCTCCGCGCTCCGCACGTTCACGTTCGCCTCGTCGTTCAGGAAGAAGGATCGGCTGTCGATGTTCGCCGATCCGATCGACGTCCAGAGTCCGTCGAACGCGGCGACCTTCGAGTGCATCATCGTCGGCCGGTACTCGAAGATCCTCACGCCCGCCTCGAGCAGCGGCCCGTAGGTCGAGCGCGACACGCGGCGCACGTAGCCCAGATTGTTCCTCTCGCCGGGAACGATCACCTCGACGCGCACGCCGCGCCGGGCCGCCTCGGTGAGGAGGCCGGTCGTCGTCGAGTCGGGGATGAAATACGCGTTCTCGATCAGGATCTCGCGCCGCGCGGCGTGGATGAGGACGTCGAGCCCGAGCGCGGCGCGGGAGCTGCGCTCGCCGAACGACGAGCGGAGGACCATGACGTCCTCGTCGCCCTCGCGACGGAGCTCCGGATAATCGCCGGGCCCCGCCGGGACCGGCCTTCCCGCCTCGATCCAGTTCTCCGCGAACACGCTCTGGATCCTCGCGACGGCGGGGCCTTCGACCGAAACCGCGACGTCATGCCAGTGCTTCGGAGAGTCGGCGTCGCCGCTCCAGCGGTCGTCGAACCCCTGGCCCCCGACGAAGGCGATCGTCCCGTCGACGACGAGGATCTTCCGGTGCGACCGGTTCTTGAGCCGGTGGAACAGCAGGAGCGGCCGGAATCTCTCGAACTCGACCCCCGCCTTCGTCATTTCCGATTCGAGGGTCTTCGAGAGGGTGTGGCTCCCCCAGGCATCGACCATGACGCGGCAGCGGACCCCGGCGCGGGCTCGCTCTTCGATCGCGCGCGCGAAACGGACTCCCGTCGCGTCCGACTGGAAGATGTACGTTTCGACGTTCACCGTGGCGCGTGCGTTGCGGATGGCCTCGAGCATCGCCTCGAAGATGCCTTTCCCGTTCTCGAGGAGCACGCAGCGGTTCCCGGAGATCAGCGGCTCGCCCGTGACGCTCGAGAGCTCCCGGCCGAAGTCGGCGCTCGAGGTGTCGAGCTTCGCCTCGAAGAAGAAGACCGAAACGGGCTTGGGCCCCGCCGAGCACCCGAGAGAGACGATCAGGGCCGCGGCGGCCGCGGCGCGGAAGATCCGGCGAGGTCGGGGAAGCACGCGCGAAGCCTATACGACGCGGCGCGGAGCGCACCTCCGGGGCGCCGTGCGTTTTCCGGGCATAATCCGCGCGTGCTTCGCCGATTCCCGGCCGCGGCGGCCGTCGCGCTCCTCCTCGGATTCTCCGGCTGCGCTCCTGCGCCTCCCGGCCACGAAGGGATCCCGATCGGGTTCTACGGCTCGCTCAGCGGGGCGACGGCCACGTTCGGCCAGTCGGGGAAGAACGGGGCGACGCTCGCGCTCGACGAGATCGACGCGGCGGGCGGCGTGCTCGGCGTCCGGCTCTCGCTCCACGTCGAGGACGACCGCGGCGAGCCGGCCGAAGCGGCGTCCGCGGTTTCGAAGCTCATCTCGCGCGACCACGTCGTCGGCCTGCTCGGGGAAGCGGCGTCGTCGCGGACCCTGGCGGCGGCCCCGATCGCGCAGAAGAACGAGATCCCGATGATCACGCCCTCGTCGACGAACCCGCAGGTGACGCTCGTCGGGCCCTACATCTTCCGCGTCTGCTTCACCGACGATTTCCAGGGGGCGATGCTCGCGCGCTTCGCAGTCGACGATCTGAAGGCGAAGACCGCCCTCCTCCTGACCGACGTCCGGAGCGACTACAGCGAGGGCCTCGGCCGCGCCTTCCGGCGGGCATTCGAGGCGCTCGGCGGGAGGGTCGTCGGAGAGCAGCGGTACTCGGAGGGAGACACGGATTTCTCGGCGCAGCTCACCGAGATGCGGACGACGCCGGCGGACGTCGTCTTCGTGCCCGGCTACTACACCGACGTCGGCCTGATCGCCCGCCAGAAGAAGGCCCTCGGGGTGCCGGGAACGCTCCTCGGCGGCGACGGCTGGGACTCTCCGCGCCTCACGGAGATCGGCGGGGACGCGCTCGACGGCGCGTACTTCGGCGATCATTACTCGCCTCAGGACCCCGATCCGGCGGTCCGGCGGTTCGTGGCCGCCTACCGCGCCCGGTTCGGCGACGTCCCCGATTCCGTCGGCGCTCTCGCCTACGACGCGGCGCGGCTGATGGCCGACGCGATCCGGCGCGCGGGCTCGACCTCCGGGCCGAGGATCCGCGAGGCGCTCGCGGCGACGGCCGATTTCCCGGGCGTGACCGGAAACATCACGTTCGACCTCGAGCGGAACCCGATCAAGCCCATCACGATCCTCCGCATCGAGAATGGACGGTACGTGTTCGTGAAGAGAATCGCGCCGCCCGCGCGCTGAAGCGCGGGCGCGACACGCGAAATTCCAAATCTCAAATTCCAAAAACCAATAAGGTCGAAATTCCAAACTCCAAACGGGGAGAGGTCCTGCCTCGGGCTGCCGCGCTCTCTACGAAATTCCAAGATCGCAACGGATCAGGCGCGCTGCCTTGCCCGACTCCGTTACCCCGGAGATCCGCTTCGCGATGCGCTCGCGTTTGAGAATTGGTGCTTGGAATTTATTGGAATCTGGTGCCTGGAATTTGGAATTTCCTCGCGGATGACGTGCCAGCCCTATCTCTTGTCGATCACGACGTCGTCGAACGCGACCGGCACCGGCGCCTCGGCCACCAGCCCTGCCGCTCCCGGCCGAGGATCCGGATCGCGGGCTTCGATCACCTTCTGCCCCGAAACCCAGACCTCCAGCCGGTCGCCTGCGGCGGCGAGCCGCACGGTCCGCCAGATCGGCTCGTTCGACCGGATCGGTGCGGCGCCGAGCGTCTCGGCCCGGCCGTTGCGCATCGCGACCGCCGTCACGGTCTGCGACTGGAAATCGACGAGCGCGCCGATGAAGTTCCCCGGATCGCGATACCGGATCGCGACGCCCGCGCGCGCGAACCCCTTCGGCGCGGCGCGCTTGGTCGCCGCCTGCACGGACCCGTCGAGGAGCACCGGGGGATCCGACGAGAGCGCGAAGTGAAAGTGCCCGGCCTGTCCGGTCGGATCGGTCTGGATCGCCACCATCGGATGGCTGAGCGAATTCGCGTCCGGGATCGCCTT
This sequence comes from uncultured Acidobacteriota bacterium, assembly GCA_963794295.1. GTDB lineage: Bacteria > Acidobacteriota > Thermoanaerobaculia > UBA5066 > DATFVB01 > DATFVB01. Next base: position 317,104 of record CAWCDE010000001.1, read on the forward strand.
CCACTTCTCGGGGGCGAGCCCCGGAGTGCCCTCGAATCGGAAAAAACCGGGAACCCCCGCCGCCGCGTCCTCGTCGAAGTCGCGCCGGATCACGTTGTCGGCAGCCCCGGCGAGCGCGGCCGCCGCGAAAACGGCGGCGAACCCCGCCGCGATCCATCCCTTGCCCATCGTCCGCTCCCTCAAAAGGAAAGTATCGAGTAAACCGTGTTTCCCGAGGCCATGAACGCCTGCCGCGAATAGGGATCGACGACGATCCGGACGTCGGCCGGGGACGGGAGATTCTCCGAGAGCGACTCGGCCCACCGCGGCGCCTGCGCGTCGAAGAACTCCGCCACGAGCGTCTCGTCCGTCTTTCCGCGCGAGCCGGCGAGCTCGCGGAGTTTCGCGACGTCGGCGGGCTGGATCCGGAAACGGTACCCGCCGCACTCCCGGTCCGCGCCGGCGATGATCGCGGGAACGCCCGCGCCGAGATCCTCGGCGCCACTCACCGATGATGCCCCAGGATGTTCTTCGCGATCACCATCCGCTGGATCTCGGAGGTCCCTTCGTAGATCGTCGTCACGCGCGCGTCGCGATAGTACCTCTCGACCGCGTATTCCTTCGAGAAGCCGTAGCCGCCGAAGATCTGGCAGGCGCGCGCGCAGACGGCGTTGCAGGCTTCCGACGCGAAGACCTTCGCCATCGAGGATTCCTTCGAGAACTTCACGCCGGGCCTGTCGGAGAGCCACGCCGCGCGGTACGCGAGGAGTCGGGCGCCGTCGATCTGCACCTTCATGTCGGCGATCTGGAAGGCGACCGCCTGGTGCTCGGCGATCTTCTTCCCGAACGTCTCGCGCGTCTTCGCGTGGCCGACGGCCGCTTCGAACGCGGCGCGCGCGATCCCGACGGACTGCGCGGCGATCCCGATCCGCGAGTGGTCGAGCGTCGTCATGGCGATCCGGAATCCCTCCCCCTCCGCTCCGAGGCGGCGGGATTCCGGAAGCCGGACGTTCTCGAAGTAGAGAGACGCCGTGAGCGAGCCGTGGAGACCCATCTTCTCCTCGTTCCTGCCGACCTGGAACCCCGGGTCGTCTTCGCGCACGAGGAAGGCGGTGATGCCGCGCGTGCCGGCGGCCGGATCGGTCATCGCCATGACGACGTACCAGCGCGCGACCCCCGCGTTCGTGATCCACGATTTCGCGCCGTTCAACACGTACTCGCCGTTCTTCCGATCGGCGCGCGTCTTCTGGTTCGCCGCGTCCGAGCCCGACTGCGGCTCCGTCAGCGCATATGCCCCGAGGGCGCGTCCCGAGGCGAGCTCCGCGAGGACGGTCTTCTTCTGCTCCTCGGAGCCGAACTTCCAGATCGGGTAGCAGGCGACGGAGTTCGTGACGCTCATGATGACCGCGAGCGACGCGTCGATCCGGGCGACCTCTTCGACCGCGAGGATGTAGCAGAGCGCGTCGAACCCGGCGCCGCCGTACTCGGCCGGGACGAACATGCCGAGGAAGCCGAGCTCGCCCATCTTCGCGACGACCTCGGAGGGAAAGGCGTGCGTCCGCTCGCGCTCGGCGATCCCCGGAGCGATCTCCCGTTCCGCGAAATCGCGGGCGGAGTCGCGGACGGCTCGCTGGTCTTCGGTCAGCTCGAAATTCACGAGGCCGGCGCTCCGCCGGCGGGAGGCGAAGCCGGGCCGGGACCCTGACCGCCGCGGCGCCGGCCCCGGCGCCGCCGGAAGCGCCGGCGGCGGCCTGCCCCTGCTCCCGGAGCGCCGCCTCCGGAAGCGCCTTCGGCGGGCGGAGCCGCGGGAGCCGTTCCCGGCCGAGGCGAACCGGCCGGACGCGGTCCCGGTGTCCCGGGGCGTCCGCCGCCGCCCGGCTGGGGGCGTCCTCCCCCTCCCTGCTGAGCCGGACGCGCGGGTCCTCCCTTGCCCTGGGGCGCGCGGCCGCCCCCCTGCCCGGGCCGTCCCCCCGCCTGCGGCGGCTTTTCCCTCGGCAGCTGGGGCTTCGGCTTCCGGGGCTCGGGCGTGTCGACCCAGCCCTCCTCGAGGTGCCGGAAGGTCACGTCGATCGTGCCGCGCTCGGCTCGCCTTCGCAGGAACTCGACGACGCGCCGGCGAATGTCGGCCTCGGCGTTGTCCACGATCGCGGGGATCCGCTCGGCGTCGTAGAGGACCATCCGCGTCCAGGAGATCTTCTTCGGCGCGCCGGCGCTCGTCCGGTAGTTCATGACGAAGCAGTCGTGCTCGTGGTCGAGAACGCAATCCTCGAGCTCCAGTCCCGGGATCGCCTCGTCGACGAGCGACTTCAGCAGCGCGAGATGCTTCTCCCCCTTCTCGAACGTCTGCTCCATCGAGACGACGCGGTCGCGAAACATCTTCGTGCTCGGCATGGCTCTCTTCAGCGGGCGAAGATCTCGCGGGCGATGACGACCCGCTGGATCTCGCTCGTTCCTTCGTAGATCTCGGTGATGCGCGCGTCGCGGAAATTTCTCTCGACCGGGAATTCCTTCGTGTAGCCGTACCCTCCGTGGATCTGGAGCGCCTTCGTCGTCACGCGCTGGGCCATCTCGGCCGCATAGAGCTTGGCGACCGCCGCTTCTTCCGTGTAGCGGCCGCCGTTTTCCGCGGAAGCGTCCTTGGCCGCCGCGGCCCGCCACGTCAGGAGCCGCGCCGCGTCGAGCTCGGTCGCCATGTCGGCGATGTAGAACCGGAGCGCCTGGAACTCCGCGATCGGGCGTCCGAACACCTTCCGCTCTTCTGCGTAACGGACTGCGGCCTCGAACGCGCTCTGCGCGATCCCGACCGCCTGCGCGGCGATCCCGATCCGGCCGCCGTCGAGCGTCGCCATCGCGATCTTGAAGCCGTCCCCTTCGTCCCCGAGCCGGTGCGCGGCGGGAACCGCGACGTCGTTGAAGAAGATCTCGACCGTCCCCGAGGCGTTGACGCCGAGCTTGACCTGGTGGTGCGAGCGGTCGAACCCCGGCGCCCGCGTGCCGACGAGGAAGGCGGAAATCCCCTTGTGCTTCTTTTCGCGGTCCGTCGAGGCGAAGACGAGCGCCAGGTCCGCCGCGGCCCCGCACGTGATGAAGATCTTCTCTCCGGTCAGCCGGTAGACGTCGCCGTCGCGCACGGCGCGGGTCTTCTGGTTCGCCGCGTCGGAGCCCGCCTCCGGCTCCGTCAGCGCGAAGCAGCCGAGCTTTTCGCCGCGGGCGAGCGGCGCCAGGAACTCCTTCTTCTGCTCCTCGCTTCCGAACTTCGCGATCGGATCGCAGACGAGGGAGTTGTTGACCGAGAGGATCACGCCCATGTTCGCGCACGCCTTCGAGACCTCCTCGATCACGATCGCGTACGAGAGGGTGTCCATGCCGGCTCCGCCGAATTCCTCGGGAACCGCGACGCCGGCGAAACCGAGCCCCCCCGCCTGGCGGAACTCGTCCATCGGGAACTCGCCGGTCTGGTCGATCTCCGCGGCGCGCGGCGCCACGACGTCGCGCGCGAAGTCGCGCACGGCATCGCGGACCATTTTCTGCTCCTCGGACAGATCGAAGTTCAAGGACGCTCGCTCCGGGAATCGCGGGAGGCGAAGAACGCGTCGATCCTCGTCCGCTTCTCCTCCGAAGCCTGGATCAGCGCGAAGTGCGCCCGCTCGAGCGCGAGGGCTCCGGCGCGGGAGGGCCGCGTGAGGAGCGACGAGGCCGCCGCACGCGCGGTCCACGAGAGATCCCCGCCGCGCCGCCATCGCTCCAGGTCTTCCGCCGTGCCGAGCGCGTCGATCCACCCCTCTTCGAAGGCCTTCGACGCCGCGACCTCGGGGGCGAGCGTCACGCGATAGGCGAAATGGAGGACGCCCCGGCGCCGCGCGGCGCCCGGCGAGACGGCGCGGTTCCCTTCGCGCAGGACCAGGACGGCGTCGGAATCCGCCGCCACGAAGTCCGCCGAAAGGGCGCGCTCGAGGACGTCCGGACAGACCCGGCCGGAAAGGTGGGACACGAACATCGGGCCCGGAGAATACCCGATTTGCCGGGGCGACGCCCGGTGCATCGCCCGGCGAACCGGAGCTTCAGGAGGCCGCGCGGCTCATTTCTGAGCCGGCGGCGGCGCGGGCGGCGCCGGCGCGGCTTCCGGATGCGTGGAAGCTTCGGCGACCGCCTCGAACTTCGCGTTCAGGTCGTCGGGCTCGGCCGGCTCCTGGTAGCTCGACGAGACCATGTTGATCTCCGCCCTGAACGGCTTTCCGATCGCCTTCGGAGCGTGCTCGGCGTCGTAGATGAACGTCATCGTCGGGAGGCGAACGTTCGTCGGCGCGGCCGGCGCGGACCCGATCGGACTCGCTCCGCCGCTCGACATCGTCACGCTGGCGCCCTTGCTGCCGCCGAGCCCCTGCGCGTTCGGGTCAACATCGGACCCGCCGCTTCCTCCCTTGCTCTGGTCGATGCCGGAGGGAGGGCCGAACACGATGATCACCTTGCCGCGGAGGGTTTCGGAGCCTTTGGTCTCGCCCGACGAGAAGTACTTGTCGGCGACCGCGGCCCGCTCCTTCAGCATCTTCTCGAAATCCGCGCCGCGTTTGGTCTTGTAGTCGAGGATGAAGTTCTGCGCTTCCGCGTCGGTCTTGACCTTCTTCCACTCGGCACGCTCGGCCTTCGTGAGGAAGTAGGACTCGGGGGTCTTGTCCCAGTTCTTGTATTGTTTCGAGAGACCGCCCGCGAGAGCCGTGGAACCGGCGGCCATCACAAGCGCGAGAAGAATCGCCGTCCGTTTCATCGTGCCTCCTGTGTGATCGGGAAGATTCCCGCGGATTCGAGTTCGGCGGCAGGCGCGCACGCGCCTGGCCGCTGCAACGAGAAGCCGGATTTATTCGATACGAAACGATCGCCCGCGTCAAATCGTCGGTTGTCGGGAAGTTGCGCTTTCCCGGACGAATTGCTCGATTTCATCGGCGTAAGCGTCCCAGGAATGCGCCGCGGCGACCGCCTCGAGACCTGTTGCGTAGCTCGACACGCCTCGCCGGAGCACGGCGATCGCCGCTTCCGCCAGCCGCGCCGGATCGTCCTCCGGGACGAGGGCGCCCGTGGCCTCGGAGACGAACGGCCGGAATCCCGACTGGTCGGACGCGACGACGGGGCGCCTCGCCGCGATCGCGCGCGCGGCAATCCCCGAGCCCGAGTTCTTCCGGTACGGACAGACGACGACGTCGCAGGCGGCGAGCCATTCGTCCATCTCGTTTTCCGTGACGTAGCGATCGACGAGCCGGATCCTCGAGGCGATCGGCCGCCGCATCAGCCGCGCCATCTCGTCGCGCGAGTCCGGAAAGATCTCGCCGACGATCGCGATCTCGGCGCCCGTTTGCTCGACGATCTTCGGCGCGGCGTCGAACAGGACGTCGAGCCCCTTGTACGGGCGGATCAGCCCGAGGAAGAGAACGAGGGGTTTCTCAACCCCGAACTTCTTGCGCGAGGCCTCGCGATCCGCGAGCGGCCGGTTCTCCACGGGATGCGGCAGCACGCGGATCGGCATCCGCGGAAACCGCGCCGCGATCGTGTCCCGGTCGGCATCCGACTGCGCGATTACGGCGTCGGCCGCCGCGAATGCTCTCCAGGTCAGCCACTTCTTCCATGCCGCGCTCTCGTGATCGAAGACGTGATGGCACAGGATGACGCTACGGAAGCGAGGATCGTTCCGCCGCGCCGCGCGGAAGACCCCGCGCAGCGACGGCCCCCAGAACGCCGTCCACCACGGCGCAATGACAGCCTCGGCCCCGGTTCCCACGATCTTCCTTGCGGTCTCCTTCCATGATCCCGGCCTCGCCCAGTCGAGCGCCGGCGTGACCTTCTTCGCCGCTTCCATCAGCTCCGGCGCAACGTCGAATCTCCTCGGGTTGACGACCTTCGGATACCCGCGCGAATACGTGAAGTACCCGGCGAGCCTCGGCCCGAGGGCGTCCGCGAGCAGCATCGTCTGCTGCGCGATCCCGCCGCGATCGGGGGGCCCGGGGCCGAGGAGGGCGAGGGACAGGGATGACACGAAGCCGGATTATCGGTCAGGAAGAGTCGAGCTAGTGTCCCGTCCCGGAAATAGCTTTACCGTCGTTCGGAGCGCCGCCGGGTAAGCTGCCAGTCGCCGCGATGACGGCGATGCGGTGCCATCGTCGAGTCGCGGCGGCGCCGCAGATTGCCCCGCGCCGCCCGAACCCGAAGGGCGCCAGCACATTGCGAACGATCTCTGCGTTGCGTCGCGGGCCCGATGCTTCCGGCATCTGCTCCCGCGACGCGTCTTGACCTCGTCCGCAAGCCGCAGGCGCGACGCTGAAGTTATTTCCGGGACGGGACACTAGAGACGCTGTCCATCGCGGGAAAACCGCCTTGGCGGTGCGCATGATGACGCAGGACCTTCAGCGCCAGCTCGCGCTTCAACTCCAGATCGAACACCCGGTAGACGACCGCCGAGCCGCCGACGCCCAGCACGCCCTTGACCTCGTATCGAGCAGCAATTTCGGTCCCGGGGTCGAACAGACGGATAGCCGAGGGTTGCTGCGCGTCGCCGGACGAAACGGTCTCCGTCGAACGAGGTTCGATCATTCCGTTGTCAGTTGCCAAGATTGTAGTCGAGCGGGAGCGGAGACGGCAAGCGATCCGGTGGGGCATCGTTTGTGCTGAATCCATCGCGTGTTCGGCCGTTTGCGGTCGACCGGAGGAGGTCCCGCCAGAGGCGCCGGAAGGCTCCCGTGGGGTAAAATAGAGTGCTGATGACATCCGCTGCAGATCCGGGCTCGGTACGCCGAATCCGTCCGGGGATAAAGACCCACAAGACCACTCTCACCGGTGACGACGGCTCGTTCGATCGTGATTTCTGGCGTTCGATCTCGCCCGACGACCGCTTCGCCGAGACCTGGAGGCTTTCGAGTGAAATCTGGACCGTGGCCGGACGGGACAGCGGTGAACCCGGACTTTGCCGATCTGTTGCGAGGGTTGTCCGCCGCTGACGCGCGGTTCCTCGTCGTCGGCGCGTACGCCGTTTCCTATCATTCCCAACCGCGCGCAACCGGCGATCTCGACGTGTGGGTCGAACCTTCAAAAGAGAATGCCCGGCGCGTTTTCGGAGCCCTCGAGGAATTCGGCGCGCCGCTGACGGAGTTGACGATCGAAGACCTCGCGTCTCCGAACCTGATCTTTCAGATGGGAGTCGCGCCCCGCCGGATCGACATCATCACGAGAATCGAGGGAGTCGCTTTCGAGGAGGCCTGGCCCGATCGGGTTTACGGAACCTATGGAGACGTCCGATTCCCGTTGATCGGGAAGGAGGCGCTCCTCCGCAACAAACGCGCGGTCGGCCGTCCGAAGGATCTCATCGACGTGGACATGCTCGAGCGCTCCTGAGAGCTCAATCCGCGGCCTTCAGGTAGAACGCCTTCAGGTACTCCGACTCGGGGCAGTAGATCGAAACGGGATGGTCGGGTCCGGCGCCCGCCTTCTCGACGATCGAGAAGGTGCGCTTCGCGTCGAGCGCGGCCGAGAAGAGGATCTGCTGGAAGAGCTCCGGCGAGACGACGCCGGAGCACGAACACGCGAGCAGCATGCCGTCGGGCGAGACGAGCGTCATCGCGAGCCGCGCCACGTCCTTGTAGCCCCGCGCCGCCCGGTCGATGTCGCTCTTCTTCTTCGCGAAGGCCGGCGGGTCGAGGACGACGACGTCCCAGCGCTCGCCTGCCGCGACGCGCCGGCGAAGATCCTCGAAGACGTCCGCGCGCACGAAATCCGCGTCCGCTTCCGCGAAGCCGTTCTCGCGGCGATGCCGCCGCGCGTGAGAGAGAGCCGCCTCCGACGAGTCGACATCGACCGCCCGTGTCGCTCCGCCGGCGAGCGCGGCGACGGAGAAGCCACCGGAATAGGAAAACAGGTTGAGGACGGTGCGTTCGCGGCAGAGAGTCCGGACCCGTCGCCGGTTCTCGCGCTGGTCGAGGAAGAATCCCGTCTTCTGTCCCGTGGCGAGATCGGCCGTGAAGCGCAGGCCGTGCTCGAGGAAAGGAGCTTCCGCGGGCTCCGCCCCCGCCTCGCGCTCTCCTTCGACGCGGAGGACGAGCGCACCGGGAGCGAAGATCTCCCGGTACGCCGCGGCGATCTCCTCCCGGGCCGCCGAAGCGCCCCCGGCCGAGAGCTGCAGGACGTCGGTCTCGCCGTAACGGTCGGCGACGACCTCCGGGACGAAATCGCCCTCGGCATGGAGAATCCGGTAGCCGGTCGTCTCCGCCGGAACGACGTCGCGCCGGAGCGCGCGCGCGGCGCCGAAACGGGCGCGGATCGTCCCGCCGTCGAAGGGCTCTTCCCCGAACGTCCAGAGCTTCGCGACGATCGTGCGGCCGGCGCCGAGCAAACCCCGGCCGAGCGTTTCGTTGGAGGACGAACGAACTTCTACCCGCCCCGAGGACTCGTCGCCGTCGCGCCGGCGGACCGCGCCCGAGAAGACCCAGGGGTGCCGGCGGAGCACGGAATGCTCCCGGCCGGGGGCGAGCGTCAGGACGAGCATCCGCGAATGCTACTCGACCGCTTCGCGCAGCCTGCTAGAATCGCCTCGTGCCGGACGAGCCGCGCGACCTCTCCCACTACTCGGCCCGCGACCTGCTCCAGAAGGGGACGGCGTTTCTCGACGCCAACCGCCTCGACGACGCGGCCCTGATGCTTTTCACCCTCTGCGAGCGATTCTCGGCAGCCGACGAGATCGTGCCCCCGCACGTCCTCTCGCTCTACGCGCTGTGTCTCGCCCGGCAGGGCAAGCGAAAGGAAGCGATCGACATGGGACGCACGGCCTTGAAACGCGGCGGCCGAAGCGCCCTCTGCCGGCTGCACATGGCCAGGATCTATCTCCTCGCCGAATCGCGCCGGAAGGCCGTCGAGGAGCTCGAGCGGGGCCTCTCATTCGCTCCGAACCATCCCGACCTCAAGCGGCTCCAGCGCGAGATCGGGGTCCGCCAGCGCCCGGTGATCGCTTTCCTCTCCCGCGACAATCCCTTGAACGTCAAACTCGGAAAGGTGCGAGCGGGGAAAAAGAAGATCCGCTGACGGACGATCGCGCAGCCCGATAAGCCCCTTCGCCTGAGAGGAATGGGACGTCCCGCCGGAGCCCCTACCCCGTCTTCATCTCGCTGTGGGAGAATCCGCTTCTTCATGGCCCTCGCGGAAGCTCCCTCCCTCGTTCCCGAGGCTCCGGCCGAGCCTGCCGCGGCCGAAACGTCGACGCCGCTCCTGAATCGCGAGCTCTCGTGGCTCGCCTTCAACGACCGCGTGATCGAGGAGGCGGAGGACAACTCGCATCCGCTCCTCGAGAGGCTGAAATTCCTCGCGATCTCGCAGACGAATCTCGACGAGTTCTTCATGATCCGGGTCGCGGGACTCCGGGCGCAGCTCTCGGCCGAAGTGACCGAGCGGTCGATCGACGGCCTGACGCCGGGCGAGCAGCTCGACGCTTCGCGGCGCACGGTCAAGAAGATGATCCAGCGGCAGACGAAGTGCCTCGTCGAGGACCTCATTCCGCGGCTCGCCGACGCGGGGATCACGATCCTTCCGATCGCTTCTCTCGACGAGGCCCGCCGGGCTTCGGCCGGAGAATACTTCCGACGGACCGTTTTCCCGGTCCTCACGCCCCTCGCATTCGACCCCGGCCATCCGTTCCCGTTCCTCTCGAACCTGTCGTTGAACGTCGCCGCGGAATTGAAGAACCCCGAGACGGGCGCCGTCCAGTTCGCCCGCGTGAAGGTGCCGCCCACGCTTCCGCGTCTCGTACCGCTCCGCCGGATCGTCCTCGGCAAGAAGAAGCTCGACCCGGAGCACGCCGAGTTCGTCTTCCTCGAGGATCTGATCCAGGCCAATCTTTCCGACCTCTTCCCGGGGATGACGGTCGTCTCGTCCTACCTCTTCCGGGTGACGCGCGACGCCGACATCGAGATCCAGGAAGACGAGGCGGGCGATCTCCGCGCGACGATCGAGCACGAGGTCCGGCAGCGCAGATTCGGCGCCGTCGTGCGGCTCGAGGTCGCCCCGCGGACTCCGAAGAAGGTCCGAAAGCTCCTCGTCAAGCAGCTCGAGATCCAGGAGGAAGACGTGTACGAGGTTCCGGGCCCGCTCGGATCGGGCGACCTGCTGACATTGACCCGGCTCGAACGGAAGGAGCTGAGGGACGCGCCCTTCACTCCCGCCGTCCCGGCGTGCCTCGCCGTCGGCCACGATCTCTTCGGCGCGATCCGGGACGGCGACATCCTCCTCCACCACCCGTACGACTCCTTTTCGCCGGCCGTCGAGCTCATCGATCGCGCAGCCTCGGACCCGAAGGTCCTCGCGATCAAGATGACGCTCTACCGCACGAACGCGGACTCCCCTTCATCCGCTCGCTCATCCGCGCCGCCGAGCAGGGCAAGCAGGTCGCGGTCCTCGTCGAGCTGAAGGCGCGGTTCGACGAGGAGCACAACATCGAATGGGCGAAGGCGCTCGAAGAGGCGGGAGTCCACGTCGTCTACGGCGTCGTCGGGCTGAAGACCCACGCGAAGATCGCGCTCGTCGTCCGCCGCGAGAAGGACGAGATCCGCCGCTACGTTCACCTCTCGACCGGCAACTACAACTCGCAGACCGCGAAGGTGTACACGGACCTGGCGCTCCTGACCGCCCGCCCGGAGTTCGGCGACGACGCGACCGAGCTCTTCAACTCGCTGACGGGCTGCTCGCTGCGAGCGTCATACCAGCGCCTCGTGATCGCTCCGCGCGACCTCCACCGGCGCACGATCGAGCTGATCGAGCGGGAAACGAAAAGCGCTCGCGAAGGGAAGCCCGCCGGAATCAAGGCGAAGATGAACGCCCTCCTCGATCCCGCCGTCATCCACGCGCTCTACGAGGCATCCCAGGCCGGCGTGCCGATCGAGCTGGCGGTCCGCGGAGTCTGCTCGCTCCGGCCGCAGATGAAAGGGATCTCGGAGAACATCCGCGTGATTTCCGTGGTCGGTCGCTTCCTCGAGCACAGCCGCATCTTCGCGTTCGAGAATGCCGGCCATCCCGAGGTGTACCTCTCCTCCGCGGACTGGATGCCGCGGAATTTCTTCCGCCGGGTCGAGGCCGCGTTCCCTCTCGTGGACCCCGCTCTCGCCCGGCACGCGCGCGAAATCCTCGACGACTCTCTCCGCGACACGGCGCGGGCGCGGGAGCTCCGGAGCGACGGCACGTACGTTCGGGTCCTTCCCGCCGACGACAAGCCGTTCGACAGCCAGGCGAACTTCCTCGAAGAGGCGCGCCGCCGCACGCAGCGGGCGATCGAGCAGCTCCGCCGCGGGCCGTTCGCCGAGGAGGAAACTTCCGAGAATCCGGGAGAAGCGGCGGAAACCGCACCGGTCGCGAGTTAGCCCGCCGGCGATCTCCTCCCTTCAGCCCTCCCCCGCTCGCGGATCGCGCGCTTCCATGTTCCCCGGAACGCCTCCAGGCGCCCCGCGATGACGGAAGCGATCACGAGATTCCGGTACCACTTGTGGTCGGACGGGATCACGTGCCAGGGGGCGTCGCCGGTCGAGGTCTTCGACAACATGTCATCGAACGCGCTCCGATAGGCGCTCCAGCGCCTTCTCTCCTGCCAGTCCTGCGGGTTCGCCTTCCACCTCTTGTCGGGATCCGCTTCGCGCTCCTCGAGGCGCTTCTTCTGCTCGGCGCGGGACAGATTCAGGAAGAACTTCAGGACGATCGTCCCTTCCCGGACGAGCATCGCCTCGAACGCGTTGATCTCGCCGTAGCGCGCGCTCCAGACGCTCTTCGGGACGATCCGGTGGACGCGCTCGACGACGACCGACTCGTAATGCGAGCGGTTGAAGATCACGATCTGACCCCGCGCGGGAGTCTGCCGGTGGATGCGCCAGAGGTAGTCGTGCGCCGCCTCCTCCGCCGAAGGCACCCCGAACGTCGCGACCCGGCACGCCTGCGGGTTCACCCCCGAAAAGACGTGCCGGATCGTGCCGTCCTTGCCGGCCGTGTCGATTCCCTGCAGCACGACGAGCACGGCGTGCATGTGCGCCGCGTAGAGGAGCTCCTGGAGAGAGGCGAGGGCTTCGAGGTCCCGGCGCATCGCGATCGCGACCGCGGGATCGTCCTTGTCCCCGACTCTGGCGGCCGGGTCGAAGTTCGAGAGGCGGACCCGGCGCGCCGGGAGGATGCGGTACGGATCGCGCGCGGCGGCCGGCGCCCGCCGACCCGTCACGAGTCGGCGCGGGAAAAGGCCGAACCGCGCCGGAGGAGGCTCGCCGAGCCTCCGACGACGACCGCGCCCCGCTCCCTCGGCGCGTTCGAGCCCTCCCGGTGGAGCGGCTCCGCATCGGGAGCGAGACCGCTCGCCGCGACGGCCGCGCGCGCGGCGCGCCGCGCCTCCTCGGCGCGATCGGACGCGGAATCGAAGATGCGATCGAGCGGCGATTCTTCCGCGCGGAGGTCGCTCCGCGATTCGAGCAGGCGCACGAGGTCGCGGAGAAGGGAACGCCAGTCGTTGGCGCGGCCGAGCGAATCCTGGAGGGCCTGCCAGCGCGCGATCTCCGCGTCGAGGCCGGCGACGCCGAGGTCTCGGCGCGCCATCAGGGCGTAGCGGCGCCGCTTCACCGCGATTCGGAGGCGGTGGAGCCCCTCGTCGTCCAGCACCCGCGGCACGCGGATCTCCTCCATCTCCCGGGCGAGCCGCGAGACGACGGGACCGTTCCGTCGAACGTGGCCCAGGCGCTCGAAGAGCTTCTTCGCGGCAGGGCCGGCGAGCCGCCCGAGCGCCTCATCGCGGCCGCGCCGCACGCGCTCGCCCAGGAGCTCGTCGGCCGCCCGCGCGTCCGCGGGAGCGATCTCGCCGCGACGGACGAGCTCCGCGACCAGGCCGCGGTCGACCTCGAGCTGCCGGAGGGACGAGAAGCGGCGAACGAGCTTCGACGCGCCGCGCGCGATCTTCGGCCGCTGGCCGGCTTCGGCGATGACGGCCAGACGCCGGAGCGCGACGCGGAAATCGTGCAGGCCTTCCAGATCGCCGCGATGGAACCTCCGCTCGGCGCGGCGAAGGGCCTTCCGCTGGGTTTCCCAGATCGTTTCACGGCCGGACACGCGGCGGATCTTATCCGAGCCGGGGGGCCGCCGTCTCGAGCGGTTTTCATCGAATCCTCCCGACCGCTTTACGGCAAGGTCACGGCGGCTTTCCCCGCGGCGGCCGCGAAACCGTGCGCCCGGCGAAGGGCGCCCTTCTTCTTCACGCGCGGGTATCGCGCAGCGGGATCGAAGGGACGAAACGAGACCCGGAAGATCGCCCCCCGGCCGGGCTCTCCCCCGACGGCGAGCGTCGCATCGTGGAGCAGCGCGAGGTGCTTCACGATCGCGAGGCCGAGGCCCGTGCCGGGCTTCACCTTCGAGCGCGAGGGATCGACCTGGTAGAACCGCTGGAAGATCTTCTCGCGCTCGGAGAGCGGGACCCCGGGGCCCCGGTCCTCGATCTCCAGGACGACCCGCCCATCCTCGGCGGCGACCGACGCCTCCACCGTTTCTCCCTCGGGAGAGAATTTCACCGCGTTGTCGAGGAGGTTGAAGACGATCTGGATCAGGCGCCGGCGATCGCCGAAAACCGCGACGTCTTCGCTCCCCTCCACGTCGATCGATACGGCTCGCTCGGCCGCCCGGTGCGCGAGATCGTCAGCGACCTCCCGAACGAGGGGAACGAGCGGAACGCGCTCCGGAGAGAGCTCGATCGCGCCCGATTCGATCCGTGAGAGGTCCGTCAGGTCCTCGATCAGATCGCGCATTCGGTTCGCCTGCCGGGCGATCAGCGCCGTGAGCTGAGCCGATTCCTCCCGGTCCGGCGCCCCCTCCGAGAGAGTCTCCGCCGCGGCCGCGATCGACGAGATCGGCGTCCGGAGCTCGTGGGAGACGTCGGCGACGAAGCGGCGACGCATCGACTCCGTTCGCGCGAGGGGCGTCACGTCGCGGAAGATCACGACCGCGCGGCCCCGCGTGCTCTTCTCGAGCGGCAGAGCCGAGACTTCCCAGGTCGCGTCGCCGGGGCGCTTCCAGACGATCGACTGCTCGCCCTTCACGGCGAGCGCCCGGTCGACGAGAGCGATCACCGCAGGCTCCCGGACGATGTCGACGAGAGGACGCCCCGCGGGATCGATGACGTCGACCATCCGGGAGAACTCGGCATTGGCCTGCAGGATGTCGCGCCGCCCGTCGACCACGACGAGCCCGGAGGGCAGTCGGTCGAACACCGCGGCGGTGAGCCGCCGTTCCGACTCGGCCGCGGCGAGGGAGGCCAGCAGCGAGTTCTTCATCCGCCGCACGGCGTCGGAGAGCGCGGCGGCGTCGGGATCGTCCTCGTCCGGCGGATCGCGCTTCAGGTCGCCGCGAGCGACCGCGAGGGTGGCCTCCGTCACGCGCCGGAGCGGGGCCGCGAAACGCCGCGCCGCCACGTGGCCGACGAGGAACAGGGCGAGACACGCAGCGACGATCGCCGCCCGGCCGGCCCAGAGCGTCTCCGAGTCCTGGGCCGCCAGCTCGTCCAGGGGGAACGCGACCCGCAGATATCCCCGGATTTCGCCGCTCCCGGGAATCCGCTCGGCGAGGTAGACGAAGTTCCGGTCGAGCGTCGCCGAGAAGCGGCGAGAGGACCCGGCGCCCGCGCGGGCGGCCGCGACCACTTCCGGGCGGTGGAGATGGTTCTCCATCCGGGGGACGTCGCGCGGCTCGACCTGGCTGTCGGAGATCACCCGGCCCGCCGCGTCGATCGCCGTGACGCGCGCGCCGAGCTCCGTCCCGGACGAACGGACGAGCCGGTCGACGGCGGCCGGATCGCCGAAGATCGGCTCGACGAGCGCGGCGAGCAGCGTGTCTTCCGCCTGGAGCCGGCGGATCGCCCGCTCCCGCGACGCCCGGTCGAGGAGGGCGTCCCAGAACAGGATGAGCAGAATCGCGACGCCGAGCGCCAGGATCCCGAAGAGCAGCGAGAATCGAGAGGAGAGCTTCATACCGTCGCCCGTGGCGGCTCGCGCCGAGTCACTCGACCGCCGCGGGCTCCCGCATCGCGCGGCATCCTCTCCCCGGGGGAAAGGGAATTCGGAAGCTCGCGCCGCTCGCGGCCATAGGTGCCCTCGACCGTTCCTGAGCCCGCCGAAAGTCGGAGCTGGCGACCTCTCGGAGCTCGGATCGCCAGAGGACCGCCCGTCACTCCCCGCGGCGAATCGCGCCGGCAAGCCGGTCTCATGACGACAAGGTTATCCCGGCCGAAGGGACGGGGCCGACTCACTCTGTGCGCTGCCGGTACCGGTACCCGAGCCCGACGACGGTCTCGATCCGGTCTTCGCCGAGCTTCTTGCGGAGCGACCGGATGTGGACGTCGACCGTGCGGGTCTCGACGTCGGCGTCGTAATCCCAGAGCCGCGCGAGGATCGTGTCGCGGGTGACGACGCGGGCGCGGTTCCGGATGAGGAGCCAGAGCAGGTCGAATTCCTTCTTTGTGAGGTGGACCGGCTTTCCCGCGAGCGTCACCTCGTAGCGCGCCCGGTCGACCTTGAGATCGGCGTCCTCGAACGTCTCTTCCTCCGACGTCTCGAACGACGCGACGCGGCGCAGGTGCGCGTTCACCCGGGCGATGAGCTCCTTCATCGAGAACGGCTTCGTGATGTAGTCGTCGGCCCCGATCTCAAAACCCAGAAGCTTGTCGCGCTCCTCGGCCCGCGCGGTCAGCATGATGATCGGAACGCGCTTGGTGTCCTCGTGGGCGCGGAGCTCGCGGCACAGCGCCAGGCCGTCGATGTCCGGCAGGTTCAGGTCGAGGATCACGAGGTCGAACGGCCTCTCATGGAGCGCGTTCAGCGCCGAGACACCCGAGAGGTAGTGCTCGACCTGGTATCGCTTCTCCTTCCGGAGGTTCACCCGGATCGTGTAGGCGATGTCGGGGTCGTCCTCGACGATTGCGATGCGCTTGGAGGTCGTGTGCTTATCCAAATCGCCCCGTGATGTAGTCCTCGGTGCGCTTTTCGTCCGGGATTCGTGAAGATCTTGTCGGTTCGGCCGATACTCGACGAGCCGTCCCATCGTAGAAGAACGCGGTCCGGTCGGAGACGCGCGCCGCCTGCTGCATGTTGTGCGTCACGATCACGATCGTGTAGCTCGCTCTTGCAGCTCGATAGATCAGCTCCTCGATCTTGCGCGGTGGCGATCGGGATCGAGCGCGGAGCCGGGTTCGTCCATCAGCAGCACTTCGGGATCGACGGCGAGCGCGCGGGCGATGCAGAGGCGCTGCTGCTGGCCGCCGGAGAGCCCCAGCGCCGGATCGTGGAGCCGGTCCTTGACCTCGTCCCACAGCGCCGCCTCGCGGAGGCGTCTGCTCCACGCTCTCCGCGCATCGTGCGCCGGCGCACGACGCCGTTGATCCGGAGCCCGTACGCGACGTTCTCGAAGATCGACTTCGGGAACGGGTTCGACTTCTGGAACACCATCCCCACCCGGCGCCGCAGGTCGACGACGTCGACGCTCCGGTCGTAGATGTCCTCGCCGTCGAGCAGCACGTCGCCCTCGACGCGCGATGCCGGGCATCGATGTCGTTCATGCGGTTCAGGCAGCGGAGGAACGTCGACTTGCCGCAGCCCGAGGGGCCGATGAGCGCCGTCACGGGGTTCTCGGCAATCTCGAGGGTGATCCCGTGGAGCGCCTGCGACTCGCCGTAGAAGAAATCGAGGCCGCGGGCTTCCATGCGGATCACCGCTTCGGGCGTCTCGGAAGCCGGCGGCTCCTGCCCGGCGTCTGATGCCGACGTCCGGCTTCGGCGGTTCGACTTCGGTCGTGATCATCCGGTCACCTCACGTTCATCCGTTCGAGGCGCCGACGTCACGGCCCGCGCCAGAGACGGAACAAGAGCAGAATCATCGAGACCAGCACGAGCGCGCCGGCCCACGCCTGGCGGTGCCAGTCGTCGTAGGGCGAGATGGCGTAGGTGTAGATCTGCACGGTCAGCGACGCGATCGGCTGGTCGAGGCTCGTGCGTCCAGAACTGGTTGTTGAACGCCGTGAACAGCAGCGGCGCCGTCTCGCCGGCGATGCGCGCGAGCGCGAGCACGATGCCCGTGATGATGCCCGGGCAGCGCCGCGGCAACACGACGGTGAAGACGGCCGCGCGCGCGTGGCGCCGAGCGCCAGCGCGCCCTCGCGCAGCGAGCCGGCACGAGGCGCAGCAGCTCCTCGGTCGTGCGCGTGATGATCGGGATCATCATGATGCCCAGCGCGACGCCGCCCGGCGAGCGCGATGAAGCGCTTGAACGGCAGCACGACGAGCGCCGTAGGCGAAGACGCCGATCACGATCGACGGCACGCCGTTGAGCGTGTCGGCGGCGAAGCGGACGGCGGACGAGAGCGTCCGCGCCGCGGTACTCCGCCACGTAGATGCCCGCGAGCATGCCGATCGGAATCGCGACGAGCGCGCCGAGCCCGATCAGGATCGAGCGTCCCGACGATGCGCGTTGGCCATGCCGCCGCCGGTCTCGCCGACCGGCTCGGCAGCTGCGTGAAGAAGGCCAAGTTGAGAGCGCTGCGCGCCCTGCTCGACGACGTAGAACAGGATCGAGCGCGAGCGGCACCAGCGCGATGAGCGACGCGACGCCGCGCAGACAGCCCATCGAGGCCGACGAGCGTGCGCTTCGCGCGAGGGCGTTGCGCCGAAGCTCATGCCGCCGTCGTCGGCCGGCACGCGTCGCGTCACGGCGCCGGCCTTGCGCCGGTCGCGGCATGTTCCAGATGAGCAGCCGCGAGACGACGTTGACGATGAGCGTGATGATGAAGAGCACGAGGCCGATCTCGATGAGCGCGGAGAGGTAGAGGTCGGTCGGCCGCCTCGGTGAACTCGTTGGCGATGACCGCGGCCATCGTGTACTGCGGCGCGAAGAGCGAGCCGGCGACCTGCGGGTTGTTGCCGATGACCATCGTCACGGCCATCGTCTCGCCGAGCGCGCGGCCGAAGCCGAGGATGACCGCGCCGAAGATGCCGACGCGCGCGTAGGAGAGCGCCACCTCGGATGGCCTCCCACCGCGTCGCGCCGAGCGCGTACGCGCCCTCGCGCTGGGCGTCGGCACCGCCTTGAGCACCTCGCGCGCGACGGCCGAGATGAACGGGATCACCATGACCGCCAGGATCAGCCCGGCCGACGAGCATGCCCGACGCCGACCGGCGGCCCGCTGAAGAGCGGCAGCCGTGGCGCAGACGTGCTGCGCGAGCACGGCTCGAACGCTTCCGCACCGATCGGCACGAGCACGAAGATGCCCCAGAGGCCGTAGACGATCGACGGGAATCGCGGCCAGCAGCTCGGTCAGGAACGACGAGCGGCTGGCGGAAGCGGTCGGGCAGAGCTCGGAGATGAAGACCGCGATGCCGAGCGACGATCGGGGTGGCGATGAGGAGGGCGACAGATCGACGAGTAGAGCGTGCCCCAGATGAACGGCAGCGCGCCGAAATCGCCCGAGACCGGGTCCCAGTGGTCCCGGTCGCCAGAATTCGAAGCCGAACTTCGTGATCGACAGCAGCGAGTTGCGTCAGAGCACGAAGCCGATCCCGACGACGATCGCGAGCACGAGCAAACCGAAGAGCGAAATCCAGATCCGGAACCAGCGGTCGTCGCGAGAGACTCGATTTCGCGGTTTCACGACGGCCATCGACGATCCTCCTAAGAGAGAGGGAGAGGGCCGGGGCCGGATCGCGATGACTCCGGCCCGCGGCTCATTTCAATCAATCACTTGATCCTGGCCAGCGCGCCATCTCGAGCTGACGACCACTGCCGGCAGCGGCGCGTAGCCGAGTCGGCGCAGTAACCCTGACCGTCCGTGAGCACCCACTTCATGAAGTCGGTCAGGATCTTTCCCTTCGCGGCGTCCTTCGGGTGCTGGTAGAGCAGAAGCCAGGTGAACGACGAGATCGGATAGCTGTCGGGCCGGGCGCGTTCGTGATCGAAACGCGGAAGTCCGCTCGGCATCGCGTTGGCGGCGCCCGGCGGCCGCCGCGGTCACGCCCGCGAGCGAGGCCTTCACGAAACGACCCGCCATGTTCTGCACCAGCCCGTAGTCGATGTTGTTCTGCATCGCGTAGATCAGCTCGACGTAGCCGATCGAGCCCGGCGTCTGCTTGACCAGGCCGGACGACGCCCTCGTTGCCCTTCGCCGCCGAGCCCGACGGGCCACTTGACCGACGTCGCCGACGCCGACGCGCTTCTTCCACTCCGGCGACGACCTTGGCGAGGTAGTCGGCGACCAGATGTAGGTCGTTCCGCAGCCGTCGGAGCGGTGCACGACGATGATGTCCGTGTCGGGCAGGTTGACGCCCGGGTTGAGCTTCGCGAGCGCCGGGTCGTTCCACTTCGTGATCTTGCCGAGGAAGATGTCCGCGAGCACGGGCCGGTGAACTTGAGCTGCCGCGTCACGCCCGGGATGTTGTACACCGGCACGACGCCGCCGAGCACGGTCGGGAAGTGCAGGATGCGCCCGGGGCGGCCTGCGATCTGCTCGTCGGTCATCGGGCCGTCCGAGGCGCCGAAGTCGACGGTGCGCTCGGTGATCTGCCGGATTCCGCCGCCCGACCCGATCGACTGGTAGTTGATCTGCGACGTTCGGGTGGAGCTTGTTGATACTCCGAGAACCACTTGGAATAGATCGGATAAGGGAACGTCGCGCCCGCGCCGTTGATCTGGATCGTCTGGGCGCCGGCCGGGACCGCGGCGGCCGCGGCGAAGGCGGCGGCAACGATCAGTCGGGCAATTCGATTTCTCATTTCCGTCTCCTCAGTCAAAAGGTTGAAAGCCGACGTTTAAATCCGTTTAAATTTCGAGTGAACTAGAACGTAAACTGCGTGTGAAGAGCCCAACGCTCCTCCTTCGGCTTGTTCAGCGCGCTGTCATACTTGACCTGCTCGTAGTCGGCGAGCAGCGTCGCGGCGACTCCCTTCATCACCGGGAACCAGTAGGCCACGCCGATGATCGTCCGCTTTTTCTTCGCGCTCACGTCCTTGTTCGGCTTGAGCTCGTCGTAGCGCAGCAGCCCCTCGAGACCGAAGTCGGTGCGCGGCGTCGCCCAGGCCGACCAGCCCTCGGCGTTGACCTCGGCAGCATTCGGCAGCTTCTGATCCTTCGCGCTGAGCCAGTCGAAGCCGGCGTTGACGTACTTGTACTCGAACGTCGCGTTGGCGAGGAACCGCTGCTTCTTGGCGTCCTTCACATAGTTGTCCCCGTCATAGAAAACCGCGATCCGAAGGCCGCGCAGGACGTCGACGCCCGGCGCCGGACGAAGCGAGAAGCGCGCCTGGAACGCCTTCTGGTCGTTGACAGCGCTCTGATCCGCCTGGCTGCCGTATCCCTCGCCGTTGTAGACGCCGAGGTGAATGTCGCCGTAGTTCGACGGGAGCTCATAGTGGCCGGCGATCGCGTAGTCCGACGACGTCATGAAACCTTCCCGGTCGACGAAGATGGGACCCTGGAACCGGTAGCGGTAGATCCCTTCTTCGTAGTCGATCCAGGGCGTCGTCTGGAGGCCGATCCGCGCCCAGGATCCCTTGCCGATGGAGTCGTCGAAGCTCACCTGGCCGAAGGCGTACTTCAGGCGGATGACGTTCGAGCCGAAGAGCGCCGGGTCGTTCGAGTTCGTGTCGGCCCTGACGTCGGTCGTGACCCGGGCGGAAATCATGTGCGAGATCTTCGCGAAGACGTTGACGTAGGCGCGGCTGACGTTGAAGGAGTTCGGGTGGATCGTGTTTCCCGCGGCATCGGTCGAGGTCGGCTTGTCCTGGTAGGTGTAGTCCGCGAAGATCACGCCGCCGACCTTGAAGCTCGGCGTGTCGTCGACGGGCTCGTAGCCCTTCGCGGGCGTGACCTGGGCACGCGCACCCGCCGCGGCGAAGAACACGGCGAGGGCGCCCGCAGGCACGGTGAGTCGTCGAAGAAATTTGGGTCGCATCGGATTTTCTCCTCCTTTTCGGGCGGCAATCTACGGTCGGGGGGTTTTCGAAAAGCGAAGAGCATGTAAATTCGGATTGAAGCCGCGACGCGTCTTTCCTCTCTGTTTACGGCCGCTTCACGCCGCCTTCATGCGACCCGGCTCAAATCCGCGGCATGATGACGATCGGCCTCTTCCGCAACGCGACCGACACGCGGGATTTTTCGGCGGGCGCCACGATCTTCCGGGAGGGAGACGCGGGCCACGAGATGTTCGTGATCCGGAGCGGCGCCGTGGACATCGTGGTCGGCGATCACGCGGTCGCCACACTCGCCGAAGGAGAGATCTTCGGCGAAATGGCGCTCATCGACACGCGGCCGCGGAGCGCGACGGCGAAGGCCCGCGAGAACTGCACCCTCGTGCCGATCGACGAACGGCGATTCACGTTCCTCGTCCAGCAGACGCCCCAGTTCGCGCTCCAGGTGATGCGAACTCTCGCCGACCGCCTGCGGAGCGCCGACCGCAAAATTTAGGCGGCGCTTCTTTCTTACGCCGCCTTCATTTCGTGTGCGCCCGACGGCCGCACCATTCCGCGGCGAGGTGATGTCATGGAAGCCGCACTTTCTCCCGTTCTCTCCGACCGGGAATCGCCGAAACAGGCATTCCGCGCCGCCGAGGCGGCGCTGCCGCCGATCGAGCTCCTGAACCCGCTCCGCGGGATCGACGCGTCGATCGGCCGGATCGGCGCCGGGCTGGCCGGACTCGGGATCGAGGCCATCGCCGCCGCCTACCGCCGGGATCGCGTCGAGTACCGGCGGGCCGCGGGGGCCGGCGACTTTCCCGAATGGCTGAGCGACGGGGATCTCGAATCGGTCGCGAGCGAGGCCGCCGCCTACGAGCCGCCCGGTTCCCCC
The DNA here is from genome assembly GCA_963794295.1 of uncultured Acidobacteriota bacterium. Classification (GTDB taxonomy): domain Bacteria; phylum Acidobacteriota; class Thermoanaerobaculia; order UBA5066; family DATFVB01; genus DATFVB01. Next base: position 338,943 of record CAWCDE010000001.1, read on the forward strand.
GCCCGCGCCGTGTGGCGCTCGGGAGTCCATCGCGAATGGGTGATCGTCTGGCGGTTCACGCCCGCGGTCCCCCGGGACACGCTCATCCTCGTCGAAGCCTTCCGGCTCGTCCTCGGGCAGCGGCTGGTCGAGTCGAGTCTCTCGGGGATCCTCGAGCAGGCCGCCGCCATCCAGCGGAGCCTGCTTCCGGACCCGCTACCCGAATTCCCGGGTTTCGACCTGGCGGCACGCTCGGTCTCCGCCGATGCGGTCGGCGGAGACGTCTTCGACGTCCTTCCGCTCGCTCCCGAGGCGATCGCGTTCTCGATCGCCGACGCGTCCGGCCACGGTCTCCCCGCAGCGCTCGAGGCCCGCGACGTCGTTGTCGGTCTGCGCATGGGCGCCGCCCGGCACATGAAGATCGACGCGACGGTGGAAAAGTTGAACGGCATTCTGTGCCGCGAGACCCTCTCCTCCCGTTTCGTCTCGCTCGTCTACGGTGAGCTCGAGGCGGACGGCCGGTTCCAGTTCGTCAACGCCGGCCACCCGTATCCGATCGTCGTCTCGGCACGGGGCGCGCGCGCCTTTCCCGAGAGCGGCCTCGTGCTCGGCGTCTCTCCGAACGTGCGGCACCGCGTCCAGCACGGCGCGATCGAGCCGGGCGAAGTACTCGTGCTCGTGACCGACGGCATCCTCGAGGCGCGCTCGCCGCAGGGAGAGGAATTCGGCGCCTCCGGTGTCGCGTCGGTCGTCCGGGCGCTGATCGAAAAGCCCGCCGCGTGGATCGTGAGCGCGCTCTTCGAGGCGCTGACCGATCATTCCCGGGAAATGAGCCCCGCCGACGACGCGACGGTCCTCGTGATCAGGCGCGAGGAGTGACCACACGCGGAATTTACCCGCTTTTCAGACGGCCCGAAGCGGAAAGCGCGATCCTTCAAACCGATGTGGAGCTGGATCTTCCTCGTGGTCTCGAGCCTGCTGCAGCTCGGCTGGCTCGTGACCCTCCGGGCGACCCGCGGCATGACCCGGCTCGGCCCCCTCGCCGCCAACGCCGCGTTCGGGTTCTCGTCGACCGTTCTCCTGTCGCAATCGCTCCGCGGGATCTCGATGAGCACCGCGTATGCCGTCTGGACCGGGCTCTCCGTCGCAGGATCCGTTCTCGTCGACGTCGTCGTCTTCCGGGAGGCGCCCGGAACCCGCGTGCTCTGGATCGGGCTGATCGTCGCGGGCGCGTCCGGTCTGAAGCTGTTCTCGCCGGGCGCGGCGCCCTCGATCGCCGCGCCCTGAGCGGGGTCAGTGGCGCTCGGCGAGAGAACAGCGATAGCAGGGCTGCCAGCCGCCGACCCGCGTCACGGACGTGAGGGATCCGCACCTTTCGCACCGTGTCTTTCGCTCCTTCACGTCCGCTCCCCCGAACGCGCGAAACGATTTGCAGGTTTGCGCCGGATCGCGGCGATTTCCGTCAGCGGCCCGCCGAAAGGAGCGACGCCGCGCGGCCGTCCTCGAGCGAGATGATCGCCCGGCCTTCGCGGCGGATCCGCCGGAGGGCGCCGCGAATCTCCTCTTCCGGAAGCTCGGCGGCCGAAAGAAGGAGCGACAGCGCGGCTTCGTCCGGAAAAATCGTCCACTCCCGGGTCGCGCCGTCACGCGTCACGTTCTTGACCAGGAAACCGAGCTTCCCGAGGGAGCCCATCAGGATCCTCATCGACCTCTCCGTCCCGGCCGGAAGCTGCCGGCCGCCCGCAGGAGACCCGATGGAAGCGAAATCGGCGTGCGGTCCGCGTAAAAGTTCTTCGCCCGTCAGGCGCGAGGACGACGGGAGGGCGTCGGATCCGGCGCGGATGCCATTCGCGTTCGAACACGGCGGAAGATCTCCCACGCCGCGTGACCGGCGAGAGAACCCGCCGGCCGGCCCTGCGACCACGCGACGGAAAGACGAAACCCCGATTCGACGAAGAGATAGACGCCGACGAGGAGCACCGGTTCCGGCAGCGGCAGGAGGTCCACCCCCGCGATGCCCCGAATCGTCAGGGAGAAGGAGCAGAGAAAGCCGAACACGAAGAGCGGAAGCGCCGAAATGAGCGTGAGGAGGCTCGCCGGCACGTCGTCCTCGTGCTCCCAGCGGTCCTGGACGTCGGCGGGAGCGTGTCCGGCCAGAGGCGAGAGGAGGAGCAGCCGCCGCCGCTTCCGGCGCCGCCGCCCGTCGTCGCTCCGCCCCCGCGCCCTCCTCTCTTCGCTGGCGTCGTCGTACGGTTCGAGGACGCGGATCGTGTGCCGGTCCTCCCACGGCGCGAGCCGGTATCTCGCTCCCGGGCCGGCCGGCTCGACCACGAGGACTTCGTAGAGCACTCCGTCCCATTCGACGGCCGTTCCCGGATGCTCCGCGGTCGTGCGCGTCCCCGAACGCCGCGCGCGCCACCCCTTCGGAAATGCCGAGGTGATCGTCCACCGCCCGTCGGAGATCGGCGTCACCCTGTCGCGGCCGTGGGCATCGGGCATTTCGCGAAAGTATAGGGCTCAACCGGAGGTCGGAAGCCTCTTCAGGCCTGAAGCAGCGTTCGGACGCCGATCCGCACACTCTTCCCCCGCCAGCGCGTTCGGCTCGACGACAGGGCCGCCCAGAAGATCGCGAAGAAGAGGAAATCCTTCAGAACGAGGGCGGCCGGAGAGAATCGCGCGCCGAGCCGCCGGGCGACGACGGCGTCCAGGACGATTTTCGCGGCGGCGATCGCGGCCGCGGCCGCCGCATAGCGGCTCCCGAGGAGGAGGAGCGCCCAGGGAAGCGGCGAAGCGAGGGCTTCCAGCGCGTAGGCGGGACCGCCGAGACGGCGCCGCATGCGCGCCCATCGCACCTGGCGATCCCAGAACTGGCGCACGCTCTTGCCGGCCGACACGGCGTCGATCACGTGCCGCGAGAGCGCCACCCGGAATCCCGCCTTCTCGACGATCGAGCCGAGCAGATAGTCCTCCGCGAGGAAGTCCTTCACCGCATCGAGCCCGCCGATCCAGTCGAGAACGGCCCTGCGCACGAGGATCGACTTTCCGACGACGCAGGGACGGCCCGCGGCGAGCGAGACCGCCGCCGTGCCGCCGAAGACGAATCCGTTGAAATGCAGCGCCTCGACGGCCGAGCCGAGCGATCCGGCGGCGATGCCGCGGAACGGGTTCGAGACGAGTCCGACGGAGGGATCGGCGAGCTCGGAGACCGTTTCGCGGAGGAACGAAGGCCGAACGCGGACGTCGCCGTCGGAGATGAGCAGCACTGCGTATCGCGCCCGGGTGAGAGCGTGGATCAGCCGGGAAACTTTCGGGTTGGCCCCGGGCTCCCGGGAATCGAAGACGAAGGAGGTCGGAACGTCGGGGTGAGCATCGGCGACTCGCCGCGCAACGTCGGCGGCCGGATCGGTCCGGGACGCGAACGAGAAAACGATCTCGTAGTCGGGATAGTCGAGGCCGTAGAACGACTCGAGGTTCCGCGCGAGGCCGGGGTCGGCTCCCTTGAGGGGTTTCAGGATCGAGATCGGCGGGAGGGCCGCGGGCGCCGCGGGCCGTTCGCGGAGGAGCCGGAGCGAACATCCGCCGAGGAGCGCCGCGGCCACGAGCGAGAGCAGGGCCAGGATCAGGATCGCGGTCATGCGAACACCGGCTCGCCGGAGAAGGCGGGCACCCGCTCGGGAAGGAGCGGCGTGAACGCGAGCGGCACGCGGCTCTTCAACGTCGCGAGCACGGCATCGGCGCGCCGCGGCGTCTCGACGATCGTCTTCCACGCGTGCAGGTGTTCCTCCCGGTGGAAGTCGCCGTTGGCGACGGCGGGAAGCTGCTCGCGGGAAACCGCCGGAAAGAGCTCCCAGCGGCAGGCGACCTCCCACCGGTCGATGTACTTCGCGAGGCGCCGTCGGCGGTTCCAGAGGTAGAACGTGCTCGCGAACCACTCGCGCGTCTCGTGGGGATGGCACGCGACCGACACCGCTCCGCGGCGGCGGATCTCCCGGAGGATCTGGAGCGGACTGCGGTCCGCCGAGAGGTATTCCGTGATCCCGAGGGCGAGGATGTGGCAGGACCGATCGCGAACGGCGGCGTTGTGCGTGATTTCGGCGCCCGGGATCACGATCATGCGGTACTGCCGCCAGGCCCGCTCCGCCTCCCGCGCGATCTCGGCGAAGTAGTCCGGGGCCGATTCGGGGGTGACCGTCCGACCGAGGAGCCGCGCGGCCCGGCCGAGCAGCCCCCGGGTGTCGGTGATGTGATCGGTGATCGCGATCACGTCGTGGCCCGATTCGCCGAAGAGATCGATCACCCGGCGCATCGGGAGGCGGCCGTCCGACCAGGTCGTGTGGACGTGGAAATCGCAGAGGAGCTTCGCGCTGAACTCCGGTGCGGTTCGATCTCTCATGCGAAGAGAATCGCGCACCGGCGCGAAATCGGCTGAAAATACACGAAAAAGTCCCGTTAGCGCCGTGTGAAGCCGGGATGAAGCCGGAACCCCTTTCCGAGCTCCGCGAAGAGGTCCGCCGATGGACGGCGTCGCCGGGCGAATGTGGAGTAATCGACCTCGAAGAGGCCGAATCTCGGCGCGAATCCTTCCAGCCATTCGAAATTGTCGAGGAGCGACCAGTGGAAGTATCCGCGCACGTCGAGGCCCGACTCCCGCGCGTGCCGGACGATGAGTGCGTGCTCGCGCAGGAAGTCTCCGCGGACCCGGTCGTTGCCCGTCGCGATCCCGTTTTCGGTCACGACGACCGGCCGTCCCGGCCCGGCCGCGGCCGCGAGCGCGGCAGCAAGGCCCGACGGGTGGATCTCCCAGCCGAGGTCGGTGAGCCCCCGGCCGTGCCGGTCGCGATAGGACACGTCCCCCGCGAAGCGTGTCCGTCCCGGAAACCGGAGATGGGCCCGGCTGTAGTAATTCACGCCTACGAAATCGATCGCGCGCGGCAGATCCGCCACGCGGAACCGCGCCTTCCCGATCAGCGGAAGCCGCAGATCGACCTCGCCGGTCGCCATCGCCTCGAGGAGCGCGCGGTTGTAGAAACGATCGGCGACGGACTTCAGGTGCCGGTCGGCCCAGGAGGAGGGCCGCTCGGGGGCGAAGTCGAGCATGTTGTGCGCGATCCCGAAGCGGGCCGCCGGGTTGGCTGCGCGCAGGACGTCGGCGGCCTCGACGAACGCGTGGAGCATCCCCTCGAGCGCGCGCGCTCCTTCGACGAAGTCGCGCCGGCCCGGAGGAATCACGCCCTCGAGATAGCCGCCGAGGAGGAACACGACCGGCTCGTTGACGAGGCTGTGCCACGACACGAGGTCTCCGAGCGCGTCGGCCGCAAGGGCCGCGAACCGCACGAACGCCGCCCGTCCCTCGGCGCAATCCCAGCCGTACTCCCAGAACCACGCCGGATGCGTGTAATGGAAGAGCGTCATCATCGGCTCGACGCCGATCCCGCGAAGCGCCTCGACGCGGCGGCGGGCGGCCTCGAGCGCGTCCCCGTCGATCCGTCCCTTCACCGGCTCGATCGCCGACCACTCGAGCGAGAAACGGTAGGCGTTGGCGCCGATCGTCGGGAGGAGCGCGAAATCGCTCTTCCACGAACGTCCGTGGCCGGTCGCGGACCCGCAGCGCTCGCGCCGGGCATTGAGGCGCCCGGCGTCTTCCCACTGCGCCCAGTCGCTGTCGGGACCGCCTTCGAGCTGGTATGCGGACGTCGCGACGCCCCACAGGAATTCGCTCATCGAGGTTCCCGTATCATCGCGCCATGGCGAGGTCCGGGCTCCCCGATTACCACGTTCACACGTTCCGCTGCGGCCACGCCGGAGGAGAGTCGCGCGCTTACGTCCTCGCCGCGATCGCCGCGGGCCTTTCGGAGATCGCCTTCACCGATCACATCCCTCTCTATTTCCTCCCTCCGGGAGATCGGGACCCGAAGCTCGCGATGCGCGAGGACCAGTTCGAAGAATACGTGGCGGAAGTCCGCTCGCTCGCCCGCGAGTTCGAGGGAAGGATCGCCGTCCGGCTCGGCCTGGAGGCCGACTTCGCCGAGGGCCACGAGGCGGAGCTCGCGCGCTGGCTCGGCCGGGCGGACTGGGATCTCGTGCTCGGTTCCGTCCACTGGGTCGCGGGAGGGTGGATCGACGCGCCGGGGGCGCCGCGGCGATTCGAGCGCGAAGGAACCGAGCCGCTCTACCGCGAGTACTACCGCCTGCTGACCGAGGCCGCCCGAACCGGTTTCTTCGACGTCCTGACGCACTTCGACCTTCCGAAGAAGTTCGGTCACCGGCCGGTGATCGCGGCCGAGGATGCCGAGCAGCGCGCGATCGCCGCGGCGGCGTCCGCCGGCTGTGCCGTCGAGGTCTCCTCCGCGGGGCTCCGCAAGCCGGTCGGCGAGATCTACCCCGAAGCTCGCCTGCTCCGGCGTCTCGTCGGCGCGGGGGTGCCGGTCACGTTCTCCTCCGACGCCCACGCTCCGGCGGAGGTCGGCCGGGGCTACGACCGGACGGTCGCGCATGCGCGCGCGGCCGGAGCGAAAGAGTTCGTCACCTTCGTCCGCCGCCGGAAGGTCTTTCATCCGATTCCGCCGCCGCCGCGCGCGTAGCGGCGGCGAAATTCCAAATCCCAGGCAGCAAATTCCAATGATTCCGAAACCTCAAACGCCAAACGGGAATCGACGCGTTCCCCGCCCGTGGAGTTGCCCCGGTTTCGTGGACAGGTAGAGACTTGGGAGAGAGGAGTTCACGATGCCGAGGAGTAGGAAGGCATATCCGCCCGAGTTTCGGCGGCAGATGGTCGAGCTGGTACGGTCGGGCAGGAGTCCCGAGGAGCTGGCTCGGGAGTTCGAGCCGTCGGGGCAGTCGATCCGGAACTGGGTTTGCCAGAGCGATCTGGACGAGGGACGACGCAGCGACGGCCTGACGACGGAGGAACGTGAGGAGCTGCGTCGGCTGCGGCGAGAGAACGCGCGGCTCAAACAGGAGCGGGAGATCCTGGCAAAAGCCGCGGCCTGGTTTGCTCGGGAGACCGGCTCGGTGCCGGAGAAGTCTTCGAGTTCGTGAAGAGCAACCGGGCCGTCTACTCGGTATCGGCGATGTGCCGTCTGCTGGATGTCTCCTCCAGCGGGTACTACGCGTGGGTCGACCGCGAGCCGTCGGCCCGGGAACGCGCCGACAGGGCGTTGACGAATCGGATCCGGGAGATCCATCAGGTGTCGCGCGGGACCTACGGAGCGCCGCGCGTTCATGCCGAGCTCAAGGAGGGGGGTCAGAGAGTCGGCCTCAACCGGGTAGCTCGGTTGATGAAGAAGGCGAACCTTCAGGGTGTGAGCCGGCGAAAATGGATTCGCACGACCGTACGGAGCGCCGAAGGGTCGGCTGCGCCGGACCTGGTCGATCGCCACTTCGAGGCAACGGCGCCGGATCGGCTCTGGGTGGCCGACATTACTTACGTTCCGACGTGGGCCGGGTTCCTCTATCTGGCTGTCGTGCTGGATGCCTGGAGCCGGCGGATCGTCGGATGGGCGATGCGAACGGACCTGAAGACCGAGCTCGTGCTCGAGGCGCTCGAGATGGCGCTCTCGCAGCGGCGTCCGAAGGCGGTCGTCCACCACTCCGACCATGGAACGCAGTACACCTCGATTGCGTTCGGGAAGCGGTGCCGTGAGGCTGGTGTTCGGCCTTCGATGGGATCGATTGGAGACTGCTACGACAATGCGCTCTGTGAGAGTTTCTTCGCGACACTCGAGTGCGAACTTCTCGATCGCCGCTCCTTCCACACGCCGGCTCACGCGAGGATGGCCGTCTTCGACTTCCTCGAGGGCTGGTACAACCCGAGACGTCGTCATTCTTCGATCGGCTACCGGTCGCCGATGATCTACGAAACACAGATGCATGAAAGGAGGATCGAGGAGGCCACGCTCAATGGTTGAAAAACGGAGCGGGGCGCTGCCCCGCACCCCGCCAGGGGCTCCGCCCCTGGACCCCGACAACCCAAGCCGGGGACTCTCCACTGAATCGGGGTAACTCCACCCGGGCGAATCGGCGGAGGTTTGAATTTGGAATTTGAAGCTTGGTGCTTGGAATTTTCTTTTCGCTACGACATCTCCTGGGCGTGGTGCTTCACGAGCTTCGCCTGGGCGATGTAGATCGTGTCCTCGGCGATATTGGTCGCGAGGTCTCCGACGCGCTCGAGATTCTTCGAGACCGAGATGCACTCGAGGCTGTAGGAAATGAGCGAGGGAGACTCCGCCATGTAGGTGAGGAGCTCGCGGATGATCGACTTGTTCTTGTCGTCGAGCACGTCGTCCTTCCGGATCACCGCGCGAGCGAGCTCGGCGTCCCGGTTGACGAAGGAATCGAGCGCGTCCTTCAGCATCGCCATCGCGACCTCCCCCATCGAGGGGATGTCGATGAAGGGCTTCAACGGCTTCTTCGCCGAGATCCTCTCGGCGCACTCGGCGATGTTGACCGCGTGGTCGCCGATCCGCTCGAGGTCGTTGTTGATCTTCAGGCAGGAGATCAGGAGGCGCAGGTCGACGGCGACCGGCTGCTGCAGGGCGAAGAGCTGGATCGCCTCCTCCTCGATCTCGACCTCGGTCCGGTCGATCACCTCGTCGTTGGCGATCACGACGCTCGCCTTCGGGGCCGAGGCCTCCGTGAAGGCCTCGACGGCGTCGGCGATCTGCTTTTCGACCTCGGCGCCGAACAGGATCAACCGGCGCCGGAGATGCTCGAGCTGCTCGGCGAAATGCTCTTTCACGCGGCGGTCCCTTTCTGGGCGACGGCGGCCCGGGCGGGCTCCTTTTCGGTGAAGACCGCCCGCCGTCCGAAGACCCGGGAGAACAACTTCGACTTCCGGAGCGCGCTCGCGAGCTCCGGCGCGATCCCTTCCGGCCCCGTCCGGCCTGCGGCGGCGGCGACCTCGAAGGTGACTTTCTTCTGCCGGATCCGGCACGCGACCGACGCGACGGCCTGCCGGTGGCCGCGGTCGAGCGCATCGGCGACGCGCAGGATCGCCGCGAGCTTCTCGACCGACTTGCGGCGCCAGGGATCGAGCTGCCGCCATTCCGGATGCTTCGCTTTCGGACGGGCGCCGCGGTGATATCGCGCGACCGCGGCGATCGTCTCGACTTCCTCCGAGGCGAAGCCGGTCAGATCCCCGTGCCGGATCAGGTAATAGGTGTGCCGATGGCGGCGGGTCAGGCCGATCGACGCTCCGGCGTCATGGAGGAGCGCCGCGACGCGGAGCCACTCCCGCTCCCGTCCGGTCATCTGGTGGAGCCTGTGGGTCGACTCGAAGATCTGGTCGGCGAGCGCCGCCACGTGCCGCGCGTGCATCACCTCGACGTTCGTTCGCCGCGCGAGGCGATCGACGCTGCTCTCCCGGACGTCGCGCGCGATCGGGGGGAGGAGGCCCGGCGAGCGCCTCCGCGCGACCTGGTCGAGCAGCGCGCCTTCCCGCAGCCCTCCCTCTCCGACGAGCACCTCGTCGGCGCCGGCGGCCTTGAGGATCGTCGCGAGGAGAACGCCTCCCGGGAACGCGATGTCCCGCCGCTTCGGGTCGAGGCCCGGAACGCGCAGCTTGTCCTTGAGGCTCGTGTGGCGGAGCAGCGCGAGGACTTTCTTCAGCCCTTTGCGCGGAAGCGTCCGATGCCCCGACGGAAAGACGTCCCGCCCGCGGATCGCGGCCTCGTAGACCATCGACATCGACTGGACCGTGCCGGACGTTCCGGCGCACGTCTTGAATCCGGCCCGGGCGACCCGGCGGGCGGCGGGGGCGACGCGGCGGCGGATCTCCCGCTCGAGGCCTTCGCGGTCGTCCCGGGAGATCGGGTCGGTGCGGAGGTACTTCTCGGCGAGCCGCACGACACCGAGCTCCACGGACTCGGCGAAGAGGACCCGGTCACCGTCGGAGACGACGAGCTCGGTCGACCCGCCGCCGATGTCGACGAGGAAGAGCGGATCGCACGATTCCGGGAACTCGCTCCGGACCGCGAGGGTGATGAGACGCGCCTCCTCCTCGCCGGAGATGACCTCGACCTCGACGCCGCACCGCTCGCGGACCGTCGCGACGAACTCCTCGGCGTTCTCCGCCTCGCGGACCGCGCACGTCGCGACGGCGCGGATCGTCTCGGCTCCCGATCCGCGGGCGATCGAGGCGAGCCGCTCGACGGCGCCGGCGCCCGCTTCGATCGCCTCCGCCGAGAGCCGGCCCGTCGCGAAGGTCTCGTGCCCGAGACGCACGAGCTCCTTCTCGCGGGAGAGCGGCTCGAGCGTCCCGTCGGAGCCGACGCGCGCGACGAGGAGCTTGATCGTGTTGCTGCCGATGTCGATCGACGCGCGAACCGTCATACGTCTCCGATTGTCGCGCGATCCGACGCCGCCGGGCGTGAAGCCCGCGTAAATTCCGCGTGAAGCGGGGGCGCCGGCGGCGCCCGGCGGAAAGTCAGACAATCGTCGGGAGCCCCGCGGCATTCCATGCCGCCATCCCGCCGACCACGTTGACGACGCCGCCCCTCCCCCCGCGCTCGAGGAGGCTCGCCGCGATCGACGAGCGATAACCGCCCGCACAGATGATCGCGAGCGGCTTCTCCACGGCGGCGTCGGGAAGGTTCGCGTCGAACTCCGCGAGCGGACGCGCGACCGCCCCGGCGATGTGCGCGTCGCGCCATTCTCCGGGCCGGCGCACGTCCAGAATCCGGCAGCGGTCCTCTCGAAGGCGCGCGGCGAGCTCGTCGACCGTGATCTGCTCGGTCGACGAGACCGGCCGGCCGGACGCGCTCCACGCCGCGATCCCGCCGCCGAGGTATCCGGCCACGTCGTCGAGGCCGACCCGGGACAGGCGCATGCGCGCCTCCTCCGCCTCGGCCTCTCCCTCCGTGACGAGAACGATCGGGGTTCCCGCCGGCACGAGCGTCCCCGCCCACGAGGCGAACTGGCCGTCGAGCCCGATGTGGACGGAGCCCGGCACGTGGGCGGTGCCGAACGCCGCGGACGTGCGGGTGTCGAGCACGACCGCTCCGGCTGCCGCGCGCCGGGCCGTCTCCTCCGGAGAGAGCGGCGCGAGCGCCGCGAGCTCGCCGACGAGCGCCGGTCCTTCGCGGTTGAGCTGAACGTCGCGCCCGAAATAGGCCGGGATCTCGGGGAGATCGGTCGTCATCATGTCGACGAAGGCCTGCCGCGCCATCGGCTGGAGCGCGTAGTTGACGCGGCGCTGCTCGCCGATCGTCGAGCTGGTCTCGTTCGAGAGATTCCGCCCGCACATCGACCCGGCGCCGTGCCCCGGCCAGACGACGACCGCGTCGGGAAGCGCGAGGAGCTTGCCGTGGAGCGAGTCGTAGAGCTGGCCGGCCTGCCCGCGGGCGCTCGCGGCCGGATCGGCCGCCTGTCCTCCGGCGGCGGCCGCGAGGTCCGGCCGTCCCACGTCGCCGATGAAGAGCGTGTCCCCGGTGAGGACGGCGGACGGATCGGCCGCGTCCGGCGTTTCGAAGAGCAGGAGGCAGATCGAGTCTCGCGTGTGCCCCGGAGTCTCGAGGACCCGGAGCCGGGCGCCGCCGACGCGGATCTCGCTTCCCTCGCCGACGGGATCGTGCGGGTAGGCGGCGTTCGCCGCGCGGCTCACGTGGATCGTCGCGCCGGTCGCCGCCGCGAGCTCGCGATGGCCCGAGACGAAATCCGCGTGGAGGTGCGTCTCGATCACGTGGCGGATCGCGAGGCCGCGGGCCGCCGCCTCCTCGAGATAGATCTCGATGTCGCGCCGGGGATCGACGACCGCCGCGAGCCCTTCGGAGCCGATCATGTAAGACGCCTGCGCGAGGCACCCGAGGTAGAACTGCCGGAAATACACCGCCGAATCGGTCATCCGACGAGAACCGACCCGCCGTTGATGTTGACGATCTCGCCGTTGATCTGCCGGGCGTAGTCGGAGCAGAGGAACGCGATCACGCCCCCGATGTCGTCCGCGGTCGAGACCCGGCGCGTCGGGATCTCCTGCTCGATCGCGCGGCGGCGGCGGCGATCGTCGAGGACGCGCTGCGCCATCTCGGTGTCGACCCATCCCGGGGCGACCGAGTTGACCGTGATGCCGTAGGGTCCGAGCTCCAGCGCGAGCGACTTCGTGAAGGAGATCACCGCCCCTTTCGTCGCGGCGTAGTGCGAGTGGTAGGCCTCTCCCCTCTGCCCCGCGGTCGACGAGACGTTCACGATCCTTCCGAACCGCTGCGCCTTGAAGATCGGGACGGAGAATTTCGTCATCAGGAACGTGCCCCGAGCGTTGATCGCGAAGACCTCCTCCCAGTACGACGGGCTGATCTCCTCGACGGCTCCGCCCGGCCAGATCCCGGCGTTGTTGACGAGGATGTGCAGCCCGCCGAGGCGCGCGACGGCCTGCCCGACGGCCCTCTTCGCCTCGCGCTCGTCCGACACGTCGGCGCGGAAGGCGAGTCCGGCGCCGCCGAGCGCCTCGAGCTCGAGGCAGGCGCGGCGCGCGTCGCGCTGGCGGCGGCGGTAGACGATCGCGACCTGGCACCCGGCGCGGACGAGGAACTTCGCCGCGGAGAGGCCGATCCCGCGCGAGCCCCCGGTCACGAGCGCCTTCCTGCCCGACAGATCGACCGTGAAGACGGATTGAGTCATCGGGCCATCTCCTCGAGCCTGTCCGTCACCGCCCGCGCGATCCTCGCGTTCGCCCCGGGGAGATAGTGCTGGGGCGTGTCGCCGAATTCGCGGGGAGCGAGGAAGTCCCAGAGGTCGAGGAGCGCGATGCCGCGCTCCGAGCAGTAGCGGGCGAGCACGGCGCGATAGCGGTCGTAGATCGCCCGTCCATAGTAGGAATTGTACTCGCGCTCGGACCGGGGACCCGAGGCGCGGAAGATGGGATCGTTGACGAGAAGGAGCGGAACCCCTCTCTCGTCGGCGAGCGCCTTCCCCGCCTCGAGCGTCTTCCAGCGGGCGTTCGGCATCGGCGGGTCGTCGGGGCCGAGCTCGCGGAAGAGCGGCTCCTCGGGGAAGGGGCGCCGACCCGATCCAGGGCCGCCGGGGGCGCCACGTGTCGCTCGGATCGCCGGGCGTCATCGCGTCGAGAGCGCCGCGGGCGAGGAGCAGCGCGAAGTCCCGATAACGCTCCCCGCGGAACACGATCGAATGCCGCCACCAGCGGTCGGGCTTCCCGAAGAGCTCCCGCGTCTCCCACGTCGAGATCGAGAACCGGGCGGCCAGATCCCGCAGGTCCTCGCGGTTCACGCGGAGGACGAGGTGCACGTCGGGCCGGTACGGCGGCGGCGCGTCCCGGGCGAGGTCGTAGAGCGTCACGAACCACACGATCGCGTCGGGGCGCCGCCGGAGCGCGTGCTCGAGGACGACGAGGTCCTTCAGCGGGTTCGGCGTCTGGTAGCTCAGGTTGTACGCGCGGAGCGTCCGGTTTCCGACCTCCGCGCCGAGGCGCGTCATCTGCCCCGGAATCGCGTCGCGGGCCGGCGAGAAGAGATCGAAGGAGCCGGAGTCGCCGAGCACGGCCACGCGGTACTCGCCGGGCAGCTTCGGCTTTCCGATCTGGTGAGCGTCGAGGAGCGGCTCGAGCCTCCACATGACGGGAGTCGGGTAGTCCCGCATGATGTCGAGCCGCGCCATCGGCGGAACCATATGCCGGTAGATCGAGAGCGATTCGAGACGGCGGTCGAGGTGCGTCGCCGCCTGAAAAAAGTCGAAGACCACGAAGAGCGCGACGGCCTTGCCGACGACGCGGAGGACATATTTCTTCGTCATGGCTCGACCGGGAATGGATGATTCATGCCCATTCCGGTTTGAAGGAGCGAGTTAAGCGGCGCGGCCGATGCCGCGACCGCTTCAACTCGCGATCCAACCCTTCGCGTTTCAATTGCCGAGTTCCTTGAGATACTTCTCCCGGCACCGCGTCCTCGAGATTTTTCCGCTCGACGTCTTCACGAGCCACATCGCCGGGACGACCCGCACGTCGCGCGCCACGACGTCGCTCCGATGCGCGATCGCGGCGCGCACGCGCTCGGCGACGTCGGCCTCGCCGGCCCCCGTTTCCGCCTCGACCAGCACGACGACGTCCTCCGTTCCGCTGCGCTCGTTCTCGACGCCGAAGGCGACGCTCCGGCCCGGGTGCACGCCGGGAACCGCGTCGGCGACGAACTCGAGGTCCTGCGGATAGACGTTGGCGCCCCCCACGATGATCAGGTCCTTCCGCCGGCCCGTGACGAAGATCTCTCCGGCCGAAAAGTAGCCGGCATCTCCCGTGCGGTACCACCCGTCGTGAAAGGCGGCGGCGGTGAGATCCGGCCGGCGGAAGTATTCCGTCAGCATGCAGTCGCTCGACAGGAGGATCTCGCCGACCCGCCGTTCCGGCAGGTCCCGGAACGCCTCGTCGACGACGCGGAGCCGCGTCCCGGGAATCGAGGCGCCGGAGGAGAGCATCGGCGCCGCGCGCGGATGATCGTCCGCGACCGGGACCGCCTCGCCGTCCCTCACGAGCCGCCCGCGATCGACCGTATCGATCCGGACCGGAACGGAAGGGTCGCTCTGGGTCATCGCGAGCACGTTCTCCGCCGTGCCGTACGAAGTCGTGAGCGCGAGCGGATCGAGGCCCGAGGGACCGAAGCGGCGGAGAAACAGCGCGTGGCTCGACGCCCGCACCGGCTCGGCCGTGTTGACGAAAGCGCGCATCGAGGAGAGGTCGATTCCGGCGAGACGCCGCTCCGGGATCTTCGCCGCGAGGAAGTTGTAGGCGAAGTTCGGGAGCCAGCAGAGCGTCGAGCGGTCGCGGGTGATCGCCTCGAGGAGGAGCACCGGATCGTGGATCCAGTCGATCGGAGAGAGGATCGAAAGCGGAAGCGCGCGCAGGAGCGGCTGGAGGAATCCCGCGATCAGTCCTCCGTCGTGGTAGAGCGGCATCCAGTTCGCGATGCGGTCGTCCGCGGTCACCCGGAGCGCCTCGCCGTAGTTCTCGAGCTGGCGGAAGATCGCGCGGGAAGAGAGAGCCACGCCCTTCTGGAGCCCGGTCGATCCGGAAGAGTGCTGGAGGACCGTGATCGCCTCCGGATCCTCGCGGAACGCGCGCGGGATCTCCGGGAGCGCCGGCTCCGGTTCGAAGTCCTCGACCTCGACGACTGTCCGAAGCGCCGGCGCGCCCGACACGATCCCGGAGAGGCGCGGGCGCAGGTCGCGCGAGGTGACGAGCGCCGTCGCGCCGCAGATCGCGAGGAGCGCCGAGACGCTTCCGTCGTAGTACTCCGGGGAGAGTTTCTCGGTCGGCCACGGAAAGATCGACGGAATCGCGCCCGCGAGCAGCGGGGCGAGCCACGCCGAGAGGAGCTCGACGCCGGGCCGGACGACGATCACGGCCACCTCGCCCGCCGCGACGCCGCCTTCCGCGAGGCCGCGCGCGTAGCCCGCGGCCCGCGCGACGAGTTCCCCGTACGACACCGCGTCCACGCGCCGCGACGGATGCCAGACGCCGGCGAAGCGCCGGTCGGGATCGCGCGACGCGATCGAGAGCACGCGGCCCAGGACGGAACCGGCGCCGTTCATCGCGTTCCGGTCTCGCGCGCCCGCATTTTCGGAGGGGCCGGCGGACGGACCCGGCTCACGCGCGAGGCGCGCCCGAGCGCTCCGCGATGAGCCGGGCAATCTCCTCGGCAGTGTCCGCGCGGCCCGCGCCGAGATCCGAGGCGTCGATCTTCGCGCCGAACCGTTCGTCCGCGAAGAGCGAGAGATCGACGAGCCCGAAGGAATCGATGATCCCGGAAGAGACGAGCGGCTCCGAGGAGGAGATCGGCCGGCGAAGCGAGCGCCCCCAGGTCCGATCGACGAACTCGCGCAGCGACCCGAGGATCTCGGAGCTCACCGGCGGGGTCCGACCCGCGCGGGGGCGCCGGCCGGCACCGCCGCGATTCCCGCCTCGCCCGCCGAGCCGTCGAAGTACGTCTTCGCCTTCTCCCACGTCTTCGCGCCGACGAGACGCCCCACGGCGCGGCCGTCGAGATCGCCGTCGCGGAAATGAATCCCTCCCCAGCGCCGCGACATCCCCGCCGCGTTGGCCGCGTCGGAGAACGTCGGAAACGTGAGCGTGACGTCCGACGCCGGTCCGCATCCCGGCTCGCCGCGGAAGCTGTCCTTCGGGATCGTCACGGACGCTCCGAGCGCGTCGCTTCCCGTGAAGGAGCGCAGGACTTCCGCCGCGGCCGCGGAGAAGACGCTGTGGCCCGAGAAGTACTCGGCGAAGGGAGGCGTCACCGTCGTCGCGAGCTGGTACGGGCGCCAGAGGGAGGCGGGAATCTCCTGCGTTCCCTGACAGGGACCGCCCCAGGCCTCGATCGTCGCGAGCTCCCCCTTCGAATAGAGGAAATGGATCGCCGTGATCGGACGGACCGAGTCGTACTCGCGCTTGGCGTCCCAGGCCGCGATCGACGCGTCGAGAAGGGCGTTCCCGACGGCGAAGAACATCTCGACGTCCTGGTCGAGCGAGTGCGCGTCCCGGCGCGAGACGAGCTGGGAGAAGAGGCACCAGTGGCCCGGCGGGAATTCGGAGGACGGGCCGTCGGCGAAGTATTCCGCAGTCGCCTTCTCTTCGTCGGTGAGCCCGGCGGAGAGATGGATCAACTCCATCGCCTGGTCGAAGTAGGCCTGATCGTCGCCGGGATGGTATTGCGCCGGAGGACCGGGACGGAGCTCGTCGCCGCTCGAGAGCGCGAACGGAGTCACGAGGCCCCACTGCGGCGTCGTGTATTTCTGGATGACGAAGCCGCCGTTGCCGTCCGAGACCTCGAGGGGCTGCCAGCGGTTCGGGTCGACGACTTCGGCGGGCTCCGGCGGATTGGCAGGCGCGTAGCCGGTGTAATCCGAATACGCGCCCGGGGCGAGATCGCCCAGCTGGTTGGATCCGTCGTGGTGCCGGAATTCCAGAACGGCGGCCGCCGCGGCGGTCCCGACGCCCTCCGGGGTCGTGAGATCCGAGGGAGACACTCCGGCGGCGTACCCCTGCTCGTCCAGCAGCGCGTCGAACATGTCGTCGTCGACCGGGAAGAGGTCGCGGAGGGCGATCCACGCGGCGATGCTGACCGCTTCGGCCTTTCGCGCCTCCGTCCGTTCGGCGGCGGGACGCCGCCAGCGCAGATGCGGGCGCGTCGGGACGGCCGCCGCGTCGTAGGCCGACCACGCGTCGAACATGCACGTGTGGACGACCGCGATCGCTCGCGCGACGATCGTCGGGCCCGGCTTCGTGTCGCGGATCGCCTGCAAAACCGCCTCGTTCCAGAGGAGCACCGCGTTGTCGCCGGGCTGTTCGCCCGGGACGGCGCCGGCCCGCACGGGAGGGGCCGAAAGGAGGAATACGATCGACAGGACGGGGAGGAATTTTTTCAGGGGCCGCATCCTTAATTCTCCTGTGGCGGAGCGCCCCGCAGTATAAGATAGGGACAACGTTTCGCGCCCAGGCGCAATGGAGGAACGCATGACCACGGCGCCTGCGGCACGGCCGCCGCAAAAAGACTGGATCAACATCGGTTTCCTGATGCTGACGCCGATCCTCGGCGTTCCGGTGACCGCGTGGTACACGTGGAAGACCGGGTTCGAGCCGTGGATGCTCTGGCTCTGCGTCGGGATGTTCACCATGATCGGCCTCTCGGTCTGCGCGGGCTATCACCGATTCTTCTCGCACAAGAGCTACGAGTGCTCTCCGGCCGTCCAGGCGGTGTACGCGTTCTTCGGGTCGATGGCGGCGCAGAACTCGATCCTCTGCTGGTCCGCCGATCACCGCATCCATCACCAGTACGTCGACAAGGACTGGGATCCGTACAACATCCGCCGCGGGTTCTGGTGGGCGCATTTCCTGTGGGTCTTCTACAAGCCGGCCGAGCCGAGGACCTTCGCGAACGTCCCCGATCTCGAGAAGAACCCGATCGTCCAGTGGCAGCACCGCTGGTACAAGTGGATCCTGCTCCTCGGCGTCATCGGCATCCCGACGGGCGTCGGCGCTCTCTACGGCCGTCCGCTGGCGGGGCTCCTCTGGGGCGGGTTCCTCCGCGTCGTAATCACGCACCACACGACGTTCTTCGTGAACTCGCTCGCGCACTACATGGGCAAGCGCACGTTCAACGCGCGCGTCTCGGCGCGCGACAACTGGCTCCTTGCGCTCGTGACCTTCGGCGAGGGCTACCACAGCTTCCACCACCGCTTCCCCGCCGATTTCCGCAACGGCGTGCGCTGGTACCACTGGGACCCCGCGAAATGGGTGATCCGGGGACTGAAGGCGGTCGGCCTCGCCTCCGAGCTCCGCACGACGTCGGCGCCGATGATCGAAGGGGCCCGCCTCCACGCGGCGGTCCGCGAGGCCGAGCTCCATCTCGACCGGGCGCCGTCGAAGATCGGCGAGGAAGTCCGGCGACGCATCGCGATCGCCCGGGAGACGATCGAACACGCGTTCCAGCTCTGGCGCCAGCATCTCGATGAGCGGGCGCGCGGTTCGCGCTGGCGCACGACGCGTCGCCGCTCCCACCGGCAGCTGAAGGAAGCGCGCCGGCAGTGGCGTCGAGGCGCTCGAGCTGCTCGCGGAAGCCGCCTAGGTCAGCCGGCGCGGACCATACGCGCCGCGGGCCTCCCGCATTCTTCCAGCCCGGGATCTCGCTAGTGTCCTGTCCCGGAAATAACTTCAGCGTCGCGCCTGCGGCTTGCGGACGAGGTCAAGACGCGTCGCGGGAGCAGATGCCGGAAGCATCGGGCCCGCGACGCAACGCAGAGATCGTTCGCAATGTGCGGGCGCCCTTCGGGTTCGGGCGGCGCGGGGCAATCTGCGGCGCCGCCGCGACGAGGTCCCCGCGAAAGCGGGGATGGCACCGCATCGCCGTCATCGCGGCGACTGGCAGCTTACCCCGCGGCGCTCCGAACGACGGTAAAGCTATTTCCGGGACGGGACACTAGCCCCACCTGAGCGGCGCCGCGAGGCGCGAGCCCGCCGGGATGCGGGTGGCCCGGCCCGCGGCTAAGGCGTACCGGGGCGTACGTCGCGGCCGCGGGCGGGCCGCACGCGCCCGGCCGGCTCGATGCATCGCCGCGCCGCCGATCAGCGGTCGACGAGTTTCGCGAGGATGGACAGCGATTCATGCAGGCTGGTCCCGTAAAAAAACACCCACCCGATCATCACGAACTGGAAGGTGACGAAGGTCGCGCCCATCCGGCGAAGCGGCGCCCAGGAGCCGGAGGGAGGGCCGCCGCGTGCCTGCGTCCATTCCCGATGGAAGAACAGCCCGAGGCCGTGCCAGGCGCCCCAGACGGCGTATCCGGCGAAGAGGCCGTGCCACAGGCCGATGACGATCATCGTCGTGGTCTGGCAGACGAAAGCCGCCGCCGAACCGGGAAGCCGGGGAACGCGCCGGCGCAGGGTCCGGCCGAGAGGGAAGAAGACGTAGTCGCGCATCCATCCCGAGAGCGTCGCGTGCCAGGACTGCCAGAAACGCGTGATGTTCGCCTGCAGGTAGGGAGAATGGAAGTTCTCGGGCACGGTGAAGCCCGCGAGCGCCGCGGCGCCGATCGCCATGTCGCTGTAGCCCGCGAAATCGAAGAAGAGCTGGAATCCGAAGAGATAGAGCGACGTCCACAGGCGGGCGGTCGAGAGGGTTCCGTGCGCCGGGCCGATCGGAAGCATCGCGATGAAATCGGCCACGACGAACTTCTTGAAGATTCCGACGACGATCCGGCGTCCGCCCTCGGCGGCTCCCCGGAATTCCGGCCGCGCGAAGGAAAGATTCTTCGAGAACTCCGGGAGGCGGGTGATCGGGCCCGCGATCAGGGTCGGGGCAAAGAGCACGTAGAGCGCGAAGTCGGGAAACGGGAGCGCCGGGAATCCGGGTTTTCGCGCCTCGATCGCGACGTGGATGAGCCGGAAGAGGATGTACGAGCCCCCGAGCCACGCGCCGGCGAGCAGGTAGCGCGGGGGAACGTGGAGCGCTTGGTAGACCGCGAACTGGAGGGCCGCGGCCTTCCAGAGCAGGAACATCGCGACCAGCGCCGCCACGGCCGCGGAGCACCGCGCGGCCCGGCGCTCGCGCGCGACCGGTCCGACGGGATCGGGCAAGACGACGGCGCGCCAGACGAGCCACGCCAGGAGCACCGACGGAAGGAAGAGGAGCGCGGAAAGGCGCCGGGCGGTCTCGTAGCGGAATCCGAGCAGAATGCCGGCCGCGGCGGTCGCGGCGAGGAGCGCCGCGCGGCGGACGCGCGCGGAGCGCGAGGCGAAGCAGACGGCGACGGCCGCCGCCCAGATCGCGATCGCCGCGGCGCCCGGAGACACTCAGAACCCCCGGTAGATGAACGGAACGGGGCGGCCCCGAACGAAGATCGCGATCGCGACGAGCAGCAGGAAGAGAAGGATCGCCGCGACGTTCTCGCGCTCCCACCACTTTCTGCCGGGAGGGGTCATCGCCGGAAGTCTAACTTCCTTCAGTGACGAGTTGCGAGTTGCGGGTTGCGAGCGGGAAGGCGTGCGCGAATCCCGGTCTGAACGTCCCGGCTCGCCACTCGCCACTCGCGACTGAAACTTCTACAGGATTTCCGACACGAGCAGAGCGAGCGTGTCCTCGAGGGAGGCGGAATCCTTCGTCGCCGCGTCCGCGTCGGCGCAGCGCCGGAGGGCGCGCACGAGCTCCGGAAGCGGGAAGCGGGCCGCCCGCTTGTAGGCCTTGTACCAGAGGAAGGGGCTGCCTTCGAGAAGCGTCGTTCCCGCGGAAAGCCGCGGGTGCACTCCCGACTGGTACGCGCCATAGGCGAGCCCCGGGTTGATCCGCGTCCGCGTCTCCTCGCAGCGCGCGCGGACGATGACGAGGCGCCGGACCTCCGCCGCGAGCATTCCGAAGAGCGCGCGGAGCGGCTCGTCCCCCTTGATCTCCCGCTCTCCCGTCCGCAGGGCGCGGCCGGACAGGATCCCGTGCAGGCGCCGCATCGTTTCGGCGCGATCGCGGGACCCGAGCGCATCGAAGAACGCATAGACGTCCTCGGCGCGGCGGTCTTCGACGAGCGCCTCCACGTCCCGGGCGACGACCTTCCCCTTTTCTCCGGCCCATTCGAGGAGCTTTTCGAGTTCCGAGGCGAAGAGGCGGGGGTCGTCGGCCGTCCGCGCCCGAAGCCGCTCGATCGCCGCGGGCTCCATCGAAACGCTCTTTTCCGACGAGAGCTTCCGGGCGCGCGCGGCGAGCAGGCGAGCGTTCTCGTTCTCGTCTCCTCCCGCGATCCGAATCGAGCCGCGGGCGTCGAACGCCTTGTAGAGCGCGGACGTTCGCGGAGGATCGACGGCGCGCGCGAGAAGCACCGTTCCCGGAACGCCGCCCTCGAGGTGCGAGAGGACGGCGCCCGCCGCCGCGTTTCCCGAGCCTCCCCCGCCCGGAAGCGCCCGGAAGATCTCCTCGAGCGTCTCCCGGAGCTCCGGCCGCCTCGTCTTCTTCGACGCGGCCGCCGCCGTCTCCTCGGGCGCTTCGTTCTCGAGCTGGAGAGCCGCGAGCAGCGCCCGGGCCTTCTTGAACGCCTCGCGGCGTCCGGCCGTCGAGTCCTTCTCCCAGGCGGCCGCCGCCTCCTCGGCGAGCGACGCGGGAGCATCGCGGCCGAAGAGCGCCGAGAGGTCCGCTTCGACGAGCCGCCGCGACGAGAAGAGCGATCCGCTCGCGAGCGCGTCGGGAAGCCGGGCGCCGAGAGCCTCTTCCGGAATCCGCTCGACCTCGTCTTCGGCGAACCCCAGCTCGCCGCGCAGCTCCTCGGCCGCCTCGTCGACGAAGAACTCGTGCGGTCCGCAAACGAGGATCGCGTTGCTCTCGGCAGCGCGGGGTTTCGGGCTCACGCGAGGATTATCGCGCGGATGACGCGGCTAAGGACCTGGTACGGAAGGCATCCGCGACGGTGAGACCTAAACCGCACGCTCTGCCGAGGTGCGAGCTTTATTCCGAGGCCGATCGAAACGTTAGGAGCGAACCCGCCGAGGCGCGTGGAGGCGCGAGCCCGGCGGGATGGCGGCGGCCCGGCCCGCGGCCGAGGCGTACCGGGGCGTACATTGACGCCGCGGGCGGGCCGCCGACGCCCGCCCGGCTCGATGCATCTGCGCGCCCCTGCTAATCCAACAATCCCTTTTCGGATAATTCCATGCAGTCGACGCAATACGGAGTCCACGGCACCGCATCCAGCCGCTTCTCGGGGACCGGATTCCCGCAGTTCGTGCAGAGCCCGTAATTTCCGTCTTCGATCCGGACGAGGGCCTGGTCGATCTGCTGGAGCAGGATCCGCTCTCCGTCGGAGAGCGAAAAAAGAAATTCCTTCGTGTACGAGGACGACGCCTTGTCGGCGATGTCCTGCGTGATCTCCTCGGAGTTCTCCTGGCCGGCGTCCTTGTTCTTCAGCATCTCTTTCGAGAGCGAATCCTTTTTTTCGACGAGCGCGCGGCGGTACTTTTCCGTCTCTTTCTTCGTCACTCTGGCGGCCTTGGCGGAACTCGACATCCGTCTTCTCCTTCGTTAGGGCGCGCGATGATACCGCAATCCCGCCCGAACCGATAGCGCCCTGTACACCTGCTCGATCAGCAACAAACGAGCCATTTGGTGCGGAAAGGTCATCGGCGAGAGCGAGACGATTTCGTCGGCGCGCGCGAGCACGGAAGGATCGAGCCCGGAGGCTCCGCCGACGACGAACACGAGCCGCCGGGGGTCGCGGTCGCGGTGCTCCCCGAGGAAGCGCGCGAAATCCGCCGTCGTCCGGAGAGTCCCCTTCTCGTCGAGGGCGACGACCCGATCGCGCCCTTCGATCTCTCCGAGCACGCGCCGTGCCTCGCGCTTCGCGGCCTCGTCTCCGCGCTCCGCCTCGGCCCGCACGACGCGCTCGTCGACTTTCGCCCAGGCCTCGATCCGGCCGCGGTAACGCTCGATTCCGCGGGCGTACTCCCGATCGTCGGTCTTGCCGACCCACAGGAACCGGATCTTCATCGGCGCGAGCGCGGACGATCCGCACGGTCATTCGGGCGCGCCTCCCCGTCCGGCCTCAACGGGCACCCCTTCCGCCTCGGCCGCGGGTTCGCGCGCCGCCCGTCTTCCGGCACGTCTCGTCGCGCCCCGGGGGATGTTCCGATCGACGGCGTCTTCGGGGGGTTTTTCGGGATCGGCCAGGCGTTCAGCGGGCCGCCGCGAACCGGCGGGTTTCGTCTCCCGCGTCGCCCCAGAGGCGCTCGAGAGCGTAGAACCGGCGGGATTCCTCGAGGAAGACGTGGAAGAGCACGTCGCCGTAGTCGAGGAGGATCCAGCGCGCGGCCGCGTATCCCTCGACCGAGATCGGCCGGCGGCCGGCGGCGCGAAGCCGTTCCTCGATCGCGTCGGCGATCGCCTGCGCCTGGCGGTCGGACGAAGCCGAACAGATCACGAAGTAGTCGGCGAAGGAGGAGATGTCGGAGAGATTGAGGACGAGGAGGTCCGAGCCCTTCTTTTCGAGCGCCGCCGCGACCCCTTCCCGGGCGAGTTCGTCCGCGCTGAGACGGGACGTCAAGTGCGCTCGGTCCCGGAGTGTCTGTAGAGGCCGTGCTTGACGATGTATTCCTCCACCGCCGGAGGAGTGCGGCCCGAGAGCGATTCCCCGCGGGTCGCCGCGCGCCTCACGTCGGTCGAGGAAATTTTCACGCGGACCGAGTCGAAAAGCAAGACCGAACTCCGGTGGGCCGCTACGGCGGCGCTGCGCTCGAGGACGTCGGCCTCGTGGGGTTCCCGGACGAACGTCGCGAGCCGGGCGAGCCGCAGGATCTCCCCCGGTTCTCGCCACGCGTCGAAACCCGCGAGCGCGTCGGTCCCGAGGAGGAAGAAACGTTCGTCGGCGGCGTACTCGCGCGAGAAGGCGCGGAGCGTATCGACCGTGTACGACGTTCCGCCCCGGTCGAGCTCCGAAAGCGAGATCACGAAATCGTGCCGACCCTCGAGCGCGAGCGCGAGCATCGCGACGCGATGGGCGGCGGGAGCGGGCACGGCGGTTTCTTTGCCGGGAGCGCGGCAGGCGGGCACGAAGATCAGGCGGTCGAGGGAGAGCGCCGCGGCGACCGCGGCGGCGGGCTTCAGGTGCCCGTAGTGGACCGGGTCGAAAGTGCCGCCAAAAATACCAAGTTTCATCGGCGTTCCACACGCCCGGTTGCAGCGATGAAATCGCTGAACGGGGCTTGCCGGGTTGAAGCGGCAGAGCCGCTTAACCCGGCGTGGAAAATCACGAAGAGAGTGCTCTGCGCCTCGGCGGAAAGATCGGCTCTCATGGATTGGCGCTCTCCGCCGTCGTCGGAAAGATCGGCTCTCATGGAGCGGCGCTCTCCGCCGTCGTCGGCGCAGCCGCCTTCCCGATCTCGAACAAGGCATGCACAAGGTTCGGAATTCCCGCCCGGGTCGCCGCCGAGATCGCGTGGAAAGGAAGGCCGCGCCGGCGGGCAGCCTCTTCGATCGACGCGAGACGTTCGGGGTTGGCCGCGTCGATCTTCGACGCGACGAGGAGTCGGGGGCGCTTCGCGATGTCAGCCGAGAACGCCGCGAGCTCCTCCTCGATCGCGGCGACGTCGGGCTCGGCGTCTCCCTCGGCCGACGCGTCGACGAGATGGCACAGCGCGCGGCAGCGCTCGACGTGCTTCAGGAACCGGATGCCGAGCCCGGCGCCTTCGTGCGCCCCCCGGATGAGTCCCGGGATGTCGGCGACCACGAGCGTCTCGTCGTCGCGGGTCACGACCCCGAGGTTGGGAGTGAGCGTCGTGAACGGGTAGTCGGCGATCTTCGGCCGCGCCGCGGAGATCACGGAGATGAGCGTCGACTTGCCGGCGTTCGGGAGTCCCACGATCGCGACTTCGGCGAGGAGCTTCAGCTCGATCGCGAGGCGGCGCGTCTCTCCGGGAAGACCCGGCTTCGCGAAACGGGGCGCCTGGCGCGTGGAGGTCGCGAAATGCTGGTTCCCCCAGCCGCCGTTGCCTCCCTTCGCGACGCGGATCCGCTGCCCCGCGGAGGTGAGGTCGGCGAGCACCTCCCCGGTGTCGGCGTCCCGAACGACCGAGCCGATCGGCAGATCGATCACGAGGTCTTCGCCGCGCTTGCCGTGGCAGTTCGAGCCGAGGCCGTGCTGGCCGCGTCCGGCCTTGTAGTGCGTCTGGTGGCGGAGAGGGTAGAGCGTGTTGATCGAGCCGTTGCCCGCGACCCAGACGTCTCCGCCGTCGCCGCCGTCGCCTCCGGAAGGTCCGCCGCGGGGGACGAACTTCTCCCGCCGGAACGCAACGCATCCGTTGCCCCCGTCTCCGGAAGCGATCGTGACCTCCGCCTCGTCAATGAACGACATTCCAAAAAACTCTATCTCTCCGGCCACGCCGAATACAGCCAATTCCAACGGTTTCCATTCGCCCAATTGCAGCGACGGAGTCGCTGAATTGGGCTCGCCGAGTTGAAGCGACAGAGTCGCTTAACTCAGCGGGGCACCCGCAGGCGGCGCCCGACGGCGAACGTCAGGTCGACCGAATGCCCACACCCCTCCATTGCTCCAACGAAAAGCCCCGCCGACGGCGGGGCGAATTCCTCGGGATCGTTCCGGCTTACTCGGCCGCAGCCTCGATCGAAATGAACCGCCCGAGTCGCCCGCGGTCGCGGAACCGGACGACGCCCGGGATCTTCGCGAAGAGGGTGTCGTCCTTCCCGCGGCCGACGTTGTCGCCCGGCTGGAACTTCGTCCCGCGCTGGCGCACGAGAATCGATCCCCCGGTCACCGTCTCGCCGCCGAACGCCTTGACGCCCAGCCGCTGCGAATTCGAGTCGCGCCCGTTGCGCGACGATCCCTGTCCCTTCTTGTGCGCCATCTCAGCCCTCGATCCCGTCGATGCGAACTTCGACCATGTTCTGGCGGTGCCCCTTCGTGCGGCGATACTGCTTGGTCCGCTTCTTCTTGAAGATGAGGACCTTGCGCGTCTTGACCGGCGAGACGACCGTCCCGCGGACGGAGACGCCGTCGACGAGCGGAGACCCCGCCCGGAAGGTGTCACCGTCTCCGACGAACGACACCTCCTGGAACACGATCGCGTCGCCTTTGGCGACCGGCTCGCCGGCAAGCTTCTCGATCCGGACGACGTCGCCCGGGCTCACCTTCATCTGTTTCCCACCGGTCGAAACGATCGCGTACATGGAACCTTCCTCCAAACGAAAGCCCTTGATGCTAACAGTTTCCGCGCCGCTGTCAAGCCGGGGATTTCCGCGAGCCGCCTAAAGGATTTCTCGCGGCGGGCCGGACCGCGACGCAAACTTCGTAGACTACGCGGCATGATTTCGGAAGAGCCCGTCGTGGATCGGCCGCCGACGCGCCGCCGGATGCTCGCGAGCTTCGTGGCCGCCGTCGGCGCGATCTTCTCCGGCACCCTCGCAGCGGTCGCGGCCCGGTTTCTCGGCGGCGTGCGCGCAGCCCCTCCGGAGCCCGTCGCCCTGGGACCGATCGACGCTTTTCGCGCTCCCGGGCCGACGGAAGCGGTGCTCGCATGGTCCCGGGCCGACGCGTACCGTTCCGAGGCGCGGCGGGAACGCGTATTCGTCATCCGCGAAGGCGCGGGGTTCGCTGCGCTGTCGTCGACCTGCACGCACCTCGGCTGCTCCGTCCGGTGGGACGCGGCGTCGCGCCTCTTCCGATGTCCCTGCCACGGAGGGACGTACCGCGCCGACGGATCCGTCGCGGGCGGCCCGCCCCCCGCGCCGCTCGAGCGGCTTCCGATCGAGATCCGCGCCGGCCAGATCTTCGTCCGGCCCCCGGAGGGCGCATGAGCCGCAGAGAGGGTTTCGGCGAGCGCACGGGGCTCTTCTCCGCGTGGAGGCGGTTCGCCGGAAAGCCGACTCCCTCTCGCGGCGGATGGTGGTTCACGCTCGGGTCGGCCGCCCTGGCGCTGCTCGCGATCCAGCTCGTGACGGGAATCCTTCTCGCCTCCGCCTACGCTCCGACCCCCGATCATGCGCGGGCGAGTGTGGCGTGGATCGAGCGGAAGGTGCCCGCCGGCGCCTTCGTTCGCGGTCTGCACTCGTGGGGAGCGTCGGCGATCGTCGTCATCGTCCTGCTCCATCTCGCGCGCGTCTTCTGGCACGGGGCGTACAAGCCGCCGCGGCAGGAGAACTGGTGGATCGGCCTCCTCCTGCTCGCGGTCGTCTTCGCGTTCGCCTTCACGGGATACCTGCTGCCGTGGGACCAGAAGGGATACTGGGCGACCGTCGTCGGCGTCCGCATCGCGGCCCAGCCGCCCGTCGTGGGACCGGCCGCCGCGCGGCTGCTGACCGGGGAAGCGGCGTCGGAGCGGGAACCCTCTCGCGTTTCACGGCGCTCCACGTGATCGTCCTGCCGCTCGCCGCGGCGGCGCTCGTCGCCGCTCACCTGATGCTCCTCCGCCGCCACGGCCACGCCGGACTCCCGGGAGACGCGGCGCCGCGCGAGCCGTTCTTCCCGAAGCAGATGGCGCGCGACGCGGCCTTTATCCTCGCCGTGGGCGTGATCGTCGCCCTGCTCGCGCGCTTCTTTCCGGCGCCGCTCGACGCGACGGCGGACCCGACGGACACGGCGTACGTTCCCCGCCCCGACTGGTACTTCCTCGCGCCGTACCAGCTCCTGCATTACTTCCATGGCAAGGCGGCGATCCTCGGCACGGTCGGGATTCCCGCGGCCGTCGCGATTTTCCTCCTCGCGATGCCCCTCATCGACCGTTCCGCGACGCGTCACCCGAAGGCGCGCCGTCCGTGGATCGCCGCCGGGACGGGGCTCGGAGCCGCCGCGATCGTCCTGACCGGCATCGCGATCGTCGACGCGCCGGCCGGACGGCTCCCGGCCACCGAGCCGCCGCCGCCCCCGCTCGCCTTCGTCTCGGGGGACCTGAAGAACTACGACCTGTCGATGGTCGCGCCCTCGATCGCCCGCGGGGGAAAGCTGATCGCGACGAAGAAATGCCTCGAGTGCCACTGGATCAACGGCGACGGGAACCCGAAGGGAATCGACCTGAAGCACGTCGGCGAGCGGCGCACGCGCGCCTGGATCCTCGCGCACTTCCAGGACCCGCAGGAGCTGTCTCCGCATTCGAAAATGCCGCCGTACGATGACTTGCCCGTGCGGGATCTGAACGCGATCACGGACTACCTGCTCGCGCTTCCGTAGAGTTTCAGTCAGCAAGCGCGGCCATACATCTAGCAAATACGGGCGCGTGCCGCCCGCGAGACCCTGCAACATACGGCCCGGTATGCCTCGGGATCTCGCGGGCGGCCCGCATCCCGTCTCGCTCGCGTCTGGCCGCGCTTCGTGGTCCGCGCAACCGAGGCGGCGGGCTTACGCGCCCGCGGACTCGGACCCCCGCATCCCGGCGGGCTCGCGCCTCACCGCGCCTCAGGGGCCAGTTCTACTCGCGCCCTTGGCTACCCTGAATTAGCTCGCGTGATCAACTCCGAGCATTGTATGGCTCGCCCCGGAGTTCCATACGAAGCATCTCAAAGTAGTCCTCGACTGTTCGCCTGACCTCGTCAACCGACCAGTCCCGCGCCATCTCTCTACTCCGTCGGCAGCGGCGGCACGTTCGTGAACGCCACCGTCGAGCCGACGTCGGCCTTCTCCTTCGCCGCGGCGCCGTCGGGGATCTCGAGCACGTAGAGAGCCTTCGCCTTCGGTCCGTAGGTCGGGCACGGGTCCTCCCGGCACGGCGGCGTGTGGGCGGAGACGAAGATCACGCGGCGGTTCGCGTCCATCCAGACGATGTCGATCGGGAAGTTGCAGTTCTTCATCCAGAACGCCTCGACGGTCGGACGCGGAAAGAGGAAGAGCATCCCGCGCCCGTCCTGCAGGCTCTCGCGGTACATGAGCCCCTGCGCGCGCGAAGCGGGGTCGGCCGCGATCTCGACCCGGTACGTCCTGCCGGACGGCATCGTCACGGTCGGCGGATCCGTCCCGGGGACCTGCGCCTGTTTTCCCGCCCCGTTCGACCGCGCGCAGCCGAGCGCGAAAAGAATCGCCATGCTGGTGCCTAGCGTTTTTCCTGGTCGAAGCTTTGGGGATTGCTTCGGGCTTCGGCCTCGCAATGACGACTCTTCCATAGCAGTGAAGTTCACCGGTAGCGAGGCGCGACCACAGCGCCGTCCGGGGCCCATCGCATCGCGAGAGCCTTTCGCCGAAGTAACCGAGGCGAAAGCTCCGCGATGCGGGAGCGGGCGCGTCGGCGAAGGGGGTGGCGGCGGCGCGGTCGAGTCGCTCGTTCGACGAGCCGCGCTGCCGTCACGCATCCTCGGTCCCCGAGCCAGCGCCCGCGACGGTGTATCGCACGCCCGCTAATTCTCGCCCGAGCCGTACAGTTCCTCGCGTTTTATCAGCCCGTATTTCTTCGCGTAATACCGAAAGGAGCGGAACGACATCTTCAGCAGCTCGGCCGCCTGCGTCTGCACGCCGCCGCTCCGTTCGAGGGCTTCCTGCATGAGGCGCTTGCCGACGGCTTCGAGGTACGCCTCGAGGTCGAGTCCCTCGGCAGGCAGCGCCGCGAAGTCGGGAAGCGAGCTCGGGAACGAAGACGTGATCGCCGCGGGAAGGCTCCGGGACGTGATCACCGGGCCGGACTCGAGGGCGACCGTCCGCTCGAGCGTGTTCTCGAGCTCGCGGACGTTGCCGGGCCACGGGTAGGCCTCCAGCAGCCGCATCGCCTCGGCCGACGATGCTCGTCCCGGCGAGGCCTGTTGCTGCCGCGCGATCTCGCGATGAAGTGCTCGGCGAGCAGCGGGATGTCCTCGCGCGCTCGCGCAGCGGCGGCAGGGCGATCGGGATGACGTTGAGCCGGTAGAACAGGTCCTCGCGGAACTGCCCCTCCGCGATCGGCCTGCTCGAGATCCCGGTTGGTCGCGGCGATGATGCGGACGTCCACGCGACCGTGTTCCTCGTCGCCGCCGACCTGCCGGATCGTCTGCTCCTGGAGCGACGCGCAGGAGCTTCGACCTGCAGCGCCGGCGACGGTCTCGCCGATCTCGTCGAGGAAGAGCGTGCCGCCGTCGCGCCTCGGCGAACAGGCCCTTGCTTGTCGCGGATCGCGCCGGTGAACGCGCCGCGCTCGTGCCCGAACAGCTCCGATTCGAGCAGCGTCTCGGGAAGCGCGCGCGCAGTTGACCGCGATGAACGTCCCGTTCGCGCGCGGCGACGCGACGTGGATCGCGCCGCGCGACCAGCTCCTTGCCGGTGCCGCTCTCGCCGGTGATCAGGACGGTCGAGGAGATCTTTTCGATCCGCTCGATCGCCCGGAAGATCTCGCGCATCCGCGAGCACTTGCCGATCACGTTGGCGAACGCGTACCGGGCCGCGAGCTCCTGCTTGAGGTAGAGGTTCTCCTCCTCGAGCTCGCGGCGGGCGACGGCCTTGTCGAGCTTGACCGCGAGTTCGGAAAGGTCGAAGGGCTTTCCGATGTAGTCCGCGGCGCCGCGGCGCATCGCCTCGACGGCGTCCTCGTGCGACGCGTGCGCGGTGATCATCAGCACCGGGCTGTTCGGCTGGGTTTCCTTGAACGTCGGGAGGAGGTCGATCCCGGAGCCGTCCGGCATCTTGATGTCGCAGAGAATAGCGTCGAACTCCTCCCGCGAGGCGATCGCCTTCGCCTCGGCGAAGGACGCGGCGGCCGAGGTCGTATGCCCCGCCTTCGCAAAGAAGATCGCGAGCATTTCGCGGAGGCTCGCCTCGTCGTCGACGATCAGGATTCGCATCCGGCCTCCGCTCATGCGGCCGACGAGCCAGCCCGTTCGGCCGTCCTCCGCGGAAGGAAGATCTCGATCGCGGTGCCGAACCCGGGCCGCGACTCGACGCGGATCCGGCCGCCGTGCTCCTCGACCAGCCGCCGCACGATCGCCATCCCGAGCCCGGTTCCCCCGTCGAAAGCGGTCGCAAACGGCTGGAAGAGCATCTCCTGCCGCTCGGGGGACATCCCCCGCCCGGTGTCGTGGAACCGGATCGCATACCAGTCGTTCTCGACGCGCCCCGTGACGTCGAGGATCCCGCCGTCGGGCATCGCCGAAATCGCGTTGCGCGCGACGTTCCAGAAGATCTGCCGCACCTGCCCCGGATCGCCGTAGATCGACGCCGCCGATTCCACCTGCAGGTTCAGCAGGTGATGGTCGCGCACCTCGTCGCTGTGCGAGAACAGGTTCATCGCCTCGGAGAGCGAGGCGCCGACGTCGAACATCACGCACTGCAGGGTGCCGGGCCGCGCGTAGTGGAGGAAGTCCTCGAGGATCTTGGACAACCGCCGCGATTCCGCGACGATGATCTCGACGAGGCGGCGCTCGGACGAGCCGGTGCGCATCTCGTTTCCCAGCATCTGCGCGGACCCGGAGATCGACGCGAGCGGGTTCCGGATCTCGTGGGCGATGCCCGCGGCGAGCTGCCCGACCGCGGCGAGCTTCTCCCGCGCGCGCGCCTCCGCCTCGAGCGATTTGACGTCGGAAAGGTCCTGGAAGAGCACGAGGAAGCCCGCCGTGCCCTTGAGCTTGCGGATCGAGTACCCGATCGTGCGCGGCCGCTCGCCGCCGATCTCCACCTCGCCGCGCGTCGACGGGGAGCGGAACCAGCCGGACGTCACTCTCTGCCACTCGTCGGCGGAGAGGAGTCCGAGGTCCCACAGCCACGACCCCTTTGCCTCGAGCGGCAGCCGTTCGAGGATCTCGCCGCCGGCGCGATTCAGGAACGTGACGATCCCGGACGCGTCGACGGTCGCGAGCCCGGAGGACATCGATTCGATGACGTCGGCATGGAGTGCGCGGATCTTCTCGAATTCGATCGTCCGTTCCGAGATCTCGCGCCGCGCGAGGTGGAGCTTTTCGGCGATGAGGGAGGCGAGCAGCGCGGTCCCGTAGAAACCCGCGATCGTGAAGGAGAGCGAGAACAGGAGCGAGGGGCTCGTCCAGTCCGGACGGTAGAAGAGCGGCGGCGCCGGGACCACCTCGTACGCGGTGAGCTCGATCGTCAGTCCGTAGAGGATCGAGGAGAGGGACGCGACGAGGAGTGCTCCCGGCCGGAGCAGGAAGAACGCGGCGACGGCGATCACGACGAGGTAGAGGAACGTGAAAACCGAGTCGGAGGCGCCGGAGGAATACACGAGCGCCGTCACGAGAACGAGGTCGCCGCCGAGCTGCAGATACGCTTCCTGGACCGGGCGAATCCTCCGGCGGAGGGCGACCCAGAGTCCCGAGAGGACGATCGACGCCGCGCCGACGCCGTAGATGGGACCGAGCCTGAGCGACAACCCGGCGCTCGCCTGGATCAGCACGCAGGAGAGCACGATGGTGCCCACGACGACGAGGCGGATGATCATGAGGAACCGGAGCGACCGGGTCAGGGAGTCCATTTGCGCGATTTTACGCCGAGTTTCGGCGACCGGGGAGGCCCGGGCACGGTCATCGGGAGCGCCAGGACCACGATGCCCTCACCCGCCGTGCCTCGCTCCACAGCTCGGCCCGCCGACCTCTCCCGCCGGGAGAGGTGAAGGGATCCGGCGAAAACGACAATGAGGCGCGGCGAGGCGCGAGCCTCGGTTCCGTAACTTGTCGGCACAAACGAGCCGCGGCGAGACGGGTTGGAAGACGGGCTCGGCGGGCCTGCCGGCGGGCGAGGCGTACCGGGGCGTACGTTGAGCCCGCCGGCAGGCTCGCCGGGCCCGTATAACGACCCGTATCGCCGCGGCTGGTTCTAGCCGATCTTGGAGATGAGGCTGAACATCGGCATATACATCGCGATGACGATGCCGCCGACGATGCACGCCGAGGACGGCGATCATGATCGGCTCGAGCAGCGTGAGGAGGCCGGCGACCGCGGCGTCGACCTCGTCCTCGTAGAACTCGGCGATCTTGGCCAGCATCGTGTCGAGCGCGCCGGTCTGCTCGCCGACGCCAGATCATCTGCGCGACCATCGTCGGGAACACCTCGCGTCGCGGAGCGGCGCCGCGATCGTCTCGCCGCGCTCGATGCTCTTGCGCGTCGCGAAGATCGCGTCCTCGATGATCGCGTTGCCCGCCGTCTTCGCCGTGATCTCGAGCGCCGTCGAGAATCGGCACGCCCGAGCGACATGAGCGTCGCGAGCGTCCGGCAGAAGCGCGCGACCGCGATCTTCCGGAGGATCTTGCCGAAGATCGGGAGCTGCGCAGGAGGATCCGGTCGATGGCGTGCCGCCCGCCGTCGGTCCGTAGTAGCGCCGGAAGGCGTAGATCCCGAGGCCGATCAGGACGACGACGAGGATGAAGTACCGCGCGAGGAAATTCGCTCGCGGCGATCACGATGCGCGTCGGCAGCGGCAGCTCCGCGCCGAGGCCCGCGAAGAGAGCGGCGAACGTCGGGATGACCTTCCAGCAGGATCACGGCGACGACGCTGGCCGCGATGCTGATGACGGCGATCGGATAGATCATCGCCGAGCGGACCTGGCCTTCAGCTTGACCTGCTTCTCGATGTAGGTCGCGAGGCGCTTGAGGATCGTGTCGAGGATGCCGCCCGCCTCGCCGGCCGCGACCATGTTCGCGTAGAGGGCGTCGAACGCTCTCGGGTGTCGCGCATCGACGTCGGCGAGCGAGGCGCCCGACTCGACGTCGCTGCCGGACCTGGTCGAGGATCTTCTGCGAACGCTTGTCGGCTCCTGCTGCGGCGAGGATCTCGAGGCACTGGACGAGCGGCAGGCCCGCGTCGATCATCACCGAGAACTGCCGCGTGAAGATCGCGAGGTTTTCGACGGGGTCCTCCGTCGCCGCGCGCGGCACGGGCCGCTTCCTTCCGCCTTCTGCCGCGGATGCCGCGTGACGAGGATCTGCTCGCGGCGGAGCGTCGCGACGGCGACGATCCTTCGTGTCCGCGATGCGCCGCTCTCCGCTGAACGGCGCCGGCGCGCGTCCGACCCTTCCAGTAGGCGAAATTCGCCATGTCGCGCTCCCTCAGGCCCGGCTGGGCGGCGGCCGCCGGCCCCCGCCGCCGCCTGCGCCGTGTCGATTCGCCGACGCCCCGGCGAGATCAGCTCCTGCAGCTCGTCGCGGACTCGACGAGGCGCGAGATCGCGGCGTCGAGCGTGATGAGCCGCTTGCTGGTACAGCGTCGCGAGCGACTGGTTCGATCGTCTGCATCCCGTGCTTCTCCTGCCCGGTCTGCATCGATCGAATAGATCTGGTGGATCTTGTCGTCGCGGATCAGGTTGCGGATGGCCGGCGTGGGCACGAGGATCTCGAGCGCCATCACGCGGCCCTTGCCGCTCGCCTTCGGCAGCAGGGCCTGGCAGACGATCCCCTCGAGCACGAGCGAGAGCTGGGTGCGGATCTGCGACTGCTGGTGCGCCGGAAAGACGTCGATGATGCGGTTCACCGTCTGGGCCGCCGAGTTGGTGTGGAGCGTCGCGAGCGTCAGGTGGCCCGTCTCGGCGATCCGGAGCGCGGCCTCCATCGTCTCGAGGTCGCGCATCTCGCCGATGAGCACGACGTCCGGGTCCTCGCGGAGCGCCGCGCGCAGCGCGTTCGGGAAGCGCTGCGTGTCGGCGTGCAGCTCGCGCTGGTTGACGATCGCCTTCTTGTGGGCGTGCAGGTACTCGATCGGGTCCTCGATCGTGAGGATGTGCAGCGGCCGCTCGCGGTTGATCTTGTCGATCATCGCGGCGAGCGTCGTCGACTTGCCGGTGCCGGTCGGCCCGGTGACGAGGACCAGGCCGCGCGGCCGGTCGGCGAGCGTCGCGAGCACCGGCGGCAGGCCCAGCTCCTCGAACGTGCGGATCTCGTCCGGGATCAGCCGGTAAACGGCCGGCGACCGCGCCGCGCTGGTTGAAGACGTTGCAGCGGAATCGCGCGACCCCGCGCAGGCCGAAGGAGAAGTCGAGCTCCAGCGTCTCCTCGAAGCGCTTCTTCTGCGCGTCGGTCAGCACGCTGTAGGCGAGCTGCTTCGTGTCCGGCGACCGAGAGGGGCGGCATACGGAGCGGCGGCAGATCGCCGTCGACCCGCACCTGCGGCGGCGAGTTCGTCGTCAGATGGAGGTCGGACCCGCCCGATCTCGACCATCTGTCTTGAGCAATTGATGCAGCGAAACGGTGGTCGCCATGGAAGTTGGGGGAAGTTTAGCGGCGGCACCGCGAGAAAGCAAACCCGTCCTTCGGTACAGGGCCTCTCTCGCTCCGTCGCGAGAGCTTGCTCGGGGACCCGGGGCGCGTGTCGGCCCGGCGGCTCGGACCCGCCCTCATCCGGCGGCCTCCGGCCGCCACCTTCTCCCGCCGGGAGAAGTCGCGTGGCGGCTCGCTTTGCTCGCGGCCTTGTGTGACTCGACCGCCGGAGCCGCCACCCCCTCGCTGCGCTCCCGCTCCCGCGGCGCAAGTCGTCTCGCGCAGCGTTCGCGCGAGACTTCGTCGCGCCGCGAGGGGCCCCGGGAAACCCCGACGGCGGTCCGGGCGCGGCGATGGAAATCCGAGGGTCCTTGTGGCGCATCAGCGGATCAAATGCAGAGACCTGGGAAGCGCTGCGAGGCGCGAGCCCGGCGGGATGCGGGCAGCCCGGCTCGACTCATCCGCCTTCGCCGAGGCTTCGGCGCGACGAGTCGCCGCGCTTGCTGTTACATGACGGTCTCCCGGACGACCTCTTCGATCGTCGTCACGCCGTCCCTGACCTTCCGCAGGCCCGCTCGGCGGAGCGTCATCATGCCCTCCTCGATCGCCTTGCGCCGCAGCTCCAGGCCGAGGAAGCGCCGACGAGGATCAGCTCGCGCAGCTCGTCGGTGAACACCATCACCTCGTAGAGGCCGACGCGGCCCTTGTAGCCCGTGTCGTTGCAGCGGTCGCAGCCGCGGCCGCGCTTCGTCTTCAGGCGACCTTCGCCTCGTCGGCCGAGAAGCCGCCTCGACGCAGCGTCTGCGGCGGGGTCTCGCCTCCTCCATGCAGGTCGAGCAGACCCGCCGCACGAGGCGCTGCGCGCAGATCGAGGTTGCACCGAGCTCGCGACGAGGAACGGCTCGATGCCCATGTTCATCAGGCGGTTCACGGTGCTCGGGCGCGTCGTTGGTGTGCAGCGTCGAGAGCACGAGGTGGCCGGTGAGCGCGGCCTTCACGGCGATCTCCGCCGTCTCGAAGTCGCGGATCTCGCCGACGAGGATGATGTTCGGGTCCTGGCGCAGGAAGGACCGCAGCGCCGCGGCGAAGTCAGGCCGATCTGCTCGCTGCACCTGCACCTGGTTGATGCCGACGCAGGTTGAACTCGACCGGGTCCTCGGCCGTCATGATGTTGACCTCGGGCGTGTTCAGCCTCGAGATCGACGGAGTAGAGCGTGTTCGTCTTGCCGATGCCCGTCGGCCCGGTCACGAGCACGATGCCCCACGGCCGCTGGATCGCGGCCTCGAAGCGGCGCAGCGACTCCGGCTCGAAGCCGAGCTTCGTCATGTCGAGCATGCAGCTTGTCCTTGTCGAGGAGCCGCATGACGATCTTCTCGCCGAAGAGCGTCGGCAGCGGTCGAGACGCGGAAGTCGAGCTCCTTGCGGCGACCGTCCTCGCGTGAAGCCGGATCTTGATGCGGCCGTCCTGCGGCAGGCGCTTCTCCGCGATGTCGAGCTTCGCCATGATCTTGATGCGCGAGATCGATGCGCGTCGCGGAACTTCAGCGGCGGCGCCATGATGTTGTAGAGCACGCCGTCGATGCGGAAGCGGACGCGCAGCTCCTTCTCGTACGGCTCGACGTGGATGTCGCACGCGCCCGACTTCATGGCCGACATCAGGATCAGGTTCGAGACCTTGACGATCGGCGCGGCTTCCGTCGACTTCGACAGGCTGTCGAGGTCGATCTCCTCTCCCTCGAGGCTGCGGACCACGTCGAGCTCGGCGCCCTCGTCGACGCCCGCGATCTCGTCGAGGTTATCTCCCCGAGCGACACTCCGGCCATGTCGTCGGCGGTCAGGCCGGCGGACATGATGTCGTCGAGTCCCGCCCCGCCGCCGAGCGCCGAGCTGAACGTGCCGAGCGGATTCGGGATCGCAGTCGCCGGGCCCCCGGAGGAGGCCGCCTTGCCCCGGTCCTTCAGGACCAGCGACCGCGGCGTCCCGTAGTTGCGGTCGATCGCTTCCGCAGGGCAATCTCCGACGCGACGACCGGCTCCACGTTGTAGCCGGTCATGAACTTGATGTCGTCCATCGCGAAGACGTTCGTCGGATCCGTCATCGCGATCGTCAGCGTCGCGCCCGGCTGCTCAGCGGGACGATCATGTATTTCTGGGCGGTCTCGGCCGGAACCAGCTTGATGACGGCCGGGTCGATCTCGAACGTGCCGAAAGGTTGATCGACGGGACGCCGTACTGCTGCGAGAGGGTCTCGGTGATGTCGTCCTCGGTCACGAAGCCCAGGCGGACGATCGCCTCGCCGAGCTTCCCTCCTTCTTCCCGCTGGTCCTTCAGCGCCGTGTCCAGCTGTTCCTGCGTGATGACGTTCGCCTTCAGCAGCAGGTCTCCGAGTTTCAACGGCATCGCGGCGGTCCCCCGATTACTGGCCGCACTCTATTTTCGCCGCCCGGAAATAGCAATTGGCGCAGACTTCCGGCCTGTCCCGGGGAACAGGATCGCGCGGTAATGTCACCGCAGCGCAAGGCCAGATTTCACTGAAAGCCCGGTCGGGCCCGCAGCGCGTCGAGGCGCCCGCCCGGCTCGATGGATCGGCGCGCGCCACCTCACGGTGTCGCGCCGCTCTGGAGCTTCGCGGTCAGCGTTCCGAAATTCAGCTTCGACTTGATCATCACCGGCGTCTTCCGCGCGTTCTCGGCGAACCAGATCCAGAGGTCGCCGCCCTTCTTGAGGAGCCCCTCCTCCTTCATCTTCGGGTGCACCTTGCGCGCGCGGAACGTCCCCGCCGGAGTCTTCACGGTCTCGAGCTCGAGCACGTCCACCTCGAGCGGGTACGCGTGCTTGCCCGAAACGACCTGGAGATCGATCGGCTCGCCCGGCTCGAGAGAGCGGGTTCGCAGGTAGTAGACCGAGGAGAGCGAATCGAAGATCGGCGTCTCGAAGGGAATCCGCCGGCCGTCCTCCCGCGTCGCGACTTTCTCGGCGATATCGAAGTCGATCCGCTCGTCGTCGACGCGCTTCCCTTCGACCGAGTGCTTCTCGTAACGGAGCGACTGGAGGCTGGCCGCGTCGATCCAAGACGTGATCGAGTCGCGGACGAGGAAGAAATTCGAGATGAAGTCGTTCGAGATCGCGGACAGCTCGATCTTGTACGCGGGCCTCCCCTCGAAGACGATCGGTTCCGACACGGAGATCGTCATGATCCCCCCTGCGAAGATCTTCCACGACATCGCGTAGCGGAGCGTCTCGCCGACGAACGGAGGCGGCTCTCCGGCGCGCGCGGGCCCCCCGCCGGCGCCGGCGAGCACGGCGGCGAGGAGCGCCGCGGCGGCGCGCCGCCGGCTCACGCGGCCGGGAACCGGGCGAAGACCGCGCGCGCGACGTCCTCGGGCGAGGTTTCCGAGAGACAGGGTTTGATCTCGCGGTACCGGTCGTTGCAGGGCGCGCAGCGCAGAGACGAGGAGAACTCGACCCCGTTTCGCCGATACGGACCGTTGCGGACCGGATCGGTCGGACCGAACAGGGCGACCGTCGGAACGCCGAGCGCGTCGGCGAGATGGAGCGGCCCCGTGTCTCCCGCGGCGAAGAACGACGCCGCCGCGGCGACGCGCGCGAGGCCGCGGAAGTCGAGCGCCGGGAGCGACGCCGCGCCGAGACGCCGCGAGAGATCCTCGGCGCGCGGCTCGTCGCCGGGTCCCCAAGAGACGACGGGCGCGATCCCCCGCTCCTCCCGGACGCGTTCGGCGAGCGCGGCGAACCGCTCCTCTCCCCAGGTCTTGTTGGCCCACCCCGCGCCCGGATGGTAGAGGGCGAACGGCCGCGGCAGGCGCGCGAGAAACGCGTCGGCCTCCCGGTGCTCGCCGGCGAGCAGGTAGCGCGCGTCCGGGGCGGCGTCCCGGATCGGAACGCCGATCGGCGAGAGGAGCGCCAGCACCCGGTCGGTCACGTGGCGCGCCGAATCCGCCGGCCTCACGCGCAACGCCGAGAAGCGGCGCGTCCAGTTGCTCCGCACGCTGCGATCGTCGAGGACGATCCTCGGCGCCCGCACGAGCTGCGCGACCGCCCACGATTTCTCGTTTCCCTGGGGATCGAGAACGACGTCGCCCCCGAAATCCCGCAGGGCGCCGCGCGCCGACCCGATCTCCGAGAAGGCCGCCGGCCTCCACGGTCCGCGCCGCCAGCGCCGCGTCTGCACCTCGACGACGGCCGCGACCGACGGATTCCCCGCGAGGAGCGGCGCGAACGGCTTCTCGACCGCCCACGCCACGCGGTGGCCGGCCCGCGCGAGGTTCGCCGCGAGCGGAAGCGCGTGGATCACGTCGCCCATCGCGGAAAGCCGGACCACGACCACGTTCACGGCGTCCTCCGCAGGCGCGCGACGAGGTCCGTCGTCGCGTGGTCCTTCGGATCGCCGACGATCGCGACCCGGCCGCCCGCCTCCTCGACGGCGGCGCGCTCCGGGACCGAGTCGGGCGTGTAGTCGGTCCCTTTCGCGTGGACCGACGGGCGGAGCTCCGCGATCAACCCCGCGGGAGACGACTCGTCGAAGACGACGACCGCGTCGACGCAGCGGAGCGCCGCGACGATCTCCGCGCGCTCGCCTTCCGGAACGACGGGCCTTCCCTCTCCCTTGAGCCGCCGGACGGACGCGTCGGAGTTGACGCCGACGAGCAGGAAGTCCCCCTCCCGGCGCGCGGCCTCCAGATAGCGCACGTGGCCGACGTGGAGGAGATCGAACGCGCCGTTGGCGAAAACGAGCTTCTGACCTTCCCGCCGGAGTCTTTCCGCCGCGTCGGCGGCCTGTCGACGGGACAGGATCTGCGCCACGCCCAGAGAATACCCGAAACCCCCGGCAGAACGCGGGTTTTCAGGCGAAGCCGCGTTCGCTCAGATCCCGCCGCCCTCGACGGCCGCCGCGATGACGGTGCGGTCGAGCTCGATCGCCTCGCGCAGCTCGGCCGGGCCGAGGGTCGCCGTTCCCATCTTCATCACGACGATGCCGCCGGCGAAGTTGGAGAGGAGCGCCGCCTCGGGCTCGCTCGCTCCCGCGGCGAGAGCGAGAGCGAACGTCGCCATCACGGTGTCCCCCGCCCCCGTGACGTCGGCGACCTGCGCCGTGCCCGAGACGGGGATCGAGAACGTCTCCCGGTCCGCGCGGAAGAGCGCCATCCCGCGGCTCCCCCGCGTCACGAGGAGCGCGGGGGAAGCGAGCCGGGCAAGGAGGGCGCGGCCGGCGCGCAAGAACTTCTCCTCCTCGTCGTCGAGCGGCTCTCCCGTCGCGCGCTCGAGCTCCTCTTCGTTGGGTGTGGCGGCGTCGGCGCCGGCGTAGTCCGTGAGGCGGAAGCGGGAATCGACGAGAACGCGGATCGAGGGGTTCGCCTCGCGGGCGGCCGCGATCCACTCGGGCCGGCTGCTCCCGTAGCCGTAATCGGAAAGGACGAGGACCGCGGCGCCCGCGGCGGCGCGCCGGACGTTGTCGCGGAGCTTCGCCGAAAGCGCCGGATCTTCAGGAAGGACGTCCTCCCGGTCGATCCGCACGACCTGCTGCCGGATCGAATGGACGCCGCCGCCGAGAATCCGGGTCTTCGTCGGAGTCGCATACCCCTCGACCGCGACGAGGCCCGAGGCGTCGACCCCCGCGCGCTCGAACAGCGCGGCGAGCGCGCGTCCCTCCGCGTCGGCGCCGACCGCCCCGGCGGGCGCCGGCTTCCCCGAGAGCGCCGCGACGTTGGCGACCGTGTTCGCGCCGCCGCCCGGAACGCTCTCCTCCCGCGACCACGCGAGGATCAGGACGGGCGCCTCGCGGGAAATCCGCTTCGGGAGACCGTGGACGAAGCGGTCGAGGACGAAGTCGCCGGCCACCGCGATCCGCTTTCCGGCGAAGCGGTCGACGATCGACAGCAGACGCGAACGCACGTTGTCGGGCGAGGACACCCGGAAATCTTACCGAAAAGCGGTACCGCCGAGTTGAAGCGATCGCGTTCCGCATTCGGCGGGAGAGGGTCGACGTCGCGCCCAACCGCGCCCGGAGAACCGGTCCGCCAGCATGGGCCGACCACCCCCCCGGTCCAGGGGGCCAGCATCCGGTCCGGAGATTCTTTCAGCAGCCTGCTAAAATGCGCCGAATGCTCGATTCCGAGGTGCTCGTCCTGAACCGCGTGTTCCAGGCGCTCCGCGTCACGACCGCGAGGAACGCCTTGTCGCTCTTCTACAAGGGGCACGCGAAAGCCGTGCTTCCCGACTACTCGACCTACGAGTGGGAGCACTGGTGCGACATCCCGGCGCAGCCGAAGGACGAGGTCGTGCTCACCCCTTCGCGGGCGATCCTCGTCCCGCGCGTGATCCTGCTCAAGAACTACGACCGGCTGCCGCGCCGCGAGGTGAAGTTCTCGCGGCACAACATCTATCTCCGCGACGGGAACCGCTGCCAGTACTGCGGCGGGAGGTTCGCCTCCTCGGAGCTTTCGCTCGACCACGTCCTCCCGCTCTCGCGCGGGGGCGTCTCCTCCTGGGAGAACGTCGTCTGCGCGTGCCTGTCGTGCAACGTCAAGAAGGGCAACCGCACGCCCGCGGAAGCCGGCGTCCGGCTCATCGCTGCCCCCGAGCGGCCCCGATGGAACCCGGTCGGGCAGTTCACCCGCGCGCGGTGGCACGCGAGCTGGCGGAACTTTGTGGACGTGGCGTATTGGAACGTCGAACTCACTGATTAGGGTCGGCGGGCGCGGCGATGCATCGAGCCGGACGGGCGCGAACAGCCCGTGTCGCCCTCCGACGTACGCTCCGGTAGGCCTGCGGGCGCCCCGGGACCGTCCGCATCCCGTCGGGCTCGCGCCTCACCGCGCCCGAGCATCCGACGGACGCCCCTCCGCGCTATACGCTTTCGGTTACCCGAATGCTCAAATTGTTTATTTCCGGCATAGAAACGGCAGCTTACCGTGCTCGCCGTGACCGGACTACCTGCCTTGAATCAGCAACTTATCCGCCTTCGACGCCTCCCCGACGACCTGGCCCGAATCTTTCTTATCTTCCCTGCCCGAGGTCTGTTCATCTCCCACCTCATCAACCCAACGGGAGATATGGAGGTTCCACCTTGAAGAAGCTCATTGCTCTCGCCGCCGCCGGAATTCTCACCCTCTCCGTCGCCGCCTTCGCCGCCGACGCCGCGAAGACCGAAACGAAGACGACCGAGACGAAGTCGACCACGTCCGAGATGAAGAAGGACGACGCCGGCACCATGAAGAAGACCACGACCCACAAGAAGCACACGACGCACAAGAAGTCCACGAAGACGATGGAGAAGAAGGGCGGAGAGAAGCCCGCCACGACGGAAGCCGCCCCGAAGACCAACTGATTACCGTTCCGGCAAACGGTGAGTGCTTTGGCCCCGGCGCAAGCCGGGGCCTTTTTGTTTGGCCGCAGCGGCCAACATCCAACAATTTCGAAGCACGAAATCCGAAATCCGAAACAAATTCAAAACTCGAATGATCCCAACATCCTCCTCGCGGTTTCGAACATTCGAATTTAGGATTTCGAGCTTGTTTCGAAATTCGGATTTCGGATTTATTAGCCCATCATCCCCAGCACCGCCTCGAGCGCCATTTCGACCGTGATCTCTTCCATGCACTCGTGCTGGTACGGGCACTTCTTGAGGTAACAGGGAGAGCAGAAGACGTAGCGGTCGAGAAGGAGGACCGGAGCGCCGGTCGGCGCGGTGCGGCCGGGGTCCGTCGGCCCGAAGAAGACGACGGCCGGCGTCCCGACGGCCGCGGCGAGGTGCGCGGGGCCGGAGTCGTTGCCGATGAGGAGCCTTCCCCGCGAGAGGAGCGCCGCGAGCCGTCCCGTGTCCGCCTCCGCTCCGAGGAGCGGGATTCGATGCCGCGCGCGGCGCGCGATGAGCCGTCCGAGCTCGACCTCGTCGGGTCCGACGACGAGCGCGGCCTTTTCTCCCCGGTCGAGCAGCGCGTCCGCGAGCAGCGCGAAACGTTCGGCCGGCCAGAGCTTCGTCGGGCCGAAAGCGGCTCCGGGCGCGAGGAAGATCGGCGCCGAGCCGAGCTGCCACGAGGCGATCTCGCGATCCGCTTCGCCCGCGAGCGCGGGCGGAATCGCGAGCCGCGGCGGCCCCTCGTCGGGCGCGACGCCGCCGGCCGCGAGGAGCCGGTCCTCGTCGCGGAGCTGATGCCCGGTCGGGTCCGGCGGAGGAACGGCATCGGTGAGGAGAGCCCTCCGCCCGTCGGTCGCGTAGCCGAGGCGCCGTTTTGCCCCCATCGCGAACGCGAGGAGGGCCGAGCGGAAGGAATGCGGAAGCACCCAGATCTCGTCCGGCTTCGCGCGCCGTCCGCGGAGCGCGTCCCGCCAAAAGGCGCCGGCGCCGCGTCCTCCCGTCGTCCACACCTCGTCGACCGTCCCGCTCATCGAGAAGACCGGCGCGGTCGACCGCCGGGCGAGCACGGCGAGCGTGCCTCCGGGATCGCTCCTCCGGAGCGCGCGGAGGAAGGGCAGCGCCATCACGCCGTCGCCGAGCCAGTTCGGGCCGATGACGATCCGCTTCAATTCGCTTCTCCGGGAGGGCGCGTGCGCCATCGGTTGTGCATCCAGAGCCAGAGCGCCGGCTCGTCGCGCACGGCGTCCTCCGTCACTTTCGTGTACCGGGCCGTCAGCGATTCGACGCTCCTGTCGGCCTCCGGCAGGTCGCCGACGACGATCGGCTTCTCGAACCGGAGCACGTAGCGCCCCCCGCCGCGCGGACGGCAGAAGACGGGCACGACCGCGGCGTCGGTCTTCTTCTGGAGGAGCCCGAGCGCGGGCGAGGTCGCCGCGAGCCGGCCGAAGTAAGGCACGAACACGGCCTCCCGGGCGAGCACGTTCTGGTCGATCAGGATCGCGACGGTGCCGCCGGCGCGCATCTCGCGCAGGACCTCCCGCGCTGCGTGCTTCTTGCCGATCGTGCGGTTTCCGAACTTTCCGCGCAGACGGGAGAGCTCGCGATCGAGGCGCGGATTGTCGAGCGGCCGGACGACGGACGCGATCGGTTCGTCGAGGAGACCCGCCGCGAGCGCGCCGATCTCCCAGTTGCCGAAGTGGGCCGAGAGCAGGAACACCCCCTTGCGGCGGGACACGGCCGAGCGGTAATTCGCTTCGCCCTCGATCTCGACCGCTTCGCGGAGCGCCTCGCGCGAGAGCCGCGTCGCCGCGAGGAAATCGAAGAAGACGCCGCCGAAGTTCTCCGCGCAGCGGCGGGCGATCGCGTCCCGCTCGTCGTCGGAGA
Organism: uncultured Acidobacteriota bacterium; assembly: GCA_963794295.1. Classification (GTDB taxonomy): domain Bacteria; phylum Acidobacteriota; class Thermoanaerobaculia; order UBA5066; family DATFVB01; genus DATFVB01. The sequence continues at coordinate 383,239 of CAWCDE010000001.1, forward strand.
GCTCCGGGAACGCGAGGCGGAGGTTTCGCAGCGCGATCGCGCGCCGGCCGCGTCCGACCCGGTAATAGAGGCGCGCCGCCGAGCGCGCGAGCCGCGACCGCGCCCCGCCGGGGATCACCGAGAGCGCCGCCATCGCGCTCCGGACGGCGGCGTGCTCGGCGGCCTCCCGGATGCTCATCGACGGCGCCCGGACAGGATTTGCTCGATCCGTTCGGGCAGCCCCGGCTCGAAGATGTCGGCCTCGATGCGCGCGGCGACGAGCGGGAGGCGCGTCCGCCCCTCGATCTTCACCGCGTCCTTCTCCGTCGTCAGGAGGACGCCCGCCCCCGCGCGGGCGGCGCGATCCTCGATCCCGCGGAGGTCGGCATCCGTGTAGACGTGGTGATCGCGGAACGTCTCGAATCCCGCGACGTCCGCCCCGGCTTCTTCGAGCGTCGCACGGAAGCTCGCGGGATTCCCGATCGCGCAGATCGCGTATCCCGCCGCCGGCGCCGGGGCGGAGAGGCCGCCGGAAAACCAGCCGGCGAAGCGGAAGCGGGAATGAAATATCGGCGCGGAGGTGAGCCGCGGGATCGCCGCGTCGGCGGCCGACGCGGTTCCGCGCGCCGCCCGCGTCACGACGACGACGTCCGCGCAAGAGAGCGCCGCCGGCCGCTCTCGCGCCCGTCCCGACGGAGGGAGGCCGCCGCCCAGGGGTCCGCCGCGTCGACCAGCACGACGTCCGCGTCGCGCGCGATCGCGAGGTGCTGGAACGCGTCGTCGAGGAGCAGGACTTCCGCGCCGAGCCTCACCGCCTCGCGCGCCGCGTCCGGCCGACGCTCCGCGACGACGACGACCGCGCGCGGGAAGCGGCGCGCGAGGAGGACCGGCTCGTCTCCGCCCGCGGATGCGGAGGCGACCGCTCCCGACCCGTCCGACACGACGACGAGACCCGACGAGCGCCGGCGGTAGCCGCGGGAAACGATCCCGACCCGGCGCCCGCGCTCCTCGACCCGCGCGGCGAGGAACGCGAGGACCGGCGTCTTTCCGGTTCCCCCCCAGGTGAGATTGCCGATGGAGACGACCGGAACGTCGACACGCTCGGAGCGCAACCAGCCCGACTCGTAGAGCCGCCGCCTCGCGGCGGCGACGGCGCCGTACGGGTTCAACGTTTCTTCCGCAGCGGGAGCACCGCGGAAGCGGTCTTCCGCGCGGCGCCCCGGTGGCCCTCGACCAGGCGGGCGGCCGCCTCGCCGCGCGCGCGGAGTCCCGCCGGGTTCGCGAGGAGGCCGTTCCAGGCCGCGGCGAGCTCGGCCGCCGTGCGGACCGGGATCGCCGCGCCCGCTGCCACTCCCTCGGCCGCGATCGCGCGCACATTGGCGAGGTGGGGACCGAGGACCGTCGGCACGCCCTTCGCCCACGCCTCGATCGGATTGTGGCCGCCGACGTCGGCGAGCGTTCCGCCGATGAAGGCCGCGTCCGCCGCGCCGAACGCCGATGCGAGATCGCCGACCGTGTCGAGAAGCACCGCCGGCGGCTCCCCGGACGCGGAGGAGAAACGGACGGACCCCGCCGCGCGCTCGCGCATCCGCCGGAAGACCTCCTCGAACCGCTCGGGACGCCGGGGGGCGACGACGAGGAGCGGCCGCGGTTCGAGCGCGGCCCACGCGTCGAGAACCGCGGTTTCCTCTCCCTCGTGGGTCGAGCCCGCGATCACGACCGTCCGCCCCGCGGCGAGCCTCCGGAGGCGCGCCGCCACGTCGGGGCGTTCCTCCGAGGAGGCGTCGAATTTCACGTTGCCGGTCACGCAGATCTTCGCCGCCGGTACGCCGAGCGCGGCGATCCGGGCCGCGTCCTCGTCGGTCTGCATCGCGAAGAGCCCGATGCGCTCGAGCGACGGCGCGAGCCAGCGGCCCGCGCGCCGGTACCGCGAAAACGACGACGCGGAAATCCGGCCGTTCACGATCGCGACCGGTACGCTGCGCCGCGCGCACCGCTCGAGGAAGAGGGGCCAGATCTCGGTCTCGGTCAGCAGGACGAGAGTCGGGTCGGCGGCCGAAAGCGACCGCTCGACCGGCCGGGCGAGATCGAGCGGAAACGGAATCGCGCCGTCCGCCGCGGCGACGCCGCCGGCCGCCGCGAGCCCGGCGGCGGTCGACGAGGACAGAACGAACGGGCCGGACGTCAGGCCGCGGAGCGCTTCGAGAATGGTCCTCGCCGCGTTCACCTCGCCGACGGAAACTCCATGGATCCAAATACTTCGCGGGAACCGAGGGAGCGACGACAGCCCGAAACGCCCCTTCCAGTCGCCGATCCTTCGCCCGCCGGCTGCCTGCCGGAGGAACGCGAAGGGGCATAGGCCACGAGCCCGAGGCCGAAAGCGACGCGATAGAGCACCATTGGCGGCGATTATACGCGGCGCGCCCCTCCGGCTCCCGATCCGGCCGCTTGGACGAAGGAGCGGAAAATGCGATCATTCAAGGGGTTATGACTCGAATCTTTCCTCAAACGCCGACGGCGCCGGCTCCGTAGATGGAACGAATGGAACTCGTCTACAGCCGGGAGCGCGCGCGGCAGCAGAGCGCGGAGGTCGACGATCGCGAGCTCGCGATCCGGGCCCGCGCGGGGGACGCGGTCGCCTTCGAAACGCTCGTCCTGAGGAAGACCCCGGCCGTCGTTTCGGTCGCCCGCCGGATCATCGGCGACGCCGACGAGGCCCGCGATGTCGCCCAGCTCGTCTTCCTCCGGGTCTGGGACTCGCTCGCCCGATACGACGAGAAATACTCGTTCAATACCTGGCTCTACCGGATCGCGACGAACCTCTCGATCGACTTCCTCCGGGCGAACCGGAGCCGCGAGAGGGCGCACTTCGCGACCCTGCACCTCGTCCGCGGCCGGGAGGCCGCGCTCGAGGAAGAGGCGACGTTCGCGCTCGAATCCTCCCAGGTCGCCGAGCTCTTCGAGCGGGTCTCCGAGGACCTCTCGGCGAAGCAGAAGGCGGCGTTCGTTCTGCGGGAGATCGACGGCCTCGACTCGAAGGACGTCGCGAAGATCCTCGGCTGCGGCGAATCGACCGTCCGCAACCACCTGTTCAACGCGCGCAAGGCGCTCCAGAAGAAGCCCCGCCGCGAGTTCCCCGGCCTCTTCCGCCGGTGGAGCCGCCCGTGAGCGGAGACTGCCGCGCGCTTCCCGAGCGCCTCGACGCCTACCGCGGCGACCGGCTCGCCGAGGAGGAGCGGCGGCGCGCTGCGCGGGCACCTCGCGGAGTGCGCGGTGTGCCGCCGCGAAGCGATCGCATCCGAACCGACCCTCTCTTCGCCCTGGCTCCCCCGCCGCCGGTCGGCGAGGCGGAGGCGCGGGCGATCCTGGACAACGTCGGGGCGGCGCTCGCCGTCCGCGCCGCGAGCCGCCGGCTCGAAGGGGGGCGCCTCGCGGCCGCCGCGCCGCGGCGGGCCTCGGCGTCGCGGCGATCCTCGCGCTCGCCTTCTCCGCGCCCCTGACCCGGCGGTCTCCCGCCATCGTGTCGGCGGCGGCGCGTCCGGCCCGCCCGGCGGCATCGCCGGCGCCGCGAACCGGATCGTGCGGCCCGGAGGCGAGGAGCCGTCGATGCCCGCGTCGGCGACGATCTACGAATGGAACCCGGGCACGGCTTCGCCCGAGGATCCGAAGATCGTCTGGATCGTCGACCGCTCGCTCGACCTCTGAGATGCCGGGCGGACACTCCTCCGGACGGCGATCGTCGCCGGATTGATCGCCGTGTTCCGGCCCCGCCGCTTTCGCCGCCCCGGTCGGCGTCAGGGTCTTCGTCCTCCGGTACAAGCGGGTCGAAGAGGCGACGCTCCTCGTGCGTCCCCTGCTGACCGATTCCGGATCGATCCTGCTGCAGCCGAAAATCAACGCGCTGACGATCACGGACCAGCCGTCGGCCCTCAACACGATCGGCCGGGCCCTCGCGCAGTTCGACGTGCCGCCGCGCGGCTTCTCGATCGCGGTCAAGATGGTGCGCGCCCGCGCCGACGCGTCCGCCCGCGACCTCTCGAAGGAGATCGGGGGGATCGGCAACAAGCTGCGCGAAGTGTTCCGGTTCAACGACTATTCGCTGATCGACTCGGCGGTTCTCGCGGGCGCCGAGGGCAACTCCGTTACTTACCTCCTGGGCGGCGAGTATCGCCTCGCGTTCCGGATCGAGCCCGCCGGACAGAGCACGACGCTGCGGCTGTCGCCGTTCGCGCTCGCCCGCGAGAAGAGCGTCGGCGGCCGCCGGACCGACGCGCCCCTCTTCCGGACTTCCGTGAACGTCGCGTTGAACCAGACGCTCGTCCTCGGCGCCTCGAAAGAGGAGGCGTCCAAGCGCGCTCTCCTCCTCATCCTGCTGATCCAGGAGAACCCGCGGCCCGGCGCCGAGAAGGGAACCGCGGGAGTCGCCGCGGCGGAGAAGCACTGATGCAGAAAGCGCCGGCGCACTGATGCCGGAATTCGTCGCGCGGATCGGCTGGCCGGACGGCGGGGTCGCCGAGGAAGCGATCATCTCGCCCGACCGGTCGGCCGCACGGCTCGAATTCGAGCGTCGCGGCGCGCACGTCTTCGAGATCAAGGAACGGTCCACCGCGTTTCGCCTGGGTTTCCGGCGGCGACGCCGCCGGCGCCTGAAGATGGCGGCCTTCCTCGTCTTCAACCAGGAGCTCGTCGCCTTGCTCAAGGCGGGGCTCCCGATCCTCCGCTCGATCGAGCTGCTGCTCGAGCGGCAGCAGAACCCCGTCTGGAAGGAAGTCCTGACGGACGTCCGCGACCGCATCACGTCGGGAGCGTCGCTCTCGGAGGCGTTCGCGGCGCAGGGAGACATCTTTCCGCACCTGTACGCGACGTCGCTCAAGGCGGGCGAGAAGGCCGGCGAGCTCGAGCCCGTGCTCCGACGGTTCCTGAAGTACCAGAGGACGATCGTCGCGCTCCAGCGCAAGGTCGTGAGCACGCTGATCTACCCGGCGATCCTGATCGCCGTCTCGACCGGGCTGATCTCGATCCTGATGACGTTCGTGATCCCGCGGTTCACGGAATTCTTCTCCGAATTCGGCTCGGATCTACCCCTCCTGACGCGCGTCGTCGTCGGCACCGCGACGGTGATCCGCTCGCACATCGGGTGGATCGTGGGCGCGATCGTCGTCGTCGCGTTCGGGCTGCGGCGCTTCGGGGAGACCGAGCGCGGGCGCGAGTTCTTCCACGCGCAGCTCCTGAAGCTGTGGTTCGTCGGAGGGATCTTCCGGCGGTTCTCGATCTCGCAGTTCACCCGGTCCCTCGCGACCCTCCTTTCCGGCGGCACCCCGCTCGTTCCCTCGCTCGAGACCGCGTCCGAGGCGGTCGGCAACCGGTACGTCTCGAAGAAGATCGCCGGCACGGTCCCGAGAGTGCGCGAGGGGGGCGAGCTGTGGAAAGCCCTCGAGGACACTGGGATGATGACGAACCTGACGATCGAGATGGTGAAGGTCGGCGAGTCCTCCGGGGCGCTCGAGGAAATGCTGAACTCGGCCTCGGAGTTCTACGACGAGGAGATCGACGCGCTTCTGGCGAGGGTGATCTCGTTCGTCGAGCCGGCAGTGCTGGTCTTCATGGGAATCGTGATCGCGACGATCCTGATGGCGGTGTACCTTCCGCTCTTCACGATCCTCTCGACGATGAAAGGTTAGGACGATGGCGGCGCGCAAGGATTCCATTCTCCCGATCAAGGCGATGTCCCCCCAGGAGGAGGAGGAGCGCGCGATCGCGCTCGCCGGGAAGCTCGGCCTTCCCTACGTCGACCTCCTCTCCTTCCGCGTGAACCCGGAGCTCTTCCGCTCGGTCCCGGTCGAGTGGATGCTGAAGTACGGGTTCATCCCGGAGGCGCGGAGCGACCGCTCGATGACGATCATCGCCGCCGATCCCTCCGACGTCGTCCGCTTCGACGAGCTCGAGATGCTCGTCGGGCTGTCCTTGAAGCGCAAGGTCGGGAGCCGCGCGGCGATCGCCGAGATCCTGAAGAAGAGCGAGAGCTCGACAGCGCGTGCTCGAGGAGGCGACCGAGGGCTTCCAGCTCCAGCTCTCTGCGGAGGACGAGGACGGCGAGGAGAACCTCACCGTCGAGACGCTCACGAGGACATCAGCCCCGATCATCCGGCTCGTCGACTCGATCGTCTTCACCGCCATCCAGCGCCGCGCCTCCGACATCCACATCGAGACGCAGGACGACGCGGTCGTCGTGATCAAGTACCGGATCGACGGCGTGCTGCAGCAGGCGATGCGACCCGATCGACAAGCGGCATCACAGCACGATCATCTCGCGCATCAAGGTCATGTCGGAGCTCGACATCGCCGAGAAGCGCGTGCCGCAGGACGGCCGGTTCAAGCTGCGCATGCGCGGCAAGACGATCGACTTCCGCGTCTCGATCATGCCGAGCGTCGCACGGCGAGGACGCCGTCATCCGCATCCTCGACAAGGAATCGATCAGCGAGCAGTTCACGGAGCTCCGGCTCGACATCCTCGGCTTCCCCGAGGACGAAGATGCGCCGGTTCCGCAAGTACATCCGCGAGCCGTACGGGATGGTGCTCGTCACCGGGCCCGACCGGCAGCGGCAAGACGACGACGCTCTACGCGCGCGCTCTCGGAGATCAAGTCGGTCGAGGACAAGATCATCACGATCGAGGACCCGGTCGAATACCAGCTGCGCGGCATCACGCAGATTCCCGATCAACGAGAAGAAGGGGCTGACGTTCGCGCGCGGCCTGCGGTCGATCCTCCGCCACGACCCCGACAAGATCATGGTCGGCGAGATCCGCGACGCGGAGACGGCGCAGATCGCCATCCAGTCGGCGCTCACCGGCCACCTCGTGTTCACGACGGTGCACGCGAACAACGTCGTCGACGTGCTCGGCCGGTTCCTGAACATGGGCGTCGAGCCGTAACAGTTCGTCTCGGCGCTGAACTGCGTGCTCGCGCAGCGGCTCGTGCGCCGCATCTGCGACCCACTGCAAGCGCCGCGAGGTCACGTACGCGCGACACGCTGCTCGAATCCGGCCTGACTCCCGGACCTGACGGACGGGCACGACGTTCTACGAGGGGCGCGGCTGCATCGAGTGCGGCGGCACCGGCTTCAAGGGCCGCACGGCGATCTGCGAGCTGCTGGACCTCACCGACCGCATCCGGGGACTGATCCTCGAGCGGCGGCCGACCTCCGAGATCAAGCGCGCCGCGCGGGAGGAGGGCATGCGCTTCCTGCGCGAGTCGGCCGTCCGAGAAGGTCCTCGAGGGCGTGACGACGCTGCGCGAAATCAACAAGGTGACCTTCGTCGAATGACGAGATGCAAATCCGAAAATCCGGGCGGCTGGTTGCAGCGAGCGCTCCCGCATCGCTGAACTTGCCGCCCGCCCGGTTCGAGCGAACGCGGTCGCTCAACCGGGCGCGGGAAGACCGCGTTCGCGAAGCGCCGCGGGTCCAGCGGTTGAATGGTCTCGCTCCAAAGCAAGTCTCGGTTTCGAATTTCGATCATTCGGATTTGCGATTTGTTTCGGGTTTCGAATTTCGGATTTCGAATTTCCGCGCCCTCGAGCGGCGAGGCGCGGCGTGATCAACCCTTTCCGCGCCGTCGTTCCGCCCGACGCGTTCGCGTTGACCGACGCCGGCGCGACCTGGGTCCGCATCGCCGAGGGGGAGCGTCCCGGGATCGCGATCCTCCGCCATTTCGACTTCGCTCCCGACGGCTTCACGCTCGGCGCCTTCGGAACCCCGGTCTTCGCCCCGGACGCGTTCGTCGCGATCGTGACCGCGGCGCGGCGGGCCGCCCCCGGGGCGTTCCGGCGCGCGTCGGTCGTCATTCCGGACGCGTGGGCGCGCACGATGACCCTCGACTTCGATCTCCTGCCGCCCGCGCGGCGGGAACGGGGAGAGATGGTCCACTGGAAGCTGAAGAAGCTGCTGCCGGGCCGGATCGACGACCTCGAGGTCACGTTCGCCGAGATCGGGAAGGCGGGAGAGGCGGGCGCGCGCCTGCTCGTGTCGGCCTCTCCGCGGGAGACGCTCCGCTCGATCGAAGCGGCGTTCGCCGCCGCGGGCGTCCGGGTCGGGCGCCTGCAGCCCGCCACGATCGCGCTCTTCAACGGACTCGACCGGCGGCTCGCGCGCGCGGCCGGCGGAGACTACATGCTCCTTCACCGGAGCCGCGGCGCTTCCTCGCTGATGATCGCGCGCGGCGGGAATCCCCTCTTCTACCGGCAGAAATCGACGGCGCTCGACGCGGTCGACGACGTGCAGGAGATCCGGCTCTCGCTCTCGTACTACACGGAGGTCTTCGGGGGAACGGCGGCGCCTCCCCCGCTCTACGTGCTCGACGAGGCCTCGGGCGAGACGCCGTATCCCGAGCTCGAATCGCTCGCGCCGACGCCCCTCGGCGGGGAGGTCCTCGACGCGGACCCGTCGCTCGCGCTGCACGCGAAGGCGCACCCGGAAGTTTTTGCCGCTGCCGCCGCGGCGCTGGAACCCGCATGAGAGCAGGCGCAGACCATACCTCGAGCGAATACGCGCGTCCTCGCCCGCCAGCCCCTGTGACGTACGCTTTCGGTACGCCTTCGGGGCCGGCGGCCTGTGGGTGCGCGTCTCGCTCGGGTCTGGCCGCGCCTCAGCGCAGTCCTCGAGTCGAACCGCTGAGACTTGCCCGCGTCTCCCGGGCAGGAGACCTCGCCTGATGGCTGTCTCGCTCAACTTCGCGAAGCGGCCGTTCCGCGACGAGAGGCCGATCGTCGCGACCGTCGCGGTCGCGGCCTTCCTCGGGCTCCTCCTGCTCGCGGTGAACGTCCGGGACTACTTCGCGTTCCGGAAGGCGTCCGCCGGGTCGGTCGCGGAGATCGCGAGACTGAACGAGGAGGCGAACCGCGCCGAGGAGCGCTCCGCGCGGGAGCGCTCGGGGCTCGCGAACGTCCGGATGAACGACCTCCAGACCGAGAGCGTCCATCTGAACACGCTGCTCAAGGAGCGGGACTTCTCCTGGTCCCTCCTCCTCACGCGGCTCGAGCACGCGATCCCCGACGACGTGTACGTGACCCGGCTCGGACCGTCGGTTCTCCCCAGTGGCGACGCGAACCTCACGATCGACTTCGTCGGGCGCGCCCCCGATACGATCGTGAGGACGCTCGCCGCGCTCGCGAAGGACCCGTATTTCCGCGAGCCGGTTCCCTCCTCCGAGACCGATCCGGCCAAGGGCGCGCCGGAAGGATTCATCTTCCACCTGAGCGTCCGGTATCTCGCGCACGGGGAGGAAAAGCCGTGAAGATCGACGCGACGCTCTGGAAGGAACGCGCGCCCGTCATCGCGGCGGCGGTTCTCTTCTTCCTCGCCAATCTCGTGTATTTCCTCGCCGGCCACGCCGTGAACGCCTCGCGCGCCGAGGCGCTCGCGCGCGCCCGCCGGAACGCGCGCGACCGGATGGACGCCGCCGAGAAGACGCGGGCGAAGGCGGCCGCCGACATCACGCACATCCAGAACGTGCGAAAGGCCGGCGGAGAGAGTTCCTACGGGAACCGCATCGGGACGATCGACGACACGGTCGCCGCGGTCGTCGACGAGATCCACAAGGTGTGCCGTCAGACGACGTCGCCCCGCACTCGATCTCCTACGGGGTCCACGACCGCGCGCAGATGCCGCTGAAGGAAATGTCGATCGGGTTCTCGGTGGAGGGCGTACTACCGGACTCTCCGCGCGCTGCTCCGCGGGTTCGAGAGCGATCCGCACTGGCTCGTGGTACGCGGCGTGCAGCTCTCGCGCAAGGGCGAGACGACCGGGGCCGGCACGGTACACCTCGAGCTCGCGACGTACTTCTATTCCCCCCGCGAAACGGCGGATGCGGGCACGGTCGAGAAGGTCCGGACGGTGAAATGAACAAACGCGCGAAACAGGCGGGCCTGCTGGGCATCCTGCTGGTGCTCTTCCTGCTGCTGGTGCTGCGCGCCAAACCGGCCGGACCGCCCGCCGCCGCCCCGGTGCGCGCTTCCGGCCGGTCGACGCCGAAGCGGTCTCGGGGCGCTCCTTCGGCCGGAGAAACGAAAAGCGCGTCTCTCCGGACGAGATCCCCGACATCGACGTGTCCGCGTTCTCGCACACGGAGAAGGCCTCTCCCGCGATGTCGCGAGACCTCTTCAAGTTCAAGGAGCCGCCTCCCCCGCCCCCGCCGCCTCCGCGGCCCGTCTCCATCGCCCCGGGGGATCCGCGGTTCATCGGGCCGCTGCCGCCGCCGCCTCCTCCCCCGCCGCCGCAGCCGCCGGCGATCGCGTTCCAGTTCACGGGGACGTTCGGGCCCAAGAACGAGCCGGTGGCCGCGGTCGTGGACGGAGACCGGCTCGTTCTCGTTCGCCAGGGGGACGTCGTCGACGGGAAGTTCATCATCCGCCGGGTCGGCTACGAATCCCTCGACGTGGGTTTCGTGGGCTTTCCGGAAAGCGAGGTCCGGCGCATCCCGATCTCGCCCGCCAAATGAGGATAAGGAGAGGCATACGGTGACGAAGAAAAATCGGGGAATCCGCGCGGCGGCGCTCGGGGCGGTCGTTCTCCTCGGGATCGGCTGCGCCGGCGAGAAGGCGTTCCGCCAGGGAGAAGACGCCGAGTCTCTCGGCCGGTGGGACGAGGCCGTGGAGAAGTACGCGGCCGCCCGCGAGCAGGACCCGCACCAGATGCGGTACAAGATGGCGTTCGACAACGCCCGCCGGAAGGCCTCCCAGGACCACTTCGAGAAGGGAAAGATGTACCTGAACTCGGGCCGGCCCGACCTCGCGTTGATCGAGCTCGAGCAGACGGCCGTGCTCGATCCGGAGAACGACTACGCGGCGCTCGAATTGAAGCGCGCCCGCGAGCAGGTCGCCAAGCTCGAGGCGCAGAGAAAGCAGCCGAGCAAGCTCGAGAAGATGGAGGCCGAGACGAAGAACGCGCGGGCGGAGATGCCGATCCTGCAGCCCTCCTCGAAGCGCCCGATCTCGCTCAACTTCCCCCAGCCGCGCCCGATCAAGCAGATCTACCAGGCCCTCGGGCAGGCCGCGGGGATCAACGTGATCTTCGACCCCGCGCTCAAGGACGACACGGCGACGATCGTCATCGCGAACGTCCCCTTCCAGAACGCGCTCGAGACGCTCATCCGGCAGGAGAACCACTTCTACAAGGTCGTCGACCCGCACACGATCCTGATCGCGGCCGACACGCCCGCCAACCGCAAGACGTACGAGGACCTCGTCATCCGGACGTTCTACCTCTCCAACGGAGACGTCACCGAGACCGCCAACGCGATCCGGGCGCTCCTCGGGACCGTCCACGTCTCGATCAACAAGCAGGAGAACGCGATCACGATCCGCGACACGGCCGACAAGGTCTCGATCGCGCAGAACATCATCGACCAGAACGACAAGGAGAAGGCGGAGGTCGTCGTCGACGTCGAGCTCCTGCAGATGAACCTGAACAAGGAAGTGCATCTGGGGGTGAGCTACCCGACGCAGATCCAGGCCCTCCTCCTCAACCCGGCGACCGCGCCGACCGGCGACCAGAGCGGCAGCGGCAGCACCACGCCCCCGCCGACGACCGCCAACGTCATCACGCTCGACCAGCTGAAGAAGCTCTCGCTCGACCAGTACGGCTTCACGGTCCCGAACTTCACGGTGAACCTCCTGAAGACCGCGACCGACGCGCAGGTCCTCGCCAAGCCCGAGATGCGCATCTCGGAGGGAGAGAAGGCGCAGCTCGTCATCGGCGACCGCGTGCCGATCCCGACGACGACGTTCAATACCCAGACCGCGGTCGGGGGAACCGGCGCGGTCGTTCCGATCACCTCGTTCCAGTACCAGGACGTCGGCATCAAGATCGAGATGGAGCCGCGCGTCCACCACAACAAGGAAGTGACCCTGAAGCTCACGGTCGAAGTCTCGAACCTGAACGGCTTCGTCGAGGGCTCCCAGGGAACGTCGCAGCCGATCATCAGCACGCGAACGATCGCCTCGACGATCCGGCTGAAGGACGGGGAGACGAACTTCCTCGCGGGACTCATCCGGAAGGACAAGCAGAACAGCTCGAAGGGATGGCCGTTCCTCTCCGACCTCCCGATCGTCGGACGGCTCTTCACCGACAAGGATCAGCAGCAGCAGACGACCGACCTCGTGATGACGATCACGCCGCACATCATCCGGGTGCCGGACATCAACGAGGCGGACCTCATGCCGATCTACGTCGGCACCGAGAACAACGTCTCGTACCAGGGCGCGCCGCGCGTCGAATCGATCAACGACAACCGGAGCCCCTTCGAGACCGAGCAGCAGCGGCGGCGGCAGCAGTCGCAGCGGCCGACCCCCAACGCCCCGAAGGCGAAGCCGGGAGGAATCAATCTCGCGCCGTCGGGCTTCCCGAGCAGCCCGTTCACGTCGCCGCGGCCGTTCACCCCGCCCCCGCCGCCGCCGAGCTCCGAGAACGACCTCGCGCCGGGAACGGACCCGACCGCCGTCGCCTCCGCCGGCAACGCTGCCGGCGCGTCTTCGGTCTCCCCGGCGGCGGGAGCCGCCCGGTCCGAGACGCCCGCTTCGAGCACGCCCGACGCCGCGGCGCCCTCCGACTCCGCCGCCCCGCAGACCGCGACGATCATCTCGGGAACGCAGTTCGCGTTCGACCCGCCGGAGCTCGCGCTCGCGCCCGGGCAGGAGCAGACGGTTCTCCTCGTCGCGTCCGGCACGGAAGGAATCGCCGCTTCGAAGGTCGGAATCGATTTCGATCCGGCGGTGCTCCAGGTCTCGAAGGTCGAGCCGCTGGACGCCGGAAGCGTCGAGCCGGTCTCGGCGAGCCGCGTCGCGCTCACCATTCCCGCGGGAGGGTCGCTCGCGGGCCCGCATCCGATCGCGCGGCTGACGATCAAGGGAGTCGCCGCGGGGACCGGATCGATTTCGCTCGACGCGACGGCCCTGACGCTCGACTCGGGCGGGCCGGCGATCGTGTCGTCGAATCCGCTGACGGTGCAGGTCAAGTGATCCTCCTTCGCGCTGCGCGCTTCGGAGGACGGGTCCGCTCCCGCGCGCAGCATCCGGTCGGCGGCGATGATCGGCCTTCTCGCTCGCGACGTCGGCCCGCCGTCGCCGAGGCTATGGCGGGCGCGATGGCTCGCCGGGCTCGCCATCGCGGCTTCACGATGGTCGAGCTCACGATCGTCTGCGCCCTCATCATGATCCTGACCGCCATGGTCATCCCGATCTCGCGCTACGCGACGAAGCGCCAGAAGGAGGTCGAGCTCCGCTACGACCTCCGGATGATGAGGAACGCGATCGACAAGTACAAGCAGTACTCCGACGCGGGGCTCATCCCGGTCGATCTCGGGACCGAGGGCTACCCGAAGACGCTCGACGTGATGGTCGACGGGGTCGACCAGATCGGCCAGATCCACAAGAAGCTGAAGTTCATGCGCAAGGTTCCGGTCGACCCGATGACGGGGAAGGCCGAATGGGGGCTCCGGTCGCTCCAGGACGACGCGAACTCGACGAGCTGGGGCGGCCAGGACGTCTACGACGTGTACTCGCTCTCCGCCGACCGCGCGATCGACAAGTCGTATTACAAGGACTGGTGACGAGATGAGCGCATTTCAATACACGGTCGACCGGCTGTTGAACACCTCGTATCGATCCAACGCGGAAAACGGTCCGGGCGCGGCCAGACGCGAGCCAGACGCGCGGGACCGGCCGGCCGGCGGGTTAGGCGTACCGGGGCGTACGTCGCGCCCGGCGGCCGGACGGTCCCGTCCCGTATCGCTCGATGTATGGTCCGCGCCCGCCGCTGGATTCACCCTGCTCGAGCTGCTCGTCGTCATGACGATCATCGGAATCCTCGCGGCGATCGCGGTTCCGGCGCTCAAGAACTCTCCCCAGAAGGGGCGCGAGGCGGCGCTCCGCGAGGATCTCTTCACGTTCCGCGAGTCGCTCGACGAATTCCACGGCGACAAGGGGCACTATCCCCCCGACCTGCAGACGCTCGTGACCGAGGGCTATCTCCGGAAGATCCCGATCGACCCGATCACGAAATCCGCCGACACCTGGCAGACGGTGCTCGAACCGCCGGAAGACGATCAGGGAACCGGCGCGCCCGAGGGAAGCTCCGAGGAGCCGCCGGCGCCGGGGATCATGGACGTGCATTCGGGGTCGAAGGCGAAGGCTTTGGACGGCACTACCTACGACACCTGGTAGATGATGGGCGCGGACGATACGGGTCGTTATACGGGTCCGGCCGACCCGCCGCCGGGCGCAACGTACGCTTACGGTACGCCTTGCCCGCCGGCGGGCCACCCGAACCCGTCTTCCAACCCGTCTCGCCGCGCCTCCATGTCTTTCGGAAGGATCGACGCGCTCCCCCTCTCCACCTTGGCCTGCCGCGCCGAAGCGTTTCGCGAAGGCGGGAGAGGGGTGCCGCGCGCCGCGCGCGGCGGGGTGAGGTTTCACGAGCGTGGGCCGCGCTCGCGAAGCGAGCGCGGCTATACGCTCGTCGCGATCATGATCTTCATCACGCTCCTCTCGATCGCGATCCTCGTCGTCTCCCCTTCCATCTCGATGATGATGAAGCGCGACCGCGAGCAGGAGCTGCTCTTCCGGGGAAAGCAGTACGCGCAGGCGATCCTGAATTTCCAGAAGCGCCAGGGCCGGTTTCCCCTGAATCTCAAGGAGCTGATGACGACGAAGCCGCGCTCGGCCCGCCAGCTCTACAAGGAGCCGATCTGCAACTGCGACGACTGGGGGTTGATCCGCGTCGGCCAGCCCTGGCCCCCGCCGAAGATCACGACCAATCCCGCGGGCGACTCGATGGGCTTCGGAGCGCCGTCCGGCGGCAACCCGGGGACGTCGTCGCCGCCCGGCCAGACGCGGCCCGGAGCGCCGCTCCCCACGAGCTACACCACACCGCCGCCGGGTGGGGCCTCCGGAAACCCCGGCGGGGATTCGGGGAATCCGCCGGGGAACGCCAACGGCGGCAACGGGGGCGATGCCTCCGGCGGATTCGACCTCGGCGGCGGCAACCAGGAACAGAGCAACGTCCCGATCATCGGCGTCTATTCGAAGGTCCACCGGAAAGGGCTGCAGACGTTCCACGGGCAGGAGTTCTACGATCAATGGGGGTTCATCGCGGGCGCGAACAACGACCCCGACATTCCCGGCGCGCAGCCTTTCAACCCGCAGGCCCCCTTCATTCCGCCCAAGCCGACCGGGGGAACGAGACCGCCCGGCCCGACGACCAGGAACCGACCCCCGTCCACCTCGAATTTCTGAGGAGAAAGCACTTAATCTCCAAGGAATGTTCCTTGCTCGTGCCGGTTACCATAGGCAGGGAGATCCGGAGAGGAATGACTCAGAAGTTCGTTCTGTCCAATGGCGCGACCGTTCTCATCGACGAGATGCGGGACGTGCGCTCCCTCGCCGTCGGCTTCTTCTGCAAAACCGGCTCGGCTGACGAGCCGGAGGACAAAAGAGGTCTCTCTCACTTCCTGGAGCATCTCCTTTTCAAGCGGACGAAGCGGCGGTCGGCGCTCGCGATCGCGCGGGCGATCGACCAGCTCGGCGGAGATGCCGACGCGTTCACGACGAAGGAGTACACGGCCTTCTACGCGCACACCCTCGATTCGAAGTTCGACGCTGCCCTCGACCTCCTGGGCGACGTCGTCCTCTCTCCCGCCTTCGGCCACGAGGACATCGAGCGGGAAAGGGGCGTCATCCTCGAGGAGATCGGCGAGTGCAACGACACGCCCGACGACCTCGCGCACGAGCTCTTCGTCCGCTCCTTCTGGCGCAACCATCCCCTCGGCGAGCCGATCCTCGGGACCGTCGAGTCGGTCGACCGGATCACGAAGTCCGACATCTATTCGTTCTACCGGGAGCGCTACGGCGCGCAGAACCTGATCGTCTCGATCGCGGGGCACGTCCGCGTCGCGGAGGTCCTGCCGGCCGTCGAGAAGCTCTTCGCGCGCCGCTCGGCGGGCGAGATCTTCCCCCCCTCGGGACGCCGCCCGCGGCCGTTCCCGCACTTCTCGGTCGCCCGGCGGCCGGGACTCGAGCAGGCGCACGTCTGCCTCGGAATGTCGGGGCCGGCGCAGTCCTCCCCGCGGAGGTTCGCCGCGCATCTCCTCGACATCGCGCTCGGCGGCGGGATGTCGTCGCGGCTCTTCCAGGAAGTCCGCGAAAAGCGGGGACTCGTCTATTCGATCAACTCGTCCCTGAACGCCTACCGCCTCGGGGGCTACGAGACGATCCAGGCGTCGTGCGTTCCGAAGAATCTCCCGAGGGTGATCGACACGACGCTCTCCGTGCTCCGCAAGCTCAAAACCGAAGGAGCGCGGCCGCGCGAGATCCTCCGGGCGAAGGAGCTCCTGAAGGGAAACCTCCTGCTTTCGCTCGAATCCACCGTCTCCCGCATGTCGACGCAGGCCCGGCAGGAGTTCTATTTCGGACGCGCCGAGCGGCCGGAAGAGTGGCTCGCCCGCGTCGAGGCGGTCACGCCGGAAGCGGTCGAGGAGGTCACCGGCGAGATCTTCTCGGGCGAATCGCTCTCGCTGTCGATCGTGGGGGACGTGGGAGAGCTGACGTACTCCTCGCGAGACCTCGCCGCCGCGGTGGCGTAAGCGGCGCGTCCGTACGCACGGTTATACGGGACGCGGCGCGCCGACCGGCGGCCGCACGGCGCGCTCCGTTGGAACCGCGCGGCCTCCCACGGCCCGGGCTCCCTTATCCGGCGGCCGTTGGCCGCCACCTTCTCCCGCCGGGAGAAGTGGCGTTGCGGCTCGCTCCGCTCGCGGCTCCATGCGCCTCGGCCGCGGGATCGGGCGCCCGCATCCCGTCGGGCTCGCGCCTCGCGCGCCTTGCGTCGGGAAACGAGGGCCAGGAGTCCGGCCGAAGAAAATCGCGAGAAACCCGCGCCTCGATAGAATGCGCGGCGAATGCCCGTGAACGTCACCGTCCTCGTCCGCGTCCTGCCGCACGGCGAGGGTCTGCCGCTGCCGCGGTATGCGACGGACGGCGCCGCGGGGTGCGATCTCCACGCGGCGGTGGAGGCCCCGCTCCTCCTCGCTCCGGGCGCGCGGGAGGCGGTCCCGACGGGGCTCGTTCTCGCGATCCCGGAGGGGTTCGAGGGGCAGGTCCGGGCGCGCTCGGGCAACGCGCTCCGCCACGGGATCGCCTGCGTCAACGCGCCCGGCACGATCGACTCGGACTACCGCGGCGAAGTGAAGGTCGTCCTCGGGAATCTCGGGAGCGAGCCTTTCACGATCCGGCGAGGCGACCGGATCGCCCAGCTCGTCGTCGCGCCGGTCGCGCGCGCGGCGTTCGAGGCCGCCGCCGAGCTTCCGGACACGGGCCGCGGCGCGGGCGGGTTCGGGAGCACGGGCGCGTAATCCGTCCTGAAGGGATCTCCCTGCTACAATCCCTCGATGCCGCCCGCGGCGACCCTCCCATGAGAATCTCGGTCCTCGGTTCCGGCTCCGGCGGAAACGCGGCGCTCGTCTCCTCGGGGAAGACGACGGTGATGGTCGACGCGGGATTCGGCCCGCGCGCGCTCGCGACGCGCTGCGCCGCGGCGGGCGTCGATCCGGCGGCGATCTCCGCGATCTTCATCACCCACGAGCACAGCGACCACCGCTTCGGCGCGGTCGAGTTCGCGGAGCGGTACGGGACTCCGATCTTCTGCTCGCGCGGGACCGCGGACGCTCTCGGGCTCGACGGGTCGCTCTTCGCGCAGTACGTCGCGATCTCGGCCGAACGCGACGGGCGCGTCGGCGAACTCGGCTTCCGCGCGTTCGCGACCCCGCACGACGCGAACGAGTCGCTCGCGTTCCGCTTCGAGGACGCGCGCTCGGCGTGCGCGATCGCGACGGACCTCGGCCATACCGACGACCGGCTGGTCGAGTTTCTCCGCGGTGTGCGGGCGCTCCTCTTCGAGTTCAACCACGACGAGGACATGCTCCGCGACGGGCCGTATCACTGGATGCTGAAGAAGCGGATCGCCGGCGGATTCGGCCACCTTTCGAACCGGCAGTCGGCGGAAGTCCTCGGCCGCGCCGCGGGATCGGAGCTCGCGGAAGTCGTCGCGCTGCATCTCTCCCGGCAGAACAACGATCCCGCGATCGTCCTCTCGGTCGTTTCCGAGACGCTCGAGAGAGCGGGGTGCGCGGCCCGCTTCGGGTGCGCGGACCAGCTCCGCGGATATGAAACAATCGAGATCTAGTGCCCTGTAACGGGAGTAACGACAATGGCGTTCGGAGCGCCGCGAGGCCAGCGGGTAGGCGACGCGGCGAAGGCGATGGCTTTCCATCGTCTAGCCGCGGCAACACCGCCGATGGCCTCGCGCCGCCCGAACCCGAAGGGCGCCTGCGGCTTGCGAACGATGGCGGCGTTGCGCCGCGGGCCCGATGCTACCGGCATCTGCTCCCGCGACGCGTCTTGCCCTCGTCCGCAAGCCGCAGGCGCGCCGCTATCGTTATCCCCGTTACAGGGC
This sequence comes from uncultured Acidobacteriota bacterium, assembly GCA_963794295.1. Taxonomy (GTDB): domain Bacteria; phylum Acidobacteriota; class Thermoanaerobaculia; order UBA5066; family DATFVB01; genus DATFVB01. Next base: position 401,719 of record CAWCDE010000001.1, read on the forward strand.
ACTAGAAAGAGGATCGCGATGAGAGTCGAAGTGCGCGTCTATCCCAGGGAATCCGTCCTCGACCCGCAGGGAAAGGCGATCGCCGGAGCGCTCCAGCGGCTCGGCCACCCCGTAAGCGACGTGCGAGCCGGAAAGATCTTCTTCGTCGACGTGAATTCGCCCGATCGCCAGGCGGCGGAGACCGAGGGACGGAAGATGGCCGAGGAGCTCCTCGCGAACACGGTCATCGAGGGATTCGACGTCGTCGTTCGCTGACCTTCTCCGTTCCGGATAACTCGCCTCTTTTCAAGGACCTCTCCGTGGCTTCGATCTTGCTCTACTCCCTGGCGGAAACGCCGCGATGGGGAAGAGATCCGGAATGCCCGCCCTGCTCCTCGTTCTCGCAGCGGGGACGTACGTCCCCGCCGCCGCCCAGCCGATCGAGGAGTTCCCGCTTCCCACGAGCGCCGCGGGTCCCCGGGCGATCGTTCCGGGACCCGACGGCAACCTCTGGTTCACGGAGACGGACGCGGGGAAGATCGGACGGATCACCCCGGATGGATCGATCGTCGAGTATCCGCTGACTTCCGCCGCTTCGGAGCCCTGGAGGATCGCGTCGGGGCCCGACGGTGCGCTCTGGTTCACCGAGATGGCCGGAAACCGGATCGGCCGCATCTCGACTTCCGGTGCGATCGATGAGTTCGACGTTCCGACGCCGCGGAGCGTCCCGGTCGGTATCGCCGCGGGCCCCGACGGCGCGCTCTGGTTCACCGAACGCGAGGCGAACCGGATCGGCCGCATCTCGACGGCGGGCGAAATCCGGGAATTTCCGCTCGCCGATCACGTCGGCCCGGACGGGATCGCGGCCGGCAAGGACGGCGCGCTCTGGTTCGCCGAGAGGTACGCCGGCCGCGCCGGGCGCCTGACGACCGGCGGCGACTGGACCGAGACCGATCCCCTGCCCGACCGCGGGTATCCGGAAGGAATCGCCGCTGCTGGCGACGGCGGTCTCTGGGTCACCACCGCGCCGGGGTCGGGAGGCTCCGCCGTCCGGATCCCCCCGAGCGGAGCGATCGTCGCGCACGCGATCACGCCGTACACGCCCGGCGATCCCGCGATCGACTCTTCGGGGAACCTCTGGTTCGCGGCGTCCGACGGCACGATCGGGAAACTCGACCCGAAAGGCCGGCTGGCGACGTTCACGGTTCCGACGGAAGGGGCTTATCCCGCCGGAATCGCGATCGGTCCCGACGGGAAGATCTGGTTCGCCGAATCGCAGGGGAACCGGATCGGACGGCTCGACCCGGCGGGCGGATCGTCGTGCGCCGCGCCGCCGGCGCCCGCGCTCTCGGTCGACGGTGCGACGGCGACCGAGGTCGCTCCCGGAGAGGCTTTCACGCTCTCCTGGACGGCGACGCTGGGCGGCGCCGCGGGAAAGTACGCCGTCCTCGAATCGGCGGGCAGCGGGCTCGGATGGTTCACGGTCCAGACCGTTTCCGCGACGTCGCTGCGCCTGGCCGCGCCCTTCGACGGAGCGGGCATGACGCTTCTCTTCGAGGTCCGCGCGACGAAGGATTGCGGCGGCGCATCGGTCTCGAGCGGCGAGAGCAACGTCGTGGCGGTGTCGACCGCCGGCGCGCCTCCCCCGCCGCCCGCCGGCGGATGCGGCCCGGCCGCGCCGCGACCGTGCGTGACGCCCGTCGCGCCGCCGTCCCCCGCGATCGTCGACCGCCCGTCGTGAGCCGGCGCGTCCGCGTCTGCTAAAATTCGTCCCTCGATGAAATTCTCGATCGTCGTCTTCCCGGGGAGCAATTGCGAGCACGACTGCTTCCACATCGTCCGGGATCTCCTCGGCTGCGAGGCCGAGTACGTCTGGCACCACGAAACGGATCTGAAAGCTCCCGACGCGGTGATCCTTCCCGGCGGTTTCGCCTACGGCGACTACCTCCGCTCCGGCGCGATGGCGCGCTTTTCCCCCGTCATGGGGCCGATCGCCGAGTTCGCCGGGAAGGGCGGACCGGTCGTCGGCATCTGCAACGGCTTCCAGGTCCTCTGCGAGGCGCGTCTCCTCCCGGGCGCGCTCCGGGTCAACAGGACCCTCCGCTATCTCTGCCAGGACGTGCACCTGGCGTGCGAGAACAACCGGACGCCGTGGACGTCGGCCTACGGGGCCCGCGAGATCGTCCGGATGCCGATCGGCCACGGCGAGGGGAACTACACGGCCGCCCCCGACGTCCTCGCGCAGCTCGAGCGCGAGAACCGCATCGTCTTCCGCTACGTCGAGCCCGACGGAAGCCGGAGCGAGGCCGCCAACCCGAACGGCTCGGAAAGCGCGATCGCCGGCATCTGCAGCGAGGCCGGAAACGTCGTCGGGCTCATGCCGCACCCCGACCGCTGCTCGGAAGAGATCGTCGGCAACGCCGCCGGGCTCGCGCTCTTCCGCTCCTGCGTCGAGTGGGTCGCGGGCAGCCGTCCCGCGCTCGCCGCCGCTCGCTGAGACGCGTTCCCCCACGGCGGCGCGACCCGCGGGTGCGATAATCACCCGGCGAACGACCTCGATCTCGTTCGTCCGTGAAGGGACAGAGGGCACAAGCCAGGAGGTCTTATGGCGACACAGGCAAAGAGGGTGGCCGGTTTCCGCAAGCGTCTTTCGCGGCGCGAGGCAACGTGGGCGATCGACATACTCGCCACGAAGCGCGTCAACCTGGAGCTCACGAAAGAGCAGCAGGAAGTGCTCCGGCGCGCGACGCGGCATGTCTTTCCGTCGCTCGACCTGATCTTTTACTCGGACGAAATCGCTCCGTCGGGCCACGCGCTCGCCTGCCTCAAGTTCCGCAAGTCCGGGAGCTCCCGGCAAGCAAAGGCGAGGAGCAAGAGTGCGCGGGCGTCGGCCCGGTCCTCGCGCTGAGACGGCCGGCCGCGAGCTCGCCGACGACAGGGAATTCCTCGCGGGCGCCTCGTCGCTCCTCTTCGACTATCTGCATCTCGCGCCCGGGAAGACCGCGGTCTTCGTCTACGATCCTCGAGTGAAAGCGGTCTCTCTCGCCCTGGGCGCGCTCGCGGCCCGCGCCGGCGTCCCGGTTCGCACCGTCTCCGCGAAGGGGAAATGGCCGGCCATCCGGGAGCAGCTCGAGGGGCGATGCGCGGCGCTGTTTCTCGAGTCCGGACAGAGCCACCACACGCAGGCGTTGCGGCACTACCTGAAGGACGACGAGAGGGCGCCGCCCGCGTACCGCCTGTTTGGAGCGACCCCGGAGACGATCCGCGGCGGGTTCCGCCGCGAGCAGGCCGCGCTTCGCCGGCGCAACTGGGCTCTGATCGGCGCCGCGCGCCGCGCCGGCCGCCTGGCCGTGCGGAGCGACCGGGGCACGCGCCTCGAGGTGGGTCTCGACCTCGCTACGCCGTGGGCCAACACCTACGGCGAGTGCGCGGACGGTTATCCCGGCGTGCTGCCTCCCTCCGAGGTCAATACGAGAAGCGCCGACGTGGAAGGCGTTCTCGTCGTCGACGGAGCGATCGGCTCCAACCTCGGCTGGCCCCTGGACGCGCGCCTGGCGGGGAATCCCCTGACTCTCCGAATCTCCCGCGGGAAGGTCTCCGACGTCGCGTGCCGCCAGAGGCTCGTCCGAGACCTCGTGGGGGAGTTCTTGAGCGTTCCTCAAGCGAATGAAGTCGTCGAGATCGGAATTGGAACCAATGACGGCATCCCCGGCTTCGTGCCCTCCGACATCCTCCTGAACGAGCGTGTCGCGAGCTTTCACCTCGGCGTCGGGGGCGCCGACGCGAGGAATCCGAGGCGGAACCTCCATCTGGACTTCATCCTCGGCGACTGCAAGGTCTATTTCGGGAACCGCGTTGCCCTGGCGCGCGGCCGATTTTCCCCTCCGGTCTCCGCCGCGATTCCGAATCGCCGGCAATACGAAGTTCCGATCATCCTGCACGACGCTCTCTAGTGTCCCGTCCCGGAAATAACTTCAGCGTCGCGCCTGCGGCTTGCGGACGAGGTCAAGACGCGTCGCGGGAGCAGATGCCGGAAGCATCGGGCCCGCGACGCAACGCAGAGATCGTTCGCAATGTGCGGGCGCCCTTCGGGTTCGGGCGGCGCGGGGCAATCTGCGGCGCCGCCGCGACTCGACGATGGCACCGCATCGCCGTCATCGCGGCGACTGGCAGCTTACCTCGCGGCGCTCCGAACGACGGTAAAGCTATTTCCGGGACGGGACACTAGCAGGCTGCTGAAAAAGGGTCCGAGGTAGCGTTGCGAGCGCCGCGGGCTCGATTGCTAGACGACGCGGCGAAGGCGATGCCGGGAGCATCGTCTAGCCGCGGCAACGCCGCAGGCGGGTCCGCGCCGCCGCAACCTTCCGGTGGCGCGAGACTTGCCGTTCGCGTTCAGTCAGACCCGACGCGACCCTCTCGATCCCTTCGAGCGTCGCACGGTAGTGCGAACGCTTTGCAAGTTTCGCGTCACGCCGCCCGGATTCGTTTTTCAGCAGCCTGCCAGGAAGCGGCGGTCGGACCCGAGGAGCCGCGGTCTCCTCGCCGCCGAGAGCCGCCGCCGGATGCGATAAATTAGCGGCCGCATGACCGCGATCACGCCCGACCTCGTCGCGGAGCACCAGCTCACCGACGAGGAATACCGCAACATCCTCGAGATCCTCGGCCGCGAGCCGTCGATCACGGAGCTCGGGATCTTCTCGGCGATGTGGTCGGAGCACTGCTCGTACAAGTCGTCGCGCGTCTATTTGAAGACCTTCCCGACGACCGGCCTCCGCGTCGTGCAGGGTCCCGGCGAGAACGCCGGAGTCGTCGACCTCGGCGAGGGGCTCTGCGCCGCCTTCAAGATGGAATCGCACAACCATCCGTCGTTCATCGAGCCGTACCAGGGCGCGGCGACGGGCGTCGGCGGGATCCTGCGCGACGTCTTCACGATGGGCGCGCGGCCCGTCGCGTCGCTCAATTCCCTGCGCTTCGGGGAGCTCGATGCCCCGCGCATGCGGCACCTCATCGACGGCGTCGTGCGCGGCATCGCGGGATACGGCAACTGCATCGGGATCCCCACGCTCGGCGGCGAGACGACGTTCCACCCCGCCTACAACGGCAACATCCTCGTCAACGTGATGAACGTCGGGCTCGTCCGGCGCGAGCGAATCTTCAAGGGAACCGCGGCCGGTCCCGGCAACGCCGTCGTGTACGTCGGCTCGAAGACGGGCCGGGACGGAATCCACGGCGCGACGATGGCTTCGGCGGAGTTCGGCGAAGGAGGGGCTTCCGCCAAGCGACCGAACGTGCAGGTCGGCGACCCGTTCACCGAGAAGCTGCTGCTCGAGGCCTGTCTCGAGATTTTCAAGGGCGACGCGGTCATCGGCATCCAGGACATGGGCGCGGCGGGATTGACGTCGTCTTCGTTCGAAATGGCGGGGCGCGGCGGCGCGGGGCTCGAGATCGAGCTCGCGGACGTCCCGACGCGCGAGCCCGGGATGACGCCGTACGAGATCATGCTCTCCGAATCCCAGGAGCGCATGCTCCTCGTCGCAAAGCCCGAGCGCCTCGCCGAGGTGCTCGCGGTCTTCCACAAGTGGGAGCTCGACGCGGTGCGGATCGGAACCGTGACGGACACGGGGCGCGTCGTGCTGAAGTTCAAAGGCTCCGTCGTCGCCGACATGCCCGTCGGACCGCTCGCGGACCGGGCCCCGGTCTATCGCCGTCCCCGTTCGCCTCTCGCGGCCGTCACCGGGCCGTTCCGCTGGACGGAGGAGCCCGAGCCGGCCGACTACCGGCAGTGTCTCGAGCGCCTCCTCGCCTCCCCGAATGTCGCCGAGAAGCGCTGGATCTGGAACCAGTACGACCACATGGTGCGGAGCAACACGGTCGAGCGCCCGGGCGGCGACGCGGCCGTCATTCGCCTGAAAGCCACGCAGTGGGTCGACGACTCGGGCGCGGGCCAGCCCGGGCGCCCGGCCGCGCACCAGAAGGGGCTCGCGATGAAGACGGATGTCAACCCGTTCTTCTGCGCGTTCGATCCGCGGCGCGGCGCTTCGATCGCCGTCGCCGAATGCGCGCGGTCTATCGCGGCGACCGGCGCGCGCCCGCTCGCGGTCACCGACTGCCTGAACTTCGGAAGCCCCGAGAAGCCGGAGGTGATGGAGCAGTTCGCGCTCGCCGTCGAAGGCATCTCCGAGGCGTGCCGCGCTCTCGACACCCCCGTCGTCTCCGGAAACGTCTCCTTCTACAACGAGACCGAGGGCCGGGCGATCCTCCCGACCCCAACGATCGGCATGATCGGCCTCCTCGAGGACGTCGAGAAGCACGTGTCGGCCGGCTTCCGGGAGGGCGGGGATCTCGTCGCGATCGCCGGGGAAACCCGCGATGAGCTCGGCGGCTCCGAATTCCTCCGGACGATCCGAGGGCGCGACGAGGGGCCCTGCCCGTCGCTCGACCTCGCGGCGGAGAAGCGGCTGATCGACTTCCTCTGCCGCTCGCGGAGGACTCGCTTCTCTCCTCCGCGCACGACGTCTCCGACGGCGGCCTCGCGGTCGCGCTCTGCGAGAGCGCCTTCGCGCGCGGGCTCGGCGCGCGGATCGCCCTTCCGTCGGAAGGCGTGCGGACCTCGGCGCTCCTCTTCGGCGAATCGACGGGCCGGGCGCTCGTCTCCTTCCGCCGCGGCCGCGCCGAGCTGCTCCAGGACCGCGCACGCGCCGCGGGCGTCCCCTTCGCCGTGATCGGCACGGTCTCGGGCGGCGCGATCCGGATCGAGGTCGACGGACGGACGGTCGTCGACGCGCCGCTCGACCCGCTGCGCGCGCTCTGGTCGACGGCATTCCGGAGCGCGGTCGAGAAGGATCCGACGGTCGAACGCTGAAGCGCTCCCTTCGGCCAGGCCCCGAACGGCTGATCGGGCATAATCCGGTCTCATGGGCTGGCTCGCGATGCTCGGTGTGGCGGTCGTTCTCGTTGCGGTCGCCGCGGTGCTCGGGGCGCAGCCGAAGGGAGCGCGCCCGGTATCGGGCACGAAGCTCATGGGCGTGGCGCGGCTCGTCCTCCTCGTTTTCGGGCTCGTCCTCGCCTATTTCGCGTTCCGCGCCCGTGGCCGTTGACGGGCCCGCGAATCGAGCCATCCGTCCGGTAAGATGATTTCCGCATGACACTCGACTGGGAAGGCCTCGTCGTCGGATTCGAGAGCCGGTCTCGGCAGATCACGCATTTCCTCGACCGGGAGACGGGAGACGTCGTGCAGGTCGTCGAGACGCGGGAGCCGGACCGCCACGCGGAGCTCTCCGCCTCGCGCCGCTATCTCGCGCTCCCGCGCGACCACGGCGAGCGAGGCGCCGGCGAGATGGAGCTCTTCGTCGCGGAGGTCGAGGAACCGGAGACGCGGGAGGAGCTGCGGCGCGCGCTCACCTCCGACGATCCGGCCGCGTCCTACCGGGAAACCCTCCTTCGGCACCCCCGGGAAGAAAACCGCTACTTCCAGTTCAAGCAGCGGCGCGCGCGCGAACGCGCCGAGGAGTGGCTCGCCGCGATGGGGATTCCTTTCGAGAAGAAGCCGTCCGTCGTGAAAGCCGACCGGGAATTCCCCGGGGGTCATCCCCGCCGCTGAATCCGGCCCTCCGCCGCCGGCACACACCGGGGTCGCCAGAACTTTCCACGGCTTCTTTGCGTCTTACCCCAGTAGCGAGGTCCGGCACGTCTCCGGAGGAGGGGTCCCGATGAAGAGACTTTTTCGTATCTTCTTCCTTTTGCTGGTGATCGTGGCGGTCGCCGCGGCCCTGTACGCCTGGGCGAGCGCCGACAAGAAGGACGGAAAGACCAAGCTCGTCGCCGTCGAGACGGGCTCGATCACCGAAAAGGCGCTCGCGGTCGGCCAGATCGAGCCGCGCCAGAAGTTCTCGATCAAGTCGACGATCACCGGGATCGTCAAGAGGGCCATAGTCCAGGTCGGCGACCGGGTGAAGGCCGGCGACGCCCTGTTCGAGATCAACCCGGACCCCACCCCGACGGACATCACGTCCGTCACGAACTCGGTCTCCTCGGCCGACGCGGCGCTCGCCAAGGCGCGCCTCGACTACGAGCGCACCGCCAGCCTCTACAAGCAGGGGCTCGCCTCGAAGGCCGATTTCGACGCGGCGAAGACGATCCTCGACCTCGCCGGAATCTCGGCGCAGGCGGCGTTCCAGAACCGGGAGATCACGCTTCGGGGCAAGGTCCACGGCGAGGGGGTGTCGATCGAGTCGATCGTGCGCGCGCCGGCGTCCGGAACCGTCCTCACGCGCGCCGTCAACGTCGGCGACCCGGTCGTTCCGCTCACCTCGTACCAGCCCGGCACCGAGCTCGCGACGGTCGCCGACATGAGCGATCTCCTCTTCCGCGGCACGATCGACGAAATCGACGTCGGGAAGATCGCCGTCGGGATGGCGGCGCGGATCAAGGTCGGCGCGCTCCCTTCCGACGTCGTGACCGGAAAGGTGACCCGCATCGCGCCGCAGGCGCAGCAGAAGGAGGGCGCGACCCTGTTCGACGTCTGGATCGAGCTCGATCCCGCCAACAAGGTCACGCTCCGGGCCGGGTACTCGGCCAACGCCGAGATCGTGATCCGGGAGAAGAAGGACGTCCTGACGATCCCCGAACGCCTCGTCGAGTTCGAGGATGGCGGAAACAAGGCGTTCGTCGAGGTCGCCTCCGCGGACCCGAAGGCGAAGCCCGTCAAAACCGAGGTGAAAGTCGGGATCTCCGACGGGTTGAACGTCGAGGTCGTGTCCGGCCTCTCGGCGGGACAGAAGCTCGTCGAGAAACCGCCCAAGGAAATCACGGCGTCGTAGAACGGGAATGACCGAGGCCTTCCGTCAGCTCTGGCGCGACCTCCGGTCGCAGAAGCTCCGCACGTTCCTGACGCTTTTCGGGATCGTCTGGGGCACGACCGCCGTCTCGCTCCTCCTCGCCTTCGGCGTGGGGCTGAAGCACCAGCAGATCCGCCGCGTCAAGGGGCTCGGCGACCGCATCGTCATCGCGTGGCCCGGCCTGACGTCAGTTCCGTACAAGGGGCTCGGAAAAGGACGCAAGGTGAGGATCGGCGAGGAGGACGCCGACGCCGTCCGGGCCCAGGCGACGCAGATCACCGGGATTTCGACCGAGTACCGCAAGGAGATGAAGGTCCGCCTCGGGACGAAGACCTTCAACGTCGGCATCTCGGGCGTCAACCCGTTCTTCGGCGACGTGCGCAACCTCATCCCGCAGGCGGGAGGACGGTTCCTCGATCCGCTCGACCTCTCGGGGCAGCGCCGCGTCGCGTTCGTCGGCGACAAGCTCGCGACCGACATGTTCGGCAAGGACGACCCGGTCGGGAAGACCGTGTTCGTCGAGGAGACTCCGTTCCTCGTGATCGGCGTCCAGCAGCACAAGATCCAGAATTCCTCATACGGCGGACGGGACGCGAACAAGATCTACGTCCCGGCGAGCACGATGCGGGTGATCACCGGGGAGAAATACTGCAACAACCTGATCTTCCAGCCCCGACCCGGGCGGCTCTCGAAGGAGGCGATCGCGGAGGTGCGCGGGATCCTCGCCCGAAGGTGCGGGTTCGACCCGAACGACAAGGAGGCGCTCTCGATCTGGGACACGACCGAGCAGTTCCACTTCTTCGACGTGTTCTTCCTCGCGTTCAACCTGTTCCTCGGGATCATCGGCGTGCTGACGCTCATCGTGGGAGGCATCGGCGTGTCGAATATCATGAACGTCATCGTCGACGAGCGCACCCGCGAGATCGGCATCAAGATGGCGCTCGGCGCCCGCGAGCGCTTCGTGCTCCGGCAGCTCCTCGTCGAGACGATGGTGCTGACCGGAACGGGCGGCGCGATCGGGCTGCTCCTGTCGCTCGTCATCTGTCTCGCGGTCCCGGCGAAGGGGCTGGGCGATACGATCGGCCGGCCGGAGCTCTCTCCCGTCATCGCGCTCGCCACCGCGGCGATCCTCGGGACGATCGGTTTCCTGGCGGGCTATTTCCCGGCGAAGGAGGCGTCGCGGCTCGATCCGGTCGTGGCGATGAAGCTGTGAACGCGAAGACGCCCCGTGCCTCGACGTTCGCGGTGGTCCTGCACCTCTTCCTGCAGACGGCGCGCCTGAAGAAGAAGCGGGCGGTGCTGACGGTCGCCGCGATCGCGTGGGGGACCGTGTCCGTTCTGCTGCTCCTCGCGTTCGGCCAGGGATTCCGGGAGCAGCTGATCCGGAATTCCCAGGGGATGGGGAAGGACATCGCGATCATCTGGCCGGGCCAGACGACGAAGGCGTTCGCGGGAATGCCTCCGGGCCGCCGGCTCACGTTCCCCGAGGACGAATCGGCGTACGCGCAGGCGCGCATGGCCGACGTCGCGACGGTGATCGGCGAGATCCAGAAGGGACGGGTGCCGCTCGCCTACGGACGCAAGACCGTCAACGGCAGCGTCGTCGGCGTCGAGGCGCCCTACCGGACGTGGCGCAACCAGGTGCCGGTGCCGGGGGGCCGGTTCATCGACGGCCGCGACATCCGCGATTCGCGGCGCGTCATCTTCCTGGGCGACAAACAGGCGAAGGAGATCTTCGGAGCCGAGGACCCGGTCGGGAAGACGCTCCTCGTGGCGAACGCCCCGTTCCTCGTCGTCGGGGTGCTCAGGCACCGGATCCAGGACAACAGCTACATGAACCAGGACGAGAACCAGACGTTCATCCCGCTGCCGACGTTCCTCGCGATGTTCGGCCACCAGAATCTCGACAACCTGGTCGTGGGCGTCGAGGATCCGACGCAGATGGCCGCCGCTCTCGACCGCCTGCGGCACGTCCTCGGCTCCCGCCACCGGTTCGACCCGTCCGACGACCGCGCCCTCGGCGTGTGGGACACGGTCTCCGACAACAAGGAGGAGGCGCAGATGCTGCTCGGGATCCAGGTCTTCCTCGGGATCGTCGGCGCGCTCACGCTCATCGTCGGCGGAGTCGGGGTCGCCAACATCATGTACGCCGTCGTGAAGGAGCGGACGCGCGAGATCGGCGTGAAGATGGCGCTCGGCGCGCGCCCGCGCTGGATCACCGGGCCGTTCGTGCTCGAAGCCTCGCTCTACACGTTCCTCGGCGGGACCGCGGGGATCGCGATCGCGCTCGTCCTCGTCACGCTCCTCTCGCTCATCCCGCTCGACTCGAGCGAGGTGATGGGGTATCTCGGGCATCCGCGGATTTCGGCGCCGATCGGCGCCGTGACGACCGGCATTCTGGGAGCGATCGGGCTCGCCGCCGGCTACTTCCCGGCCCGGCGGGCGGCGGCGATCGATCCGGCGGAGACGCTGCGCTATGAGTAGAGTCCCGAAGACCGGTCCCGAGGCGCCCGGCGCGACGAACGGCGGTCCCATCATCGCGATGAAAGGGATCCGGAAGGTCTACGACACCGGCCGCGTGAAGGTCGAGGCGCTGAAGGGAATCGACCTCGAGATCCGGCGCGGAGAGTTCGCCTCGATCGTCGGACCTTCGGGATCCGGAAAATCGACGCTCATGAACCTGATCGGCTGCCTCGACACGCCGACCGGCGGGGAGTACGCGCTCGCCGGAGAGCGGGTCGCCGGTCTCACGCGCGACGCGCTCGCCGACGTCCGGAACCGGCGGGTCGGTTTCGTGTTCCAGAGCTTCAACCTGCTGCCGCAGATCACCTCGATCGAGAACGTCGAGATGCCGATGCTCTTCGGCGGGGTTTCTCCGAAGGAGCGGCGCCGCCGCTCCGAGGAGCTCCTCGCGCGCGTCGGTCTCGCCGACCGCGGCGAGCACCGGCCGACCGAGCTCTCCGGCGGCCAGATGCAGCGGGTCGCGATCGCGCGCGCGCTCGCGATGGAGCCGGACATTCTCCTCGCCGACGAGCCGACCGGGAACCTCGACACGAGCTCCGGGACCGACATCATGAGCCTCTTCTCCGAGCTCTGGAAACAGGGTCGGACGCTCGTCGTCATCACGCACGACATGACGCTCGCGCGCCGCACGGGGCGAATCGTCGAGATGCGCGACGGGCGCATTGTCGCCGACGGCGCCGTAGCGGCATAGAGAAAGCGCGACGATGCATCGAGGCGGACGGGCGCGGGCGCCACGACCCGCGGCCTCAATGTACGCCCCGGTACGCCTCGGCCGCGGGCTCGGGCGCCCGCATCCCGTCGGCCTCGCGCCTCGCGCGCTTTGCCGTGAGACTCGAAGTCGCGCCTTCCCGGGCGCGTTGACCGCCTCTTTGATCGTCCACTAAGCTCCCGAGGGTGGGGCGTCCCCGCCGCTCGTGAAGATCACCGATCTGCAGCTCGTCCCGGTTTCGAACGCCGTCCGCGCCACCGCGCGGATCGAGTGGGAGGAGGCGGGCCGCCCGCCGCTGACGCTGTGGTACGAGATCGATGGAGAAGCCGCCGCCGAGGTCCGCCCGTCGGCCGAGGCGTTCCTCCTCGCCTGCGCGATCCCGGCGTTCGGACGCGGCGAGCGGCGCATCGCGATCGAGGGCAGCGTTTGCCCGCGCCTCCGCGACGGCCTCTCGTCGGCGATTGCGCTCCTCGGCTCCTGGTACGGCGAGCGCGCGTCCGCCATGATCGAGCCTTCCCGCGGATTCGCCTCCCCGCCGAAGGCGCCGGCGCCCCGCGCCGCGCTTCTCCTCTCGGGAGGCGTCGACTCTCTCGATCTCCTGGTCCGGAACCGTGCAGGGTTTCCGCGCTCCGATCCCGCGTCGTTCCGGGACGCCGTCAACGTGTCCGGGATCGCCTACGTCGGTCCGCCCGGATCTCCCGCCGTCGAGAGCGTCGTCGAGCGCAGCCGGGCCGCGGCGGCCGCCATGGCCGCCCTGGCGGGAGCCCGTCTCGTCGCGATCCGCACCAACCTCGTCGAGCTCGAGCCGAGCTACCATTTCTTCGAGCGCCGATGGTACGGCGCGGCATTCCTTTCGGGCGTCCATCTGCTCTCGAGCGTCACGGCGGCGTCGATCGCGGCGGGACAGCATGCCGCGGCCGGAATGGTGCCATCCGGGTCGCACCCGTCGCTCGACGGGTTCTTCTCGACCGGCGCGATCGAAGTCCGGCACGACGGCGCCGACCGGAGCCGTCTCGACAAGGTCCGCGGGTTCGCTCACGATCCCGCTCTCCGGCATCTCTTCGTCTGCCACTCGTGGCCGGATCCCGACGCGCCGAACTGCGGCCGGTGCGAGAAGTGCCTGCGGACGCTCGCCGAAATTCTCGTCTGCGGAGGGATCGATGCCGCGGAGTCCTTCCCGCGCGGAACGCTGACGGCCGAAGCCGTCTCCGGCTCGGAGCTTCGCATCGATTCGGCGGTCTTCTGGGGCGATCTCGTGGCTCCGCTCCGGGAAGCGGGGCGGGAAGATCTCTCGCGCGAGGCCGCGAGGATCGCGTCCGCCGCGCTCCGCCGCAAGGCCTGGCTCTTCGGCGGCGGCTGGCGAAGCGTCCTGCGCCGGATCGACGGGCGCCTTCTCGGCGGGCGGGGCATGGCGCTCGGACGGCGAGTCGCGCGCCGGGGCTTCGGGAGCGCCAGGTGAGGATCTCCGCTCCGCGGCGCGAATCGTCGCAAGGGCGAGCGCGAGTGGCGGCCGACGTCGTGTGGGAGGACGCCGACCGTCCCTCCCGGACGGTCTGGTTCGAGACCGACGAGAGCCTGGCCGGCGCGCTCACCCCCAGCCCCGACGCGTTCGTCACGGGGTGCATCGTGCCCGCGGTTCGCCACGGAGAGCGGAGGATCCGCGTCGAAGGCGCCGTCTGTCCGGAGCTCCGCGAAGGGCTCCGCGGAGCGCTCGCGGTCCTCGCCTCCTGGAGAGGCGCGCCGCCGCCTCCGATCGCGATCGAGGCTGCCGAGGGCTTTCGCCCGCCCCGCCGGCGCGAGCCGCCGCGCGCCGCCGCGCTCTTTTCGGGAGGCGTCGACTCGCTCTTCACGATCCGGATGAATCTCCTCGAAATTCCGCGGGATCATCCGTCGGCGATCCGGGACGGGATCCTGATTCTCGGGCACGATTTCGGACTGCCCGACTCGGGTCCGCTCGAGTTCGAGAGGTTCGAGCAGCGCGCCACGTCGCTGTCGGAGCTCGCCCGGGAATGCGGGATCGATCTCGTCCCGATGCGCTACAACCTGCGCGATCTGGACGACGACCTCGACTTCTACATCCACGATTTCTTCGGAGCGGCTCTCGCCGCGGCGGGACACGCGCTGACCGGCCGGATATCGGCGCTGTCGATTCCTTCCTCGTACGAGTTAGGACATCTGATTCCATGCGCCTCGCATCCGCTGCTCGACCCGAACTACGCGAGCGCGGCCCTCTCAATCCGGCATGACGGCGCGGGGCGCACCCGGCTCGAGAAGCTCGCGGTCGTGGCGGAGTGGCCGGAAGGCCTTCGCCGGCTCCAGACGTGCAACTGGCGACCCCCGCCGCGCGATCGCGCCAACTGCGGCGCATGCGAGAAGTGCCTCCGGACCGCCGTCGGGCTCCTCGTCCTCGGGCGGCTCGCGGAAGCCGAGACCTTCCGGGAAAGCGACGTCACGCCGGAAGCCCTCCGGTCGCTCGACTACACGACGGGATTCGAGGAGTTCTGGGACGAGCTCTCCGGTCCGCTTCGCCGCTCGGGACGGGAAGACCTCGCCGCGATCGTCGAAGAGAAGCTCGAGGCGGCCCGCCGCTTCCGCCGGTGGCGCGACGAGGAAGACGGGAAGGGACTCGTCAAGCGGTTCGACCGGCTGTTCCTCCGGGGAAAGCTCACGGCGGCGGTCCGCGCCGTCCGGCGGCTCCGGCCGCGATGAGGATCGACGGTCTCGAGTGCCGCCCGGAAGGAGACGCCGTCCGCGCGTCCGCCCGAATCCGGTGGGAAGACGCGCCCCGGGAGCCGTTCGACCTCTTCTTCGATTCGCGCGGTCCGGCCGCCGGATATCTGCGCGTCGACACGAACGCGATGCTCCTGGCATGCGCCCTTCCCGCGATGCGGCACGGCGAGCGGCGGATCGCGATCGACGGGGCGGCGTGCCCCCGGCTCGTCGACGGGCTTCGGACGGCCGCTGCGATCCTGAGGACCTGGTACGGGGGGCCGCGTCTCCTTCCGGAGATCGAACCGAGCGCCGGCTTCCAGGTCCCGCTCCCGGCGCACGACCGCCGGGCGGCGGCGTTCCTTTCCGGCGGGATGGACTCCCTCGACGTCTTCGTGCGCAATCGCGCGCACTTCCCTCCGGGGCACCCGGCCCGCTTCGAGGACGCGCTGCACGTTTCCGGTCTCCCGTTCACGGGTCCGCCCGGATCTCCTTCGAGCGAGAGCTTCACTTCGCGCGCGCGCGCCGCGGCGTCGGCGATCGCCGCCCGGCTCGACGTCGCCCTGACCTTCGTCCGGACGAACCTCGGCGAGCTCGACCGGGACTTCCTCTTCTTTCGCCAGGAATGGTTCGGCAGCGCCTACGCGGCGGTCGCGCACCTCCTGTCCGGGCGCCTGACCGACGTTTCGTTCGCATCCGCGCAACAGCTCGGCGTGCGCCTCGACCCGCTCGGTTCGCATCCGCTGCTCGACCCGTTCTATTCGACGGGAGCGCTGCGATTCCGCCACGCGGGCGCGGAACGCACCCGGTTCGAGAAGGCGAGATCGCTCGCCGCGCACACGGAGCTCCTCGCGCTCCTCCACGTCTGCCTGACGACGCCCATCGACGGCCCCGGGCGCAACTGCGGCCGGTGCGAGAAATGCCTGCACACGCAGATCGAACTGCGGCTCGCGGGAGCGCCTCTCCGGGCCTTTCCGGAAGGCTCGCTCGCCGTGGAATCGATCCGGGCGCTGCACCCGGATCCGCACACGTCCTTCTTCTGGAGGCCGCTTCCGGAGCAGCTTCGCCGGGAAGGGCGGCACGATCTGGCGGCCGAGATCGACGCGAAGATCGCCGAGATGGACCGGGTACGGGCATGGATGGGCGACGCCGGCTGGAAAGGACGGCTTCGCCGGTTCGATCGGAAGCTCTTCGGTTCGGCGCTCCTGGGCGCGCGGAGAAGGCTCCGGGCGGGGCGGGCGTGAGGATCGAAAGCCTGTTCTCCCGAAGGGGGGATACCCGCGTCGAAGTCGGCGCGACGATCGTCTGGGAGGACGCCCCTCGCCCTCCGGTCGATCTCGTCTACGGAGCCGAAGGGGAAGGCGCGCCGTCGATCGAGCCCGAGCCGGACGCTTTCCTGCTGGCGGCCGCATTTCCCGCGATCCGGCACGGCGAGAGGAGGATCGCTCTCGAGGGAGCGGCGTGCCCGCGCCTCCGCGACGGGCTCGAGGCCGCCGCGGCGCTCATTGAAGGATGGTACGGAGAGCCGCGGCGGCTGCCCGCGATCGAGCCTTCCGGCGGTTTTCGCGCTCCGTTTCCGGCCTCGCCGCGGTCCGCCGCCTTTCTCTCGGGAGGAGCGGACTCCCTCGACCTCTTCCTTCGAAATCGTTCCCGGTTTGCGACCGATCACCCGGCCTCGATCCGCGACGGGCTCCACGTCGCCGGATTTCCCTTCATCCACGCGCCCGGATCGGATGCCGAGCAGGACCTCCGTGATCGAGCGTCCCGTTCCTCGTCCGCGCTCGCCGCTGCCCTCGACGTCGCCCTGACCCGAATCGACTCGAACATCCTCGACGTCGAGCCGAGCTTCGCGTTCGCGGGACGGGAGTATTTCGCCGCCGCATACGCGTCGATGGCGCACCTCTTCTCCTCGCGTTGGACGGACGTCGCTCTCGCATCGGGCCACGAGATTCCGGC
The DNA here is from genome assembly GCA_963794295.1 of uncultured Acidobacteriota bacterium. Taxonomy (GTDB): domain Bacteria; phylum Acidobacteriota; class Thermoanaerobaculia; order UBA5066; family DATFVB01; genus DATFVB01. Next base: position 418,432 of record CAWCDE010000001.1, read on the forward strand.
CGTTCTCACTCCCACCGGTTCGCATCCGCTCCTCGATCCGCTCTTCTCGACCGGCGCCCTCGAAATCCGGCACGAAGGAGCGGACCGGACCCGTCTCGAGAAAATCGAGGCGATCGCGGCGCGCCCGGAGCTCCTTGCGCACCTGCTCGTCTGCCACGAAGCGCCCCTTCCCGGCGGAGTGCTCAACTGCGGGCGCTGCGAGAAGTGCGTCCGGACGATGACGGAGCTCGCGGCCGCGGGAGCACCGCCCGGCGCCGCGTCATTTGCGGCGGAGCTCACTCCGGCGGCCATCGAATCGGCCGACGTTCCCGCCGACCTTGGGTTCTACTGGCCCCCCCTCGTCGAGCCGCTGCGGCGCCGTGGCCGGCTCGATCTCGCGCGCGCCGTCGAGCGCCGGGTGCGCCGGGCGCACGGCGTCGAGCGCTGGCACGCGGACGCCGGCTGGACCGGGCTCCTGCGTCGGATCGACCGGCGGATCTTCGGCGAGCGGCTCCTCCGGGCCCGCCGCCGGCTCTTCCGGAGAGCGCGCGCATGAGGCTCTTCGATCTCCGCCGCGGGACGTCGGAAGACGCGATTCGCGTGTCGGCAACCGTGGCGTGGGAAGATTCGGATCGGCCGGTGCGGGAGATCTGGGCGGAGGTCGCGCCGGAGTACGGCCCGGCGCTCGCCGACGAGCTCGACGGCTTCGCCGTCGCGGCGGCGATCACCGCGCAGCATCACGGTGAGCGGCGGCTCCTCGTCGAAGGAACGCTCTGTCCGCGCCTCCGCGAGGGGCTCGCGGCGGCCGTCGGGCTGCTCGCAAACTGGTTCGGCACCGGAAGCTCCCCCGCGATCGAGTCGTCCGGCGGAACGGCGCCGCGGTTTCCGGCGGAGCCGCCCCGCGCGGCCGTTTTCCTCTCCGGCGGCCTCGACTCGCTGTTCTCGATCGCGCGCAACCGCGACCGGTATCCTGCCGGCCATCCCGCGTCCTTCCGCGACGCGATCGTCCTCGAGGGATACATTTTCGCCCCGGCGGACCGATCCCCGCGGTCGGAGGATTACTGGCGGCGTACCCGGAGAGCGACCTCCGACGTCGCGAGAGCTGCGAACCTCGAGCCGATCTTCGTCCGCACGAATCTGCGGACCCTCGACGACGATTTCACCTTCTTCGGGGCGAAGTACCACTCCGCCGCCCTCGCGGCCGTGGCTCATCTCCTCTCGCGGCGGATCTCCGCGGCCTCGATCGCGGCCGATCTCGACGTCCCGAAGGTTCGGCCCTGGGGCTCGCATCCGGTTCTCGATCCCCTTTACTCCGGAAGCGCGCTGGCCGTTCTCCACGACGGCATCGAAACGTCGCGCATCGAGAAAGCGGCCCGGATCGCCGCGTGGCCGGAGGGGCTCGCGTCGCTGATGGTCTGCACCCGGGGTCCTCTCGAATCCGGGAGCCTGAACTGCGGACGCTGCGAGAAATGCCTGCGGACGCTCGCCGCCCTCGGGCCGTCCGCCGCCGGAGCGGCGAGCTTCGAGCAGGCCGGCGTCACCCCGGGGATTCTCCGGGATCTTCGCCCCGGCCCGCATCCCTGGGCCGTCGTCGGATTCTGGAGCGAGCTCGTGGAGACGTTTCGCGCGCGGGGCCGGGACGATCTGGCCGATGCCGCGGCGAGTCTCGTCCGGCGGGCGCGCACCGCGCAAGCGTGGGGGCTCGATCGTGGCTGGAAAGGCGCGCTCCGCCGCTTCGACCGGCGATTCCTCGGCTCGGCGCTCCTCGGGGCGAGCCGGTGGCTGCGGAGATCAGGATGAGGATCGGCGAATTCCGAAAGGGACCGGGAACCTTCGGGACGCGTTTCTCCGCGACGGTCGCCTGGGAGGACTCGAACCGCCCGGACGTCGAGATCTGGTGGGACATCGACGAGGACCTCGCGGCGGACGCATGCCCCGACCCGAACGCGTTCGCCGCCGCCGCGTTCGTTCCGGCTCTGCGCCACCGCGAACGGCGCATCGCGGTCGACGGCGCCGTCTGTCCGGTGCTCGCCGCCGGCCTCGAAATCGTCGGCGGAGTGATCCGGTCCTGGCGCCCGACGACCGCGCCGCTGCCCCGTCTCGAGCCGCGCGACGGATGGACCGCGGCGGTTCCGCGCGCGGTTCCCGCTTCCGCCGGCTTTCTCACCGGGGGCATCGATTCGCTGCACCTCTTCTATTCCAATCGGGAGGACTTTCCCGCGGACCATCCCGCGCGCCTCTCGCGGGCGCTCTGGGTACGCGGTCTCGACTACCCGCGAGGCGAGGAATCCCCGTGGGCGGTGTCGCAGTACGCCAGGATCGAAGTCCCTCTCCGCGAAGTCGCCGCCGACATCGGCGTGCCGCTCGCGCGGATCACCACGAACCTGAGGCGGCTCGAGCCCGATCTTTCGTTCTTCGCCTACGAGTACCTGGGCGGGGCGCTCCTTTCCGGCGCACACCTGCTCGCGGGGCGCTTCACGACCGTCGCCCTCGCCTCGTCGTGGCCGGCGGAGCACCTCGTTCCGTGGGGAACGCACCCGCTGCTCGACGGCGGCTACGAAAGCGCGGCGCTCGCCGTCCGCCACGAAGACCTCGCGGCGCGGCGCGTCGACAAGCTCGTCCGCCTGCGGGGGCGGACCGTCGCTCTCGAGCGGCTGATCTCCTGCAGCGACGCGCCCGCGGGAAGCACGATGAACTGCGGGAAATGCACGAAGTGCGTCCGGACCCTCGTCGAGATGGAGGCGGGCGGCGTGCTCGAGCACGCGCGCTCGTTTCCGCCGGGAGGGGTGACGGCGGACGCGATCCGCGGTCTCGAATTCGACAACGGGACGGAGTACTTCTGGGGGACGCTCGTCGCGCCGATGCGCGCGCGCGGCCGCGAGGACGTCGCCGCGGCGATCGAGCGCAAAATCCGCGCCACGATCCGCCACCGGCGGCGCGTCGAAGGGCTCGACTGGTCTGGCGCCGTCCGGAAGTTCGACCGCGACGTCCTCGGCGGCCGGATCAAGAAGCTCTACCGGCGGCTCTTCGCATGAAGATCGGGGGATTTCGAACGGCGCCGGGCGGCGGAGGCGTGCGGACCGAGGCCACGATCGTGTGGGAGGACTCCGACCGGCCCCCGCTCACCGTCTTCTTCGAGGCCGCCGGTTCCCGGGCGGGCGCGCCGATCGACCCGAACGCCTTCGTCGCCGCGGCGGCGATGCCGGCGTTCCGCCGGGGAGAGCGGCGCATCGCCGTCGAGGCCTCCGTGTGTCCCCGTCTGCGCGACGGCATCGAGGCGGCCGCCGCTCTTCTCGGCGCCTGGAACCGGGATCGGCGGCCCGCCCCCACGATCGAACCCGCGACGGGGTTCGTCCCTCCGCGTCCGGCGGCGCGCCGACGCGCGGCGATCATGGCCTCCGGGGGGATCGATTCCACTTTCGAGATCTTCCGGAACCGCCGCGATCTTCCCCGGGACCATCCGCTTTCGTTCCGCGAAGCGGTGCGTCTGCGAGACTTCCTCTTTCCGGTCGACTCCTCTCCGGAGCGGCGGGCGCACGTCGAGGTCCGAAGCGGGCGCGCCGTCCGGGCCATCACGGACGCCGCGGAACTCGAGCGATCGGAGATTCTCACGAACGCCGCCGAGCTGGAACCGGACGCCGAGGGTCATCTGCGGTGGGCGCACGGCTCGCTGCTCGCGGCCGGCGGGCTCGCCGCCGGCCCGCACCTGACCGACGTCACGATCAGCGGGTCCCACGACCTGCACAACGGGCTCCTCCCCTGGGGCTCGCACCCGCTGATCGACCCGCACCTCGGAACCGCCGCGGTCGCGATCCGCTTCCTCGGGATCGAGACCTCACGCCTCCGCAAGACGGCGGCGCTCGCCCGATGGCCGGCGGCGCTCGAGTCTCTCTACGTGTGCGGCCAGGGCCCGCTCCCGGGCGACGCGATCAACTGCGGCGCCTGCGAAAAGTGCGTGCGGACGCGGGTGTCGCTCCTCGTCGCCGCCGGAATCGAGCATCCACCGACATTCCCGCCGGGGCGCGTATCGGCCGAGACGATCGACGCGATCGCGACCCTCGACGACTTCCGGATCATGAGCTACTACTGGAACGAGCTCTTTGCCGCGGCGCGGGAGGCGGGCCGCCGGGATCTCGCCGACGCGATCGCCCGGCTGACCGCCCGGCAGGAGGCACACGACCGCTGGAGCCGGGGGGCAGGGTGGAAGGGAGCGCTGCGCCGCGCCGACGAGCGCTGGCTGGGCGGCGCGATCCGCCGCGTCCGCCGGATCGGAGGCATCCGATGAAGGTCGGCGCGATCCGCCGCGTCCGGGGCGCCGGCGGAGAGGCAGTCGCCGCCCGCGTCGAGTGGGAGGACGCCGTCCGGGCGCCGTTCGATCTGCACTTCTCCTTTCTCTCCGGCGACGTTCCCGCCGCGGACCCGAACGCTTTCCTGATCGCGGTGTTCGTCGCCGCCCTCCGGACCCGAGAGCGCCGTATCGCCGTGGAAGGGGCGGTCTGCCCGATCCTCCGTGACGGACTCCGCGCCGCGGCAGCGGTGCTCCGGGCCTGGTACGGCGGCGACCGGCCGCCGCCGGCGATCGAGCCCTCCGAAGGATTCCGCGCGGGATATCCGCCCGCGGGCGGAGGTGAGGCGATCTTCCTGAGCGGCGGACTCGACTCGCTCCATCTCCTGCTTTCGCGCGGCGTGGGCCTGCCCCGGGAGCACCCGTCGGCCGTCCGGCGCGCGATCTTCGTCTCGCGCACCGCCCTTTTTCCCGCGGAGGCGCAGAGGGCCGAGGCGGGCCTCCGGTCGGAACGCGCGGTTCGGGCGACCGCCGCCGAAGCCGGGCTGCCGCTCACCGTCGTTTCCACGAACCTGCTCGACCTCCAGGATGACCTTCGCTCGTTCAGTCTCGAGTACCACGGCGCGTTCTTCGGCGCGATCGCGCAGCTCTTTTCGGGACGATTCTCCGCGATCGCCCTCGCGGCGTCGGACGACGTCCTGTCGGGTCTTCACCCCTGGGGATCGCACCCCCTGCTCGACCCTCTCTTCGGAACCTCGGCGCTGCGCTTCGTCCACGACGGGATCGGCGTCACGCGCGAAGAGAAGGCGGCCCGCGTGGGAAGATCCGTGCCGGGCCGCCGCCACCTTTTCAGCTGCAGCTTTCCGCTTCCCGGCGACCCGCTCCTCAACTGCGGGAAGTGCGAGAAATGTCTCCGGACGATGATGGAGCTCCTCGCCGCGGGGGCGCTCGCGGATTCCGAGACGTTCCCGCGCGACGTCACGGCCGAAGCGATCCGGAATCTTCCCGGCGTCGCGCCGTATCGCCGCCTCGACTACTACTGGAAGCCTCTCGTCCCCGCGGCGCGGCGCGCGGGGCGCCCGGATCTCGCCGACGCGATCCAGGCGCGGCTCGAGATCAACCGCATCGCGGAAGAGTGGGAGCAGGATCGCGGCTGGGCCGGCCTCCTGCGCCGGCTCGACCGGCGATGGCTCGGCGGCCGCGCGCTCGCGCTCCGGCGGCGGATCGCGCCCGCGGCCCCGACGTCGCGGTGAACCGGGGCCGCGATCAGGCGACGACGGTACGGGGTCCCTCCGGTCCGGCCGCGGCGGCGGGCGGCGCGTCGAGGCAGGTCCGGGCCCAGGCGTCGAGAATGCGAAGACGCATCTGCCCGGCGATGGAGAGCGCGGGCCCGACTTCGGGAAGCAGGGAGGCCGGGAACCGGCCGCCCTCGACCAGCCGGCGGCGCGCGGCCTCCGCCTGCGGCGCGCAGGCCAGTCCCGCGAGCGGCCCCGGAAGCCCGAGCTTCCGCGGGCGGCGCAGGACGTATTCGGGAACGAGGCCCTCGAGCGCGCGGCGGAGCACCGCCTTCGTCCATCCGCCGCGGCAGAGGTAATCGGAGGGCAGCGTCCTCGCGAACTCGACGATCCGGTGATCGAGAAACGGCAGGCGCGACTCGACGGCCGATGCCATCGAGTTCCGGTCTTCGGATTTCAGGATGGCGGGAAGGTAATCGAGGAGCAGCAGGTGCCGCTGGTGCTCCTGAAGCGTTCCGGCGCGGTCGCATCGACATCGAGGCGGGCGGGACGCGGTCCGGAGGACGCCGATCGTGTGCCGGACTCCGATCGGCCATCCCCACTGTCGGTGGCCGGAGAGGAGCGCTTCGCGGATCGCCTCTCCCTTCCGTCCCCGGTTCCAGAGCTGAGCCACGTGAACGTCCCACGGCTCGTAGCCGCCGAAGAGCTCGTCGGACCCCTGCCCCACGAGGATCACCGGAAGCCCGACGGCGCGCGCCCGCTCGTAGAGCAGGTACTGGGCGTATCCGACCGACCCCATCGTCAGATGGTCGGTCCGCGACACGAAATCGTCGAGATCGCGGTCGAAGCCCTCCGGCGTCGGTTCGACGAAATCGCCCGGGATTCCCGTCGCGCGCAGGACGGCGTCCGAGTAGCCGCTCTCGTCGATCTCCGCCCGCCGGTACCGGAGGGATATCGCCGGCCCGGAGAACGAACCGCGGTGATTCGCGGCCAGGATTCCCGCGATCCCGGACGAATCGACGCCGCCGGAGAGCAGGAGCCCGACGGGAACGTCCGCGCGGAGGCGGATCCGGATCGCGTCCTCGAGAAGTCCGCGCAGGCGCGCGGCAGCTCCTTCGAAAGACGGCGGCGGGGGGAGGTCTCGGACCCGGGCGTCGAGGTCGTACCACCTCTCCACGCGGACGCCCGACGCGCCCGCCCGGAGGATCGACCCCGCCGGAAGCTCTCGGTAGCCTTCGTAGGCGGTAGCGTCGCCCTCCGGGATGCTCGAACCGAAGGCGAGATAGTCCGACACGAGCTTGAGGTCGGGCGCCGCCGGGCGGACGGCCCGAAGCGCCTTCGGCTCCGACCCGAACGCGAAGAGATCGCCGGCGGCCGTCCAGTAGAACGGCTTGATCCCGTACCGGTCGCGCGAGGCGAAGAGCTCGCGCTCCCGCGAGTCCCAGATCGCGAACGCCCACATCCCGTTGAGCCGGTGGAGCGCCTCTTCTTTCCATCGGATCCACGACGCGAGGAGGACCTCGGTGTCGGTCGCGCTCTCGAAGCGCTCTCCCCCGGCTTCGAGCTCGCGCCGGAGCTCGGGCGCGTTGAAGATCGCGCCGTTGAAGACGATCCACCAGCGCCCGGCGCCGCGGCTCATCGGCTGCGCCCCGGCTTCGGAAAGGTCCGTGATGGCGAGCCGCTGATGGCCGAGCGCCGCGCTCGCGCCCGCGTGCCCGGCGGCGAAATGCCGCGCGGACGCGGGAATGGACGACTCGCGGGCGCCCTCCAGGATCGATCCCGCCATGTCTTCCATCCAGCCGCCGCCGTCGGGCCCCCGATGCGCGATCCGCCGCATCATGTCGAGAAGGACGTGTCGATCGGGCGGTCTGCCGGAGATGTCCACCAGTCCGGCGATGCCGCACATGGGAAGGAATTCTAAGCCGGGGCGCCGATCGATTCGAACCGTCCGGCGCGAGCGCGCCGGCCGGCGTCAGCCGATCGTCTTCTTGAACGCGCGGGTACTGGCGCCGACGAGCACGGCCGAGATGAGAACGAGCGCCGCGACACTCGGCCAGAGATCGAGGAACCCCGCGCCGCGGATGATGATCCCGCGCGCGATCCGGATGTAGTACGTCGCGGGAAGGAGATAGGCCATCGGGCGGAGCCACGCCGGGAGGGACGACAGCGGGAAGAAGTAGCCGGACAGGAGAAACGAGGGCAGCAGGATGACCTGCGCGCGCTGGATCGCCTCCATCTGGGTCTTCGCCCGCGAGGAAACGAGCAGGCCGAGCGCGAGGAGCGAGAACAGATAGATCGTCGAGAGGCCGAAGAGGAGCGGGACGCTTCCGTGGATCGGCACCCGGAAGAGCGTGGCCATGAGGATGAGGATCACGATGAGCTGCGCGAAGGCGAGCGCGAGATACGGCAGGAGCTTTCCGATCACCACCGCGACCGGCGAGACCGGCGTCACCATCAGCTGCTCGAGCGTGCCGCGCTCCCGCTCCTTGACGATCCCGAAGGCGGCGAGGAACGTCGCGGAGAACGTCAAAAGGATCGCAATCAGCCCCGGGATCAGGAGATTCGCGCTGCGGGAATCGGGATTGAAGAGGAGGAGCGGATGGATCCGGAGCGGAAGATCGGCCACACCCGCGCGCGCCGCGATCTCCTGCATCGACCGCTGGAACGCCACGCCGCTCGCGGCGGCGAGAGTCTGGGACGAGATCGTCGAATCCGAGCCGTCGATCAGGACCTCGAAATCCGCCGGCTCGCCGTTGAGCCGCCGGCGCGCGAATTCGGGAGGGATCAGGACCCCGACGGAGACCTTCCCCGCGACGATCTCCCGGCGGAGGGCGTCGGCCGACGGCGGCCGGGTACGCACCGCGAAGTAGCCCGTGTTGACGAGGTCCTGGACGAGCTGCCGGCTCTCGGCCGTGCGGCTCTGGTCGAACACCGCCGTCGGCACGTTGTGGACGTTCGTGTCGATCAGCCCGAAGAGCACGAGCTCGAGGATCGGGATGACGAACGCCATCCGGAGCGTCCAGTGATCGCGGAACATCTGGGTCCATTCCTTGCGCAGGACCGCCGCCAGTCCCGTCACGACGCCGCCTCGACCGCGGGCCGGGCGTTTCGCCCCGCGTGGATCTTCGTCAGACGCACGAACACGTCCTCGAGCGTCGGGTCGATCGGATGGACCGTCACGCGCGAGCCCGCGCCGCTCTCGAGCTCCCGCGCGATCGACGCGTCGTCCTTCCCGCCGCGAACCAGGAGATGGAGCGAATTCCCGAAGATCGTGACGTCCTCGACGTACGGCAGCGTACGCGCGTGGCCCATGAGCGCCGCGACTCCCTGTTCGCAGGCCGCCTCGATTCGCCGCATTCCGGCCGGCGTGACCTCCGGAAGGCGCGTGAGATCGTCGGGCCGGCCCGAGACGAGCATCTTCGAGAGATAGAGATAGGCGACCGCCCCGCATCGTTCCGCCTCGTCCATGTAGTGAGTCGCCACGAGAACGGTCGCCCCCCGGGCGGCGAGCTCGAAGAGGAGGTTCCACAGCTCGCGCCGGGCGACGGGGTCGATCCCGGCCGTCGGTTCGTCGAGGAAGAGGACGCGGGGATCGTGCATGAGCGACGCCGCGAGCGCGAGCCGCTGTTTCCACCCTCCCGAGAGCTGCCCGGCGAGCCGGTCGCGGTAGGGGCCGATCCCCGTCAGGTCGATCGCCCACCCGCGGCGCTCGCGGGCGCGCTCGCCGCGGCAGGCCGTAGACCGACGCGAAGAAATCGAGGTTCTCGAGCACCGTCAGGTCTTCGTAGAGCGAGAACCTCTGGGGCACGTAGCCGATCCGCCGGCGGATCTCCTCGCCGTGCGTCCGCACGTCGAGGCCGTCGACGTACGCCTCCCCGGTCGGCACGAGAAGGCCGCACAGGATCCGGATGAGCGTCGACTTCCCCGAGCCGTTCGGGCCGAGGAGGCCGAAGATCTCTCCCCGGGGAACCGAGAGCGACACCGAATCGAGCGCGCGCACCGGTCCGAAATCGCGCGTCACGTTCCGCACCTCGAGGCCGAGCCCGCCGTTGCCCGTCATGGCGAGAGGCGGACGAACGCGGTCATCCCGGGCTTGAGCTCCGGCGTCGGGACGATCGCGACCTTCACGCCGAAGACCTGGTCGCCGCGCTGCTCGAGCGTCTGCACGTTGCGCGGCGTGTACTCCGCCTGCTGGCGGATCTCGACGACGCGTCCCGGAAACGTCCGGCGCGGGAACGTGTCGACGGAAACCGCGGCCTCCTGACCGACCCGGACGAGGCCGAGCCTCGGCTCCGGCACGTAGACCCGCACCCAGATCTCCGACGGCTCGAGGATCGTCACGATCCCCTGGTTCGCCGCGACGAGATCGCCGGGACGCAGATCCATCGTCTGGACGATGCCGTCGGCGGGCGCCCGGACGACGAGCTCCTCGCGCTGCCGCCGCAGATAGTCGAGCTGCGCTTCCTGTTCGTGCAGGCCGGCCCGGGCGGAGGCGATGTCCTCGGGACGGTTCCCCCGGGCGAGCTCCTGGTAGGTCTCCTTGGCCGTCTTCGCCGCGGTCGCGGCGGCGTCGTACAGCTGCTGCGGCGCGAGACCCTGGGCGAGGAGCGTCTGCTGCCGCACGCGCTCCCGCTCGAGGTTCTGCCAGTCGGCTTTCGCCCTCTCGATCTCCTCGCGGCGCGGGCCGCGAATCGGTCTTCGTGAGATTGGCCTCCGCGTTCCGGACGCGCGCCTCCTGCTCCCGGATCTGCCGGTCGAGGAGGTCCGGCTCGAGCGTGACGAGCGGCTGCCCCTTGCGGACCGACGCCCCTTCGTCCACGTGCACGGCCTCGACCCTGCCGCCGACGAGGGACCCGACCTGCGCGTCCCGCACCTCGATCGTGCCGGAAAAGACCGTCGGCGCGGGCCCCCGTCCCCGCCAGAAGAGCCACCCGCCCGCGCCGGCGACGAGGAGGATGAGCGCGGCGGCGATCGCGATCCGGCGCTTCACGGCTTCCTCCTTCGGCCGGCCGCCCGGGAACCCGAGGTCCGGCGAGCGTGCTCCGCGGGCCGGATCGCGCCCTCCTGCCAGAGGCCGATCAGGGTGTCGAGGTAGCGGTCGAGCGGAAGAGGCGGCTCGAGCACGCGGAGCAGCTTGTGGAACGACACGTACGCGAAGAGCGCGCCCATGAACGCGGTCGCCGCCGCGCGCGGGGAGGCGACGCGAACCCTTCCGGCCGCGACGGCCTTCTCGAGATACTTCTCGATCGCCCGGAAGGCCTGCTTCGGCGGCGTCGCCTTCGACCGCGGGTCGAACGGGAGCGGGATCGCCGGAGGCGTTCCGGGCCGCCGCGAATGCAGCCAGGCGACGATCGTCGCGTCGAAAGTCGCCTCGAGCACCGGGATCGCGCGTTCCGCGATTCCGCGCAGGACGAGCGCCGGATCTTCCTTTCCGTCGAGCGAATCGAGGAAGTCGAGCGGAAGACGGAACGCCGCGGGTCTCCCGAGGCCATCGCGGCGCCGAAGAGCGCTTCCTTCGTGGGCGCATGCCGCAGAAGCGCCGCGGGACTCACGTCGAGGCGCGCCGCGATCGCGGCGAGCGTCGTCCCCTCGAACCCGCGCTGCGCGAACGCCTCGCGGGCGGCGGCGAGCACGTCGGCTCGGGTGATTCGGGCCCGGCGTCCCATAAAAAATAAATATACATATATTTACTAATAAGTCAAATCCCGTCCCCGGGCTGCCCCGGTCCGGAGACCTTCAGGAGAGCGAGGAGATCAGGCGTCCCGAAACGGCCAGCGCCTCCGCCCGGGCGACGGCGAGCTCCTGGTCCGCCCGGGCGGCCGCGTCCTCCGCGTCGGAGAGCTCCTCTCTCCGGCGGAGCGGGTCGTCGGCGTCTCCCCTGCCGTCACGCACGAGCGCGTCGGCGGCCGCGACCGCCTGCTCGGCGATCCCGCGGGCCCTCCGCGCGAGCGCCGCGGCCGACTCCGCCCGCGCGACCGCCGCCTCGCTGCGCGCGAGCTGGAGAGCGAGCGTCTCCCGGCGCTCCCTCGCCTGCTCCTCCGCCCGCCGCCAGGCGCTCTCGCTCCGCGCCCGCTCCTCGGCCACGCGGCCCCCCGAGTAGATCGGGAGCGAGACGGCGACCCCGACGCTCCAGTCGTCCGCCTTGAAATGGTTGTAGTACTTCGCATAGCTCTCGGGGAGCCGCCAGTACTGCGCCTCCGCCTCGACGACCGGCGAAAGCGTACGGGCCTTCGCGTTCCGGACCGCGTCGAGGATCTCCGCCTGGCGCTCGAGGGCGTGGAGCGCCGGATCGGCGGCGAGGACGCTCTCGCGGTCGGCGGGCGGGGCCGGGAGAACCGCCGCGGGATCGTCCGGAAGCAGAATCTCGGCCCCGGACGAGGCGCCGATCGCGAGCCGCATCTCGCGGATGTCGAGATCCGCATCCGACTCCGCGTCGAGCGCCTTCTGGCGGGCACGGGCGAGATCGAGCGAGGCGCGCTCGACCGCGAGATCCGTCTCGCGACCTTCCTTCCGGCGCGCCTCGGCGTGCCCGAGCAGTTCCCGCGCGGCGTCGACCCGCCGGCCCGCGGCCTCCGCGGCGGCGCGGTCCGCGCGGCAACGCGCGTAGAGCGCGACGACCGCGCGGACCGTCTCGGTCCGCGCGGCCTCGAATTCCCCCGACCGGCCGATACCCGCCGCTTCGGCCGACAACGCATCGGCGCGGGCGCCGGGATCGTAGATCGTCTGGCGGAGGTCGACGCCGCCGATCGCCGGCACCTGTCCCGCGACGAAGACCGGCAGACCGCTGGCATAGCCCGGAGTTGCCACGATCGCGGCCGACGGCCGGAACGCGTCCCGCGCGAGGCGCGCGCCCGCCGCCCCCTCGTCGCGGGCGGCCTCCGCCGCGGCGACGCCGGGGGAGCGCGCGAGAGCGGCCGCGACCGCGTCCCGCAGCGTCACCACTTCGGCGTTCCGGGCGCGGCAGGGCGGCGCGCCGGCGAAAACGAGGAGCGCGAGGAGCCCGGGAATCGATCTATTCATGGCGAAGCGCCTCCGTCGGATCGAGTTTCGCGGCCCGGTACGCCGGGACCGCGCCGAAGAGAAGGGTCACGAAGCACGAGAAGAGGAACGCGAGCATCGCGGACGCGGGAGAGATCCGGATCGCGACGCGCGTGACGAGCGCGCGGACGACGAGAGGGACGGCGACCCCGAGCACGACTCCCAGGAGCGACCCTGCCGCGCCGAGGATCAGGGCCTCGAGCAGGAACTGCCGCAGGATGTCCGTTCGGCGAGCGCCGACCGAGAGGCGCAGGCCGATCTCGCGCGTGCGCTGCTCGACCGACGCCAGGAGGATGTTCATGATCCCGACGCCGCCGACGACGACCGCGATCCCGGCGGCGAGCACGAACGCGACGATCAGGCCGAGCGAGATCCTTCGCGCGAGCCGGATCACCGTCGTCATGCTGTCCACGCGGTACACGGAGCCGGTGTGGTGGCGCTCCGAGAGCATCCGCTGCGTCTCCTCGACGGCTTCCGGAATCCGGGCGAAGTCGCGCACTTCCGCGAAGAGGGTGTCGACCCGCCGGCGCGGGGCGAAGTACCACGCGACGGTCGACGGAATGAAGATCGTTTCCGGGGTGACGTCCCCCTGGCCGAGGGTGTCGACCGGCTCCTCGAACTCGCCGATCACCCGGAACGTGGTTCCGAGCGCGCGGAGCGTCTCGTCGGGCGTCGAGTCTCCCGGCCACAGCTTCTCGTACAGGTCGCGGTTGACGACGCACACCTTCGCCCGTTGCTCGACGTCGTCGCCGTCGAAGAAACGGCCGCGCAGGATGCGGAGGTTCTTCCGGACCTTCGGGTAGTTCGCGTCGGTTCCGAGGATCGTCAGGTTCCGGACGCGCGACAGCACCGGGATCTCGTCGTGGAGGGCGACGAGCGGCGTCACGCCCGAGAAGAGGTCGGTCCGGGCGGCGAGCGCGCGCGCGTCCGCCTCCGTGATCTGGTCGTCGAGGACCCGCGAGACGCGGGACGTGACGGTCCCGTCGTAGCTCGCCCAGATCAGGTGCGAGCCGACTCCTTCGATCTGCGACATCACGTATCCCCGTCCGGTCAGGCCGAGCGTCACGACGAAGATGATCGACGCGGTGCCGACGACGAGTCCGGTCAGCGTGAGCGCCATCTGCATCGGATGCGTCCGGAATCGGTGGAGCGCGGCCTCGAAGATCTCCGGAGAGAACATCAGCGGGTTCCCGACGCCGCCACGCGCGCGCCGTCGGAAAGCGGCGTCGACCCGGGCAGCAGCACGCGGTCCCCCGCGGAGAGTCCCGAGGTGATCTCGGCCTCCGTCGCTCCGAGGAGGCCGACCGAGACGTCCCGGCGCCGGGCGCGCGAATCGGCGAGAAGGAAGACGAACCGCCGCTCGCCGTCCCGGCCGAGGGCGGCGCGGGGAACGACGAGCGCCCCCTCGTGGAATGCCGTGACGATCGAGACGTTGACGGAGGCGTTGCCGGGAAGGAGCGCGTCCGGATCGGCGATCTCCCCCGTCACGTCCCCGACGCGCCGGCCTGCCTCGTCGCGGAGCGTCGCGGAGACGGTATCGACCCGGCCGCGCCACTCCCGTCCGGGGAGGCCGTCGAAGGTCGCCGTCAGGGGCTGCCCGGGCGCGATCTTCGGAAGATCGGGCTCGTCGACGCGTGCCCGGACGCGCCGGCGCGAGGGATCGGCGACCGCGGCGATCACCTGTCCCGCCTCGACCCGCTCGCCGCTCCTCCGCGGGAGCTCGTAGACGATGCCGGCCGCCGGCGCGGTGACGAGCAGCCGGGCGACGCGGGACTCGAGGTCCTCCGCGGAGTGTCGCGCGAGAGCCAGCCGCGAGCCCGCGCGCCCGGGGTCGAGAGCCGCGAGCCGCGCGCGGGCGGAGGCGAGCCGGGAACGCGCGTCGTCGGCCGCCGCGGCGTCGGCGTCCCGGACCTCGGCCGTGATCGCCCCCGAGCGGAGGAGGCGCTCGTCGGATTCCCCGGTGCGCTGCCGGCGGGCGGATTCGTCCGCGAGGGCGGCGACCTCCGCGAGGAGCGACGTCCGTTCGGTTTCGAGCGAGGTCGCTTCCGCCCTCGCGTCTCGCGCCTGACGCTCGAGATCGGGCGCCGAAAGCCGCACGAGAACGTCTCCGGCCGATGCCCGGGCGCCGTCGCGGACGAGCACGCGGTCGACCGTGGCGGTCACCGGGGCGCGCCGCTCGCCTCCGGGTTCCGGCTCGAGGGTCCCGTCGCACAGGACCGGTATCGCGATGTCGTGCCGGCGGGCGACCGCGAAGCCGACCCGAACGCCGCGGCGGCATCCCCCGCCGGAGGCCGCGAGCGCGAACAGGAGAAGGATCGCCCCCGCAGAGGAGCCGCGCGGTCGAAAGCAGGAACGCAGCAGCGCCGGCCGGGGCCGCCGGGAGGAATTCGGATGCCGCGCCCGAAGCGCGCTTCCCTCTTCGATCCCGCGATTCTATCGGCTCGGCCCCACGGAGGCGGAGAGTCCAGACCGCTCGGCCGCAGCGGCCGTAGAAAGGCGGGAAACGGAGCGGAACGAGTCGTGCACAGGAGAGCGAGCGGTGCGATGGGAAGACGGGAAGGAGAGCGGACGGGAGAGCAGGGTCAAACCCTTCCGGTCGCGATGGGTGCCGGTGGCGATCACGTTCCTCGCGGTCGCGTCGGTCGCCGCGGAGATCCGGGGCGTGATCCGCGGCCTTTCCCTCCTGATGGCCCGCTGAGGGCGGGGGCCGTCAGCTCCGGGAGACGATCCTGCGCCCCGGAACCGGCGAATCCGCGGCGCCCCGCGCTATCCTTCGGGACGGGATGCCCCGAGACTCCGCCGCCATCGGCACGCTTCTGGCGTTCTTCGACCGGGCGTACGACCGCCGGTCGTGGCACGGCC
The DNA here is from genome assembly GCA_963794295.1 of uncultured Acidobacteriota bacterium. Taxonomy (GTDB): domain Bacteria; phylum Acidobacteriota; class Thermoanaerobaculia; order UBA5066; family DATFVB01; genus DATFVB01. Next base: position 433,831 of record CAWCDE010000001.1, read on the forward strand.
CGAACCTGCGCGGATCGCTCAAGGGCCTTTCGGCGCGCGAGGCCGCATGGCGGCCCGGATCCGAACGGCACAACGTCTGGGAGATCGCCGTGCACGCCGCCTACTGGAAATACGTCGTGCTCCGCGCGCTGACCGGCGGAAAGCGCGGGGCCTTCGGCCGGAAGGGATCCAACTGGTTCGTCCTGCCGAACGATTCTTCGGAGATGTCGTGGGAGGCGGACCTCGCGCTCCTCCACGCGACGCACCGGGCGCTCCGCGAGGCGATTCGAAAGGTCTCGCCCCGAGACCTCGACCGGTCGCTCCCCGGAAAGAAGACGACCCGAGGTGAGCTCATCTCGGGGTCGGCCGCGCACGATCTCTACCACGCCGGACAGATCCAGCTGATCAAGCGCATGGCGCGGGCCGAGCGCGCCGACATGAGGAGACGATGAACCGGAACTACGTCCTCTACAACCTGAAGGAAGCCGAATCCGCGCTCGCCGCCACGATCCGTCGGCTCGAGACGGAGAACGAGTTCGACGAGGAGTCGCTGCTCCGCTCGATGATGCACCTCTACCTTCACGTCAACACCGCGTGGAACGCGCGGCACGCCTCGCCGGAAGAAGCCAAGGAATGCTCGCCGTCGAATTTTCGGGAATGGCATCATTTTCCGCAGGACATCGTCATGGCGACCAAATAGCCCAGTCGCGAGTCCCGAGACTATGAAGAGTTTCTTGGTTGCTGTCGCGTCGATCACATTGTCATTGACGTTCGCTGGGCGTTGCGAAGCGCAGCCGAGCTCCCGGGATGCGGCCGTCTCTCCGACCACCGATGCTGTCCTGGATGACGTGGTGCAACGAACTTATCGATACGGCCTAGACGATCGAAACGCAGCATTCGCAACCCTCATGAGGAACCCGGGGAAGAACTTAGAAAGAACCCGCGAGATTGCCGCGTTAAAGATCGCGGGCGGCGACACCTACAAGACTACGTGGGATGCGGTATCCGTTGCGGGTGCGCTAACTGTGCTCACCCTTGTTCGCGACAAGACGGCCCTAGCAGGTTGCTGAAAAAGTCTGATTTTCGTTGACGCGAAGGGATTGCGGGCGCACATTGGGATCATGCGAGGAGAAACGGATTCTCAGGGGAAGGTTTTCGCCTACGTTTCGCTGGAGGAGCGGGTTCCGGCGGACCACCCGCTGAGAGCGATCAAGGAGATTGCCGACGAGGCTCTGGTGCGGTTGGAGCCGAAGATTTCGGAACGGTACTCGAGGATGGGACGACCATCGATACCGCCGGAAGTGCTTTTGAAGAGTCAGGTGCTGATGGCGCTCTATTCGGTGCGGTCGGAGCGGCTCTACTGCGAGCGGCTGCAATACGACCTGCTTTTTCGGTGGTTTCTGGATCTTTCGATCGATTCGGAGAGTTTCGACGCGACGACGTTTACGAAGAACCGGGAGCGGATTCTGAAGGAAGACTTCGTCGAAGAGTTCTTTCGAACGGTGGTCGAACAGGCGCGGGAGAAGAGGTTTCTGTCGGATGAGCACTTCACCGTCGACGGGACGATGATCGAGGCCAACGCGTCGATGAAGAGCTTCAAGGCCAAGGGTGGGCCCAAGGGTGGTTCGTCGGGGGGCAAGAACGGAGAGGTCGATTTTCGAGGAGAGAAGCGCAGCAATCAGACGCACGAGTCGACAACCGATCCCGATGCTCGGCTCTATCGGAAGGGCAAGGGCAAGCCCTCCCAGCTTTGCTACCTGGGACACGTTCTGATGGAGAACCGAAACGGGCTCTGCGTCGATGCGACCGTGACACGGGCATCGGGGAAAGCGGAGCCGGAAGCGGCGATCGTGATGGTGAAGAGGTCGACGGATCCGATGGCTCGCCGGGTGACGCTGGGAGCCGACAAGGGATACGACGTGGGAGAGTTTCATGTCGAGCTCGTCGAAGAAGGGGTCGTAGCCCACATCGCGGCAAAAGAGGGGATCACGCCCCTGATCGGACGCCGAACTCTCGGGAGTGGCGGATACAGATTGAGCCAGCGCAGGAGGAAACGGGTCGAGGAGATCTTCGGATGGATGAAGACGATTGCCGGGCTCGCCAAAACAAGATTTCGAGGTCTGGCTCGAGTCTCGGCTCAGGTGCTCTTCGGCGCCGTCGCTTACGATCTCCTCCGGATGGCAAATCTGGGTGGCACGTGATCGACCGCCGACCCGTTCTGGTTGCCGCGGAAGCGGGAAAGGAACGAACCTATCGATGTGGCCCGAACCAAAACACCGCTCGTTAAGCATGTCGATCAAAATCGCGTCCACCGAAAAGTCGCCAATACCATCAATTTTTCAGCAGCCTGCTAGGTCTCAACCGCCGTCGCCTGGAGTCAGATCCCCTCGTCCAGGTCGCGGCCATCGATAACCTTGCTACGCTTCACGCGTGGTCCGTTACCAAAGAGATCGCGAATATTCTCGAACGAACTCCGGCGAACGACTCGCATTTCAACGTGATTTCCAGTGCGGTCAAGTTCTTGGCTGCTTCCCCGGAGGGGGTGCCACAGAGTTGCGAGCGGCTTTCGGAAATCAGCGAGCGCTTTGAGGCGTGCGGAAGCGGGGACGCAGCGTGCGCGGCGTTCTTTGGGAATCTCGCGAAGACTATGTCTCGAAGTAAATGCCCAAAACGGATTCAGGACGAGCCGCCTCGCTTTGGTGATCGGGGCCGCTAACGCCCACAACGGCGGGCCGAGCCTGAACTGCGCCCTCTCCGCAACAACACTACACGATTTCTATTGATACCCTGAGGCGCGGCCAGACGGGTTGGAAGACGGGCGCAGGCGCCCGGGCCGGCGGCCGAGGCGTACCGTGGCGTAGTTGAGCGCCGCCGGCCGGGCGCACGCGTCCCGTATAACGACCCGTATGGTCCGCGACTCTTTCACGCCTTTGGGTGGCTCTTCCGATAAACCTCCATCAGCCTCGCCGCGTCCACGTGCGTGTACTTCTGCGTCGTCGAGAGGGACGCGTGGCCGAGGAGCTCCTGGATCGAGCGCAGGTCGGCGCCCGCCGAGAGGAGGTGCGTCGCGAAGGTGTGGCGGAGCGCGTGCGGCGAGATCCGCTCCGGGAGTCCGGCTTCCTTCAGGCGGCGCTTGAGGATCCTCGCGACGGAGCGGGACGTCAGCCGCCCGCCGCGGTGGTTGACGAAGAGCGGCTCGCCTTCCTCCCCGGAGCCGCCCCGTCTCTCGGCGGCGGATCGGAGCGCCGCGCGGGTCGGGAGGTACGCGCGGAGAGCGTCGGCCGCGGGCTCCCCGTACGGCACGATCCTCTCCTTGCCGCCCTTGCCGAGCACGCGCGCGAGCCTCTGTCCGGAGTCGATATCGTCGAGGTCGAGCCCCGAGAGCTCCGAGACGCGGAGCCCGGTCGCGTACAGCATCTCGAACATCGCCCGGTCGCGTTCCGGAAACGACGCGCCCTCCTCGTCGGCGCCGAGCAGCCGCTCGGTGTCGGCAAACGTGAGCGCGCGGGGAAGGCTCTTCGGCTGGCGCGGCATCGGCACGGACGCCGCCGGGTTCGCCGCGCACCAGCCGGACCGGCACGCCCACTGGAAAAGGGAGCGGATCGCCGACAAATGCCGGGCGAGCGACCGGCTCGAGAGCTTCGCGCGGTGGAGCGCCGCGACGTGCGCGCGGACGGCGAGCGTGTCCACCTTCCCGAGCGGGGTCTTCGCGGCGGAGACGTTGGCGAATTCGTTCTCCCAGAACTCGCGGAAGCGGGAGAGGTCGGCGGCGTACGCCCGCACGGTCTGAGGCGAGAAGTTCCGCTCGAGGGCGAGCGACCGGAGAAACTCCTCGATCGCGGCCGAAAGCGTGCGGGCCATCGGATTCCACGGTACACCCCCCGTCAATCACCCCGTCGACCGCGCGGCGCGCTCCGCTGGAACCGCGCGGCCTCCCACATCGCAGACGCGGTCGCGGAGGGCCGGACTTTCCAAGCAATGAAAGTCAGTTGAGGTCGCTCACTCGTCGCTCCCCTCCGTGTGATAACCTCCCCTCGTCCTCAGCGCCTGCCCGGCGCCTTCATCTCCTCCCGAAAGGAAGGACGATGAAAACGGCCACGATCCTCTCGATCCTCCTGGTTCTTTCCCCCGCTGCCGCGTTCTCCGCCGACGTTACGCTCTCGATCGAGCCCGATCCCTACGTCTCCTCCGACGTCGCCACGATCTGCAGGGTCGTCGCGCGGAACGATTCCGACCACACCCTGGACGGCCGGTCGATCGGCTTCGAGGCACAGGCGTTCGAGAACGGCGTGCTCGTGATGCGCGAGAAGGGACGGTTCTCCGGCGCCCTCGCCCCCGGCCAGACCGCCGAGACGCGGATCGGGTTCAACGGCGTCTTCTCCGATCTGCGGATCGTGCCGGTCGACGGGAAGGTCGGAAGCAGCCGACGGAAAGGCTCCGGCGGCTCCCGCGGCAGGAAGTCCCCGCACGCCTCCTCGAAAGCGAAACGGAAGAAATGACGGCATCGCGGGCGCATTCCCTCTCCGGAAACGGCCCGGCTTCGACGCCGTTCGGCCGCCGTAGAATGCCCGCGGAGGTGAACCCATGCGTTTCCCCCGCACGCTCCTCGCGCTCGCCCCCGTCGCCCTCCTGGCCGCCTGCTCGGGATCGAAGCCCCCGTCGACGGCCGCCACGGCCCCGCCCGCCGGGCCGACGGCGGTGGCGGCGCTCGAACCCCGCAGCGGGAGCTCTCTGACCGGACGGGCGACGTTCGTCCAGAACGGAAACTCCGTCCACGTATCGGTAGACGTCGCGAACGCGCCGCAGGGGGTCCATGCCGTCCACCTCCACGAAAAGGGGGACTGCTCAGCACCCGATGCCGCCTCCGCCGGAGGGCACTTCAACCCGACGCACACGGAGCACGGCTCTCCCGACGCTCCGGGTCACCACGCCGGCGATTTTGGGAACGTTCTCGTCGGCGAGGACGGTCACGGCCATCTCGAGCTCGACACGACGATGCTGACGGTGCTGCCGGGCGACCGCTCCGTCGTCGGCCGGGCGATCGTCGTCCACGCGAAGGAAGACGACATGCACACCCAGCCGACCGGGAACGCCGGCGGCCGGATCGGCTGCGGAGTCGTCGAGCGAAAATGAAGAAATGTCGGGCTGCGAAGCACCGCCGCCCGGGCATGTTATGTTTCGATCGATGCGACGTCTGATCGCTTTGGCCGCGGTCGCGGTCCTCGTCGTCGCGGCCCAGTTGCCGGCGCTGTCGGCTCCCGATCCCCGGATGCCCTGCTGCCGCGGCGGCGCGGCGATGTCGTGCTGTCTCCCTTCGGGATCTCTCGGGATCCGGAGCTGCCCGGCGGGCGCCGCACAGACCGCGACCCTTCCGGGAGTTCCCCCCGCCGTTCTCGCTTCCGCGCCGGCCCCCTTGCGTCTCGTGCTTTCTCACCGTCCCGTTACCCCGGACGCGGCGCTTCCCGAATCCGCCGTCCTGCTCCTTCCTGATCCTCCTCCCCGCGGCTGACCTCCCCGCCGTTCTCGTTTTCCGCGGTCTTCATCGAGGAGAGGAGCCATGAGACCCTTCCGGGCCAGGAAATTCGTCCTGCCGGCGATCGCCGCCGCGATCATCGCCGCCTTCCCCGCCTCCGGGCAGGAGAAGCCGATCACTCCGGAGGCGCTGGACGCCTCCGAGTCTCCCGTCTTTCCCTCGTTCGGCGAGGACCCGGCGCGGAAACTCGTGATCAACGGCTTCGGCGTCGCGACATTTGCGTACAACGTCAACACGGACGAGAACTCCTTCGCCGACAGCGCGCTCGCGATTTCTTTTTCCAAGCTCGTCACGGACCAGCTCTCCGTATTCGCGCAGCTCACGGCGGCCCGCGAGCCCGCGTCGCCGTTCGTCGGGGACGCGGGGACGTTCGAGGAGGACATCTCGACCGACATCGACAACCTCCAGCTCGCCTGGGTGCCTTCGCCGCGTCACGGCCTCGCGCTGACCCTCGGGAAGTTCGATTCGCCGCTCGCGATCGAGCGGGACGACGCTCCGCTGAACTTCCAGGCGACGCCGTCGTTCACGTTCGACTTCGCCCGGCCCGTCAAGTTCACCGGGATCCAAATGCACGAGTCGTTCTCGCCGAAGTTCGAGGGATGGGCGATCTTCGGGAACGGCTGGGACAACGACGTCGACAACAACAACGCGAAGACCGGCGCGGTGTACGGCCTCTGGAACCCGTCGCTCGCTTACCACTTCGGTCTCGGCGTGATCCAGGGAGGGGAGAAGGAGGGGCAAACCGGAGACTCGCGGACGACCGCCGTGGCGACGATCCTGATGCAGCCGTGCCCGACATGGGTCTATGGCGAGGAGTTCGTCGGCGGACGCGAGCCGCACGCCGCGGAGGATGGCGGCACGGCGAAGTGGTTCGCCGACATGCTCTTCGTGCACCACCGGTTCGGAAGGCACTGGGCCGGGACGCTTCGCGCCGAGTATCTCGACGACTCGGGCGGTTCCCGGACGGGGTTCGACCAGATCCTCCGTTCGGTCACGATCTCGCCGCAGTACGTCGTCGGCGGCGGCTTCTACGGGCTCTATCGGAACTTCGAGCACACGTCGATCCGGCTGCCCGAAGTGGCAGTGCGTCTCGACCTGCGATGGGACCGGTCGAACCAGGCCGTGTTCCGCACGAAAACGGAAGACGTCGGGAGGCGGGACGCGTACTCGGCCACGCTCCAGACGGTTTTTCTCTTCTGACGGGAAGGATGTCGATGGGCAAACTTCGCGACAGCGCCGTCGAGGTCCGGCTCGCCGTGACGCTCTTTCTCCTGCTCCTCGGAATCGCCGATTTCTTCGGCGCCTGGCAGGTCCGGAACTTCGCGGCGTTCACTCCGAAAGGAGTCGCGAGAACGGTCGCGCCGGAGACGCACACCGAGATGACGATGGCCTGCTGCTCGACCTCCGCCGCGGAGGAAAAGCCGATCGACCTCGGGACGCTCGACCGCCCCCGGCACCAGATCAATCGCGAGCTCCTCGTCCAGGACACCCACGTCCACGTCCCGGTTTACGCGATCACGGCCGCGCTCCTGTCGGCGATCGTGTGCGCCCTGTCGCTTTCCTCGCCGGCGCGGGTGGCGCTGATTCTCGGGGCGTTCGCCGCACCGTTCCTCGATTTTGCGGGACTCTGGGGGGCGCACGTGTTTCCCGGGCGCGGCTCGCTCTTTGCAGCCGCAGCTCTCGCCGGAGGCTTCGCCATGGGCGCCGTCTATCTCGTCGTCCTCGCACTGGCGCTCGCCCAATGCTGGTTTTTCCGATCTCGCAAGGAGGTTCCTCATGAATAGAGGTCTGATGACCGCGGGGGCGCTGCTGGCCGCCGGAGTGCTCGCGGCGCACGTCACGCCGAACGTCCAGCTCGTCCCGCGCGGCCGGTTCATCAAGACGAACCTGCCCGGCGCGGCGCGTTTCTTCGAGAAGACCCTGATGATCGGAGGCCCGGACATGGCCGCGATCAAGCAGGCGACGGGATGGACCCCGACCGAAGAGGACGCCCGGATTTACGTCGGCCGCGACGCGGCGGGAACGCCGGTGGGTTCCGCCGCGTTCGTCTGGATGCCTTCCGAGCACGGGCCCGTCGGGATCGGAGTCGCGTTCGATCCGGCGGGAAGGGTCCTCGCCGCCGACGTGACGGACGTCGGCACCGAGCCGCTCGCGTGGGTACGTCCGCTCGTCGAGGCCGGCGGCATGAAGAGCTTCGCCGGACTCCCGCTCGACGCGAAACCGGACCCCGCCCGCGTCGCTCCGTCGGTCGAGGGATCGATGGCCCGGTATTATGCGGAGGTGATCGCCAGAGGCGTGGGCCGTGCGCAGGCCCTCGAGCGGGTGTCCCTGCAGACGCCTCCTTCCCGCTGATGCGGCGATTTCTCCGCGAGTCGATCGTCATCGTCGCGCTCGCGGCCGCTGCGGCGTTCGTCTCGAACGCGACCGCCGGGCGCGAGCGCCGGCTCGACTGGTTCGGCCGGCCGCCCGTCGGCGCATCGCTTGCGCCGGCGCCGGCCGCGGCGCAGCGTCCCGCGGCCGCGGCGAAGGAGACTCCGGCGGCGGCCCCCCTTCCGGCGCCGGCCGTCCCGGCCGGCTCCGACTTCGCGCCTCACCCGGACAAGCCGTTCGTCGAGATCACGCCCGGGCAGGCGAAGGCGCTTTTCGACCGCGGCGCGCTCTTCATCGACGCGCGCCGCAGCGCGGCGTACCGCGAGGGACACATCCGCGGCGCGCGTTCGATCTCCATCTGGGAATCCGACGCCGACGAAAAGATCAAGCAGCTCGTCGACGAGGGGCGCGACGCGAAAGCGCCGATCGTCGCTTACTGCAGCGGCGGCGACTGCGAGGATTCGCACGAGCTCGCGCAGAAGCTCTGGGGCGTGACCTTCGACAACGTGTACGTCTACCGCGACGGCTTTCCGGACTGGCAGAAGCGCGGCTGGCCCGTCGCGGCGGGAGCGGAAAAATGAGCGGCGCGCGTCCGTCTCTCGCGCTCCGGTCGGCGGTCCTGATCGGGCGGCTCGTTCTTGGAGCAGTGTTCATCGCGGCGGCCGGACCGAAGATCATGGACCCTCCGAGCTTCGCCCACATGATCGCGAACTACCGGCTGTTCCCGCCCGCGCTCGTGCACGCGGCCGCCCTCGTCCTTCCCTGGATCGAGATCCTGTGCGGTCTCGCGCTCGTCTCCGGCCTCTTCTGGAAGACGGCGGCGAAGCTCGTCGGCGGAATGCTCCTCGTGTTCATCCTCGCGATCGGGACGAACCTCGCGCGCGGCCGGGCGGTCCAGTGCGGCTGCTTCGACGTCCACGCCGCCGAGAAGTCCCACGCCGAGCTCATCGGCGAGATGCGGTGGGTGCTCGTCCGCGACGCCGCGCTCCTCGCGGTCGCCGTTTTCCTCCTCGCCGCGGGGAGCCGCCGCCGGAAAGCCGCCGGAGCCGTGCTCGGCGCGCTGCTCCTCGTCGCCGGGGGCTGCGGGAAGGGCGCGGTCGAGAAAACCTCCGCTCCCGAACCCGTTTCCCACGCGCTCCACGGCGTGATCGTGAACATCGACGTTTCGCGGCGCGAGCTCACGGTCAAGCACGACGCCATTCCGGGATACATGGCGGCGATGACGATGCCGTACGCCGTCGATCCGTCGATCCGGCTCGACCTCCTCGAGCCCGGCGACGAGATCACCGCGAGAGTGCTCGGACCGGCCGACGCCCCGAAGCTCGACGAGATCTCCGTCGTCGACCGGAAAGGGTTGCCGGGCGAGGCGGCGCGGGTCGACCCCGCGAAGATCGTCCCGCCCGGCGCGCCGTTCCCCGATTTCCGGCTCGTCGACCAGGACGGACGGCCGGTCGAGCTCTCGCGTTTCCGCGGCTCCCCGGTCGTCCTCTCGTTCATCTACACCCGATGCCCGCTGCCGTGGGCGTGCCCCGCGACCGTCGGCAAGCTCGCGCGCGTCGCCGCTTCGGACCCGTCCCCCCGTTTCCTCCTCGTCACGGTCGATCCGAAGAACGACACGCCGGAGGTCCTCCGCGCCTACTCGCACCAGGTCGACATGGCGAGCGGACGCTGGACGTTCGCGACCGGCGACCCGGAGCAGATCGCCGCGGTCGCCGAGCAGGCCGGGGCGCTCTTCGAGCGCGACGGAAGCTCGATCACCCACTCCCTCCTCGTCGTGACGATCGGACCGGACGGCCGGGTCCTCGGGCGGCACGAAGGGAGGGACTGGAAATATGAAGACGTGATCGGGGACCTCGCTTCGCTGAGAAAATGACCGCCGCGCCGCCGGAGAGTCCGGCGGAATGCTTTCGAGGAGGCCCGATGTCCGTCCGTCCCCACGCCGCCGTCCTCTTCCTCTTCGCCGCCGCCGGCACGCTCGCGTTCGCTGCCGACAAGGGTGGTTCTGCGTCTGCGCTCTTTCTCGAGAAATGCGTCAAGTGCCACGGCGACGATGGCCGGGCGCAGACGCCGAAGGGGAAGAAGCTCAAGGCCCAGGACTTCACCGATCCCGATTTCCAGCAGCACAAGAGCGACGAGCAGCTCGCCGAGGCGATCACGAACGGAACCGACAAGGACATGCCCGCGTTCGGGAAGCTCCTCTCTCCGGAAGAGATCGAGTCGCTCGTGCGGGTCGTCCGGAGCTTCGGAAAATAACGCTCGCTCGCGGCCGGTTCGCGCCGACTCCGTCCGGCCCGCTCCACTTCGGGTCGATGATGACGGCGCTCGCGTCGTGGCTCTTCGCCAGGAGCGCCGGCGGCGAGTGGCTCGTGCGGATCGAGGATCTCGACCTCCCCCGAGCGATCGAGGGCTGCGCCGAGGAGCAGCTCGCGGCGCTCGCCGCGTTCGGCCTGCGCCCCGACGGCGAGGTCGTGCGGCAGTCGCAGCGCGGGGAGCTCTACGACGCGCTCTTCCGCCGCCTCGCCGAGGAAGGACGCGTCTATCCGTGCCGCTGCTCGCGGCGCGAGGTCCGGACGGCCGCCTCCGCTCCGCTCGGCGCGGAGCCGCGGTACCCGGGAACGTGCCGGGAGGCGGGCGTCGACCCGGCCGAGGCGCGCTCCTGGCGATTCCGCGTCGAGGAGGGGCCCGTCGAGTTCGAGGACGCGGTCTTCGGAGCCGTGAGGCAGGACGTCTCCGCGGAGGTCGGGGACTTCGTCGTTCGCCGGGAGCCGCCCGTGCCCGCCTGGGCCTACCAGTTCGCGGTCGTGGCCGACGACGGCGACCAGGGAATCACCCAGGTCGTCCGCGGCGCGGACCTCCTCGACTCGACTCCCCGCCAGATCCTCCTCGGACGCGCGCTCGGTTTCCCGGAGCCGCGCTGGGCGCACGTGCCGATCCTCGTCTCGGCGCAGGGGGAGAAACTCTCCAAACGCGCCGGCTCGCGCGCGCTTGCCGACGCCGTCGAGCGCGGCAGCGTCGACGCGATCCGCGGGTCGCTCCTGAGAACGCTCGGTCAGCGTCCGGCGCTCGCGGAAGCGCTCCGGGAATTCGACCCGTCCGCGATCCCCCGGAGCCGGGAGATCGCGCTCCATCCTTATTTCGGCGGCGAGACGGCGAGCACGTAGTCGAGGACCTGCTTCTCCTCTTCGGGAGTCAGCTTCGCCTTCCCGGCCATCTTCTCGATCAGAGCCGGCCACTTCTCCGGAGCGACGCGCCCGGGCGGGTACAGGCGGTGGCAGGCGTGGCATTTTCCCGCGTAGATCGCGCGCCCGGGTTCCGTTTCCGGAGTCGCGGGAGGCAGCGCCGACGCGCACGCGAGGGCCGAGGCGAGAGCGGCGGCGAACGCGAACGCCGAACGAAGTCGACTCAAAAGTAGAAGCCCATGATCGCCCGCGCTCCGACGTCGCCGTCCCGCGAGGTCAGTCCGAAATACGGCCCGATCGCGACCCACGCCTTCTCTCCCTGGTACGAGACCACGGGACCGAGCTTGCCGTTCGAATCCGTGAACGATCCGTGCCCCTCGACGCCGAGATTGACATGCGGCGAGATTTCGTACGAGGCGCCGGCGGCCCACTCCCGCCTCCAGGCCAGATGCGTCCCGGTCTCGTCGTCGACGGGCTTCGAGAAGATCAGGTTCCCGGCGACGTTGATCGGGCCGAAATCGTGCGCGAAGATCAGCTTGAATTCCGGCTCGCCCCAGCCGTGGACCTTGAACGGCTGCTCGTACTCGGCGTACAGCTCGACGTCGACCGGCCACTTTCCGGGCTCGCCCAGCCGGTATTTCACCTCGATCTTCGAGGCGTCCCAGTCGAGCGAGGAGTCCCCTTCCTTCGCGAGGATCGTGTAGAGCGAGATGTCGAGGCGGTCCGTCAGGCCGAACTCCCCCTCGACCTGCAGGTCGCCGTCGATCTGCTTCGGGTTCGAATCGTCGTCCTGCCGCGTGATCCACGTCTCGAGCTCCGCGGCGCCCTTCGGGAGTGTGGCGTACTGGTAGGTGAAGAGATAGAACTTCCGGTCCGCCCGGGCCGGCGCCGCCGCCGCGAGGAAAAGCGCCGCCGCCGCGGCGGCGAGGATTCGGGAACGACTGCGCATCGCGGATTCCTTTCGTTGATCCTAAGACTCAGTCTCAATTAGCGGGCGCGCGGCGTCGAGGGGCTCCCGCGCGCTCTCGATCTCCGGATCGACCGCCTTGCTCTTGCGGCAGTCGCGGCAGAAGCCACGGATGTGGTGGCTGTGCGTGACCGCGCGGAATCCCGCCCGGGCGCACACGCGGTCCTGGAGCGCCTCGATCTCCGGCTCGAAGAACTCGATGATCTTCCCGCAACCGAGGCAGATCATGTGATCGTGGTGCTCGCCGGCGTGCAGTCGCTCGTAGAGGAAGCCTTCCTCTCCGGCGCGCACCCTTCCGACGACTCCGGAGGCGATCAGGAGTTCGAGACCGCGGTAGATCGTCGCGCGCGAGATCTTCCTCCCCCGCTGCTTCATTCGGAACAGGAGCTCGTCGGCCTCGAAGTGCTCGTGGCGCTTGAAGATCTCTTCGAAGAGCATCCGCCGCTCCGGGGTGAATTTCAGCCCGTGGCGCTTGAGATACGCCTCGAAGAGGGCCGCTTCCCGCCGGTTCGGCATGCGATCAGGCCCGGGCGGACGGAACGGTCAAGGTTGACATTGCGACTCAGTCTCAGTCGTGATAATGTCCCCCCGCGCGCCGTTTGTCAAGAGGAGACCGCGCCCATGCTCGAAAGCTTCGTCATCGTCCTCCGGGAAGGGATCGAGGCCGCGCTCGTCGTGGCGATCATCGTCGGCGCGCTGCGGAAATCGGGGCGCGAAGACCTCTACGGCCGCGTCGCGCAGGGGATCGCGCTCGCTGTCGCCGCCTCCATCGCCGGGGGGATCGTGCTCCGCGGCTTCGCGCTCGACGAGGACCTCTTCGAAGGCTTCCTGATGCTCATCGCCGCGGTCTTCGTCGCGACGATGATGGTCTGGATCCACCGCACCTCCCACCGGATGCGCGAGCACGTCGGCACCCGCGTCGCGTCGGCGCTCGGGCGCGGCGGGGCATCGGTCTTCTGGCTCACGTTCCTGCTCGTCGCCCGCGAGGGGATCGAGGGCGTGCTGTTCCTCTCGGCCGCGTCGCTGAACACCGACACGCTGGCGGCGGTGACGGGCGGGGCGGCGGGTCTCGCCGTCGCGATCGCGTTCGGAGTCGCGTTCGCCCGCGGCAGCCTCCGCATCGACCTGAAGCGGTTCTTCGCGGTGACGAATTTCGTCCTCGGCCTCCTCCTCGTGCAGCTCTTCGTGGGCGGCCTGCACGAGCTCGCCGAGGGCGGCGTGATCCCGGTCGGCCCGACCGAGATGGCGGTGATCGGCCCGATCGTCAAGAACAACCTCCTCTTCGTCCTCGCGCTCCTGCTCGTCCCGTTCTTCGCGATCGCGACCTCCCGCCGCGGACCGCTTCCCGCCGGAGAGGGGCCGGAGGCCCGGCTCGTCCGCGCGCGGGAGATGCGGGAAAAGCGCGGGCTGCGGATCGCCGCCGTGCTCTCCGCCGTCATCCTCGTCGTGCTCTCGGTGAGCTTCGTGCGGGCCGAGTCGGGACGGCGCCTGACGCCGTCGACGCCCGTCGCCGTCACGGGCGGCGTGGTCCGCATCCCGCTCGCCTCCGTCTCCGACGGGCATCTCCACCGCTTCACGGCCGACGTCGCCGGACACGCCGCGCGTTTCCTCGTGATCGAGTCGGGAAAGGACGTCAAGACCGCCTTCGACGCCTGCCAGATCTGCGGAACGGACGGGTACAACGAGATCGGCGGGAACGTCGTGTGCCTCCACTGCGACGCGAACATCAACATCCCGACGATCGGGAGGGCCGGCGGCTGCAACCCGATCCCGCTCCCCTCGCGTGTCGAGGGAGATGCGGTCGTCATCCGCGAGGCAGACCTCGCCGCCGAGGCCGGACAGTTCCCGGCGGCGGGACGCTGACCCGAGTCCCATGTTCTTCCGGATCCTCGCCAGCTCGTTCCGCCGGAGCCGCCGGCGGAAGACGGTCGCCTTCGCCGCGCTCGCGATCGCCTCGGCGATCTGGACGCTCGTGCTCGCGATCGGCTCCGGCATGGGCGACCGGACGCGGCGCGACCTGACCGCCTACGGCGCGAACATCGTCGTCCTTCCGGAGACCGCGAAGGCGGCGCCGTCGATCCTCGGCGCTCCCCTGCCGGCCCCTCCCTCTCCGCAGGCGCTGCCGGAGCAGGCGCTCGACGCCTTCCCCGACCTCTTCTGGAAGAACAACATCACCGCGATCTCGCCGGTCCTGCCGCTCACGGCGGAGGCCGCGGGGAAGCCGATCCCGGCGGAGGGAGTGGACTTCCGGCGCATCCGGCGCACGCCGAAGGGCGAGCCGGTCGCGACGGGGGTGCTCGACGCGCACCCGGCCTGGAAGATCGCGCGGGGGCGATGGCCGCACGACGGCACCGACGAGGCGGCCGCGGGGATCCGCGCGGCCGAAGCGCGCGGCTGGTCGCCCGGAGAGCGCATCCCCCTGTCGGGGCCGGGCGGATCGCGGACGGTCAGGCTGACCGGCATTTTCCGGTCCGGCGAGCGGGAAGACGGCGCGCTCCTCCTGCCTCTCCCTCTCGCCCAGACGATCGACGCCGCTCCCGGACGCATCGGGCGCATCGACGTGACCGCGATGACGACGCCGGAATCGAAGCTCGAAGCGGCGCTCCATCGCGACCCGAAGAAGCTCGCCCCCGCCGAGTACGACCGCTGGTACTGCACGCCCTATGCTTCGTCGATCGCCGCGCAGATCGGCGAGGCGATTCCGGGCGCCCGTGCCGCTCCGGTTCGCCGCGTCACCGCCGACGAGGAGCGCTCGGCCGGGATCGCCGAGACGCTCCTGTTCTTCGCCGGCGCGGCGGCGCTCCTCGCCGCGCTCCTCGCCGTGTTCTCGACGCTCTTCGACTCCGTCACCGAACGCGCCCCCGAGATCGGGTTGTGGAAGGCGCTCGGCGCCGAGCCCGAGAAGATCGCGGCGGTGTTCCTCGCGGAAGCCGCAGCCAACGGGCTCCTCGGCGGCGCCGTCGGCGCGCTCGCCGGCTTCCTCGGAGCTCCGGCGCTCGCCCGAGCGGTCTTCGGTTTCGGCGTGCCGCGCACGCCGCTCCTCGCCGCCGTCGCGGTCGCCGTGGCCGTGTTCGTCTCGGTCGCGGCTTCGGTCGCCCCCGTCCGGCGCGCGATCCGTCTCGAGCCGATCGCGGCGCTGAGGGAGGGGTGACCCGATGAGCTTCGCCGGCCGGCAGCTCCTGCGTTCCTTCCAGCGGCGTCTGCCGCGATACGTCCCCGCGATCCTCGCGATCGCGATCGCCGCGGCCGCGATCGGCGCGCTCGGCTCCCTCGCCTCGGACGTCGCCCGGAAGATGACGCGGGAGTTTCGGCTCCGCGGACCGAACGCCGTCGCCCGAGGCCGCGAGGGGCGTCCTCTTTCGGGAGACGTCGCGCGACGCGTCGCGGCGGAGCCGGATGTCGAGCGGGCGCTGCCGATCCGGGTCGCGGACCTCGCGGCGGGGTCGCGGCGCGTGACCGCGATCGGCGTCGATTTTTCCCGCGCTCGCCCGTTCTTCGACGCGTGGGACGTCGACGGCGCGCTTCCGGCCTCGCCCGCGGAGGCGCTCGCGGGAGTGCGGCTCTACGACCGTCTCGGCCTCGATCGGTCGCGCCGGGTCGAGGTCGCCCTCCCGGACGGCGCGCGGAAGCTCCGCATCGTCGGACGGGTCTCGACCGGCGAGGGGGAGGACGAGGAGCTCATCCTTCCGTGGGCCGACCTTCCGCGGGCCGATCCCGACGAGGCCGACGCCCTGCTGCTCCGCCTCGCCGGCAGCGGACCCCGTGTCGCCGCGACCGCGGCCTCGATCGAGCGCGACTCGGGGGCGCGCGTCGATCCCCTGCTCGCCGTCTCGACCTCGGAGGGACGCGTCGTTGTCCGCCTCCGGGGTCTTCTCACGGCGATGGGAATCGCGATCGCCGCGCTCGCCGCGCTCGGAACGGCGACGACGCTCATGGCCGCGGTCGTGCAGCGGCGCCGGGAGATCGCCCTCGAGAAATCCCTCGGGGCCGAAGGGCGGCGCCTGTTCGTGCGCTTCCTCGCCGAGGGCGCGGCGCTCGGCGCGATCGGCGGCGCGATCGGCGCGGCGGCCGGGCTCGCGATCGCCGACCGGCTCGAGCGGCATCTCTTCGGGGTCCCCCTGACCGTCTCCGCGGCGTGGGTCGCCGTCCCTTTCCTGCTCTCGATCGTGATCGCCGCGGCCGCGGGCCTCCCGTCCGTGCGGCGCGCCCTCTCGATCGAGGCGATCACCGCCCTGAGGAACGAATAAACAATGAGCGATGAGCGAATGAACGACATCCTCGCCTTCGAAAACGTCACGCGCGCCTATCCGCGCGGCCCGCTCGCGCTCGACGACGTGAGCGTCGCAATCGCCGCCGGCGAGTTCGTCGCGGTCGTCGGCCCCTCGGGATCCGGCAAGTCGACGCTCCTCCATCTCGCCGCCGGGCTCGACCGGCCCGACCGCGGTCGCGTCGTCGTCGACGGCGTCGACACGACGGCGATCTCCGAGAGGGAACGGATCCGCCTGCGCCGCGAGAAGATCGGTCTCGTCTTCCAGTCGTTCTACACGGTGCCGTATCTCACGGCAGTCGAGAACGTGATGCTCGCGCAGGACCTGCATTCGCTCGTCGACGAGAAGGAGGCGCGGGAGGTGCTCGCGAGCGTCGGCCTCGCCGCCCGGTCCGACGCGCTCCCGTCGCAGCTCTCCGGCGGCGAGTTGCAGCGGGTCTGCATCGCGCGCGCTCTCGTCAACCGGCCGAAGCTGCTGCTGGCCGACGAGCCGACGGGCAACCTCGACGAGGAGAACGAGAACATCGTCCTCGAGCTCTTCCAGGAGCTCCATCGCGCCGGACAGACCATCGTGATGGTGACCCACGACCTCACCGTCTCGAAGCTCGCCGACCGGCGTCTCACGCTCGAGCACGGGCGGATCGTCGGCTCGTTCCTGACGCCCGCCGAGGCGGAAGAGGCGATGGACGAGGCGCTCGAGCGGATCTGGATCCTGCGGGAGCGCGGCGACCGCAGCATGAGCCGCCTGACCTCGGGTCCGCACGGCGCGCCTCCGACGCTGCTCAAACGCATCGCCGACCGCGGTCTGATCGCGTTCGCTGACGATTCGGTCGAGCTGACCGAGACCGGCTACGAGCGGGCCCGGAACCTGATCCGCCGGCAGCGCCTCGCCGAGATGCTCTTCACGCACACGCTCGCCCTCGACGCGAAGGTCACCGAGCGCGAGGCGTGCCGGTTCGAGCACATCCTGTCGCTCGAGGTGACGGATTCGATCTGCGCGTTCCTCAAGCATCCGCGGGCGTGTCCGCACGGCGCGGAGATACCAAGGGGTGAATGCTGTCGAGAGGGAGCGCGGTGATGCATCGAGCGACTACGGGACGATCCCGGCCGGCCGGCGGCGCTCAACGTACGCCCCGGTACGCCTCGGCCGCCGGACCGGCCGCGATCGCGCGTCTCGCTCGCGCCTGACCGCGCCTCGGCACACCCGCCGTCGAGCCGTTCTTCACGGTTCACGAAGCCAGGCCCCCGTATGTCATTCCCGCGAAAGCGGGAATCCACGTTCCGGTACTTCCGAGGTTTAAAGGGAATAGTTGCCGCCTACCGGAACACGATCTTCGCGAAGCGGCGCTTGCCGACGCGCAGGCGGACTTCGCTTCCCGCGGCGCGTGACATCGACTGTTTGGGGTCGGATGCCCGAACGTCATCCACGTCGACCGCGCCGGACGCGATGAGCCGACGGGCCTCCGCGTTCGAGGATGCCAGCCCGGCCTCGCAGAGGAGCTTCGGGAGGGCTTCGGGGGAATCGGCCGCCGGCAGAACGATCTCCTCGTAGCGCGCCGGGTCTTCCCGCTTCGAAAAGACGCGGACGAACTCCTCTTCGGCGGCGGCGGCGCGCTCGGCGCCGTGGTACCTCTCGACGATCCGCCGCGCGAGCGCCTTTTTCGCCTCCATCGGATGCATCGCGCGCTTCCTCTCCTCGATTTCCTTCGGCAGATCGTCGGTGAGAAGGAGGTAATAGCTCCACATCGTCTCGTCCGAGATCGACATGAGCTTCCCGTACATCTCCGAGGGGGGGTCGCTCACGCCGATCGCGTTGCCGAGCGACTTCGACATCTTCTCGACGCCGTCGGTCCCGACGAGGAGCGGCACGGTCATCACGACCTGCGGCTCCAGTCCCTCTTCGCGCATGAGGTCGCGGCCGAGCAGCAGGTTGAAGAGCTGGTCGGTGCCGCCGAGCTCGACATCGGCCTGGAGCGCCACCGAGTCGTAGCCCTGCGAGAGCGGGTACATCAGCTCGTGGAGCGCGATCGGCTGGTGCGCGTTCCAGCGCCGCTGGAAGTCGTCGCGCTCGAGGACCCGCGCGACCGTGATCCGGGAAGCGAGCCGGACGAATCCGTCGGCGCCGAGCGGGGGCCGGTTCTCCTTCCCGCCCCCGAGGAACCATTCGGAGTTGTACCGGATCTCGGTCTTCTTCGGGTCGAGCACCTTGTAGCACTGCTCGGCGTAGGTCTGCGCGTTCTTCTCGATCTCCTCCCGCGAGAGCTGCGGACGCGTGCTCTTCTTCCCGCTCGGGTCGCCGATCAGGCCGGTGAAGTCGCCGATCAGGAAGATCACGCGGTGGTCCCGGTTCTGGAAGTGCCGCATCTTGTGGAGGAGCACCGTGTGGCCGAGATGGATGTCGGGCGCCGACGGGTCGAATCCGACCTTGACGACGAGCGGCTTCTTCCGCGCGAGCTTTCGCCGCAGGTCCGCCTCGTCGATGACGTGCGAGCAGCCTTTCGTGAGAACCGTGAAGTCGTCTTCGAGCGAATCGGACATTCGGCGCATTATTGGCCAAGAACCGCCAAAAGAGGAGGACGGAAACGGCCCCGACTCCGTATGATCGAGCCGTGGAAGACGCCGAGGACATCAACCGGCTGATCGCGGAGTTGAATGCCGGCACGCCCGCGACGGGAGAGCCGCACGAAGCCGAAGCGACCGAGGCTCCCGGGATCCCGGAAATCCCCGTCTCGACCGTGATCGACACCCGGCTCGACGGCTGGCTCGCGCAGCTCGTCGCCCGCAGGGGAAGCGACCTCCTCCTCGTCGCGGACGCGCCGCCGGCCGTTCGCCGCGACGCCGATTTCCAGTTCCTCGACGCCGAGAAGCTCACCGGACCCGAGATCGAGCGGGCCGTGCTCCCCGCGATTCCCGCGGCCGCCCGCCGCGCTTACCGCGAGTGCTCGAACGCCGACGCGTCGCTTCGCCGCGGCGGCCAGCGCTTCCGGCTGAACCTCCACCGCGAGCGCGGACGCGCTGCGGCCGCGATCCGGGCTCTCCCGGCCGAGCCGCCGTCGTTTTCCGCGCTCGGGCTGCCGGAGGAAGTTGCCCGCCTCGCCCGCCTCCCCCGCGGCCTCGTTCTCGTGACCGGTCCGACGGGATCGGGGAAGACGACGACGCTCGCCGCGCTCGTCGCGGAGATCAACCGGTCGAGCGCCCGCCACGTCGTCACGATCGAGGACCCGATCGAGTACGAGCACGCCCACCGGACGTCGGTCATCGAGCAGGTGGAGATCGGCGTCGACGCGCCCGATTTCGCCTCCGCCCTCCGGGCGGCGCTCCGGCAGGCGCCGGACGTGATCGTGATCGGCGAGATGCGCGACTCCGAGACGATGGCGATCGCCCTCGCCGCCGCGGAGACCGGCCACCTCGTGCTCTCGACGCTCCACAGCTCCGACACGGCGGGAGCCGTCGCGCGCCTCGCCGACTCGTTTCCGCCCGAACGGCAGGCGACGGTCCGGCAGGAGATCGCGATGGCCATCGCGGCGATCCTCTCTCAGCACCTGCTTCCGCGCGCCGACGGGAAAGGGCGCGTTGCCGCGATCGAGCTGCTGCTTGCGACTGACGGCGCGCGCCAGCACATCCGGAAGAACGCGCTCCACCACCTCCACCAGGAGATCGCGATCGCGCGCAGGCTGGGCGCGGTCTCGCTCGAGCAGTCTCTCGCGAAGCTCGTCAAGGCCGGCCTCGTCGACGGCGCCAAGGCCCGCGCGCGCGCGCCCCATGCGGAGGAATTCGATTCGTTCGCGAGGGGTTGAGCAGAAGGAACCCCCAGACCTCGCCGTTCCCTTTCGTCACTGTTTAGAAAGTCCGGCTCCCTGCTCTCGTCATTGCGAGCTCGCGGAGCGAGCGTGGCAATCTACTCCGGTCGTCCACGAAGGTAGATCGCCACGGCCGCGTTGCGGCCTCGCGATGACGGAATCAAAGGTCGAGTGCTCCAGACTTTCATCCGCCAGGGCGAGACTCCCGTCTCAAGGGGTATTGCGAGAAGCGCAGCGACGAAGCAATCTCCAAAAGCCGCGGATCGATCCTCGAGATGAATGCCGGAAATCTGCGTTAGGCGCTTGATACTCCGATAATCTGATTTTATGATAATCGACAGATGGAAACGAAACTGACCGTCACCGAAGCTGCGAGGCGCTTTTCGGAAGTCGTCAACCGCGCGCGCTACCGGGGCGAGTCGACGCTGCTCGTCAAGAACGGCGTGCCCGTCGCCCGGATCGTCCCCGCGGATTCTCCCCGGACGACGGCGGACTCTCTCCTTTCCTGGTGGCGCTCGCACCCGAGGCTCGACCGCCGTGATGCCGAGCGGTTTGCGGCGGACATTTCGCGCGGCCGAAGGCGTCTGCGCGCGCCTCGAAACCCGTGGGAGTGATTCTCGACACCTCCCTCCTCGTCGCGGCGGAGCGGGGAGAGTTCGACTTCGAGCGCTTTGTCGCCGGGGAAAAAATCAACGATGCCCGTGTCGCGGCCATCACGGCGTCGGAGCTGCTCCAGGGTGTCGAGCGGGGACGTCCCGGAACGGCTCGTCGGAAGCGGGAGGATTTCGTCGAAAGCGTCCTGGAGCGGATCCCCGTCGAGCCTTTCACGCTCGACACGGCGCGCATTCACGCCCGGCTGTGGGCGGCAGCCTCGTCTCGAGGGGCGCTCGTCGGGGCGCACGACCTCATCATCGCGGCGACGGCCTCGGAACGGGGGTTTTCCGTCGCGACCTTGAACGAAAAGGACTTTCGACGCATCGAAGGCGTCACGCTCGTTCCGACGCGTCCCTACCGATAATCGCGTCGCTCGGATCAACGCGAAGGAAGCCACCAGACGAGCGGGTCATGGACTCGTCGCCCGAAGATTTCAGCCGCCACCCCACTCGGCCTGGGACAACCCGAAAGCGGCGGGAGGCGCAAGCCCGACCGGATGCGGGCGCCCGAGCCCGCGGCCGCGGCATACCGGGGCGTATGTTAAGGCCGCGGGTCGTGGCGCACGCGCCGGTCCGGCTTGATGCATCGCGCCGCCGGCCAGCTCTATTTCGCTGGTAACGCCTCCAGCATCTTCTTGGCGTTGTCCGCCTGGTCGCCCTCGGGCGCGAGCTCCAGATACTTCTGGAAATCCTTGCGGCTCGCCGAATAGCTCTTCTGGTTGTACTCCGACATCGCCATCCAGAAGTAGGCGTTGGCCATGTCGGGCTTGAGCTGCACGGTCTTCGCGAACGACGCCGTCGCCGCGACGTAGTCCCCGGCGGTGTACGACTCCACGCCGGCGTTATAGTTGACCTCCGGATTGTCGGCGTTGGCCTCGACGAACTTCTTCTTGTAGTCGACGGCGGCGGCCGTGTCGCCGGTCTTCGCCGCGGAGTCCATCAGGATCCCGTAGAGGTCCTTGTCTTTCGGATCGAGCTCGAGGACCTTGCGTCCCGCGGCGAGCGCCTTCGCGTAGTCCTTCCGTTCGTAGGCGAGCTGGGAGACGACTTTCCACGCCTGCGCGAGATCAGGCTTGGCCGCGACCGCGTCGTCGAACTTCTTCTCCGCCCCGGCCTTGTCTCCCTTCTGGAGGAGCTCGACGCCCTCGTTGTAGGCGGCAACTCCGGGATCGATCTTCGGCGGCGGCGGTGGAGCGGTGCCCGGGAAGGGGGGATGCATCGTGATGGAGAGATGTTCGCTGGCCGAGGGGGTCTCCGTCTGGCTGGGCGAGAAGCCGTCGCGCTCGACGCGAAGGCCGTATTCCCATTTCTCGTTCGGCACCGTGGCCGCGAATCGGCCGCTCTCGTCGGTCGTCTGTTCGCTGGTGAAGTCCTTCTGTTTCGGCGTCGTGATCGTGACCCTGGCGCCGGGGACCGGCGACCCGTTCTCGTCGACGACGACCCCGCCGATCCTTCCTTCCGCGGCGAACAGCGGAGCGCAGAGGATGGCGACCGCCGCCGCCAGCAAGGCGGCACGTGACCGGACGAGCTTCATGAGACCTCCTCGTTGGCGCGGATTCTAACGAAATCCGCGCAGAAGCGGAAAGAATTCCCACTCCCCCCGATGCAAGAACCGGGTCAGCCGGGGAAGGCCGGCTCCGCGGCCTCCCGGACCCCCGCGGAGAGCGAAAGCGCGAGGAATCGCTCGATCTCTCCGGGGGTGAGACCCTTCCGGGCGGCGTAATCGACCGCCTGGTCCCTTCCGATCGGGCCGACCGCGAAATACCGCGAACGCGGATGGGAGAAGTAGACCCCAGCGATCGAGCTTCCCGGCGCCATCGCGAACGTCTCGGTCAGACGGACGCCCGTCCGGCGCTCGGCGTCGAGAAGGCGGAAGATCACTTCCTTCTCGGAATGGTCCGGGCAGGCCGGATAGCCGGGAGCGGGCCGGATCCCGCGGTACCGCTCCCGGAGGAGGTCCTCGGCCGAAAGCCTCTCGTCGCGGCCGAAACCCCAGTCGCGCCGCGCCTGCCGGTGCAGCCACTCGGCTCCCGCTTCGACGAGGCGGTCCCCGAGGGTCTTGACGAGGATCGCGGAATAGTCGTCATGGTCGGCCTCCCGCTCCCGCGCGATCTCGTCGATTTCGGGCCCCGCCGTGACGACGAACAGCCCGAACGCATCGGCGAGGCCGAGGGCTTCCGGCGCGACGAAGTCGGCGAGGGCCTGTTGCGGCTCGCCCTCGGGGCGCTCCGATTGCTGGCGCAGCGTATGGAACGCGCCGATCTCCCGGCTCCTGTCCCCCGGATCGAAGAGAACGACGTCGTCGCCCCGGCCGACCGCCGGAAAGAATCCGTACGCCGCGCGGACCCGCACCTGCCCGTCGAGCTCCTCGAGCGCCCGGCGGGCATCCGCGAGGAGCTCGCGGGCCCGCTCCCCGGCGGCGGGATCGTCGAGGATCTGCGGATGGCGGCCGCGCATCCCCCAGGCGTGGAAGAAGGGCGTCCAGTCGATCAGCGGGACGAGCTCGTCCCACGGGAACGCGTCGATCGTCCGGGCTCCGTGGAAATCCGGAACCGCCGGCGGCTCCCGGCTCCAGTCGATCGGGGTCCGGCGGCGCCGGGCCTCCTCGATCGGCAGCAGCGTGCGTTCGCCCCGGGAACGGTGAGCCGAGCGGATCTCCTCCTGGCGCACTCCGTTCCGGCGCGCGAACTCCCCGCCGGCCGAGAGCAGCCCGGCGACGGCGGCGACGGCCCGCGAGGCGTCGACGACGTGGGCGACCGGCGCCGAGTATTCCGGCGCGATGCGGATCGCCGTGTGGAGCGGGCTCGTCGTCGCGCCGCCGATCAGGAGCGGAAGGGAGAAGCCTTCCCGCTCGAGCGTGCGCGCGACGTGGACCATCTCGTCGAGCGAGGGCGTGATGAGGCCGGACAGGCCGATCGCGTCGACCTTTCTCTCGCGCGCGGCCTTCACGATCCGGTCGACCGGAACCATCACGCCGAGGTCGATCACCTCGTAGTTGTTGCAGGAAAGGACGACGCCGACGATGTTCTTCCCGATGTCGTGGACGTCTCCCTTCACGGTCGCGAGCAGCACCTTCCCCGCCGACGAGCGCTCCCCGCCGGTCTTCTCCGCCTCGAGATACGGCAGGAGGACGGCGACGGCGCGCTTCATGACGCGCGCGCTCTTGACGACCTGCGGCAGGAACATCTTTCCGCTTCCGAAAAGATCGCCCACGACGTTCATTCCCGCCATCAACGGGCCTTCGATCACGGCGAGCGGCCGGCCGAGCTTCCGCCGCGCCTCCTCGACGTCCTCCTCGACGTGGTCGACGATCCCGCGGACGAGCGCGTGCGAGAGGCGCGCCTCGACGGGCTCTCCCCGCCAGTCCTCGGCGGCCGCCGGGCCCCTCTCCGCTCCGCGCACCGATTCGGCGAGCGCGAGGAGGCGCTCCGTCGCGTCGGGCCGGCGGTCGAGGAGCACGTCCTCCACCCGCTCCCGCAGGGCGGGATCGATCTCCTCGTAGACGGCGAGCTGCCCCGCGTTGACGATCCCCATGTCCATTCCCGCGCGGATCGCGTGGTAGAGAAACGCGGAGTGCATCGCCTCGCGGACGGCGCGGTTCCCGCGGAACGCGAAGGAGACGTTGCTGACTCCGCCGCTCACCTTGCAGCCGGGGATCTCTTCCTTGATCCGGCGGACGGCTTCGAAGAAGCTCACCGCGTACCGGTTGTGCTCCTCGATCCCGGTCGCGACCGTGAGGACGTTCGGATCGAAGATCACGTCCTCCGCCGGAAACCCGAGGTCGGCGAGGATCCCCCGGGCCCGGCGGCAGATCGCGACGCGCCGCTCCGTCGTCGTCGCCTGCCCCTCCTCGTCGAAGGCCATGACGACGACCGCGGCCCCGTAGCGGCGGACGAGGCGCGCCTGGCGCCGGAACTCTTCCTCCCCTTCCTTCAGCGAGATCGAGTTGACGACCCCCTTCCCCTGGAGGCACTGGAGCCCCGCCTCGAGCACCCGCCATTTCGAGCTGTCGACCATGATCGGGAGGCGCGCGATGTCCGGCTCCGCCGCGACGAGATTCAGGAAATCGCGCATCGCGCGCTCCGAATCGAGCATCCCCTCGTCCATGTTGACGTCGAGGATGTTCGCCCCGCCCTCGACCTGCTGCCGGGCGACCGAGAGCGCGCCCTCCAGGTCTCCCTCGAGGACGAGGCGGGCGAACTTCGGCGATCCGGTGACGTTCGTCCGCTCGCCCACGACGATGAAGTTCGAGTCGGGGCGGATCGTCAGCGGCTCGAGCCCGGAAAGCCGCGTGAACCGCGGCGGCGACGGCAGGACGCGCGGCCGGAACGGACGCACCGCGTCGGCGATCGCGCGGATGTGCTCCGGCGTCGTGCCGCAGCAGCCCCCCGCGAGGTTGATCCAGCCCCGCTCGGCGAACCGCGCCAGATCGGCGGCCATCTTCTCCGGCGTCTCGTCGAAGCCGCCGAACGCGTTCGGCAGCCCCGCGTTCGGATAAGCGCTCACGAAGACGGGCGCGATCCCCGCGAGTTCCTCGAGGTAGGGCTCCATCTCGCGCGCTCCGAGAGCGCAGTTGAGCCCGACCGAGAGCGGACGGGCGTGCGCGACGGAATTCCAGAATGCCTCGATGAGCTGTCCCGAGAGCGTGCGGCCGCTCCTGTCGGTGATCGTCCCCGAGATCATCACCGGAACGCGTGCCCCGCGCCGCTCGAAGACCGATTCGATCGCGAAGATCGCGGCCTTCGCGACGAGGGTGTCGAAGATGGTCTCGACGAGCAGGAGATCGACCCCGCCGTCGAGGAGCGCCTCCGCCTGCTCCGCGTAGGCCCGGACGAAGTCGTCCCACGACCGCTCGCGCCAGCCGGGCCGCTGGACGTCGATCGCGAGCGAGAGCGTCCGGTTCGTCGGCCCGATCGAGCCCGCGACGAACGCCGCCCTGGCGGCGCCCGCCGCTTCGAAATCCGCGACCGCCTGCCGGGCGACGCGCGCCGCCTCCCGGTTGATCTCGGCGACGTGCGGCTCCATCCGGTAGTCCGCCATCGAGATCGCGTTCGCGTTGAACGTGTTCGTCTCGATCACGTCCGCGCCCGCCTCGAGATACCGGCGGTGGATCTCCGCGATGATCTCCGGCCGCGTGATCGAGAGGAGGTCGTTGTTGCCCTTCAGATCGACCGGATGCGCGCGGAACCTCTCGCCCCGATATCCCTCCTCGTCGAGCCGGTGCGACTGGATCATCGTCCCCATCGCGCCGTCGATCACGGCGATCCGCCCGGCGAGGAGCGACTGCAGCGCGGCGCCTCTTCCCTCCGCCCCGCCGGCGGGCGGAAAGCCGTTTTCGCGCGCGGCGCCCGGTTTCACGCGACGCCCCCCGCGCGGCGCACGGCCGCCGGAACGGCCTCGAGGATCGTCTGGACCGACGCATACTTCTGCATCGGCATGACGTGCATTCCCGGCGCGATCGCGGCGATCGCCCCCGCGAGCTCGCGCGCGATCGCGAGACCCTCCTCCGCCTCGAACTCGGGCCCGCGCTCGGCCGCGCGGCGCATGCGCGCGATCGTCGCCTCGGGAACGACCATGCCGGGAACTTCGTTGGCGAAATAGAGCGTCTGCTTCAGGGACTTCAACGGCAGGAGCCCGACGAGGACCGGGATCGCCCGCGCGTCGGGGCGGGAGAAGAACGCGTCGAGCGCCGCAGGATCGAAGACCGGCTGCGTCTGCGCGAACGTCGCCCCCGCCTCGATCTTCGCGTGGAGCTTGGAGAGCTCGACGTCGAGATCACGCGCCGCGGGGTTGGCCGCGCAGCCGATCGCGAACGCCGTCGGCGTCCCGATCGGGTTGCCGACGAGGTCGGCGCCCGCATTCAGGATTTTCGCGATGCGAAGGAGCCCGAGCGTGTCGACCTCCGAGACCTGGTGTCCGTTCGGATAGTCGCCGATCTTCAGCGGGTCGCCTCCGAGGCAGAGGAGCGCCTTCAGCCCGAGCCCCGAGGCGCCGAGCAGGTCGGACTGGATGCCGAGCACGTTCCGGTCGCGGGTCGTGAACTGCACGATCGCGTCGAGCCCCGTTTCCCGCTGGATCAGTCCGGCGACGGCGACCGACGACATGCGCAGCCGCGCCATCGGGTTGTCGGTGACGTTCACCGCGTCGACCCCGAGTCTCTTCAACCCCCGGGCGGCCTCGATCGCCAGGCGGCAGTCGGCGCCGCGGGGCGGCTCGACCTCGACGGTGACGGTGAACGCTCCCGCGCCCGCGAGCCTCCTCTTGAAATGCGACGTCTCGATCGGCTCGCCCGCCGCGGCATGCGGAAAGGCGTCGCGGACCGTCTCGACGGCGGCCGGCGCGATCGAGCGCCGCGCCGCTCCCGAGAGCGCCCGGGCCATCGAGCGGACGTGCTCCGGCGTCGTCCCGCAGCAGCCGCCGACGATCGCAGCGCCGTGATCCACGAACTCGAGCGCGTACTCGCGGAAGTAGTCGGGGGACGCGTTGTAGACGTTGCGCCCCCGGATGAGCGTCGGATAACCGGCGTTGGGCATGACCGAAAGCGGCGCGCCGACCTGAGCGGCGATCTGCCCGAAGACGTCGAGAGTCTCCTGCGGCCCGAGCGTGCAGTTGATCCCCGCCGCGTCCGCCCCCGCGGCGACGAGCGTCCGCAGGGCGTCGCCGGCGCGCTCGCCGAACGCCGTCCGCCCGTCGGCGAAGAAGGTCATCTGCGCGACGATCGGGATCTCCGCCGAGAGCCCGCGCGCCGCGCGCACGGCTTCCGCCGCCTCGAGGAGATTGCTGAACGATTCGAGGAGGATCAGGTCGACGCCTTCCTCGATCAGCAGCCGGATCTGCTCCTCGAAGATCTCGCGGACCTGCGAGAGCGCGAGCGACCCGTACGGCTTGACCATGGCGCCGAGCGGCCCGACGGAGCCCGCGACGAAGATGTGCTCGCCCGCGCCGGCCTCCTTCGCGAGCGCGACCGAGGCGCGGTTGATCTTTTCGAGAGAGTCCGCCCAGTCGTGCTCCCGGAGCTTCACCCGGTTCGCATCCCAGGTGTTCGTCGTGATGATCCGCGCGCCGGCCTCGACGTAGTCGTCGTGGATCTCGGACACGGCCTCGGGAGCGGAGAGCGAGAGCGAGGACCGCGCGGTCGACGGTTCGGCGCCGCGCGTGACGAGGAGCGTCCCCATCGCGCCGTCGGCGATAAGCACTTCGTTCTGGAGCGCCTGGCGAAAGTTTCCGGACATGAAAAAGCCCCTTCACGACGGCGATGAGGGGCGGTTTCCGGAAACGATCGCGAGCCTCTCATCTTCCCCCCGTCGGGGGGTGGGATTTGGCACCTGACGCCTTCCGCGCGATACGGAATCCGGTTGCCGCGGCTTCACGGGGCCCATTCCCTCCACCGCTCGGGATGAAATCAAAGAGCCAAAAAGGATCGTACGGAGCAGCGGCAGGGCTGTCAAGCGCCGGCGCGCCGTCGCGGAAGTGGCGTCCCGTCCCGGGAATGACGCCAGCGGCGTTCGGAGCGCCGCGGGGTGAGCGGCACGCCGGCCCGCGGCCTCAATCTTGCTGCCCGAATCGGTCATGGCCGCCGAAACCGCCGCGCCGCTCGTGCCGCCGAAGCCGACGCTCGCGACGCTTCGCGCCGCGGCCGCGAAGTGCCGGGCGTGCGATCTCTGGAAACGGGGGACGCAGACGGTCTTCGGCGAGGGGAAACGCGGCTCCCGCGTTCTGTTCGTCAACGAGCAGCCGGGCGACCGGGAGGACATCGCGGGCCGCCCGTTCGTCGGCCCCTCCGGGCGGCTCCTCGACGACGCGATGGAGGAAGCGGGGATCGACCGCCGGAGCGCCTACGTCACCAACGCCGTCAAGCACTTCAAGTGGGAGCCCCGGGGGAAGCGCCGCATCCACAAGAAGCCGAACGCGCGGGAGATCGCCGCGTGCAAGCCCTGGCTCGCGGCGGAGCTCGCCGTGGTCCGGCCCGCCGTCGTCGTCGTACTCGGCGCGACCGCCGCGCAGGCTCTCCTCGGCCCCTCCTTCCGCGTCACCCGCGACCGCGGGAAGGTCGTCGAGTCGCCCGAGTTCGGGCGGGTGATCGCGACGGTTCATCCCTCCTCGATCCTGCGCGCCCCTGACGACGCCGCCCGGCGCGCCGAACGCCGCCGGTTCGTGGCGGACCTCCGCCGGGTCGCCCGCGCCGCCGCGCGTTGAAAAACCGGACCTCCCGGACCACAATCGGCGCGAGGTGCCGCCGATGAAATTCGTGTCGTGTCTGGCCGCTCTCCTGCTGCTCGCGGGGACGATTCGCGCCCGGAGCTCGGGTCCCGTTCTCCTCCACGCCGGACGAATGATCGACGTCGCCGCGGGACGCGTCCTGACGGACTGCGGAATCCTCGTCGACGGAGGGACGATCCGCACCGTCGGTTCCTGGCCCGAGGTCTCCGCGCTGGCCGGCGGGGCGCCGGTCGTCGACCTCTCGCGAGCAACCGTTCTCCCGGGATTGATCGACGTCCATACCCACATCGTCTGGTATTTCAACCGGCAGGGGCGCCTGCACACCGACAAGGACGGCGACACGCCCGCGCAGTCGGCCCTCGCCGCCGCGGGCAACGCCTGGGCGACGCTCTCCGGCGGGTTCACGACGATCCAAAGCGTCGGCGCGCCGGAGGACAAGGACCTGCGCGACGCGATCGCGCGAGGCGAGATCCCGGGTCCGCGGATCCTCACGTCGCTCGAGCCGCTCGACGAATCGACGGGACCGCCGGAGAAGATGCGCGAGGTCGTGAGGGAACGAAAGGCGCAGGGCGCGGACCTGATCAAGATCTTCGCGTCGAAGAGCATCCGCGACGGCGGGGAGCCGACGCTCTCTCAGGAGCAGCTCGACGCCGCCTGCGGCGAGGCGAAGGCGCTCGGCCTGCGGACGCTCGTCCACGCCCACAGCGTCGAGAGCATGCGGCGGGCGACTCTCGCCGGATGCACCCAGATCGAGCACGGGATCTTCGCGAACCGCGAGATCCTGACGCTCATGGCGGAGCGCGGCACGATCTTCGACCCGCAGTGCAGCCTGATCTTCCGCAACTACCTCGAGAACAAGCCGAAGTACCTCGGAATCGAGAACTACACGGAGGCGGGATTCGCCGCGATGGAGAAGGCGGTTCCGCTCGCCGTCGCGACCCTGAAGCTCGCCCTCTCGGTCCCGAATCTCCGGATGGCCTACGGCACCGATGCGGTGGCCGGCGCTCATGGGAGGAACGTCGAGGACCTGATCTGCCGCGTTCGCGAGGCCGGCGAGCCGCCCCTCCACGCGATCACGACGGCGACCCGCGACTCGGCCGAGTCCCTCGGCCTCGGCCGCGAGATCGGGACGATTGCGCCCGGCTATCGCGCCGACGTGATCGCCGTCGGCGGCGATCCGTCCGCCGAGATCGAGGCGCTGCGCCGCGTCGTCTTCGTGATGAAGGACGGCATCGTCTACCGCGGCGCCGGGCCCGCGCCGGCGGCCGCGAAGCAGTAGCCGGAAATCGCCGCGCGGAGCGCATCCCGAGCGGCGAGCGCGAACGGACCGAACCGCGCGGCGCCGTTTCCCGTTGCGCGGGGCCGGACCCCGGTGAGAGAATCCCGCCAATTTCAGAGGGAGGAAAAATGAAGATCGGAACACGCCTGCTCCTCGCAACGTCCGCGGTCGCGGGAACCGCCGCCCTGATCGGGGCCGCGGGAACGAAACCCGGGACGAAGACCGCGACGCACGCCGCCTCCGCCGCCGTCCAGCGCGGCAAGTACCTCGTGTCGGTCCTCGCGTGCACCGACTGCCACACGCCCAAGAAGATGGGGCCCAACGGTCCCGAACCGGACATGACGAAGTTCCTCGCGGGCTACATCGAGGAGAACCTGCCCGCGCCGCCCTCCTCGGGCCCCTGGATGGTGCACAGCAATGGACAATTGACCGCGTGGGCCGGGCCGTGGGGAATCAGCTACGCGAAGAACCTGACGCCGGACGAGAACACGGGCATCGGGAGCTGGTCGGAAGAGACCTTCGTCAAGTCGATCCGGACCGGCAAGCACATGGGCGTCTCGCGGCCGATCCTGCCGCCGATGCCGTGGGACGTCTACAGCAACCTGACGGAGGCGGATCTCAAGGCGGTCTATGTGTATCTCCGGACGATTCCCGCGATTCACAACCCGCAGCCGGAGCCGGCGCCGCCGGCGGCGCCCGCCGGGAACAAGCCGTAGCCGCGCTTTCGTCCACTCTCATCGACGCGGCCGCGGAGGCTCTCCGCGGCCGCATTCTTCGCACCGGCCTCGAAGAATCTCCGGAGCTCTCCGCCGCGGCCGGCGCACCGGTCCGGCTGAAGCTCGAGTTCCTGCAGAAGACCGGATCCTTCAAGATCCGCGGCGCGATCTTCCAGATCGCTCGCCTTCCCGGCGCCGACCGGCGGCGGGGCGTCGTGACGTGCTCGGCGGGGAACCACGGCAAGGCGGTCGCCTTCGCGGCGCGGCAGGCCGGCGTGCCCGCGACGGTGTGCGTGCCGGGCTCGGTCGATCCGGCCAAGCTCCGCGGGATTCGCGACGCCGGCGCCGACGTGCGGATCTCGGAATTTCCGGGATACGACGAGACGGAGGACTGGGCGCTCGGCATCGCCGCGGAGGAAGGAAAGAAGTTCCTCTCCGCGTTCGACGACGTCGACGTCATGGCGGCCAACGGAGGAACGATCGCCGGCGAGATTCTCGCGGACGCCCCCGACACGGGCACGTTCGTCCTGCCGGTCGGCGGCGGCGGGCTCGCCGGAGGAGCGTCCTGGGTCGCGCGGGAACACGACCCGCAGGCGGTGATCGTCGCGTGCCAGCACGAGGGCTCTCCCGGCCTCGCGCTCTCGCTCGAACGCGGCGAGGCCGTCACTCGCCTTCCGGCGATCGAGACGTCGGCCGGAGGAATCGAAGGAGGAATCGGCCGCCTCCCCTTCGAGGTGCTTCGCTCCCGTGTCGACCGCGTCGCACTCGTCTCGGAGCCCGAAATCGAGGACGCCGTGCGCTGGATCGTCGACCGCCACGGCTACCTGGTCGAGCCCTCGGGCGCCGTCGGCGTCGCGGCGATCCTGTCGGGAAAGGCCGGCCGGTTCCGCTCTCCCGCGTGCATCGTGCTCACCGGACGCAACGTGTCGGTCGACACGGTCGCCCGGATCCTCTCCCGCGCCCGCCCGTGAGAGAATCGCGGGCGTGAGCGACGACGACGCGACAATCCGCACGGCGCTCGCTCCTCTCGAGGAAATCGCGGCGCGGCACGGGATCGATCCCGACTCGCTGCGCGCGGCGGTCGAAAACGGGGAGATCCGCCCCCACCGCCAGCCCGGCGATCCCCGGACGATCCTCGCCGAGCGCGACGTCCTCGTCTGGATGGCGAGCAAGGCCCGCTTCGACCTCTGAAACGGACGCCTCCCGCTTCGTGCGCGGGCGCCGCGGCGCGGGAAGCCCGACCGCGGGTTGACATACCGCGAACGGGTCGCGGACAATTCTCCCGCCACGGAATCCGCGACCATCCGGAGAAGACGATCGTGATCAAGTCATTCGGGGCGTTCCTCGCCGCGGCGCTCGTCGCCGCGCCTCTCCTTTCCGCCTCCGAGGCAGGCGCGCCGGCTCGCGCGGCCGGCGGATGCCCCGCCTTTCCCGACGCCGTCGTCGCGTATCTGAAGGGCCTCGCGGTCGACCCGCACGTTCTCCACGAGCAGCGCCGGCGCGCCCGCCGGGACATGATCGAGGAGTCGCTCTACGACGTCTGCCTCCACGCCGAATGGCTCGCGCTGCACGGAAAGGCGCCGCTGGCGGCCGCGGAAGACCCGACGGCCGCCGCGGACGAACCCGGAACTCTCGCCCCGATGGCCGCGAGCGTGGGGACGAACATCGCGCCGCCGACCGTGCTTCCGCCGATCGGAAACGGAGGCGTGCCCGACTACCAGGGAGAGACCGCGATCTCCGTCTTCCCGGGCGACCCCCTCCGCATCGTCGGACACGCGAACACGTTCTACAAGGACCCCGCGGCCGCCTGCCAGGCGCCGGCGCCGAACGCGAGCAAGACGTACGGGACGATGGCGCTCTACGGTTCGAACGACGGCGGCGTGACCTGGCATTACAACTGCGCTCCCTGGCCGTCCGACGGGACCGGGTCGATCAGCGGAGCCTCCGCCTTCTTCGGCAGCGATCCGGCCGTCGACTGGGATTCCTCGGGCAACGCCTGGGCCGCCTACCTCCTCATCGACCAGAACGGCGGAGGGACGGCCGACGGCAGCGCGATCGCGGTCGCGAAGTCGACCGACAGCGGGCTCTCCTGGTCGCCGGTCGGAATGGTCGTCAACAACCTCTCGAACTCCTCCCCCTTCGAGGACAAGGAGCTCATGGCGATCGACCGGAGCGGCGGCGCTCACGACGGGCGGATCTACGTGATCTGGGACGAGAACAACGCCGAACGGATCGGGTTCTCGGACACCGGCGCGACCGGGTCGTGGACGACCGTCGTGCTGGATTCGTCCCATGTCTGCATCGGCGCCGACGTCAAGGTGGGGGCCGATGGAACCGTCTATGCGATCTGGAACCGCCTCGGCTTCCACGGCAATACCCAGAGCTCCGAGACGACGGTCTTCTCGAAGTCGACAAACGGCGGCGCAACGTGGTCCTCCGCGGTCACCGTCGCCGCTCACCGCCTCCTCTCCTTCGGCTCGAACAGTCTCCCGGCGGCGCAGAACCAGCGCGGCGTGAACGCCTTTCCGTCGCTCGACGTCGACCGGAATCCCGATTCGGCTTTTTTCGGCCGGCTCTACGTCACCTACTCCGACTTCCCGGTCGGCACCACGTCGGGCAACGACCTGAACGTCTATCTGAAGAGCTCGGGCAACGGCGGAACGACCTGGACGGCCGATCCCGGCGTCCTCGTCAATGACGACGGCGGAAGCTCCACGCAGTTCTTCCCCTGGCTCGTGGTCGATCCTTCCGACGGGACGGTGAACCTCGCCTGGTACGACACGCGCAACGATTCCGTCAACAACCGCAGGACCCAGTTCTTCTATGCCCGCTCGTCCGACGGAGGAGCCTCGGTCGAACCCAACGTCCCGCTCATGGACGGCGGCGCGAACTTCGTCAATCACCTCGCCTATTGCGACGAGAACTCCTCCGACAACGCGAGTTTCAACCCGAACCAGTACGGCGACTACTCCGGAATATCGGCCGGCAACCGGCAGGTCCACGCGCTCTGGACCGATTCCCGCAATCTCTATCCGAGCCATCCGGACACGCGCCTCGAAGACATCGCGACCGTCACCCTCGTCAACTGCTCCCCTCCCGTGTGGTCCGGGATCCCGTCGGTCTCGTGCGACGCATCGGGAAACGAGGTGAGCTGGTCGCTTCCCGCCTGGGGGACCAACGCAGCCGGCGGGACGTTCGACGTGAATCGGTACACGGACGGCGCGTGCACGCAGAATCGGACCGTCGTCGCCTCCGGGCTCGGCGGCACGACGACGTCCTCCATCGATTCGAGCGCGTCGCCGGGCGTCGGCTATCACTATTCCGTCACCGCCACGAACGACTGCCCGGGAACGGCGCTGACGCCGATCGCCGCAGAGTCCGGATGCTCGGCGGCGATCTCGAGCGCCGCCCCGACGATCACCGGCCCGAGCTCGACCTGCGCGGGCCAGTCGATCCAGCTCGACGCCGGCGCGGGATTCGACACGTATCTCTGGAGCCCGGGCGGTCAGACGACGCGGACCATCACGGTTTCCCCGGTCACGTCGACGACGTACGGGGTCACGGTGACGAAGTCGGGTTCGGCATGCCCGGGCGAGGATTCGCATCCCGTCACGGTGACCGCGATCCCGACCGCCGCCGCGTCCGGATCGGCGTCGATCTGCGCGGGCTCCTCGACCGCACTCTCCGGCTCCGGAGGGACGAGCTGCTCGTGGTTGCCCTCGACCGGCCTCGACAACGCGTCGAGCTGCACTCCCAGCGCCAGTCCGTCGTCGACGACCGTCTACACGCTGACGGTCACGTCGAACGGCTGTTCCTCGACCAACGCCCCGACCGTGACCGTCACGGTCAAGGCGAGGCCGACCGCGGCCGCTTCCGGAACGGCCACGATCTGCGCGGGCTCCTCGACCGCGCTCTCCGGCTCGGGCGGGACGAGCTGCTCCTGGAGCCCGTCGACGGGACTCGACAACGCGTCGAGCTGCACGCCGAACGCGTCCCCGTCCTCGACCACGATCTACACGCTTACCGTCGCCGGCGCCAACGGCTGCTCCTCGACGAATGCCCCGACCGTCACGGTCACCGTCAATCCGAAACCGACCGCCGTCGCCTCGGGATCCTCCGCGATCTGCGCCGGATCTTCCGCGACGCTCTCGGGATCCGGCGGCGTGAGCTGCTCCTGGAGCCCGTCGACGGGACTCGACAACGCGTCGAGCTGCGCTCCCCACGCGTCGCCCGCCTCGACGACCGTCTACACGCTCACCGTCACCGGCGCCGACGGCTGCTCCTCGACGAACGCGCCGACCGCGACGATCACCGTCCGGCCGCTGCCGACACCGACGCCCGCCGCGCTCCCCGGCGGAGCGGTCTCGGTTCCGTACTCGCAGACCGTCGGAAGCTCGAGCGGAGCCGCGCCCTTTTCCTTTGCGACCGTCCTGGGATCGCTTCCGGGCAACCTGTTCCTGAACGCCGCCACGGGAGTGATCGCGGGGACGCCGACGACGGCCCAGGACGCGAGCTTCACGATCCGTGTCACGGACGCGAACGGATGCTTCGCCGACAAGGCCTACGTCCTCCATGTCACCGATCTCTCCGCGCAGATCGAACAGATCGAGGGGAGGTCGCCCTACCCGCCGGCGATGACGGAGCCCAACGGCATCCTCGAGCCCGGAGAAACCTCCGTCTCGTTCGCGCCGTCCTGGAAGAATCTCGGCCCCTCCTCGGCGTCGGTGACGGGTGGGGTGGCGAATTTCACCGGCCCGAACAACGGCAGCGTGTCCTATACGATCGCCAAGAACACGGCCGCCTACGGCACGCTCGCCTCCGCCGCGGCCGGCTCCTGCGGCGCCGACTGTTACGCGCTCGGGCTCACCGCCGCGACCCGTCCCGCCGCTCACTGGGACGCGACGTTGGCCGAGACTCTCTCGAACGGCCAGGCCCACGCCTGGACGCTCCACATCGGGAACAGCTTCGCCGACGTTCCTCCGTCGAACGGCTTCTACGCGTACGTCGAGACGCTCTTCCACTTCGGCGTCACGGCCGGCACGGCGTCGGGAACCTTCGCTCCTCTCGGCAAGACACGGCGCGATCAGATGGCGACGTTCATCGCGCGCGCCCACCTCGGCGGCGACGCCGCGATTCCCGTGTCCGGGTCGGTGCCGGGCCTCGGCTCGTACAACTGCGCCGCCGGCGGGCACTCGCTCTTCTCCGACGTCGCGGTCGGAACGGTGTTCTGCCGGAGCATTCACTGGGTGGTCGCCCACGGGCTCTCCTTCGGGTGCACGGACGGGACGCAGTTCGTCTCCACGTTCTGCCCCGCCGACGGGACCACCCGCGGCACCATGGCGACCTTCATCGCCCGCGACCTCGCCGGCGGCGACGCGAGCGTCCCGACGAAGGCGCCGGATCCCGGAAACGGCCGCGCGTACGACTGCACCGACGGACAGCCCAACGCGTTCCCCGACGTTCCCGACAGTGACCCGCGATGCAAGCACGTCTACTTCATCTGGTCGAAGAACATCGTCGACGGGCTCAGCAACGGCAACTACGGGCCGTCGGGAAACGTCCTTCGCACCCAGATGGCGAAGTTCCTCATCAATGCCTACACGCTGGCGATCAGCGGACCATGAAACGCCGGGCAAGCCTCTCTGCGCTGATTCTGGTCGTGGCCGCGTCCGCGGCAGCGGCCGCGGACTCCCCCGGGCGACGCGACGCCGGCCGCCTCCGGACCATCACGGTTTCGGGAGAAGGGGAAGCGAGCGGTGCGCCGGACGTCGCGACGACGACGCTCGGCGTCGATGCGCTCGATCCGAAAGTCGACGCCGCCGTTTCCGACGCGAACCGGCGGATGCGCGCGGTTCTCGACGCGGTCAGGCGCGCGGGCGTCGCCTCGCGCGACATCCGGACGGTCGAGTACTCGATCGACTTCGAGGAGAACCCGCCCCCGCCGCGTCCGTCGGGCGCGCCCGAGGCCCGTCCGCGGGGCCATTACCACGTTCGAAATTCCGTCCAGGTGACGGTCCGCGATCTCCCCCGCGCGGGCGACGTTCTCGGAGCCGCCATCGCCGCCGGAGCGAACTCCGTCTCGGGGATCGCGTTCACGGTCGAGAATCCCGCTCCGCTCCGCGCGCGGGCCCGGGAGGCCGCCGTCGCCGACGCGCGGAGCCGGGCCGAGGCGCTCGCCCGGGCGAGCGGCGTCAGCGTCGGACCGGTCGTCTCGATCTCGGAGGCCTCGGCGGGACCGGTTCCGCGGCCGATGCTCGCGCGCGCGATGGCATCGGCCGCGCCGGGGCCGCCGATCGAAGCGGGAGAGCTCGTCGAACGCGCCCGGGTCGAGATCGTCTTCGAGATCGGCGACCGCGCACCGTGACCCGGACCGCGAAGCCGCGGTTGACGATTTCCGAAGCCGCCTCTGCCGGTGACCAACGCGGCGGCGCCCGGACCCGTATTCCCGGCGTGGATTCCCGAGAGCCGGTCGAACGTGAACCGGGAGGAGGCGTTTCGACGTTTTTCGGCGGAACTCCGGAAGCGCCGCCCGCGGCGCGAAACGCCGGCAAGCGCGGGGACCGGGCACGGGATTCGCAGCCCTCGCGCCGAATGAAACGTTTTGGACGGATCCTCCGATGGACGGCCCTGGCGTCGCTCGTCGCCGCTTCCGCGTCCGCGCGATTCTCGATCGACGAAGCGGATCGCGTGCGCGCCGGGGGCGTTCCCGCGGCCGCGCGCGCGGAGCGGGACGTCGGCCCGGCGCCGCCCGACCTTCCCCTCGAGCGGATCACGCTCGCTCTCCGCGTTCGCCCCGGCGCCGCGGCCGGGCTCGAAGCCCTCCTCGCGGCGCAGCACGATCCCTCCTCGCCGTCGTATCACCGGTGGCTGACGCCCGAGGAGTTCGGCAGGCGCTTCGGAGCGTCCGACGAGGCGGTCGCGGCCGTGCTCGACTGGCTGCAGGCCCACGGCTTCGCGATCGACGACATCGCGGCCGGGCGGCAGTGGATCCATTTCAGCGGCACCGCCGGCCAGGTCCAGGAGGCGTTCGGAGCCTCGATCCACGAGTTCTCCGCAGCCGGCCGGTTGCGGCACGGAAACGTCTCTCCACCGACGATCCCCCGGGCGCTCGCATCGGTCGTCCGCGGCGTTCTCTCGCTCGACGACTTCCCGAGGAAACACGCCCAGCTCGGCTCGCGGACGGCCCGGCGCTCCGACGTCAACTTCCAGGGAGGCGACCATGGCCTCGGGCCCGCCGATTTCGCGGTCGAGTACGACGTCCAGCCGCTCTACGACGCCGGCATCGACGGCCGGGGAGTGTCGATCGCCGTGGTCGGGCGCACCGACATCCAGCTCTCCGACGTGCAGAACTTCCGATCGTTCTTCGGGCTCCCGCCCAATGATCCCGTGTTCGTGCACAACGGTCCGGACCCGGGCGACCTCGGCAGCGGAAGCAGTACCGACGGCCAGCTCGAGGAGACCGAGGCCGACCTCGACGTCGAATGGGCGGGCGCGGTCGCGCCGCGCGCGACGATCCGGTTCGTGATCTCGAAATCGACCGCGGCATCCGACGCGGCGGACCTGTCCGCGCAGTACGCCGTGGACCACAACCTCGCACCCATCATCTCCTCGAGCTTCGGGGCGTGCGAGCGCGACCTCGGCTCGGGAAACGACTTCTACGACGCCCTCTGGAAGCAGGCGGCCGCGCAGGGAATCACCGTCTTCGTGCCTTCGGGCGACAGTGGCGCGGCGGGGTGCGACGATCCCGGGGCGGACGCGGGAACCGCCCGGGCCGTTTCCGGGCTCTGCTCGACGCCGTACGACGTCTGCGTCGGAGGAACCGCGCTCGACGATCGGTCCGACGCCGCCCGCTGGTGGTCGCCGACCGAGGACCCGTCGACCCGCGAATCGCTGATGTCTCCGATCCCGGAGATCGTGTGGAACGAGAGCGGTACGCAGCCGGGGGGCTCCGGGCTCCTCGCGGCGGGGGGAGGGCCGAGCGCGATCTACGACAAGCCCTCGTGGCAGCAGGCGCCCGGCGTCCCGGGAGACGGCCGGCGCGACACTCCCGACGTCTCTCTCAACGCCGCGGCGCACGACGGCTACGTCGTCTTCCAGAAATACGACCCCGCCGACGGGACGGTCTACGTCGTCAACGGGACGTCGGCTTCGACCGTCGCGTTCGGGGGGTTGATGGCGCTCGTCGTGCAGTCGCAGGGAGGCGCCCGCCAGGGGAACGCGAACCCCATCTTCTACCGGATGGCGGCGGCGCAGCTCTCCGGAGCCCGCTCCGGTCCGTTCCGCGACGTCGTTTCGGGAGACAACGGCGTTCCCGGGGTCGACGGCTTCTCCGCGGGTTCCGGATACGACCTCGCGACCGGGCTCGGGTCGGTCGACGCGGCGAAGCTCGTCGGGGGGTGGGGCGCCGCGGAGTTCCCGCGGCCGCGCGTGCTCCCCGGTCCGACGCCGCCCTCGCCCGCGCGAACGCGCGGACGGCCTCCGGCCTGACCCGTCAGTGGGTGACCGGTTCGGCGTATCGCCGGACCGCGTCGATGAGGCGCCGGGGATCGCACGGCTTGGGAAGGATCTCGTGGACGTTCAAATCGGCGCGGTCGACGAGCACTTCGGGAACCGCGGTGAGGACGATCACCGGAATCGCGGCGATCCGCCGGTCGAGCTTCCTCGCGGAGAGGAATCGGAAACCGTCCATGATCGGCATCATCAGGTCCAGCACGACCGCTCCCGGCGTGGGCCCGCGCATCAGCTTCTCGAGCGCCTCGCAGCCGTCCGCGGCGGCTTCGTGGGGGATGCCCGCGGCGTTGAGCAGCTCCTCGAGCCCCTGCCGGAGCCCGGCATCGTCTTCGACGATCAGGATCGATTTCATGGCAATGCGTCCCACGGAACTGTAGGGAATCCCCGGGGCGGGGCACAGATGCATTTGATTCACGCCTCACCGGGACGTTCTCGACCTCGCCGTACCGGCGCTGCCGCAAGCGGTCGAGGCCCATGGAGCCGCGAGCGGAGCGAGCCGCAACGCTACTTCTCCCGGCGGGAGAAGGGGGGCCAACGGCCGCCGGATGAGGGAGCCCGGGCTGCGTGGGAGGCCGCGGGGTTCCAGCGGACCATGCCGCGCGGCCGACGGTTCAGCGGTCGCCGGCGAGGTATTCGCGAACGCAGCGCTTCACGGCGGGAGAAAAGTCTCCGGAGAGCACCCAATCGAAGAATCGCGGGTCTTCGCCGCGGACCTGGTCCAACGACTTCCCGTGGTGCTTCTTGCCGAAATTGACGTAGATCGTGCCTTCGCGGATCACGAGCTTGCCCTCGGGATCGATCCGGCGTCCGCGGGGCGGCGGATACCGGGCCGCGACGTCGCGCGGAGTCCGCGGCATCTGGGGATAGCGTCCGAGCTGCCCCTCGATCACGAGCGCCGTCGCTTCGGCATCGGCGAGCGCGCTGTGCGCGTTCTCGTGAGAGCGGCCGACGTAGAGGCGCATCGCGTCCGAGAGCGTTCGCGATTCCTCCCTGTGGAAGACGAGCTGGGCGTCGATGATCGAGACGCCGCTCACGTCGAACTCGATCCCGGCCCGCGCGAGCTCGATCTGCAGGAGCGGAAGATCGAACCCCTCGATGTTGTAGCCCGCGAGATCGCAGCCGGCGAGGAAGTCGGCCACGTCTCGCGCGAGCTCGGGAAAGAGGGGCAGCGCCGCCACGTCCGCGTCGGTGATCCCGTGGATGCGGGTGGCCTCGGGAGGAATCGGGATCGGCGGGCGGACACGGCGGTGGAAGATCTCGCGCGTCCCGTCCGGATGGAATTTCACGAACGCGAGCTCGACCACGTAATCGCGCGCCGGATACGTGCCGGTCGCCTCGGTGTCGAGGACGACGAGCGGACGGCTGAGCGTCAGGAGCTCGTGGAGCACGGACTCATTCTAGTGTCCCGTCCCGGAAATAACTTCAGCGTCGCGCCTGCGGCTTGCGGACGAGGGCCAGACGCGTCGCGGGAGCAGATGCCGGGAGCATCGGGCCCGCGACGCAACGCCGCCATCGTTCGCAATGTGCTGGCGCCCTTTGGGTTCGGGCGGCGCGGGGCAATCTGCGGCGCCGCCGCGACGAGGTCCTCGCGAAAGCGGGGATGGCACCGCATCGCCTTCGTCGCCGCGACTGGCAGCTTACCCCGCGGCGCTCCGAACGACGCGAAAGCTATTTCCGGGACGGGACACTAGTGTCCTGTACCTGAAATATATTTAGCGTAGGATTGTTCTACGTATCATGGGATACGTGGGACCGGAATTCGAGTTGAAGGTGAGAGATCGAAGGGTGTTGGAGAGTTGGATGAGGCTTCCATCGACTCCACAGCAGATGGCCAAGCGTGCTGGGGTGATCCTGGCGAGCGCCGACGGTCAGAGCATCCGAGCGATGGCCAAACGGTTCGAGATCTCGCAGATGACGGTGTGCCAATGGCGGAAGCGGTTCCTGGAGGAGGGGATCGCGGGCTTGCACACGCGGCACCGGAGCGGCCGAAAGAGGCGGGTCACGCCGACCGATGAAGCGCGGATCGTGGCGACCGCGATGAAGCCTCCGGAGGGTCGGACGCACTGGAGCGTGCGGCTTCTGGCTGAGCGGTCGAAGGTCAGTGCCATGACGGCTCATCGGGTGCTGAAAAAGCACGGGCTCCAGCCGCATCGGGCCGAGAGCTTCAAGTTCAGTACCGATCCGGACTTCGATCGAAAGATGGCCGACGTGGTGGGGCTTTACCTCAACCCTCCGGAAAAAGCCCTTGTCTTGTGCGTGGATGAGAAGTCGCAGATCCAGGCTCTCGATCGGACGCAGCCGATTCTTCCGATGCGGCCCGGCTTGCCGGCCCGGATGACACACGATTACGTCCGGCATGGGACGACGAGTCTTTTTGCGGCGCTGGAAGTGGCCACAGGAAAAGTCTCCGGGCGGTGTTTTCCCCACCATACCCATCGGGAGTTCTTAGGATTCCTGAAAATGCTCAGTCGAAAATATCGGGGTCGCGAGGTCCACTTGATCTGCGACAACTACGGGACGCATAAGCACCCGGTTGTCCGAGAATGGTTCAGAAAACATCCTGCGTTCCACCTTCATCTAACCCCGACCAGCGCTTCTTGGCTCAATCTCGTCGAGCGGTGGTTTGCCCGGATCACCCAGGAGGCCATTCGCCGAGGGACGTTCATAAGCGTTCGCGCCCTCGAGAGCGCCATTCTCCATTACCTCGCCACATGGAACGACAACCCCAAACCCTTCGTCTGGACAAAGTCGGCTTCACAAATCCGGCACCGCATCCGTCACGCTAAGAAATCTTTTGGTACGGGACACTAGTATTCTGTCCGCGCGGCCGGCTCCGGCGCCGGATTGATAGGATCGTGGCCGATGACCGTCTCCTGCGACGTGCTGATCGTCGAAGACGATCGCGCGGTGCGCGAAGCCGCCGTCGCGCTCCTCGAGGTCGACGGGCTTCGCGTCGTCGAAGCCGAGAACGGGGCCGTGGCGCTCTCGGCGCTCGCGGACGGGCTGCGGCCGAAGGTCATCGTCCTCGACATGATGATGCCGCTCGTCGACGGCGAAAAGTTCCTGAAGGCGCGGCGGCTCGAGCCGGAGGTCGCGTCGATCCCCGTCGTCGTCTTCTCGGCGCTCCAGAAGATCCCGCGGGATCTCTCCGAATCCCGCGTCGTCGCGATCCTGTCGAAGCCGGTCGAGCCGCAGCGATTCCTGCGGATCGTGCGCGAGCACTGCCGATCCGGGAGAGGGCGCGGCACGTCGAGCGAGCCGGACCCGGCGCCCTGATCCAGACGCATCTGTTCTCGTCCGATCGTCCGCGCTAGGTTTCGCCCGTCTTCCGGAGGGTTTCATGCGACGCATCCTGATCTTCGCCTGCTTGCTGGCGGCCACGGCCGGCGCGGCCCCGCCTTCCTCCGTGCCCGCCCCGCCGCGCGGGCCCTCCCCGTTCTCGGTCGGAGGCGACGTCGCGCTCCATGCTCTGATCGCGCTCGCCGATGGCCACCTCCAGAAGACCGCCGACGTCCTGCGCCTGCTCGCCGAAACCGATGCCGTCCGCTCGGGCGAGTGGGAGCGGATTCGCCGTCCGCTCGCCGGAGCGGCGGAAATCACGGTGCCGGCGGCCCTCTGGTTCGCGCGCGCCGACGGGGAGTACTGGACGGCGCCGCTCGGTCGCGCGCCCGGCAACCTCTCGGACCGTCCGTACTTTTCCCGCCTCCTCGCGGGCAAGACCGTGCTCGGCGACCTCGTCGTCAGCCGGTCGACGAGCCGCAACACCGCGATCGTGGCGGTGCCGGTTCGAGATGCGCGCAAAGCGGTGATCGGCGCGCTCGGCGCCTCGGTCTATCTCGACAGGCTGGGCGAGATCGTCCGCGGGGAGATGGGAGACCTGGAGCCGGGCCTCGTCTTCTTCGCGATCGACGCGAAGCCGATGGGAGCCCTCCATTCGGATCCCTCGCTGATCTTCACCGAACCGATGAAGCTCGGCGACGAGGGGATGAAGCGAGCCTTCACGCGGATTCTCTCGAGCGACGAGGGGACCGTGACGTACACGTTCCGGGGCCGGAGCCGCACGATGCTCTACCGGAAGTCGGCGGTGACGGGGTGGTGGTACGCCCTGGGGACGACCGGAGCACGCTAGTGTCCCGTCCCGGAAATAACTTCAGCGTCGCGCCTGCGGCTTGCGGACGAGGGCCAGACGCGTCGCGGGAGCAGATGCCGGGAGCATCGGGCCCGCGACGCAACGCCGCCATCGTTCGCAATGTGCTGGCGCCCTTTGGGTTCGGGCGGCGCGGGGCAATCTGCGGCGCCGCCGCGACGAGGTCCTCGCGAAAGCGGGGATGGCACCGCATCGCCTTCGTCGCCGCGACTGGCAGCTTACCCCGCGGCGCTCCGAACGACGCGAAAGCTATTTCCGGGATGGGACACTAGCTGGATCCACCGGTCCGCGCGACCGAGCCCGTCTCGAGAGCATCGTTCCCGGGATACGCTTCCACCGCCGGGAAAGCGACTCTCTTGCCTCTTTCCCTGAACGATGAAGCTTCCGTTTTCGCGCGCTCAGTTTTTCGACGTCTTCGCCGCCTACAATCGCGCGCTCTGGCCCGCGGCGCTCGTCCTCTGGATCGTCGCCGCCATCCTCGCGGCGCGAATGCTCGGCCGGCGCCCGCCCGGAAGCCGCCTCGTGGCGGCCTACCTTTCGGTCCTCTGGCTCTGGACGGGCGCGGCGTACCACGCGGTGTTCTTCCGGAAGATCAACCCGGCCGCCGCCGGGTTCGCGATCCTCTTCGTCGTCGAAGGCCTGCTCCTGGCGGGCATCGCGACGTTCCGGCGGGGACTCCGGCCCGCGGCGCATGCTCCGCGGCCGGTCGGCGAATCGCGGTCGATCGCGGCGAACTGGCGTCCGGCGGCGGGAGCGGCTCTGATGATCTTTGCGCTCGCGTATCCGCTCGCCGCGGCCGCAGCCGGCGAGCGCTGGCCGCGCCTCCCGACGTTCGGCGTTCCCTGCCCGACGGTCCTCTTCACGGCCGGTGTCCTTCTCCGCGGGGAGACGAAGCTCCGCGAGATCGCCTCGGTCGTTCCGCTCGTCTGGTGCGTTTTCGGCGCCTCGGCGGCGGTCCTCCTCGCGATGATTCCCGACTATTCCCTCTGGATCGCGGGAATCGCGCTCGCGGCCGACATCGCGGGCGAGCGCCGCCGGCGGCGCCGCCGGCTCGCCTGAATCGTCCGCGGCGACGGGAGGCGATTTCCCTCGCGTGTAAAGCCCGGCCTCCCGTTCAAGGCGATCAGAGGCCGACGCACTCAGCGCTCCCCCGGCCACTTCGGGCTCGTCAGCTCGATCCGCCACGGCGGGCCGCCGAGATACGCCGGCCCCTCCGATCGAAGGAACGTCGGGGCGTCTC
This sequence comes from uncultured Acidobacteriota bacterium, assembly GCA_963794295.1. Lineage (GTDB taxonomy): Bacteria > Acidobacteriota > Thermoanaerobaculia > UBA5066 > DATFVB01 > DATFVB01. The sequence continues at coordinate 478,692 of CAWCDE010000001.1, forward strand.
CTTCGAGCACCCAGACGCGCGTCGGCGGCGGCAGCTTTTTCAGGAGCTTCGCCAGGAGCTCCTTGATCGGGCCGAGATCGACCCGCACGACGTAGCGCGTCGCTGTCCGCGTGAGCGCTCCGAGCGAGATCGCGTCTTCGCCCTCCCGGGTGACCGTGACCTTCACGAGCGAGGGTTTCGGGTCCGCCACGAGCATCGTCATCGGGACGGATCCGGCGCTCCTCGGGAGGTTCTTGATCAGGATCCCGACCAGGCCGTTGGCGAGGTCCGCGGGAAGGGCCATCCGCGTCTCCGCCTTCTTCGGCTTTCCGTCCTTTCCCTCGGTCTCGACGACCACGCGCCCCGACGGACGATCGATCGTCAGGTCGACGGGACGCGGGAAGCTCGGCCCCTTCTGGATCAGATGATCGGTCAGGAGCTCGAAAGACCCGTGCTGCCGGAACGTGGCCGTCTCATCCTGAAGCGATCCGTCGCGGAAATGGAACACGAGCCGGTTCGTAACGACGTCTCCGCGGAGGAACTGGATCCAGTCGCCGTCGGCGAGGATCCTGCCGTCCGGGGTCTCGAGCGAGAGGAAGCCGCGGACGACGCCTTCCCGGAACCGAACGGCGACCGGCGCGGGCGGCGGCTCGCTGGCCGAACCCACCGAAGCGGAAAGGATGAGCGCGAAAATCCATCGCCGGGAGACCACGCCGTGCGGAGCCTGCGAATGGGAAGCCAATTCCCGGCGGAAGGCGGCGAATTGCCGCTGCCTGCCGGACGCATTCTCCTCGGGGCGGGAAAAACGCGCGTCCGGGTCTATTTCGGATCGCTGGAGCGGCGTTTCCTCGATCCCGGAACCTGGGCCTTCCGCCGTTCTTCGCCGGAACGGCGATCGACCCCGCCCGGGCGCGCCTTGCGCCTCCGGTCCTTCCCCGAGCGGCGGTCCCCCGCCGGCGGTCGGTTCCCTTCGTTCTGCTGCATTTGGGACGGAATTATCCCTGAAATCCTCCGCCATCGATTTGGCCGCAGCGCCCCTGCTCTTTCGAGAAATAAGCGCCGGCGACCGCAGGGCTGTCCCCATTTCGGGGGATCGGCGATGAAGAGGGTAAGGGGAGCTTCGTCCATGGACGAGTACTGGATCCACTGCAGTCCCATCGAGCCCGGGGGGGCACCCTGTTTCAGCGTCTTTCAGGTCGACGACGGAAGACAGCGGATTCTCACGCCGCCGGGCCGGCTCGACGCTGCCGCCGACGTCGTCGCCCTGCTCCTCGACTGCGGGGCCGACCGCGGCGGCGCGGAGCGCGCGATTGCGGACGCGGCGCGGCAGGGGCTCGGCAAGATCGTCGTCGTGAGACCGCCGGCGGAGAGCCCCCTGCCGCGCTGACGGACGCGCCTCGCGAGCTATCCGACCCGGCCGCGTCGCGCGATCCAGACGACCACGATCCCCCACACGATCCCGACGGCGAGCCCCGTCCACGGGCGGCCGACGGCGACGCCGATCGCGAGCCCCGCTCCGGCGCCGACACCGATCCACGTTCCATAGCGGGGAGATCGGCTTCCCATGGAAGGTCCTACGAAATCCGGACGATCGGGTTGCGCTCCCGGCGTGATGACCGGTGATCGCGGCGGGAGTCAGTTTGCGCCGGCGGATCCTTCGGGCCACGACGCCACGAGGGCGTCGATCGCCGCGTCGCGCGTCGTCCTGCCGTCGAGGAAAGGATCCCAGGCGGCGGCGTACTCGACGTACCCGCCGTAGCCGTCCTCCTCGCGTCTCTGCGGGGTCAGTTCTTTATTTTACATTATGCGAAGGAGCCCGAGGGCTCCTGCCCGGTCCTGGAGGTGGCCGAACGGGTGGCCCCGATTCGTGAATAATCGCGGACACGTGACTGCTCCGCGCGCGACCCCGCCCCTCATCGAACGCCTTCTTGCGGCGCTCGAGGCCGCGCGCCGGGAGCGCGCCGATCAAGCGGGGGTCGAGGGGATCCTGGCGAAGCTCGAAAAGGCGCAGTTCCGGGACGCGGGCACCCTGCTCCGCTTCCACGAGGCGCTGCTCTATTTCGCGGCTTTTCCAAGCCGTCCTTCCGTTCGACTTCGCGCCGGACGCATCCTCCGAACTCTTGCCGAGCGCGTGACCCGGCTCAACGGCGACGTCTCGGCTCTCGAGGAGACCGGACACTCGGGCGTGGCCGAAACGTCGGTCACCGCGACGTTCTCGTTCGATCTCCTCCGGTCGCTCCGGCGATTCTGCGGAAAGCGTCTCGAAATCGACTGGGAGCTGCAGGAAAACCCCGACCGTCTCGGTGCCGGCCTCGGCCGGTTTCTCCCGCTCCTCGAGGAGGAGTCGCTCGTCGACGCCAACGTCCCGTACGAGGCGTGGCTCGACGCCGCGCGAAACGGCGACGCGGTCTCGTGGCTGCTCGCGCGTTTCGACTGCCTTCCGCTTGCGCCCGCCGAACGCGCCGAGCGCTTCGATGCTCTGGTACTCCCCGTGCGGTGGGACCTCGGCCGATCTCCCTGGAGCCGGACGACCCTGCGGGTTCGAAGCGGCCCGGCGTTCTTTCATGGAAAAGCGCTGCACTCCCGCGGTCAGGTCAATTTGCGGAATGAGATCGGCGGTCCCGCCCTGCCGGCCCGGCGCCTCGCCGCCGCGGACGGTCTCCGGACCCTCGACGCGGCTCGCGCCGCTCTCGCGACCCGGTACCGCGAGTTCTACGGGTTCAACCACGGCGATGCCGCCCGGGCGATCGAGGTGGACGGGGGGCGCGGAATCCGCCTTCATTTCTTCGGCCTCCCGCCGGCGCGCCGCCTTCCCCTTCGCGCCGCCATCGCTTTCCTGATCTCGAGAAACGGCGTGCCGGTCGGGTACGGCGACGGCTTCGTTCTCTTCGAACGCATCGACCTTTCGTTCAACATCTTTCCCGAATATCGCGACGGCGAGACCGCGTTCATCTTCGCGCGGCTCCTCCGCGCCTGCCGCCGGCTGTTCGGCGCGATGGTGTTCTCGATAGACCCCTACCAGATCGGATTCGGCAACGAGGAGGCGATCGAATCAGGCGCGTTCTGGTTCTATCGGCGGCTCGGGTTCCGATCCGTCTCGCTCCGGCGGGAAGCGCTCGCGCGCCGGGAAGAAAAACGCATCGCCGACGTCGAGGGCTACCGGAGCTCTCCGCGCACGCTGCGCACGCTCGCCGGCGCCGGAATGATTCTCGATGCCGGGGATCCCGCAAATCGCGCGTGGGATCGCTTCCACGTCCGCAACATCGGCCTCGCCGTCCAGCGACGGATGGCGGCTTCGGGGCTCTCGGCCTCGCAGTTCCGGGCGCGGTCGGCCGCCCGCCTCGCTCGCATCCTGCCGCCCGGCCCGGGGCGGCGGGATCGGCCGCGAACAGAAGTCTTCATGTCGCTCGCGACCGTGCTCGACCTCGTGCCGGGCCTCGCGCGGTGGAGCGCCGCCGATCTCGGCGCCCTCGCGAAAATCCTCGACGCCAAATCGAGCCCCTCCGAGAGGCGGTACATGCGTCTTCTCCAGCGGCACGATCGGCTTCGGAAAGAGCTCCTGCGGCTCGGCTCGGAGGCGGCGAGCGGCGGCGCGGCGCGGCGGCAAGCGAAGTGAGGGTTAACCGGCGTCAGCGGGCACATCTCACCTCGATCGACGGAGAGATTCTTCAACTCGCGCCGGGCGACTACCGTTCCTCTCAATTGTGAAATTGGCTCCTCAGGTAGGATTTGAACCTACAACCCTCCGGTTAACAGGTGGATTGAGTAGGTTTAGTTACCGTTCACTACCGTGCCAAACGTAGTGGATTTCAAAGAGCTAGGGCCGAATTTCGGCGCGTGCGGAGTATCACCGATCGCAAAGGAAACCGACGGACAGGGGGCAAACTTTGGGGCAAACCTCTGGGCGGGGGGGGTCCTCCCGGCCCCAGGCGGCGTGAAGAGGTCAACTGGTCGATGTTGACATAGGCAGCTGCTCTCTTTGGAGCCCCCCCGTCTAGGGCGATTCGCCGCTAAAAGAGCTTAACGCACCTCCATCCCACGGCCTGCTCAATCGCGGATCGACAGCGTTGCTGGCTAAGATCCTGCTGCATAAGCAGCTTCACATGCTCGCACGCCAAACCCACAGTAGACCCGATGAGCGCGTTACCAAGGTCACCCCGAGGTTAAGACTCGCCCGTAAGGGACCCCCACAGCATATTTGCCACTGTTCCGACTGCGATACTGCCACCGCTGCTTACAGCACTGACGTAAACACTGATTAGGCATCGCCTATTAATAGAGCTTGCCAACCGTCCGGCGACAGCCCGCCATGCCGCGACCGGTGGCCCGATGTAGCTGCATTAAAACACGCGCATCGCTGCGCGGAGTTCCTTCCTCTGGGGACTGCCTTACGCGTTCAATGAGATCAGCGAAGAAATTTGAAGACACAGAATGTCTGGAAAGGCAACAGGGATCTAGACATGCGTTTCAACGCGAACATGTAAGTCGCCTGCATGGAGCTCGCTCTCCGTTGCAAATATAACCTCTCGAAGCCAAACAGTAGCGACCAGCGGGCACATGATTGTGGCAAAACGAAGCAGCAAACACCGTCTGTATGAGAACTGGGCAGCTAGGCGTGCTTCTAGTAGTACGCTCTGCAAGCGATAACAGAGCGACAGCGTGAACAGGTCTTCATCACCGAAGCGAAATGACTGAGATAAGGCGGAAGCTTAGTAGCGCGGTATTAGGGATAGGCTATAGCGGCGCGAAGGTACTCCTTTACGCGCTCAGTCACCACAGAGAACGCTGAACGAAGCCACCTTGAACACACAGGCTCGAAACCACAGTCATCAGAAGCGTCGGAAAACTTCCAGGGCCTAGCGCCTACAGTGAAATCCGATAACAGGCTGGATGGCCTTCGGCGAGAGCACCAGCGTCGAGCCTAACCGATTGGAACATGAATTGCACCTTGGACGGTCGTCTAAATTGCAAGAGCCCTCTCGTGCTGTACCGCTGAATATATTGAGCACGCGCTAGAACTGGGTTCTGAACCGCGAGGTGCTGAAACTCGGCTGTCGGGTAAGAACCCACTGTCTGGGACAGTAGTCGTATCGCCCCTGACCGCAAGCCCCCGGCTAAGATGGAAAAGCCGACAGATTCCTGCTTCCATTGCGCGATTGAGGGCCACAAAGACAAAGACCTCATCCTGAATCAGCACCTCGTCGTAGAGAAGAGATAGCAGGAGCAGCTCATTAGCAAAAGTATGCTCATCTCGTGGTAAAGCTAGGCCGCTCGCAGCCCAATCTGTAAGTATCAGCCGCACCGCACCCATCTTCATCTCCTTTGCAACGACCTCTTTCTACTTGTCAACGAATCGGCGACCGTTGTAATAGTCCTCCGCGTCAGCGAAGAACTTCGTTGCCATCTCCATGTCCGTCTTTATCCTTGTGGACGTTGTCGTCAATCTCTCCTTGGTTGGGAGGTTGGTTCGTTGCTGCGGCGATCTCAAGCCTTATCTTGAAGGCACCATTCATGGTTTCGTGCAGTTGAAGAACCTCATCAGCTGCAGCGTAGGCTGCAACCATGGCCTTCTTCTTCCTTCGTCGCCGCCTTCGAGTCGGCAAGCTTGATCTCGACAGTAAACTTGGAGAATGCTTTCTTGAAGGCTGCAGAATCTACATCGCGAGACTCGACCTGAGCCTCCGCCCCAGCTGAAAGAGGTTCGCAAAGGTGTCCTTGTCTACACCTCGTCGAAGTCTTCCACATGACAGGCATGACACCAGAGCAAGGACTGAGGAGCAGCTTTAGCCTCATGGCTCGCCTCCTGACCAGCGGTATCCCATCAATGGACCTCGTTTTCCTGACATGGTTAGACCTTCGGCGGCACCAGCCGAATCTCCAAGAACGGTATTCATTGTCGGTGGACGATACGCAGTGCCTTCAAACCGATCCTTCGAGCGGGAACCTACGACTACGGATGTTGCCCCCGCAAGCCCCAGCCATCGAGGACGAGAGCTCGTACGCGGCTGCCATAGGAGGCCTTGGAGTCGCCATACTTCCCGGACTGGACTTCGGGTCCATCGATCTCGATCATTTGGACGCGCTCGCAGCCGATCACGTCTGACCACCGCTCCGTAATCCTCGCGCGCGGAGCTTGGTGGCGATGGCTAGGTAAATCAGGCTTGGCCTCCGGCTGGTTTGAATTGGGCTGAGGATCGACGAAAACGGCCGATTCCCGGGGGTACGTCCATCGGTGATCGAGGCTGTTAAAACCGTGGGGAATTAGAGGCTCGCCTGGATCGTAGAGGTTTACGAAAAGGTTGAATCGGCTTTGAAGCTCCGTCGTAGGTAACCTGGAAAATATCGAGCAAACCTACCCCTAGCCCCATCGGATGGTTCTTCGTCTTGAAGGGGCAGCATGTACCAGCTCTTTTGTACTCGATTCGCTGGCCTCTAGGGCCACGAAGAGAATTGAGATACCCGCTATTAACGATCCGGCCCGTCGATTGCTGAGGAGGGCAATCGTGGAGATCGCCCTAGCAGAATTGGGGACGTGGGAAGGTAGTCCATAGTCTGGAGAGGCTGAGGTGACGGTAAGTGGCCAGTACCCGTATTGGGTAAAGATGCACTCTGCTCATTGGTATGCCATCGTCGTCGCTCGCGACCGGGACCTTGCTGAAAGTCTCGATCGGAATGGGAGCTTGAAGGTCGCGAGGCCCGAACCACCACCGCTTCCAACGGAAGACATCTTGTGGAACGCGGTGATTGATGTGACCGCAATCCCTATGGTAGCTATGTTGATGACTGACCAGACCTCTCGCATCTCATGGACGCGAAAGATAGGGTTATAGACCGCCGCGGTAATTCCTAGAATCCAAGCCCAAGATCGCCTTCCCCATGCGAACGCTAGGAAAGCCAGAAAGGCAAATAGCACGCAGCAGACCCATCGAAGAGTGATGTAGTAGCCGTATGGATTCCGCTGGTCGAAGGCGGCAATCAAGAACCCTATAGCGATAACCTGTGGAATCCACACTCTCCTCATCCAGCAAGAATTCCACCGACCAAAGCGATAACCGCAAGAAACCGCTTCATGGCCGCTCTCCTAATTTTGGAAAACAGGATACACCCGAGGGGAAAATAGAAGGATGGCCATGGCCGTGACCTAGGCAGATGGCTGATAAAAGTACTAAGGTAAATCCGAAAAACCCGGCCAATTTGACCGGTTCCAATTCCTACCGGTAGCTCTTGCCTTTCGCGTCGTTCTCCACCCTTCAATCCCCGAGCGAGATCCGTGTTGAAGCAATAGATCCTTCCGAAAATTCGATAAACCGGTACCTGGTCCCAATCTATCGTCCTCAAGATGGCGTCTCGAACGAACCGGGGCAGAAAATTCAATGACCGAGGGAGGGGTACCAGGCTCGCGCCCTCCACGAAGATCTTCAGATGAACATCTCGTTCCTCCGGCGTGTACCACCCTGGCGGTGGCAGCGGAGGACCCTTCACTCCTCGCCCCGCTGCTCGTTGTCCGCCAAGTGCGAACGGTAGGAAAACCCGCAACGGGCGCACCCTCCACTAGGCCGGTGTCCCCAGAAAAAGCCGCAAGCCTTCCCACCGAGTCGCCTGCGAAGTTCACCACGGTGAGCGATCATCGCGGCCCGGAGATCGGGGGGAACGCCTATCGGACGAACGGCGATCTTTCCACCCGGCACCGCCCTAGCCCGAAATCCGCGTCGTGTCAGCTCGTCGAGGACCTCCACCGCGGTCAAATCAGCTCCTCCGCGATCTCTTCCAGCGAGTCGTTTGATTCCGTTTCGTGGTCCCGGGATTCTTGTTCTTTCCGTTCCCGACTCGCAGCCAAATCGTTAGACTTGCCGGAACAAGAATCCGACCAATCTTTACGGGCGTTTTCTCCTATTTTGGGATTCTCGTTTCCCTGTTCCCTGCCCACGCCGGGAACAAAGGGAACAAGCATTTTCGAATAGGTACGGATCGCCCTTCTTTCCTTCTCCCGAGCGCGTCACCCTACTGGCTTCGAAAAGCCGACGAAGTGCTCTTCGCTGGACCGCTGTTTTTCCCGGCACCTTCTCGGAGAGATCGCGTTCCGTAATTCGGACTCCGGGTGACAGCACTTGCAGAATGGCTCGCTCGATCCGCTCAAGGTCCTCTTCCGCTTTCCCTTTACCAAGCGTCGAGGTACAAGTCTTAGGATCGAATTCAAGCACCGCCTCTTCTAGGTTCTCTCCATACCGTTGATCGCTCTGGATCGTTCGGTATTCCTTCCCCGTTTGATGAGAATGGCAGTATCGACTGCTCCGAAAATCGCCGTAGAGCCAAGAATCGAATCCATCCCCTCTCGGTCAGCCTTTCCACCGTGGTGAGTAACCAGGAGATGCGCCCCGCAGCCCCGAGCGGTCTCCATCAGTGGCTCCAGCGCCAGGGTCATGGTCGCGTAGTCATTCGCGTCCTTGACTCGAATCAATCGAAAGAGGGTATCGATAATGATGAGGATGGGCTTGCGCTCTTCGGCGAGCATCCTCAGCTTGTCCACCGCATTTTTCGGTGCCGCGCCGGAGTGAACGTAGATCTCATCCTCGGCCGTTGCGCCCATCGCCTGAAGTGCTACCCGCTTCCGAAGCCTTCTCTTCCATCGCGAGATAGAGCACCGCACCCTTCGCGGTTGTCCTGCCAAGGAATTGATCACCTCGCGCTATTGCGAAAGCGAGCTGCCGCGCAAGAGTGCTCTTCCCGGCCTTCGGCTTCGCAGCTAGAACCGAGAGGCCGCGGAGGGGAGCATTCCATCGACGAGCCACTGAAGCTCTTTCTCGGGCTCAGCGAGCAGTTCGCCTAGGGGCCGAAGGTGGAAACCGAAGCCCTCGATCGGCTTCATCGCCGATGGTATCCATCCGGGTGTTTCGGAGCGGAGCCTCAATAGATCCATTCGCGTCCCCCGGCTGCGATCCAGTCGGAAACGTCGCCCTTTGGAGGAAGGTCGGGAAGCAGAAGAACCTTGACCGGGATTACGAGGCATGGAGTGACCGAGCGATGGATTGGAAGTGCTTCCTACCTGGCTCGTCGTTGTCGGGAAGAATGACGACGCCACGGCAACCCTTCAGGCTAGCGGTGTAGCCCTCTCGCCACTTCCCGCACCCCCAGCGTTAGTCGTAGCGACGAGTCCGAGAGACTCGAGCGCATGAACGTCTTTTTCTCCTTCAACGACATAGACGATGCCCTTCGATGCGGCGGCCTTGAGCACGGCGGGCAGCCGATAAATCACCCGCCGAATTCGGTCGAGGTTCCAAACATAACCGCCGCGATGATCACGATGACGCTGGCGAAAGCCCTTCGGGTCCAATCGGACGACCTCGTAGAGCGTCCTCCGCTTTCGTCCGTGTAGGGATAGACCTCAGCGATATGGGAAATCTGGGCAGGTGCTTCGGCATTGGCTTCGCGGTCGGGAAACGGATCGCGTCTTCTAGGCCCATTGCGCCGAGCACGTCGTGGAGTTCGCATCCAGCGTGACACTTTACGAGGGTGCAGGCCGCCATCACCCTCTCCGATGCTGAGCGATGCTCTTCGGTCATCGTGCGCGGGACACTTCGCGGAGAAGCCGTCACCAGAGGACCGAACCGCTTCGAGTGGGAGAGGAAAGCGTAGATGGTCATGGCTCTTCTTCTGGGGGATCCGCGTTCCGGCGATCGGCGAGCAAGAGCAAGCGGAAAACCAAGCCGACGAGCGCCTGGAGTCGATCCGCGATTTCCTTGACAAGAACCGCGAGCCCATCCTCCCGTTCCGAAATCATCGCCATCGCTCGCTCGCGGGTGTTGTGCCGTCGGCGATCAGCCGCTCCACGGCAGAGAGGGGCACGCGAACGGCGCGGCGTCCAGGTGGACGGTCGGGAGCCGACGCTGAGCGAGCCAGAGACGAACGGTTCCGGGTTTGAGGCCAAGAATTCGGGCGACATGATCAACGGTCAAAAGACGGTCTTGTGTATCCATAGCGTCACGGTAGCGGACCGTCTACCGTGGAGGGTGCGACAAATCGAACTTATCTGGTGGTCGGCGGGAAACGGGGAGATGGCTTAGGACAATTCGCCCTGCGGATTCTCTATCGCTCACGTTGGATGTACTTTCGAACGGAATCTCTGTCGAAGCGGTTCCTCGCTCTGCCGCCTTCCTCTCGGGGCGAAAGCGAGGCATCTTTCAGCAATAGCGCGTAGCGAACGTTCAGGAGCCCGCAGATGCTGCCCCAGGGAATCGAGAACTTCGAATAATAGGTCGGCCGAGGGCTCGGCAGGAAGAGGCCCTGAAGAGTTAGTAGAGCGTTCGCGTATGAATGCTCGGGAAAGCTCGGCGGTACAGCGTCGAGATCGGGCCGTTTCACCCTCGTCGCGGCGAATTTCATCGCTTCCGCCTCCGCTTCCTTGGCTTCGACCTTCAGCTTCTCGCAGAGAGATCCGCATTACTCTACCCGCTGGACGTGAACAGCCCCTTCCTCACGTCCCAGAAGACGGCCGACCGGGCAGTCTCATCCAAAAAGAAAGCAAGCTCGGTAACAGAGTCATTCGTAGGGTTCTGAGCCCACTCCGGGAGCTTGAGGTGTTCTGGTACGGGAACACGGCTCAGGCGTTCGCGATCTCGATTCAGGCTCTCCGCGATCTCGAACAAGTCGGCGGGCCGCGTGTATTCGGACTGCTCCCCTAGCGAGTTTCGTGGGCCATCTCTTCGATTCCAGTTCGCCACCTCCCCCGCGTGGCTCCCGAGGAATCAGTCGCGGCAGGCGGGCGGGAACCCCGCTCTTCGGGAGCGACCCTAGCCGCAGTCCCATTTTACGCGCCTTGACGCCAATAACCAAAACGTTTAGGATATATTCGGTGAGGAACACCAAAACAGCGCGGAGCGAAGCGGCGAGCTTGATGGGTCGGCAGAGCTATCGAATTCGGCTCGAACGGTTCGGGCTTGCCCGCCTTCAGGAAATCGCTCGCCAGAACGGCAAGAAGGGCGGCCGACCGCGGAAGGTCGAGAAACGGGAGGAGTGATGCTCTACCGGAACAAGAAGGACGGAAAGACCTCGCGGTGTGGTGGTACAAGATCAAGTTTCAGGGTCAGGTGATCCGCGAGTCAACGAAGAGCAATTCGAAGCGACTCGCGAAGGATGCAGAGCGGGCAAGACGCCGCGAGCTCGAGGAGGGGTTCAACGGCATCCGTAAGCTGGATCGCTCCAAGACTCTCTCCGTCGCCTCCCGCGAATGGGTAGAGCTAAAGCGGGCCTCCTGGTCGCCGTCGAGCGTCGTCCGCGAGCACGGAAACCTGAAGCACATCCTCCTGGTCCTCGGCAAGAAGTTGATCCCCGATATCGACGCCCAGGACCTCGCCCGCTATCAACAGGCTCGATTGAAGGAGAAGGCGTCTCCCAAGACGGTGAATCATGAAATCGCCACGGTTCGGGCGATCCTCCGACGCTATCGCCGATGGGCTTCGATCCAGCCGGACGTGACGATGCTCAAGGTTCGCGATGACGTTGGACAGGCGATCACGGCGGAGCAGGAAGCGCGGCTCCTCGCAGCGTGCTCGAAGAGCCGCTCCCGGTCCCTGCGCCCGATCGTCGAAACCGCTCTCAACACCTGCATGAGGGTTTCCGAGATTCGTCTTCTCACCTGGGGGCAGGTCGATTTCGGGAAGCGCCAGATCACGGTCGGACTCAGCAAGACCGAGGCGGGAGAGGGAAGGGTGCTCCCGATCAACGATCGCCTGTTCGCCGTCCTTTCCACCTGGGCCGCAAACTTCCCCTTTCGGCAACCGGAGCACTACGTCTTCCCTTCCGAGAAGTACGGCGCAGCGGGCGACGAATTCACGGCGTGCTCCTACGAGACGGTCCCGACCGTGCCCCTAAAGAGGGTCAAGGAAGCGTGGGAAGCGGCCAAGAAACGCACCGGAGACGAAGAGAAGGGTATCGCCGCGGTTGATTGCCGGTTCCACGACCTCCGGCATACCGGCTGTACGCGGATGCTCGAAGCGGGAGTGCCGTTCGCCGTCGTTCAAAAAGTCATGGGGTGGAGCACGTCAACGGCGATCAAGATGGCGAACCGTTACGGCCACATCGGCGACCTTGCCCGGAGAGACGCTCTTTCGGTGCTTGGAAGGGGCAAGATTGAAGGCGAGGGGGCAAACTTTGGGGCAAACCTTTTAACCGGTGAATCGGGAGTCGCGTCTAACTGATTCAGACGATTGGCTCCTCAGGTAGGATTTGAACCTACAACCCTCCGGTTAACAGCCGGATGCTCTGCCATTGAGCTACTGAGGAAAAGATCGAAACGCCTCGAAGCTTCGGCGCGACGAGGGACTGGAAACGATAGCGGCAGGGCCTGCCCCTGTCAACCCGGCGCGGGGCGCCGAAACCTCACCCCGGCTCGCGCAGAGCGCCGAAACCTCACCCCGGCTCACGCCACCCCTCTCCCGTCTTCGCGCATGGCTTCGGCGCGGCGGGCCAGGTGGAGAGGGGAAGATTGCGGGAAGCTCCCTCACCCGCGCGCCTCCGGCGCTTGCCCTCTCCCGCCGGGAGAGGACAGGAGCAGGACCCTTCTCCCGTGGGGAGAAGCTGGGAAACTCGCGCCCTATGAGGCAGGTCCCCTGACGAACTCCTCGTAGCGATCGACTTCCTCCTTCGAGCCGATGGCAAGCGGGCAACGGGCGTGGGCGTCGTCGGGCACCACGTCGAGCACGTCGCCGCGGCCGGTCGAGGCGCGGCCGCCCGCCGTCTCGGCGACCATCGCGAGGGGATGGCATTCGTAGAGGACCCGGAGCTTCCCGTTCGGAGTCTTCGGATCGCCCGGCTCCGCCGGATAGAGATAGATCCCGCCCTGCTGGAGGATGCGGTGGAAATCGCCGACGAGCGAGGCCGAGTAGCGCGTCGCGTGAGGCTCGCCGCCGTCGTCCGGGTTCTTCAGCCAGTGGACGAAGCGTCGCGTCGCTTCGTTCCAGCGCGACTCGTTCCCCTCGTTGACGGCGAAGGCGCGGCCGCGCGGCGGCATCCGGACGCTCTCCTTCGAGAGGAAGAACTCGCCCGAATCGTCGAGCGTGAAGATCGCGACCCGGCTCCGGTCCGCGATGACGATCTCGGTCGCGGGGCCATAGAGAAGGTAGCCGGCCGCGACCTGCTCCCGCCCCGGCGTGAGGAGCCCGTGATCGCGCTCGGCCGGCGCGCGGCGTCGCCGTACGCCGAAGATCGTCCCGAGCGTGCCGTTGACGTCGAGGTTCGAGGAGCCGTCAATCGGGTCGAAGGAGACGCTGTAGTGGCCCTCGCCGTCGGGCGAGAAGACCTTCGGCTCCGCCATCTCCTCCGAGGCCGCGATCGAGGCGATCCCCCCGTAGCGCAGGTGACGGAGGAAGACGTCGTTGGCGAAGACGTCGAGCTTCTCCTGCCGCTCGCCGTAGACGTTCGACGTCGAGGCGTATCCGGTGTCTCCCGTCAGGGTCGAGCGCCGCAGGCGGCGGGCGATGATCTTTCCGCAGAGGGCGATCCGGTTGAGGAGCTCCGTCAGCTCGCCGGTCGCTTCCGGATGGTCGCGCTGGCCGTGAAGTAGATATTCGGTCAACGTCACCTGATCGACTCCGACTCGTTCCATGCCGACGCTCCTCCGATGCAAACGTCCCGCCCGCTACAATACCGCCCGTGACCGACTTCGTGCGCGATTTCGATCCGGTCGACGCGGACGGCCGGCTGCGGATCGTCATCGACACGCCGAAAGGCAACCGGAACAAGTACAAGTGGGACGAGGAGCTTTCGCTCTTCCGATTGACGAAAATCCTCCCCCCGGGGTTCGCATTTCCCTGGAACTACGGGTTCCTTCCGAAGACGCGCTCGGAGGACGGCGACCCGCTCGACGCGATCGTGCTGATGGAGGAACCCCTGTTCTGCGGCTGCGTCGTCCTGGCTCGTCCCCGGGCGATCCTCCGCATGGAGTCCGACGGCGACGCAAACGACCGCATCATCGCGTCGCCCGACGGCGAGCACGAGGACCGGATCTACACCGCCGATGTGCCGGGCCGCATCTTCGACGAGATCGGCACGTTCTTCGAGGGATATCACCGTCTTCGCGGCGAGACGACGCGGACGACCGGCCGCGGCGACGCGAAGGAGGCCATGGCGGAGATCCGCGCCGCGATGAAGAGGTACAAACCGTAGTTTCGAGTTCGCGAGTCGGGCGCCGCCAGTCGTGAGTCGATCCGTCGCGAGTTGCGGGTCGCGAGTGGCGGGCGGCGGGGCGATGGTCCGGGCCCGACCGGAGCTCCCTCACCCGCGCCGCCTCCGCCTTCGCCAAGGCTACGGCGGACATAGCGGCGCGACCTCCGCCTTCGCCAAGGCTACGGCGCGACAAGTCTCCCGCCGGGAGAGGTGGGATGCGCCTTCGCACACGAGCGATGAATGTCACCCGCGAGAAGCGGAAAGCGTCACGAGACGGAAGCTTCGCCGAAGTCAGTGCGGGGCGCGGCGAGACGTGCTGGAAGACGCGTCGGGCCGGGCTGTCCCGCGGGCGAGGCGTACAAGAGCGTACGTTGAGCCCGCGGGCAGTCCGGCCTGGCGCGTATAACGGCGCGTATCGCCGCGCCCTCACTTGTCTTCGATGACCTCGTAATGCGTCACCGTCGCCGCCGGCGGCACGAGATACTTCGGGTCGTCGGGCAGCGGCTTGACCTTTTCCCAGTCCGGGCCGGTGAAATTCCTGATGTCGGCGGCGTTCTTCCAGTAGGAGATCACGACGAACTCCGTCGTCGCGCCCTCGTCGCGGCGGAACATCTGGGCGCCGGCGTTGCCGCGGATCTTCCGGAGCTTCCGGATGCCCTCGTCGTCCAGATACTTCTCGTAGGCGGCGGCCTGCGAGGACCGGACGTGCCCGCGCCAGATCCGCGCGATCGGGTGCGTCGACGAGGCGATGTCGCCGGCGAAAGTCGCCGCGGCGAGCATCAGCACCGCCATCGCGAGAAACACCACGATTCTCCGGTTCATCGTCTCCTCCTGCGGTGCTAGATTACTCCGCGGAGAAAAAGTCATGAAACGCATCGCGTCTTTCCTTCTTTCCGCCGCGAGTGTCTTCGTCCTGACGGCCGCCCGGCCCGCGGCGCCGCCCCCCGACGACCTCGTCTTCGACGGCGGTCTCGTCGTCGACGGCACCGGAGCCCCGTCTTTCCGCGGCGACGTCGCGATCCGCGGCGGACGGATCTCCGCGGTCGGTTCCCTCCCGGAATCGAGGAAGGCCGCCGCGAAACGCCGCATCGACGCCGGCGCGTTCGTCGTGACGCCCGGCTACATCGACCTCCTCGGGCAGTCGGAGTACAACGTGCTCGTCGATCCGCGGGCGGCCTCGAAGATCACGCAGGGAATCACGACCGAAGTCACGGGCGAGGGACAGTCGATTGCGCCGACGACGAAGGAGTTGATCGCCGAGGGCGAGGACGTCTGGAAGCACTACGGCGTGACACCCGACTGGACGACGCTCACCGGCTACTTCGACGCCTTTCGCCGCAAGGGCGCGTCGATCAATCTCGGGACCTTCGTCGGGCTCGGGACCGTCCGGCAGATCGTGATCGGGACGGAAAACCGACGGGCGACGGCCGCGGAGCTTTCGAAGATGGAGGCGATCGTCGACGGGGCGATGAAGGAAGGCGCGCTCGGCGTCTCGACCTCGCTCCAGTACGTCCCCGACATGTACAACTCGACCGAGGAGATCATCGCGATGGCGAAGGTCGCCGCCCGGTACGGCGGAACGTACTTCACGCACCAGCGCTCGGAGGGAAACAGGATCGACGCCTCGATGGAGGAGGTCTTCCGCATCGCGCGCGAGGCGAACATCCCCGCCAACATCTGGCACTTCAAGACGGCCTACAAGAGAAACTGGGGAAAGATGCCGGCGCTCCTCGCGAAGATCCGGCAGGCGCGCGCCGAGGGGCTCGACGTCGCCGCCAACCAGTACCCGTGGACGGCCGCGATGAACGGTCTCGACGCATGCCTGCCGCCGTGGATGCGGGAGGGGGGACGGGACAAGGAGATCGAGCACCTCAGGGACCCGGCGCTCCGCCAAAAAGCGCGCGACGAGATGCTGAAGGACACGGACGAGTGGGAGAACCAGTACCTCGGCTCGGGCGGCCCCTCGCGCGTCCTCGTCACGACGGTGATCGACCCTTCCCTCAAGAAATACGAAGGGAAGACGATCGAGGAGATCGCGGCGGAACAGAAGAAAGACCCGGTCGACGCGCTGATGGACCTCGTGATCGCGGACAAGGCGAATTCCTACTGCATCACGTTCATCGCGGGAGACGACGACGTGAAAGCCGCGATCCAGGATCCGTGGGTCGCCTTCTGCACCGACTCGTCGGCCGAAGCCGAGGACGGGATCCTCTCGCAGGAGAAGTCGCATCCGCGGGGTTGGGCGTCGACCGCGCGCATGCTCGCGAAATACGTGCGCGACGACAAGGCGCTGCCGCTCGAGACGGCGGTGTTCAAAATGACCGGGCTCTCCGCGGCGCGCGCCCACCTGTGGGATCGCGGGATCCTCCGGCCCGGAATGGCGGCCGACGTCGTCGCGGTCGATCTTCCGCACGTCAAGGTCAACTCGACGTTCGCCGATCCCGTGCATTACTCGTCCGGGTTCCCCTACGTCGCGGTCAACGGCGTTCTCGTCGTCGACGGCGGAAAGATCACCGCCGCCCGGCCCGGACAGATCCTCCTCGGGCCCGGAGCGTCTCGGTGAGCGCGTCTGCCGGGCGGCCGACGGCGAGGATCAGGGCTCTCGGGCGATCGATCCTCCCCGCGCTCGTCCTGTTCGCCGCAGGAGCGGCCGCGCAGGAGCCCTCCGTGGGAAAGCTCGCATTCCCGAATTCCGGCTCCCCCGCGGCCCAGAAGCCGTTCCTCCGCGGGCTCGCCCAGCTCCACAACTTCGAATACGACGACGCCGCCCGGGCGTTCCACGCCGCGGAAGAGATCGACCCCGGCTTCGCGATGGCCTACTGGGGCGAGGCCATGACGAAGAACCATCCGGTGTGGATGCAGCAGGACCTCGAGGCGGCGCGCGCCGTCCTCAACCGGCTCGCCCCGACGCCCGAGGGACGCCTCGCGAAAGCGAAGACGCCCCGCGAGAAGGCGTACGTGGCCTCGCTCGACGTCCTCTACGGCACCGGAAGCAAAGAGGAGCGCGACCGCGCGTATTCGGAGGCGATGGGCGAGCTCTCGCGGGAATTTCCCGACGACCCGGACGCGGCCGCGTTCTACGCCCTGTCGCTCCTCGGCACGGCCCACGAGGGGCGGGACATCCCGACCTACATGAAGGCCGCCGGCATCCTCGAGCCGCTCTTTTACCGGTATCCGGAGCATCCCGGGATCGCGCACTACCTCATCCATTCCTGCGACGATCCGGTGCACGCGCCGCTCGCCCTGCCCGCCGCGCGGGCGTACTCGAAGATCGCGCCCGACGCCGCCCACGCGCAGCACATGTGCTCCCACATCTTCCTCGCGCTCGGCATGTGGGACGACGTCGTGGCGGCCAACGAGCAGGCGACCGCCGTCGTCGACCGGGACCGCGCCGCGCGCGGACTTCCCGACGCTGGCTGCGGACACTACCCGCTCTGGCTCGAATACGGGTACCTCCAGCAGGGGCGGCTGAAGGACGCCGAGCGGGTGCTCTCGGGGTGCGAGACGCAAGTCGCGCGCGGCTCGACCTCCCCGCACGGCGACCATCTCGATCCCGACCGCAGCGGCGAAGGCTCGTACGCGGAGATGTGGACGTTCCGGATTCTCGCCGGCGGCCACTCGCCGCTTCCGGCCTTCCCGGCGGCGATCGACCTCGGGCGATTTCCGGCCGCGCGAGCGACCACGGCATACGCCCGCGGGCTCGATGCCGCGATCCGCGGGAGGTCGGCCGATGCCCGGGCCGCGCTCGCGCTCTTCGACGAGGCGCGGCGGGAAATGGGGCCGGAGCTCCAGTCGGAGGGCAAGGCGATGGACGCCCGGCGCCTGGACATCATGCGGCTTGAGCTCGAAGGCGGCGTCGATCTCTCCGAAGGAAAGGGAGACGAGGGGTTCCGCCTCCTCCGCAAGGCCGCCGACATCGAGGAATCGCTTCCGGTGCCGTTCGGGCCTCCGTTCATCGAGAAGCCCTCCCACGAGATGCTCGGCGAATCGCTGCTTTCCGTGGGACGCGCGGCCGAAGCCGCGAGGGCCTTCGAGGGCGCGCTTGCGCGCGCGCCGCTTCGCTCGCGCTCGCTCCTCGGCCTCGCTCGGGCGCAGGCGGCCTCCGGTGAGACGGAGAAGGCGCGCCGAACGTATGCGGAGCTTCGCAAAATCTGGCGTCTCGCGCCGGACGTCCCCCCGGAGGTTCGTAGCGAAGGCCCCGGGCGCTGAGCGGCCGCTCATGACTCTGTCGCCCGGCACGCGCCTGGGACCCTACGAGATTCAATCTCCGCTCGGCGCCGGCGGCATGGGAGAGGTCTATCGCGCGCACGACGGCAAGCTGGGGCGCGACGTCGCGATCAAGGTGCTCCCGGAACGCATGGCCGAGGACGCCGACGCTCTCGCCCGCTTCGAGCGCGAGGCGCGTGCCGTCGCGGCGTTGAATCACCCGAACATCCTCGGCATCTACGATTTCGGGCGCGAGGGGGGCATCGCGTACGCCGCGATGGAGCTCCTCGAGGGCGAATCACTCCGCGACCGGATCGAGGCCGGCGCGATCCCCGTCCGAAAGGCGGTCGATTACGCGCACCAGATGGCGATCGGGCTCGCCGCCGCGCACGAGCGCGGGATCGTCCACCGGGATCTCAAGCCCGAGAACGTCTTCTTGACGAGCGACGGACGCGTGAAGATCCTCGACTTCGGCCTGGCCAAGCGAATCGGCGGCGCGGCCGGCGAGGACACGACGAGCGCGCCGACGCTCTCGCAGCAGACCGATCCGGGGACGGTCATGGGCACCGTCGGCTACATGTCGCCCGAGCAGGTGCGCGGGTTTCCCGTCGATGCGCGCTCCGACGTCTTCGCGTTCGGCGCGATCCTCTACGAGATGCTTTCGGGAGAGCGCGCTTTCCGGCGCGACACGGCGAGCGACACGATGTCCGCGATCCTCCGCGACGACCCGCCCGAGCTCCTCGAATCCGGCCGCAACATCCCGCCGGCGCTCGACCGGATCGTCCGCCACTGCCTCGAGAAGAACCCCGCCGAGCGCTTCCACTCCGCGCGCGACATCGCGTTCGATCTCGAGGCGGTGGGCGCCGCGTCGACGTCCGGAGCCACGCGCCCGGGAACGCTCCCGGGTCGGCGCGTGCGCATGAGCCCGGCCCTGATCGCCGCCGTCGCGGCAGCGGCTCTCGCGGCGGGCGCCCTCCTCGACCGGGCCATTCGCCGCCCGCCCGAGCCGGCGCTCGTCGCGATCCGTCCCCTGACCCACTCGGGCCGGGACCTGTTCCCCGCGGTCTCCCCGGACGGGAAGACGATCGCGTTCACGTCCTTCCGGGACGGAACGCCGCGAATCTGGCTCAAGCAGCTCGCGACGGGCGACGAGGTCGCGCTGACCTCCGGCAGCGACTTCGACCCCCGCTTCTCCCCCGACGGCGCGCAGGTGCTGTACCTCCACGGCGCTCTCCCGCTCGCGATCCCCGTCACCTCGACGGACAACGAGCTGTACCGGATTCCGGTGATCGGCGGCACGCCGAGGAAGATCGCGGTCCGGACGGGAGACGCCGACTGGTCGCCCGACGGGAAGACGATCGCGTTCGTCCGCGTGAACGGGGTGCCCGCCTCCTCGACGCTCAGCGTCGTCGGCGGCGACGGCGGAGAGCCGAAGGAGATCTACCGCGTCTCCGGCCGGCTTCTCCGATGGCCCCGCTTCTCGCCGGACGGGAAGACGATCGCCGTTTCCTCGTATCCCGCGCTCGCCGGCGGCTCGCGGATCGATTTCGTCGCGTCGGACGGCGCTTCGCACCGCACCCTTCCGGTTCCTCCGAGCCTCGGGCTGATCTCGAGCGTCGTCTGGGATGCGTCGTCGCGGAACCTCCACTTCGCGCAGGCGCTGCAGGCGCGCTACGGCGGGAGCCGTCTCGTGCGGGAAGACGCGCGGTCGGGAACGGCGAAACCCCTCGTCTGGCTCCCGTTCGAGGTGGAATCGCTCGATTCGCTGGCCGACGGGCGCCTCGTGGCCGACGGCGCGACCGCGCGCCAGAACCTCGCGGAGATCGACCTCTCCGACCCCGCGAAGCCTCCGAAATGGCTCACTCGCGGCACCAGCGCCGATCGCCAGCCGGTCTTTTCCCCCGACGGCGAGTGGGTCGCCTTCTCGTCGAACCGGAGCGGGAACCTCGACATCTGGGAGGTGTCGACGAAGAGCGGCGCGATCCGCCGGCTGACCGAAGACGACGCCGACGACTGGGACCCGGGATTCACGCACGACGGAAGGCTGATCTGGAGCTCCGCCCGGACCGGCCATCTCGAGATCTGGCAGGCCGACGCCGACGGCAGCTCGCCGCGCGCGGTGACCCGACAGGCGTCCGATGCCGAGAATCCGACGGAGACGAAGGACGGCTGGATCTATTACGCGCTCACGAGCTCGCCGCACGACGGGCTCTGGAAGGCGAAGGCGGACGGCAGCGGAGAGACCCGCGTCGGCGCGTGCGTCAACGTCCCCGAGGTCTCGCCGGACGGCCGATGGATCGCCTGCCCCGATCTCAACGTCGGGCCGATCCGGGTCATCCGCGCCTCCGACGGCGCCGTCGTTCCCTTCACGGCCGACGTCGCCCGCCCCCGCACGACCGACACGCAGATGGGACGGGCCCGCTGGTCGATCGACGGAAAACGCCTTTATTTCCTCGGCCAGGACGAGAACGGCATCAACGGAATCTTCGTGCAGGACTTCGACCCGGAAAAGAAGGACACGAGCGCGACGCGCCGCAAGGTCGCGGGATTCGATCCGAACCTCGAAGCGGAGTCGTTCGCGATCTCGCCGGACGGCAAACGCCTCGTGGTCGCCTTCCTCGAACGTCTCTACGGCATCTCGACGATCGAAGGCGTGCCGGGGGTGACCAAGGGGGTCGCGCGCCGCTGAAGCTTCCGGGAAATCATGGTGGCAGAGGCATCCGCCGGCCCGGGGTTCTCCGCACCTAAGCCGCTGTTCGAGGCGCCCGACGGAACTCGGCGCAACGGGTTCGGATATCATCGCCGCTAACCCGATGAGTCTGTCCCCCGGTACCCGTCTCGGTCCCTGCGATCCGCCTCCGCCCTTTCGGGGCTGCGGCGCGACGAGGATCCTTTCATGACGCTGCAGGCGGGTACCCGTCTCGGTCCCTATGAGATCCTCGCGCCGATCGGCGCGGGCGGCATGGGTGAAGTCTACCGGGCGCGCGACGCGCGACTCGGAAGGGACGTCGCGGTCAAGGTGCTCCCGCCCGAGTTCGCCGACGACTCCCAGCGCCGCTCGCGCTTCGAACAGGAGGCCCGCTCCGCGTCGGCGTTGAACCACCCGAACATCGTCGCCGTCTACGACATCGGGTCCGCGCCCTCGGGGCTCTTCGTCGCGATGGAGCTCGTGGACGGAAAGACGCTGCGAGACGCGCTCGAAGCCGGGCGCCTGCCGCTTTCGCGGGTCCTCGAGATCAGCCTCCAGCTCGCGAGCGGCCTCGCGCGCGCGCACGGGGCCGGCATCGTCCACCGGGACCTGAAGCCCGAGAACGTGATGCTCACGAAGGACGGGTTCGTCAAGATCCTCGACTTCGGCCTCGCGAAGATCATGGCCGCGGGCGACAGCGAGACCTCGAATCTGCCGACGGCCATCCCGACGAAGACCAGCGCCGGCACCGTGATGGGCACGGCGGGGTACATGTCGCCGGAGCAGGCGAGCGGCAAGAGCGCCGACTTCCGGTCGGACCAGTTTTCGTTCGGAACGATCCTCTACGAGATGGGCACCGGCAAGCGCCCGTTCCAGAGGCCGACCGCGGCTCAGACCATGTCGGCGATCATCCAGGAGGATCCGGAGCCGATCGGCGCGGCGAACCCGAAGATCCCGGCTCCGCTCCGCTGGATCGTCGAGCGGTGCCTCGCGAAGGAGCCGGAATCCCGCTACGCCTCGACGACGGACCTCGCGCGCGACATCAAGAACATCCGGGACCACATCTCCGAAGCGTCGGTCTCGTCGGAGAGCCGGCCGGGGATCGTCGCTCCGAAAGCGCCCCGGAAACGTGGTCTGCGCGTGGCCGCGGCCGCTGCCCTGCTCCTCGCCGCGATCGCCCTCGGCATGGTCGTCCAGAAGCGCATCTCGCATCGTCCGCCGCCGTCGTACCAGCAGATCACGTTCGGGAGCGGCACGATCCGTTCGGCGCGATTCGCTCCGGACGGGCAGACGATCCTGTATGCCGCGGCGTGGGACGGGAACGATCCGAAGATCTTCCTGAAGCACCCCTCGAGCCCCGACTCGCTGCCGCTCGAGCTTCCGAGCGCGAATCTCCTCGGGATCTCGTCTTCCGGGGAGATGGCGATCGCCGTCGGGTGCCGGACGACGCATCCCGGCGTCTGCGCAGGGACCCTCGCGCAGGCGGCCCTGACGGGCGGCGCGCCTCGCGACATCGCCAACGGGATCCAGGATACGGACTGGGCGCCGGACGGCACGTCCTATCTCGTGACCCGCGACGTCGAGGGCAAGGCCCGGCTCGAGTATCCGGTGGGCAAGGTCCTCTACTCGACCTCCGGACACGTGAGCTGCGCACGGTTCTCGCCGAAGGGAGACCGCATCGCGTTTCTCGACCATCCTTTTCCGCTCGACGACGCCGGCTCGGTCGCGATCGTCGATCTCGCCGGGAACAAGAAGACCCTGACGATCCAGTGGGCGCGGGCGAACGGCCTCGCCTGGTCCGCCGACGGAAGCGAGATCTGGTTCACCGCGACGGAGGCGGGCGCCAACCAGTCGCTGTACGCGGTGAGCCCTTCGGGCAAGCTCCGCGTCGTCACCCGCGTGCCGGGGGGACTGAAGCTCCACGACATCGCCCGCAACGGGAAGGCGCTGCTCGCGCGCGAAAGCTACCGGGCGGGGATCCTGGGCCTGCCCGCGGGCGAGACGCGGGAGCGGGACCTTTCGTGGCTCGATTACTCCTTCGCGGCGGATCTGGCATCCGACGGCCGGACGCTCCTCTTCGACGAGGAAGGCGAGGCGGGCGGCGCCAACTACACGGTCTATCTCCGCAAGTTCGACGGCACCCCGGCGGTCCGGCTCGGGGAAGGGTCGGCGCTCGCGCTCTCACCCGACCGCAACTGGGCGCTCTCCTCGCTCCCGCAGGCCAACTCGCCGTTCATCCTCCTTCCGACCGGAACGGGCAATCCCCGCAAAATCGCCCTCGGAGACATCAGCCCGGAGCAGTCGGCGGCCTGGTTGCCCGACAGCCGGGGAATCGTCTTCGCGGGGAGCGAGAAGGGACACGACGTCCGTTTGTGGAGCGTGGCGATCGACGGGGGCCGGCCGCGCGCGATCACGCCGGAGGGGACGTTTACGGCGCTACCGGGCTTCGCCGTCTCTCCCGACGGCCGCTTCGTCGCGGCGATCGGCCCGGACCGAAAGGCCGCGATCTTCCCGATCGCGGGAGGGACGCCCCGAGAACTCCCCACGGTCGCCGCGGCGGAATATCCGCTCCGCTTCACGGCCGACGGCCGGTCGCTCTTCGTCTGGAAGCGGGGGGACGTCCCCGCGCCGGTCACCCGGGTCGACGTCGCGACCGGCAAGCGCGAGCTCTGGAAGAACCTGATGCCCGTCGATCCGGCCGGCGTCGAGCGGATCTCGAACGTCGTCGTCGCGCCCGAAGCGGGGGCCTACGCGTACGCGTACGCCCGGGTGCTCTCCGATCTCTTCATGGTCGAGGGGCTGCGGTGACGCTCGCCGCCGGAACGTCAAGCTCGGGCCTTACGAGATCCTCTCTCCTCTCGGCGCGGGAGGAATGGGCGAGGTCTACAAGGCGCGCGACACGCGGCTCGACCGCGAGGTCGCGGTCAAGGTCCTTCCCTAGCACCTCTCGGAAAACACCGAGCTCCGGCAGAGGTTCGAGCGCGAGGCGAAGGCGGTCTCGGCGCTCACCCATCCGCACATCTGCACGCTCTTCGACGTCGGCAACCAGGACGGGGTCGAGTACCTCGTCATGGAGCTCCTCGACGGCGAGACGCTCGCGGACCGGCTGACGAAAGGGCGCGCTCCCGACCGACCAGGTGATCCGCTACGGGATCGAGATCGCCGACGCGCTCGAACGCGCCCACCGGCAGGGAATCGTCCACCGGGACCTGAAGCCCGGAAACGTCATGATGACGCGGTCGGGGGTGAAGCTCCTCGACTTCGGCCTCGCCAAGCATCGCGCGGCGGCCGTCGAGTCGCAGATCTCGCAGCTTTCGTCGCTTCCGACCGAGCTCACGCCCTCGCGCCCCTGACCGAGCAGGGGACGATCATGGGGACGTTCCAGTACATGGCGCCGGAGCAGCTCGAAGGGAAGGAAGCCGACGCACGGAGCGACATCTTCGCCTTCGGCTGCGTGCTCTACGAGATGGCGACGGGCCGGAAGGCGTTTACGGGGAAGAGCCGCGCGTCGATGATCGGCGCGATCCTCGAGCGCGATCCCGCGCCGATCTCGTCGATCGTCCCGATGGTGCCGCCCGCGCTCGACCGGCTCGTCAAGACCTGCCTCGCCAAGGAGCCCGACGACCGTTTCCAGACGGCGCACGATGCGAAGCTCCAGCTCGAGTGGATCGTCGAGGGAGGATCGCAGGCGGGGGCGCCCGCGGTCGTCGTCGCACGGAGGAAAACCCGAGAGCGCTGGGCATGGATCGCGGCCGGAATCCTCGCGGTCGCGGTTCTCGCGCTCGGTGCTCTCGTGTGGCGCGCCGCCGGGAGACCCGCGGAGATGGTCCAGACGTCGATCCTGCCGCCCGAGAAGTCCTCCTTCGATTTCACCTCGGGGGCGATGGCTCTCTCGCCGGATGGACGCCGCCTGGCCTTCGTCGCGCCCGACCCGGCGGGCAAGACCGTTCTCTGGGTGCGCCCGCTCTCCGGGCTTTCCGCCCAGCCGCTCGCCGGAACGGAGGGCGCGAAGTATCCGTTCTGGTCTGCCGACAGCGCCCGGGTCGGCTTCTTCACCGGCGGGAGGCTGAAGAAGATCGACGCGTCGGGGGGCCCGGCGGAAACGGTCTGCGATGCGGCCGACGGCCGGGGCGGCTCGTGGAATCGGGACGGCACGATCGTCTTCGCTCCGAACTTCAACACCGGCCTCTCGAGGGTCGCCGCCGCCGGAGGCACCCCGGTCCCGGTCACGAAGCTCGACGTCGGCCGCAAGGAGAACACGCACCGGTGGCCGTGGTTCCTGCCGGACGGGCGGCACTTCCTCTACGCCGACAGGACGACCGGCTCCGGCGCCGCGCCGGAACGCACTTCGATCCAGGTGGGCGGGCTCGACGGAAAGAGCATCGAGCTCCTCCACGACGTCGAGTCGCAGGCGCAGTACGCGTCCGGACACATCCTCTTCGTGCGGGAGGGGACGCTCCTCGCGCAGCCGTTCTCGCCGGGCAGCCGCAAGCTCTCCGGAGACGCGATTCCCGTCGCCGAGCATCTGCAGAACCTGACCGGATTCAGCCTGTCGATGTTCTCGGCCTCGCAGGCGGGATCGCTCGTCTACATGGGCGGCGGGAGCCTCGGTCTCTCGCAGCTCGCCTGGGTCGATCGGACCGGCCGCCAGATCGAGACGATCGGCAGCCCCGGCATGATCGCGCGGCCGAAGCTGTCTCACGACGAAAAGAAGGTCGCCATGGACGTTCGCGATCCCTCCTCGGCGAACACCGACGTCTGGGTCTTTGACATCGCCCGCCGGACGCAGACGCGCCTCACGTTCGCCCCCGGCTTCGACGGATATCCGATCTGGTCTCCGGACGACAGCCGCGTCGTCTTCTCCTCGGACCGGAAGAATCCCGGAGACCTCTACGAGAAATCATCCGCCGGAACGGGCGAAGAGAAGGTCGTGCTCGCCTCCGACGCGCTAAAGGCGCCGTTCTCGTGGACGGCGGACGGGAGCCGGATCTCGTTCGAGACCTTCAGCACCAAGGCGACCGCCCAGAGCGGCGACCTCTGGACCTTCTCGTTCGCCGATCAGAAGGCGGCGCCGTACCTCCAGACCGACTTCAACGAGGGCGAGCCGGTCTTCTCGCCGGATGGAAAGTGGATCGCCTACGTCTCGAACGAATCGGGCAGGACCGAGATCTACGTGCGCACGTTCCCCGACACCGGCGGAAAGTGGCAGATCTCGACTTCCGGCGGCGAAGACCCGCTCTGGAGCCGCGACGGAAGCGAGATCTTCTACGACATCGGGACCAGGCTGATGGCGGTTCCCGTGAAGACCGCCCCGGCGTTCGAGGCGGGCACGCCGCAGCTCCTCTTCGAGGCCCGATTTCGGCCGGACGGCGGCGTCCAGTACGACGTCGCCGCCGACGGAAAGAGATTCCTCGTCGACCAGGACGTGACGCAGTCGGCCGAAGCGCCCGTCACGCTCGTCCAGAACTGGCTCGCGAAGAAGCGCTGAGCCGGCAGCCGGCGGCTCGTCCGCGGGAACGCGGCGGTATGATCGGGGCGCGACCCGATGACCCTCGCGACCGGGACCCGGCTCGGCCCCTACGAAATCCTCTCGCCGATCGGCGCCGGCGGCATGGGAGAGGTCTACCGGGCGAAAGATGCGCGGCTCGACCGCGACGTCGCGATCAAGATCCTTCCGGACGATTTCGCGAAAGACCCGGAAAGGCTCTCCCGTTTCGAGCGCGAGGCCCGCGCGGCCGCCGGGATCGCCGATCCGCACATCGTCACCCTCTTCGACGTGGGAACGGAAGGCCGCGTCCGTTACATCGTCACCGAGCTCGTCGAGGGAACCGACCTTCGCGGGCTGCTCGACCGCGGCCCGCTTCCGGTCGACCGCGTCCTCGACCTCGGACGCCAGATCGCCGAGGGCCTCGCCGCCGCACACGAACGCGGCGTCGTCCACCGGGACCTCAAGCCGGAAAACGTCCTCCTCGCCCGCTCCGGCCTCGTCAAGATCGCCGATTTCGGGCTCGCGAAGCTCTCGAAGCCTCCGGCCGAGAACGTCTCCCGGATGCAGACCGCCGATCTTTCGATGACCGGCGCGGGCGCGATCATGGGAACCGTCGCCTACATGTCGCCCGAGCAGGCCGCCGGCCGCCCGGTCGACCATCGCTCCGACCAGTTCTCGCTCGGCTCGATCCTCCACGAGATGCTGACCGGGCAACAGGCGTTCCGCCGGGAGTCCGCGGTGCAGACGCTCGCGGCGGTCATCGAGCGCGAGCCCGAGCCGCTCTCCCTGTCGCGTCCGGACGTCCCGGAGGAGCTGCGGCGCGCCGTCGACCGATGCCTCGCCAAGGCGCCGAGCGCCCGCTTCGAATCGACGCGCGAGCTGGCCGACACGCTTCGAAGACTCGAGTCGGGAACGTCCCGCGCCGGAGACCGGAGCGCGCCGAGAGGAGGCGCCGTCCGCTCATCGAAAGCGCTTCCGATCGCGGCCGGCGCGATCGCGCTCATCGCGGCGGCGGTCGGGATCTGGACGCATTCGAGAGGGCTCTCGCGGATCGACTCTCTCGCGGTCCTTCCTTTCTCGACATCCGGAACGGGCGCCGACTCCGAATACCTGTCCGACGGGATCACCGAAAGCCTGATCGATGCTCTCGCGAGAATCCCGCGCCTGAAGGTCATCGCGCGGGCAACGGTCTTCCAGTTCAAGGGAAAGGACCTGACTCCGCGGCAGGCCGCCTCGGAGCTGGGCGTCGCGTCGATTCTGACCGGCCGCATCGTCGAACACGAAGGGACGCTCGCGGTGCAGGCGGACCTCGTCGACACGAGAAGCGGCGCCGAGCTCTGGGGCGAGAAATATTCGCGTCCGGCCGCGGAACTCCTGGCCGTCCAGGACGACATCGCCGGCGAAATCGCCGCCCGCCTGAAAGGGCGCCTGTCCGGCGCAAGCAAAGTCGAGCCCGGCCGGCGGCCGACCGCGAGCCCCGAGGCTTACCAGCTCTATCTCAAGGGACGCTACTTCTGGAACCGGCGGGGCGAGGAGAACCTCCGGAAATCGATCGCGGCGTTCCAGGAGGCCCGGCGCGTCGACCCGCGATATTCCGATGCGGCCTCCGGGGAGGCGGAAGCCTGGGATGTCCTCGCCTACACGCAACTCGCTCCTCCGGAGGACGCCTTTCCCCGCGCCAAAGCCGCGGCGTCGAAAGCCCTCGAGCTCGACGCCGACAATGCGGAGGCCCACGCCGTGCTCGGGCATCTCCACTTTCTCTTCGACCGCGACCTTCCCGCCGCGGAGCGGGAGTTCCGGCGGGCGATCGATCTCGACCCCTCGAACATCAACGCCCGCCACTGGTACTCGCATCTCCTGATCGCCGAGACGCGCCTCCCGGAATCGCTCGCCCAGAGCCGGAAGGCGCTCGAGATCGATCCCCTTTCGCCGTTCATGAACCTCCATCTGGGCGAGCACGAATTCGCCGCCGGCGACGTCGACGGGGCGATCCGACAGGCGAAGAAAGCCCTGGACCTCGACCCGGCTTTCTCGAATGCCGACCAGGCCCTGTCCGGGTTCTACGCGAAGAAGGGGATGTATCGCGAAGCGATCGCGGCGGCGCGGAAGGCCGCCGAAACGTCGAACCGGTCTCCCGTTCCGCTGGCATCGCTCGCGGTACTCGAGGCCTCCCACGGGGATCGGGACGAAGCCCGGCGGATTCTCGAGGAACTGCGCGACGACTCGAAGACCCGATACGTTCCGCCGAACGCCGTCGCCGCGCTGGAGAAATCGATCGCCGGGCCGTCTGCTCCCGGCGCTTCATCGTCCCGATAGCGCCGCGAATTCGAAAGAGTCGGACACACAGGGCGCGATCCCTTCGGTCTCATCGCGTTGGTTGCGCGACGGCCCGCGCCGGACCTCGTCTTGGTATGATCGCGGCTCGCGGAATGACAGTCGCCACCGGAACTCGCCTCGGACCCTATGATCCGCCTTCGCTCCTGCGGAGCTACGGCGCGACAGGAATCCTCGCGCCCCTCGGCGCCGGAGGCCCGCCGTCGCTCGCCCTCGCGAGCCGAAAGTCCCGCCGTAGCCTTCCGACTGCGCCAAAGCGCTTCGTCGCGACGGCGAGCGGCGAAGGCGGACCCGTCGCGGCCCCGAGGTGACAATGACCTTCGCGGCCGGCCTCAAGCTTGGACCCTACGAAATCCTGTCTCCCCTGGGAGCCGGAGGAATGGGCGAAGTCTTCCGGGCGCGGGATGCGCGGCTCGGGCGCGACGTCGCGATCAAGGTGCTCTCCGGAGATGCGGCAGCCGATCCCGACCGGCGCCTCCGTTTCGAGAAGGAGGCGCGGGCCGCCTCGGCGCTGAATCATCCGAACATCGTCTCGATCTTCGACATCGGCACTTCCGACGGCACGACGTACATCGCGATGGAGCTCGTCGACGGCGCGACGCTTCGGGACGCGATGCCGGGCACGCCGATGCCGTCGAAACGCCTTCTCGACGTCGGCTGCGCGATCGCCGACGGGCTCGCCAAGGCCCACGCCGCCGGAATCGTGCACCGGGACCTGAAGCCCGAGAACGTGATGATCTCGAAAGACGGGTTCGTGAAGATCCTCGACTTCGGACTCGCGAAGCTCGTCGAAGCCGCGCCGGAGAACGTCTCCGAGATTCCGACGGGGACGACGCCCGGCATGGTCATGGGAACGGTCGGCTACATGGCGCCGGAACAGGCGTCCGGGAAGAAGGTCGATTTCCGCTCCGACCAGTTCTCCCTCGGAACGATCCTCTACGAGATGGCCGCGGGAAAGAAGGCGTTCAAGCGGGAGACGTCCGCCGAGACGCTCGTCGCGATCATCCGCGACGAGCCGGAGCCCCTCGGGCCGGCGAACCCGAAGCTCCCGCCGCCGCTCCGCTGGATCATCGAGCGTTGCCTGTGCAAGGACCCGGAGCAGCGCTACGCCTCGACGCGCGATCTCGCGCGCGACCTCGCGATCCTCCGCGAGCACCTTCCCGAGGCGACCTCGTCCGGCGAGATGCGGGCCGTTTCCGCGGAAGAGTCCGCCGCTCCCGAGCCCGCGAGCTTCCAGCGCCTCTCGTTCCAGCGCGGAACGATCCTTTCCGCCCGTTTCGCCCCGGACGGCCGCACCGTGATCTACGGCGCCTCGTGGGACGGCAATCCCACGAAGCTCTTCTCGACGCGCCCCGAAAGCCCGGAGTCCTCCGCTCTGATGCTTCCCGACTGCGAGGTCCTCGCGATCTCGGGAACCGGCCTCATGGCGGTCTCGCTCGACCGGCACTGGGCGGGGCGGTTCATCTGGAGCGGAACGCTCGCTCAGGTCTCGATGCTCGGCGGGGCCCCCCGCGAGATCCTCGAGGACGTCCAGTGGGCGGACTGGGGCCCGGACGGAACGAGCCTCGCGGTCGTGCGGAACGTCTCGGGGAAGAACCAGATCGAATACCCGATCGGCAAGGTCCTCTACCAGACGGCCGGATGGATCAGCCATCTTCGGGTCTCTCCGGACGGACGGACGGTGGCGTTCCTGGACCACCCCGCGCAGGGAAGCGATGCCGGGAGGGTCCGGATCGTGGACGCCGAGGGGAAGATCTCCACCCTCTCGGAAGACTGGATCACGGCCTACGGACTCGCGTGGGCGCCCGGCGGACGGGAGATCTGGTTCACGGCGACCCGCACGGGCGTCGCGCGCGCGATCTGGGCGACGACGCTTTCCGGAGAAGCTCGGATGCTGCTCCGCACGCCCGGCGAGCTCACGATCCACGACGTCTCGAAGGACGGCGGCGTCCTCGTCACGAGCGACAACGGGAAGGTCGGCATCGTCGGCCTCCCGCCGGGCCAGGAGAGAGAACGGGACCTCTCGCTCCTGGACTGGTCGCGCGTGTGCGATCTCTCGCCCGACGGCAAGACGGTTCTCTTCGACGAATCGGGCGAGGGGAGCGGCGCCAACGGCGGCGTCTTCATCCGGCGCACCGACGGCTCTCCCGCGATCCGCCTCGGCGACGGGAGGGCCGAGGCGTTTTCCCCCGACGGCAAATGGGTCGCGTCGCTCACGCTTCGCACAAAGAGATGATCCTTCCGGTCAAGGCGGGAGCCTCGAGAACCATCGAGCATCCGGGCCTGGAGGTGCAGGCTTCCCGCTGGACGCCCGACGGAAAGAAGCTCCTCCTCTTTGCGAACGAAGTCGACGGCGGGCTCCGGCTCTTCGTTCACCATCTGGACGATTCGCCGCCGCGCCCGATCACGCCGGAAGGCTGCGCGCCGGGCTTCCTGCCGATCTCGGTCGACGGGAAGTATGTCGTGGTGCAGGGACCGGACCAGGTGTTCTCGATGTATGCCGATCGAAGGAGATGAGCCGCCCCAGCCGATCCCGATCCTGACGTCCGACGACCGACCGATCCGCTGGACGCCGATGGGGAATTCGCTCTACGTCTTCCGGCGCGGCGAGCTCCCCGCGCAGATCATGCGGCTCGATCTCGCGACCGGAAGGAAGGAGCGGGTCCTGGAGCTCATGCCTCCGGACCCGGCGGGCGTCGTCGAGATCGTGTCGGTGAGGCTCACCCCTGACGCGGCGTCGTATGCGTACAGCTATCACCGGATCTTGTCGGATTTGTTGCTGGTAGAAGGGTTGAAGTAGAAGGGTTTGGCAATGCATCCAGCCGGGCGGGCGCGTAACGTCCGCGAGACCCTGCGACGTACGAACTTTCTTGTCATTCCCGCGAACGCGGGAATCCGGATCCTGGGTCCCCGCTTTCGCGGGGACGACCGCCTGTGCGGTCGCCTCACCGGGATCTCGCGGCCGTCCCGCATCCCGTCGGGCTCGCGCCTCGCGAAACCTCAACGGAGTATCTCTCACGAATGTGTCTGAATTCGGCCAAACGCGAGGTCGGAGATGTCATTGAACGCCGGAACCCGTCTCGGTCCGTACGAAATCCTGTCGCCGGTCGGAGCCGGTGGAATGGGCGAGGTCTATCGCGCGCGCGACACGCGGCTCGGACGTGAAGTCGCCGTGAAGGTCCTGCCGCCCGATTTCGCCGGCGACGCGCAGCGGCGGTCGCGGTTCGAACAGGAGGCGCGATCGGCGTCGGCGCTGAACCACCCGAACATCGTCGTGGTGCACGACGTCGGCGTGGCGGGCGACCACCTCTACGTCGCGATGGAGCTCGTCGACGGGAGGACGCTGCGCGAGATCCTCGAAACGTCACGTCTTCCCGTCAGCCGCGGCCTCGAGATCGGAACGCAGATCGCGGAGGGGCTCGCCCGCGCCCACGCGGCCGGCATCGTCCACCGGGACTTGAAGCCCGAGAACGTGATGATCTCCAAAGACGGGCACGTCAAGATCCTCGACTTCGGCCTCGCGAAGATCACGAAGACGATGGCCGCCGACGTCTCCGAGATGCCGACCGCCGCGCCGCTCCCGACCGACGCGGGCACGGTCATGGGCACCGTCGGATACATGTCGCCGGAACAGGCGGCGGGCCGGACCGTCGACTACCGGTCGGACCAGTTCTCTCTCGGCACGATTCTCTACGAGATGGCGACGGGGAAACGCCCCTTCCAGCGCGAAACCGCGGCCCAGACGATGAGCGCCGTCATCGCGGAAGACCCGGAGCCGATCGCGTCCGTCAACCCGAAAGTCCCTCCGCCGCTTCGCTGGATCGTCGACCGCTGCCTCGGCAAGGAGCCGGAGGCCCGCTACGCCTCGACGACGGACCTCGCGCGGGAGCTCAAAAGCCTGCGCGACCATCTTTCGGAGGCGACGTCGGCGGCGGTTTCCGCAGGTGTTCCGGCCGCGAAGGCGCGGCGCACGCCCGTCGCCGCGATCGCGGCCGGCTTCATCGTCGTCACGGCGGTCGCGGCTTTTCTCGCGAACCGGCTGA
This sequence comes from uncultured Acidobacteriota bacterium, assembly GCA_963794295.1. Classification (GTDB taxonomy): domain Bacteria; phylum Acidobacteriota; class Thermoanaerobaculia; order UBA5066; family DATFVB01; genus DATFVB01. The sequence goes on from CAWCDE010000001.1 coordinate 511,591, forward strand.
CGCTGAAAGCGCATCCTGCTGTCACTGCCCCGGTCTTCCACCGGTTGACGTTCGGGCGAGGGACGATATGGGGCGCGCGCTTCGCGCCCGACGGCGGAACCATCGTCTATTCAGCGGCATGGAGCGGCGACAAGCCCCGCCTCTACTCGGTACGCGAGGACAACCTCTTCTCGACCGCTCTTCCACTCCCGCCCGCGCTGCTCTTCGGAATGTCGTCGCAGAGCGAACTCGCGCTCGGCCGCGCTCCGACGTTCGCGACGACACTGCTGCTCACGGGCACGCTCGCCCGCTCGCCGCTCTCGGGCGGAGCCCCCCGGGACATCGAGGAAAACGTCGCGTTCGCCGACTGGGCGCCGGACGGACAGTCCCTCGTCGTCGCGCGCGACATCGGAGGGCGGTACGGGCTGTTCTACCCGGAGGATCATCTCCTCTACGAGAGCGCGGGATGGATCAGCAGCGTCCGGTTCTCCCCGGACGGGAAGCAGATCGCGTTCCTCGACCACCCGCCCGCGGGCGACAGCGGGACTGTGATGGTGACGGCTGCCGACGGGAAGGAAAAGCCCCGCACTCTCGCGCCGGGCTTCGTGAGCGTCATGGGCCTCGCCTGGCGTCCGGACGGAAAAGAAGTCTGGGTGACCGGCACGACGTCCGGGATCGCGCGCTATCTCGTCGCGATCACGTTATCCGGAACGCAGCGGACGGTGTGCCGCGTTCCGGCGACGTTCACGATCTACGACCTCCGGAAGGACGGCCGGGCGCTCATCACCGAGGAGGACTATCGAAGCTCGGTCTTTGCGGGCGGAAGCGCGGGACCCGAGCGCGACCTCTCCGCGCTCGACTGGGCGTCGGCGGCGGGAATCTCGCGCGATGGCTCCCTCGTGAGCTTCGACGAGAGCGGCGAGGGGGGCGGAGACAAGGGGGCGGTCTATGTGCGGAAAACGGATGGATCACCGCCTGTACTCCTCGGCCCGGGAGCGGCCGGCGGCATCTCCTTCGACGGCGCGATGGTCGCGGGGATCGCGCCGGATGGGTCCGCCATCTCGGTCTATCCGACCGGCGCCGGGAAGTCGAGGACGTTTCCGCTCCCCGTGATCGGCGCCCGTTCGCAGTTCGTCGGCGGCGACAAGGCGCTGTGCTTCCTCGGAGTCGAGAAGGGACACGGGCCCAGGCTGACTATCCTCGACCTCGCCACCGGCAAGACCCGGGCAATTTCGGAAGAGGGAGTCCCGGGCGTCTCGTACATGCCCGTCTCTCCGGACGGCCGATCGATACTCGCCCTGAATCGTGATCGGCTGATCGCGAGCTATTCGATCGACGGCGGGGCGCCCCGGCCGATAAAGGGAACGGAACCGAAAGACTACCCGGCCGGCTGGAGCGCCGATGGCGGCAGCGTCTGGGTCTATCGCCGCGGGGAAAATCCTTCGCGCGTCTTCCGGATCGATCTCGCGACGGGCAGGCGCACGCTCTGGAAGGAGATCTCGCCTCCCGACCCCGGCGGTATCACCGGAATCGCGCCGGTGATCGTCTCGCCGAATGGAAACGCGTACGTCTACAGCGCGACGCGCATCCTGTCGACGCTCTATCTCGTGGAGGGGCTCAAATGAGGAGGCTCAGCGCCGCACTCGTTCTGTTCCCGGCTTTTCTTTCCGCCGCGTCCGCGCCGCCCCCGAAAGACCCCGCCACCCGCCTCCACGACCTCTTCGACCGGGAATGGAAGTGGCGGCTCGCGAACAACCCGCTCTTCGCAACCTCCGTCGGGGTCCACGATTTCGACGCGAAGCTCCCCGAGGTCACGCCGAAGGACGAGGAACGCCGGGCGACCGCGGCCCGCCGTTTCCTCGGCGAGCTCAAGGCGATTCCGACCGCCTCCCTCTCCGTCGGGGACCGGACCAACGCGGAGATCTTCGCCGACCAGCTGACGAACCGCGTCCTCTCTTTCACGTACCGCGAGTACGAGATCCCGCTCACGGCGGACTGGGGATTCCACACGACGCTCACCCGGCTCCCGGAGGAGATGCCCTTCCAGACAATACACGATTACGAAAATTACGTCGACAGGCTCGCCGCGATTCCCCGCTACGTGGACGAGCAGATCGCCGACATGCGCGAGGGGCTGGCGCGCGGCATGACGCTGCCGAAGGTCGTGCTTGCCGGGATCGACGAGACCGTCACGCCGCACGTCGTGACGGACGCCGAGAAGAGCATCTGGTGGAAGCCGTTCGCGCATTTCCCGGACTCCGTTCCCGCCGCCGACCGGGACCGCCTGGCGGCCGCCGGCCGAAAGGCGATCCTCGGCTCGGCTGTCCCCGCCTTCCGGCAGTTCGCCGAATTCCTCGACCGCGACTACGTCCCGCATGCGCGGGAGACGATCGCCGCCTCGGCGCTTCCGGGTGGAGGCGCCTACTACAACTTCGCGATCCGCCGGTTCACGACGCTCCCGATGACCGCCGACGAGGTCCACCGGATCGGTCTCTCGGAAGTCGAGCGCATCCAGAAGGAAATGGACGCGGTCATCCGGCAGACGGGCTTCACGGGCGACTTCAAGGCGTTCCTCGAGTTCCTGCGGACGGACCCGCGCTTCTACGCGAAGACTCCGGAAGAGCTCCTCAAGGACGCGGCGTGGATCTGCAAGCGCATGGACGGCAAGCTCCCGTCCCTCTTCAAGACGCTGCCGCGGCTTCCCTATGGGGTCGCCCCGGTTCCACCCGAGATCGCGCCGAAGTTCACGGGCGGCCGCTACATCGAAGCGCCTGTCGGCTCGACGCAGCCGGGGTACTTCTGGGTGAACACCTACCAGCTCGACCACCGTCCGCTCTACACACTGGAAGCCCTCGCGCTGCACGAGTCGGTTCCCGGCCACCATCTCCAGATCGCCCTGTCGCAGGAGCTGAAGGACCTGCCGGACTTCCGGCGGTACTCCTACATTTCGGCCTTCGGTGAAGGGTGGGGGCTCTACTGCGAGCATCTCGGGCTCGAAGCCGGCTTCTACACTGATCCGTATTCGAATTTCGGCCGCCTCACGTACGAGATGTGGCGGGCCTGCCGCCTCGTCGTCGACACCGGCATCCACGCGATGGGATGGACGCGCCAGCAGGCGATCGACTATCTCGCCTCGCACACGGCGCTTTCGCTCCACGAGGTCGAGACGGAGATCGACCGCTACATCGCCTGGCCCGGGCAGGCGCTTTCCTACAAGATCGGCGAGCTCGAGATCGAGAAGCTCCGGAAGAAGGCGGAATCCGCGCTCGGACCGAAGTTCGACATCCGCGAGTTCCACGACGCGGTGCTGCTCCAGGGCGCGGTCCCCTTGCCCGTTCTGGACGAGCAGATCGATCGTTACATCGCGGCGAACAAGTAATAGACTCGCATCAATCCATGAGTCCAGCCCCCGGAACGAAGCTCGGTTCATATGGTGCGCCTCCGCTCCCTCGGAGTCGGAAGTCTCGCCGTAACCCTGGCGAAGGCGGATTCGGCGCGACTTCGGGTCCCCAATGAGTCTCGCTTCCGAAACCCGGCTCGGCCCTATCCTCCTTCGCTCGTTCCGAGCTTCGGAGGACAAACTCCATGACCTTAGCGTCAGGAACGAAGCTCGGTCCCTACGAGATCCTGGCGCCGCTGGGTGCAGGGGGGATGGGTGAAGTGTACAAGGCGCGTGATTCGCGCCTGCGGCGGGAAGTCGCGATCAAGGTTCTCTCGCCCGAATTCTCCGCCGACGCTCAGCGGCGCTCGCGCTTCGAGCAGGAGGCCCACGCCGCGTCGGCGCTCAACCATCCGAACATCATCGCGATCTACGACATCGGTTCGGCGGAAAGCGGTCTCTGGGTCGCGATGGAGTGCGTGGAGGAAAAACTCTCCGCGAGCTGATCGAAGCCGGCCGGCTGCCGGCGAGCCGCGTGCTCGACGTCGGCGCGCAGATCGCGGAAGGACTCGCGCGGGCCCACGCCGCGGGGATCGTCCACCGGGATCTCAAGCCCGAGAACGTCATGATCTCGAAGGACGGGTTCGTGAAGATCCTCGACTTCGGGCTCGCGAAGCTCTCCGCGCCGCTCGGCGGCAGCGACTCGAACCTCCCGACCGCCGCTCCCCGGACCGACGCGGGAACGATCATGGGCACCGTCGGCTACATGTCGCCCGAGCAGGCGGCCGGCCGCGCCGTGGACTTCCGCTCCGACCAGTTCTCGCTCGGCGCGATCCTCTACGAGATGTCGGCGGGCAGGCGCCCTTTCCAGCGGGAATCGGCGCCGCAGACGCTCACGGCGATCATCCAGGAGGACCCGGAGCCGCTCGGGACGTTGAACCCCCGCACGCCGGCGCCGCTCCGCTGGATCGTCGAGCGCTGTCTCGCGAAGGAAGCCGAGGACCGCTACGCCTCGACGAAGGACCTGGCGCGGGATCTCAAGAGCATCCGTGACCATCTCTCCGAGGCATCGGTCTCCGGCGCGGCGGAGGGCCCGGCCGCGCCCTCCCGCCCGTCCCCGCGTTCGTCGGGGCGGACGAGAGCCGCCGCGGCCGTCGCGGCGCTGGCGCTGCTCATTCTCGGCGCCGCCGCCGGTTACCGGTATCGGAAGGCGCCCGTACCCGTCTTCCATCGCCTCACCTATCGGCGCGGAACGATCCGGTCCGCGCGCTTCGCTCCCGGAGGGCCGTCGATCGTTTACTCCGCCTCGTGGGAGGAGGATCCGATTCGCGTTTTCTCGATGCGTCCCGACAACCCCGACTCGATCGCGCTCCCGGTCCCGGACTCGGTGCTCTTCTCCGTGTCGTCGACCGGCGAGATCGCGATCGGCCTGCATCCGACCTTCTTCACCGGCTTCGACTGGAAGACCACGCTCGCGCGGGTGCCGCTTTCCGGCGGCACGCCCCGGGAGGTCGTCGACGACGTCGACGCCGCCGACTGGTCGCCGGACGGCTCCAGGCTCGCGATCGATCACCTCGTCGGAGGCAAGTCCCTGGTGGAATACCCGATCGGAAAGGTCCTCTACGCCTCCAATGGCTGGATCAGCCATCTTCGCGTGTCGCCCCGGGGCGATCGGATCGCGTTCCTCGAACATCCGATCAAGAACGACGACGGCGGCTCCGTGGTCATGGTCGACCTCGCCGGAAAGCGGGCGGAGCTCTCGAAGGGGTGGTCGACGGCGGAAGGCCTCGCCTGGTCGAGAGACGGCTCCGAGGTGTGGTTCTCGGCGACGCGCGAGAGCGCCGCCCGGGCCGTCTACGCGGTTTCGCTCTCCGGCCGCGAACGGCTCGTGCTCCCCACGCCGCGGACGCTCACGCTCGACGACGTCGCTCCGGACGGACGAATGCTGATGTCGGAAGACGACGAACGGATCGTCCTGCGGGTGCTCCCCCCCGGCGCGAAGGAAGACCGCGAATTCTCGTATCTCGACTGGACCCTTCCCCGCGATCTCTCGGAGGACGGCAAGATGCTCCTCTTCGACGAGAGCGGCGAAGGTGGAGGCAATGCGTTCAGCGTCTATCTGCGGAACGCCGAATCGGGCTCGGTCGTCCGGCTGGGCTCGGGAAGCGCTCTCGCGCTCTCCGCCGACGGCCTCTGGGTCGCATCGGTCTCCGCCGACAACCGGCAGCTCATTCTTCTTCCGACGAGGGCCGGCCAGCCCCGGACGCTCACGACCCCGGGCTTCCAGTACCAGTCCGTCGCGACGTTCTTTCCGAAGAGCCCGCGGCTCCTCTTCGTCGCGCAGGAAGGGTCTCACGGCGCTCGCCTCTATGTTCAGGATCTCGCGGGCGGGAAGCCGGCGCCGATCAGCTCCGAGATGATCGGAGCGAGTCTCGTCCCGATCTCCCCCGACGAAGCGTGGGTGGCGGCCCGGGCGCTCGACGACGGCGTGTACCTCTTTCCCGTTTCAGGCGGCGCCCCGAAGCGTCTGCCGGGAACGGATGCCGGCGACTGGCCGATCCGCTGGACGGCCGACGGCAAGGGCGTCTACGTTTTCCGCCGCGGCCAGGTCCCCTGCGACGTGTTCCGGATCGACGCGGAGAGCGGACGCCGGGAGCGCGTGACGACGTTCACGCCGCCCGAAGCTCCGGGACTCGCGTCGATCACCCGCGCGCTCATCACCCCGGACGGACGATCCTGGGCCTCCTCGTACCAGCGAACGCTCTCCGACCTGTTCGAGGTGGAGAAATTCCGCTGAGATGAGCCTCGCGGCGGGAACCCGGCTCGGTCACTACGATCCGCCTTCGCTCGCGGATGCGAGCTCTGGCGCGACCCCTCCGCCTTCGCCAGGGCTACGGCGGACGAGAATCCTGTTGTGACTCTCCCCGCCGGAGTCAAGCTCGGACCTTACGAGATTCTCTCCCCGATCGGCGCCGGGGGAATGGGCGAAGTGTACCGGGCGCGGGACACGCGGCTCGGGCGGGACGTGGCCTCAAAGTTCTTCCCGCGGAGTTCTCGGAGCGACCGCGAGCGCCGCGCCCGCTTCGAGCAGGAGGCGCGGGCCGCTCGGCGCTGAACCACCCGAACATCGTCACGGTCCACGACGTCGGGAGCCGCCGAGGGCATCTCTTCGTCGCGATGGAGCTCGTCGAAGGCAAGACGCTCCGGGAGCTGCTCGAGGCCGGGCGGCTGCCGGCCGCGCACGCTCGACGTCGGCTTCCAGGTCGCCGACGGGCTCGGCCCGGGCACGCGGCGCCGGCATCGTCCACCGGGATCTCAAGCCCGAGAACGTCATGGTCGTCGAAGGACGGCTTCGTCAAGATCCTCGACTTCGGGCTGGCGAAGCTAGCCGCGCGCCCGATCGCAGGAGACGCTCCGATCTCCCGACCGCCGCGCCGCGCGCGGACCGACCCGGGGACGATCATGGGGACGGTCGGCTACATGTCGCCCGAGCAGGCGGCGGGCCGTCCCGTCGACTTCCGCTCCGACCAGTTTTCTCTCGGGACGATCCTGTACGAGATGGCGACCGGGAAGCGGCCGTTCCAGCGCGACTCGGCGCCGCAGACGCTCTCGGCGATCATCCAGGACGATCCGGAGCCGCTCGGAACGCTGAACCCGCGGACACCCGCGCCGCTGCGGTGGGCGGTCGAGCGCTGCCTCGCCAAGGACCCGGAGGATCGCTTCGCCTCGACGAAGGACCTCGCCCGGGATCTCAGGAGCCTGCGGGACCATCTCTCGGAAGCGTCGCAGGTCTCCGGTGAAAGCACGGCGACGCCCGCCCGGGCCCGCCGCGTTCCGCCGGCGTTCTGGGCGGCCGCGGCCGCCGCGGTCGTCGTCGTCGGCGCGGCCGCGGCGATCGTCGGCCGAAAAACCGCTCCGATCCGCGTTCCGGTGTTCCACCGTTTGACCTTCGAGCGGGGAACGATCGGCGGAGGGCGTTTCGCGCCCGACGCACAGACGATCATCTACAGCGCTTCGTGGAACGGCGCTCGTTCGAAGATCTTCTCGACCCGGACGAGCAGCCCGGGATCGACCGCGCTCCCTCTGCCGGACGCGCTCCTGTTCTCGATCTCGTCGCAGAGCGAGCTCGCGATCGGCCTCGACGCGAAGCTTCAGAATTCGTTCCAGCCGGCGGGAACGCTCGCGCGGGTTCCGATGTCGGGCGGCACGCCGCGCCAGGTCCTCGAAAATGTCGCGGAAGCCGAATGGTCGCCCGACGGGTCGCAGCTCGCCGTCGTCCACAACGTCGCGGGAAAGTCCCGCCTCGAATATCCAATCGGAAAAGTCCTGTACGAGACCGGCGGCTGGGTCGGCCACATCCGGTTCTCGCCCGACGGCCGAACGATCGCATTCCTCGACCACCCCGCCTCGTCGGACGGAGGTGCGGTCTCGATCATCGATGCCGGGGGCGGGAAGAAACGCGACCTCTCCGGCGACTGGCTTTCCCTCGAGGGGATCGCGTGGCGTCCGGATGGCGGGGAGATCCTCTTCACCGGGACGCGCACCGGGCTCGCCTGGAAGATCTACGGCGTGACGCCCGGCGGACGCGACCGATTCGTTCTCTCCGCGCCGAGCGGAATGCTGATCCGCGACGTCGCCCGGGACGGCCGACTGCTCGTCAGCCAGGACGAGTGGCGCGCGGGAATCTCGGCTCAGGTCCCGGGCGGCGAGGGAGAACGCGATCTCTCGAATCTCGACTACTCGCTCGTCCGCGACATCAGCGCGGACGGCTCCGTCATCACGCTCGACGAATCGGGCGAAGGCGGGGGGAGAAAGGCGCGATTTATCTGCGGAAGACCGATGGCTCGCCCGCGGTCCGTCTCGGCGAAGGAAATGGCGCGTCCCTGTCGTCCGACGGAACGTGGATTGCCTCGACGAACGCCGACGGTACCGCGATCGTGTTCTACCCCACCGGGCCCGGGCAGCCGCGGACGCTCCCGTGCAGCGGGATGAACTGTTACTTCCCGACGTTCTTCCCCGGCGGACACCGGATCTCGTTCTTCGGAGTCGAGACCGGCCGGGCGCCGAAGATTTTCGTCACGCCGACCGATCGGATGGCGCCAAAGGCGGTCTCTCCCGAGGGAGTGGCGTTCACGACGGTCTTCCCGATCTCACCCGACGGCCGCACCATCGCCGCGCTCGGCGTGGACGCGAAACCGGCGATCTTTCCGGTCGACGGCGGCGCGCCGCCGAAGACGATTCCCGGGACGGACGTCCTCGACATCCCGATGCGATGGACCGCCGACGGGACGTCGATCTACATCTCCCGCGCGAACGGACCGAGGACGGTGCTCTCGAAGGTCGACGTCGCCACCGGCAAGCGGACCGTCATCCGCGAAGTCCGGGCGGCGGATCCGGCCGGCGTCCAGGGCATCCTCCGCATCTACCCGACGCCGGACGCGCGCTATTACGCGTACAGTTACGTCCGGGTGCTCTCGACGCTGTTCGAGGTGGAGGGAGTTCGGTAGGAGGTCGCGCGCGGTCGAGCGTCTCGGACGCGAGCCGCGCGGTGATCCCCGTTTTCGTTGCCGTTTGCGATCCGAAGTTCCACGAGCGCCGCGAAGCGTTCCCCGGTGTCCCGTGCGCCGAAGCCGTCGAGGGACTTGAGCCCGAGCGGCGCAGGCCCGATCGCGGAAAGTCTCCGCGCGGGAAGAGAGCGAAGCGCGCCTGGCGCGCGAGTCCCGCGCGGAGGAGGTCCGCGATCGGGGAGGCCGCCAGCGGTCGAGCGTCTCGGACGCGAGCCGTGCGGCCGACTAGAACTTCAGCGTCGCCCCCAGCCCCACGTTGTCGATGTTCCAGTCGGAGTGTCCGACATAGCTCCCCGCTGTCGGATCGAAGACGTCGATCTTCGCCTCGTCGGTGAAGAGGTGGACGTAGAAGAAGTCGATGTCCAGCTTGCCGGACGCCTGGTATGTGAATCCGGCCGACACCCATTCGTGGTTCGCCTCCGGCACCCGCGGTTCGCGGGTCTTGTCCACGACCGGAGTCTGCTCGTAGGCGGCGCCCGCCCGCAGCGTCCAGCGCTCGTTCGCCCGATACCGCGCGCCCAGGCTCCAGCGCCACACGTCGCGCCAGTCGAACGGCTGGTTGATGCGGGGCTGGTTCGGATTGTCGAAGTCGATCGTGATCCGGCGAAGCGCGCTCCACTGCGTCCAGGTCACGTCCGCGAGGAGGGCGACCTTTCCCGAGATCCCCTGATCCGCCGACAGCGAAACGGAGGCCGGCATCGGGAGCGGCGCGTCCGCGTTCGTGTTCTGGAAGACCGCCCCGTTTCCGGTGAGAGCCGCGGCGTCGTCCGGCACGCGGAAATGCGCGGCGCCCGAGATGTCGTGGACCGTCTTCGAATGGAACGCGAGGCCGATCTTCGACGACGCGCACGGCTTCCAGAGCGCCCCGAGATCGAAGCCGACGGCCCAGGAGTCTCCGCCGATGCGAACCTTGCCGTCGTCCTGCTGCGGCGCGAGACCGAGACCGGACGCCGCGCCGAACGAGCCGAAGTCGATCATCTCGGAGAAGACGCCGCGCGAATACTGGACGTCGGCTCCTCCCCGACCGACCAGTGGTCGTCGACGCGCCACGCGAGCGACGGATTCAGGTTGTAGACGAGCAGGGTCGTTTCGGTCGCCTGGTAGCGGCCGCGCCAGCTCTCGTCATAGTTCGTTCCGAGCCCGAACGGCGTGTTGAATCCGATCCCGGCCCACAGCGCGTCGCTGAGCTTTCGGACCGCGTAGAAGCTCGGCACGACGACGAGCTTGCCGGCGTCGGTCGTCCGCGGGCCCGTGAGCGGCTGGCCCAGGATGGTCCGCGATCCGTCGTCGCTCGTATCGACCGTCAGGTCGATCACCGGGACGCTCACGGTCGCCGTCCATCTGGACGAGAGCTCCGTCATGCCCGCCGGGTTGAACCACACCGTCGAGGCGTCCTCCGCCGAGGCGGCGTTGCCGGCATAGCTCGTTTCGAGCTGTTTCGCCCCCATGACCTCGAGCTTCCATCCTCCGCCCGAAGCCAGGCCCGCGAACGCGAAAGCCGAGAACGCGAGGAACGCCCGGAGCGGGATGTTCGGGGTCCGACGGTGCATCGTTTCCTCCATTTCGCTCATACGAGCTTGCGCAGCGTCGCCTTCCGCCGCCACGGGCTCTTCTCTTCTCCGACGATCTTTCGCGGCACGCCCGTGAGCGCCCGCGCCGCCTGCATCCCCGCCATCACCGCGGATTCGACCGCGCCGCCGAGCCCCGTGAAGATCCAGTCGCCGGCGAGGGCGAGGTTGTCGTACCCCGACGTGTCCGCCTCGAGCCGGAACCGGTTCGTCCCGGGAAGATCGAGCACGTACCGTTCGCTCGGCGTGTAGTTGGCGCGCGCGTACTGGTGCGCGAACCGCTCCGGCCCGGCGGCGCCGGTCGGATCGACGAGGAGGTCGTATCGCAGCCGGCTCGGATCCGCGGGATCGACCGCGCCCGGGTAGAGATGGCCGACGGATTCGGACGTCCAGGCGGCGGCGTTCTTCCAGGCCGCATCCGTCTGCCCCGCGCCGAACGCCGGGTCTTTCCCGTGCGGCAGCGCCTCGGGCGTCTTCATCGGCCCGCAGAAATACACGATCATTCCCGGACGGTCTTTCGCGGGCCAGAGCTCCCGCGGGATGACTCCCGACATGTCGGACCAGCTCTCGAGCGGCTGGGCGTAGCCGGTGCCGGTCGCGTTTCCCCCCTGCCAGCCGAGCTCCACCGCGTCCGGCTTCCACCAGAGCTGGAGCGCCTGCGTCTGGATCGTCTCGAGGCGTTCGACCATGTCGTGCCACTCCGGGCGCTGGGCCATGAGGGGCCGGCAGACGAAGGGAAACGCCCCGATCGAGATTCCGAGCACGGCCGCGTCGAAGTCGGTTCCCGCGACGAGCTCTTCCCGTCCGACGTCGTCCCAGTCCGTCCACGGGTCCTCGAGGTTCGCGTGCTTTTCCTGGAGGGCCTTCGCCTGCGCGGGATCGATCTGGCCGTAGAGCGGCTCGGAGGGCCAGCTCGGAAGATCCGCCGGGTGAACGAGAGGGTCGTATTCGGGCACGCCCAGGTCGACCTGGCGGGCCATCACGACGCGCGCGATCGACTTTCCGTCCTCCGTGGGAACGAGGCCGGTGACGCGCCGGAAGAACTCGAAGCGCACGCCGTTCTTCCGGCAGATCTCGTAGAGCGGGGCGAAGACGGCATCCCCCATGCCCGACTGCATCTTCCAGAAGAGCCCTCCCTTGTACGCGCCGATGAGCCGCAGCAGGTGCGGGAGGGCCATCCCGGCGCTCATCCGCGGACACGCGGGGTCGCCGCCGCGATAGGCGAAAAAATAGTCGTAATAGCCGCGGAGCGGCGCCGACTGGAGGGCGAGCGCGGAGGCGCCGTGCCGGGCGAGCCACTCGGCGAAGTCCCAGCGGTCGACCGCCATGAAACCGTCGAAGAGGACGCCGTCGGCGACGATTCCGCGGACCATCGCGACGAGGCAGTCGGCGAGGATGTAGATCCGCCGGGCGGCGCTGTTCGAGACGATCTCGTCCATCCAGTCCCGCTCCATCCAGTCGTGGAAGGACGCGACCAGGGTCGCGACGGCGTGGTGCTCGACGGCCCGATGGAACATGCGGGGCTTCGCCGCGAGATCGTGCGCTTTCGCGTGCGCCGCCTCCAGAAGCGACGCCGGACTCCCGTCCAGCAGGGCGGTCACGTCGTCGCCGATCGCCCGAAAGTCCCTGAGGCACCTCGCGGTGAGAGACGGCGCGGAGGTCGGATCCCGGGCGTCGGCGCGCACGCCCTCGTGGGGAAATCCTTCGATGAAGTCGCGCAGCCAGCCGACGATCATCTCGATGTATTCCCATATCGTCGGGAACTCGCCCCCTTCGCCGGGGACGCCGGTCGTCGGCGGCGCCTCGACGGGCCAGTCGACCCACTTCCCGTCGATCCATTCCGTCCAGACGACGTAGTTGTGCGGATGGAACGCGTCGGTCCAGGTCCGGAGCGGGCACTCCGGCGGCCGGTCGAGCGCGCCGTAGGCTACCTGCATCAGGTGGAACGCGTTGTAGTAGAACCCTCCCCAGACATGGAGGCCGTGCTCCTCGATGCGGTCGAAATACGCGGAGTTCCTTCCGCTCGCGCCCTTTCCGCCGAGCCGCCATCCCATCTGGTAGACGGTGACCTCGAGCTCCTGGCGGAGCTCCGGCGTGCTCGAAAGATAGTAGGCGGCCGTCATCGCGCCGCAGCCGCCACCGAGGATCGCGACCTTCTTCCGGCCGCTCACGAGAGGCCCCCGACGACGGGAATCCGGACGCCCGAGAGGGCCGATGCCGCGTCCATCCCCGCCATGACCGCCGCTTCGACGCAGCCGGCGTTGATCGAGGTCTTGACCCAGTCGCCGGCGAGAAAGAGGTTCTTGTAGCCCGACTCCCCGGCGCGAAGGCGATAGCGCGATGTGCCCGGAAGCGACAGCACGTAGCGTTCGGTCGGATCGATGTTGACGCGCCGGTACTGGGAGAGGAGGCGCGCCGGCCCGTTTCCCCCCGACGGATCGAAGAGGGCGCTCCAGTCGAAGCTCCCTTCGGACGGACCCGTCTTCGTCCAGATGTGTCCGGCGTTCGTCTCGAGCCAGCTTGCGGCGGCCTGTGTGAACCGCTCGAGCTCGCGGTCCGGGAAAGACGGATCGGAAAACGGCGGGATCACGTCGGCATCCGGGAACTCGCCGCAGAGATACGCGATGAATCCCGGCGCGGATCCGGCGGGCCAGTCTTCGCGCGGAAGGAGGAAGCTCATGTCCGCCCAGGTGTTCAGGTCCTGGGCGTAGGAGGAGCAGATGCGAGGCGTCGGCGGCGCGCCGATACCGGCGGCGTCGCCCGAAAACCAGAGCTGGAGCGCTCCCGTCTGGACCGTCTGCACCTTCTTCAGCATCTTCGCGAGAGGGCCGCCGGCCGCGAGGATCTCGGGCGCGACGTCGCGCACGGCGGCGAGCGAGAGGCCGAGGATCACCGCGTCGAAGTCTTTCCCCGCTTCCAGAGACGAGGATTTGCCCGTCCAGGTCGTCCACGCGGACTCCAGGTTGATCTTTCCGTCCTGGAGCGCCTTTCCTTCGGCGAGCTGGTCGTAGAACGGCTCCGAGGGCCACGCGGGGACGCCCTTCACCCGGGTCAGCGGGTCGTACTCGCCGACTTCCGGCTTCGGGTGCGCCTGCTCCAGCAGATCGATCCGGCCGATCGACTTGCCGTCGGCCGCGAGCGCGAGATTCGTGATCTTGCGGAAGAATTCGAACCGGACGCCGCGCTCCTTCAGCACCCGGTAGAGGGGCGCGAAGACGATGTCGCCCATTCCCGCCTGCATCTCCCAGAAGAGGGCGCCCTTGTACGTGAAGAAGAGACGAAGGATGCCGCGCATGGCGGTGCCCGCCTCGAGCTTCGGCTCGCTCGCGCGGCCGCGGAAGAAGCCGAAGACGTAGTCGTAGATGCCGCGCACGAGCGCCGAATCGATCGTCTCGGTCGTCGCGCCGTTCTTCGCGAGCCAGTCGCGCCAGTCGATCCCGTCGATGGCGTCGAATCCGCGGAAGATCACGCCGTCTTCGAGCACTCCCCGGATCGTCGCGTGCGCGAGATCCAGGAGGAGCGCGAGCCGGCGGAGCCCGTCGTCCTCCGGCGCCGCCGCGCGGCGCTCGGCGAGCCGCTGGCCGGCTTCGCTCACGAGATAGAGCAGGTCGTGATGGTCCCTCGCCAGGTGCTCCGCCGGGTCCGGGGGGAGCGTGCGGGCGAATTTCCTCGCGGTCACGAGGATGTCATCGGCCGAATGGGACGCGAGCGGCGGCGGTGTTCCCGGCTCGTGCTCCGAGGCGAGGATCTCGAAAAGAGTCGCCCGCTCGACGATCCTCGAGACGAACCGCTCGATCCGCTGCCAGAGATTCGGCGTTCCCGGAATCGGCGGGTAAGGCTCGATCGCCTCGGTCGACCCGGATTCGATCTGCTGGATGATCCAGTCGAGGATGAGCTGGACATAGTCCCAGATGGACGGCATTTCGCCGCCCGTTCCCGGAACGGCGTCGTTCTCCGGGAACGTCATCGGCCAGTCGACCCACCGCCCGCCGACCTGCTCGTAGATCATCACGGCGCTGTGTTTGTGAAACGCGTCCTGCCATCCGCGGATGGGGTTCTCCGGGTCGGCCGGCAGCGCCGCGTAGGCCTGCTGCATCATGTGGAAGCCGTTCTCGTAGAAGCCGGCCCAGACATGGAGGCCGTGCTCTTCTATCCGTTTTCCGGCAGCGAGGTTTCGCCCGCTCGCGCACTTTCCGCCGAGCCGCCAGCCGATCTGGTAGACGGTGATGTCGTATTTCTTCTCCCAATCGGGAAGCTCCGTCAGCGCCCATACGGCGGAAAGCGATCCGCAGCCGCCCCCGAGCACGGCGATCTTCTTCCGCCCGGCGTTGTCTTCGGTCATGGCTTCTCCGTCTCCTTCGGCGGTCGAACCGGAGCGGTCTCGTCCGGGTCCCAGCCGATGATTTCCTCCGTACCTCCCGCGATCGCGCGGGCAGCGGCGAGACCGGCCATCGCCGCGGCCTCGACGCAGCCCGCGTTCAACGGCGTCTCGACCCAGTCTCCGGCAAGGTAGAGGTTCTCGAATCCCGAGCCCCCGGCCGCGAGGCGGTGTTTCGCGCTCCCCGCGAGCGACAGGACGTATCGCTCCGAGGGATCGATGTTCGCGCGCGTGTACTGGCTGCCGAGCGCCGCGCGGCCGACGGCGTCGTCCGATCCGCCGCCCGTCGCCGAGCCCGGGCCGTACAGGAGCCCCCAATCGAGCCCGGCGGGATTGGCGACGGACGTCGCCTTCGGGAGGATCGGACCCGCCGCGCTCTCGAGCCACGTCTTCGCGGTCTGGAGAACGCGCTCTTCCTCTCGGTCCGGGTACGCGGTGTCGGAGGGGGGCGGCCCGTCCCCGCCCGACTTCGGCCCGCAGAGGTAGAGGATCGTCTTCGGTCCGTCCGCCGGCCAGTCCTCGCGCGGGAGGAGCTCGCTCATGTCCGCCCAGGTGTCGAGCGGTTCGGCGTACGTGCCCGCGACGACGCCGCCTTCGGCGCAGCCGAGCGCCGCCGCGTCCGGCCGCAGCCAGAGCTGCACGGCCTGCGTCTGCACGGTCCCGACGTTCTCGACGAGACCGCGCCACCCGGCGTCGGCAGCGACGAGATCCGCGCAGATCTCCGGCAGCGCGCCGAGCGAGATTCCGAGGACGACGAGGTCGAAGTCGTCTCCGGCGCGAAGATCCCGGACTTCGACGGGCGTCCAGCCGCTCCAGCGCGATTCGAGGTCGATCCCGCGCCGCCGCAGCTCCTCTCCCTGCGCGAGCTGGGGATAGTCGGGCTCGCTCGGCCAGGACGGAAGGCCCTTCACGTTCCGGAACGGCTGGTATTCCGCGACGCCCGGAGCGAGATCCACCTGGCGCGCGACGCGGATCGCGGTGATCGAGCGGCCGTCCGCCGAAAGGGCGAGCTTCTCGACCGTGTGGAAGAAGGCGAACTTCACGCCGCGCCGCTTCAGCACTTCGTACATCGGTCCGAAGACCGTGTCCCCCATGCCCGCCGCCATCTTGAACATGACCGCGCCCTTGTAGGTGAACGCGATCCGCAGCGCGACCTGGGCCGCCGTTCCGGCCGCCATGTTCGGGCGGGCGAGATCGCCGTTCTCGTAGGCGAAGCAGAGATCGTAGATCTCGCGGACCGGCGCCGACTCGAGCGTCGACCGCGACGCTCCGTTCCGGGCGAGCCAGGCGCGGAAATCGATGTTGTCGATGGCTCGAAAGCCCTTCTCGAGAACGCCGTCGCGGAGGATCCCCTTCATGGCGGCGATCGCGAGGTCGGCCAGGAGGAAGAGGCGCCGCAGGCCGTCGTCCTTCTCGAGGAAACCTTCGACACCGGCGGCGAGCCGCCCGAGGAACCCTTCGAGCGCCGCGATCAGCCCCTCGCGGCCGGCGGTCTCCGGCGCCGGCGGCTGCGGCGCCGCGCCCGCCTGCCGGTGCGCGAGGTGAAGGTGCTCGATCAGCCAGGCGAGCAGCCGGCAATGGTGCTCTTCTCCCGGCGGACACGCCTTCGACGTCGAGATGTCGCGGACGAAGTCGACCGCCGCGGGGGCCGGAGAATCGGGCGCTCCGCGGCCGACGAAACGCGCGAGGATCTTCTCGACCTCTTCCTCGTGCCTCGGCCCGATCAGCCCTTCGAGCAGCCACTGGATGAGCATCTGGACGTATTCCCACGGGTCGGGAGAGCGCCTCCTTTCCCCGGTTCGCCGCCGTTGACCGGCATCTCGATCGCCCATTCGACCCATCGCCCGCGGACGAACTCGCAGAGGACCGCCAGGTTGTGGGGTCGAAACGCCTCCTCGAACGTCGCGAGCGGCGCGCCCGCGGGCCGCCCGAGCTCGCCGTAGCACTCCCGCATCGTCCGGAACGCGTTGTCGTAGAAGCCCATCCAGATGTGGAGCCCGTGCTCCTCGATCCTTTCGCCGCGCTCCCGGTTGCGCCCGCTCGCGCCTTTGCCGCCGAGGCGCCATCCCGTCTGATACACGGTGATCGCGAACTCGTCCTGCCAGCCGGGACGCGACGTCAGCGCCCAGGCCGCCGTCATCGCCCCGACTCCGCCCCCCAGGATCGCGATCTTCTTCACGGCTCCTCCCTCGCCCCGCCCGGCAGACAAGCGCAACGCATCGGATACGAGAGCGTCCAGGGCACTTCGATGTGGAACGCGCCGAGCGGCGACGCGTCGATTCCCGGAACGCGGAACTCGCGCGCCGGCATCCCGGGCAGATAGGCCGTCCGGACGTCGATTCGCGCTTCGATCGGCCTCATCACCGCCTTCTCGAGCTCGAACGTCATGATCGAGCAGAGGATCGGGCCGAAGAAGAGCTTCCCGAGAAACGGCTGGCGGAACGCGGGAGCGACCGCGGCGAAATTCGGAAACGCCGAGACCGGACCCGCCTCTCCCCGCGGCTCGAAGCGTCCGGAGAGGATCGGCCGGCCGGAGACGAGCGACGCGATGCGATAGCCGTCCCCAGCGTCGGCAATCCGCGCGCGCACCTTGTCGTAGCCGTAGAACCATCCGAGCACGACGAAGATCCAGTCGTCGAGATAGAGCCGGGGCATGAACGCGTACTCGCCCCGGTACCCGTTTTCCGAGCGCGCTTCCGGGTAGTCCAGGAACGGCACGGCCGTGATCATTTCGTGGTACGAGCCGCCGCGGATCGGGAGGATCACGGGATGCACGCCGCTGTGGCGGCCGAACATGAAGAGCACCGGATGCTCGCCGGGCGGGGCGAGCGTCTGCGCACCGGGAGAGGCGCCCGGAGGCAGCATCGCGCGGACGTCGTCCACGGGAAGAGAGACGACCGCGCAGTCGCTCCGGTAGGTGCCGACGGCGCCGACCGCGGGAGACCGGCTCATTCCGAAAGCCCCGTCACGTGCATTCGGGCCATCTTCTCCGGATGCGCGACTCCCTGCGCGAGGAAGTCCCGATCCGCCGCGTCCACGAGTCGCGCTCCCTCCGCTCCTCCGTCGAGCTCGCCCGCGCGGCGGCGAGCGGAGGCGGCGTAGCTCAGCATCCCGGCCGCGTCGAATCCGGCCGCGGCGCTCGCGAAGAAGGCCGACGCCGCGGCGCGGTCGCCCCGGAGCGCCGCCGCGCCTCCGCGAAGGGTATCGGCCATCGGCGCCGCCCACGGAATTCCCTCGCGCGCGATCCGCCGCGCGTCGGCGAGCGCGGCGCGGACCGCGGATTCGCGGTCCTTCCCCTCGGTCCCCGCCGCGGCGCGCTCCTCCCGCGGAAATGGCGAAGCACGATTCGCAGCACCTGGATCCGGAGCATCTGCGAGCGCTTGACCGCGGCCCACTGTCCCGAGATGCGGCTCCAGGCGGCCTCGCCCCGGCCCTCGTACAGGTCGATCAGCGTCTCGCTCATGAGCGCGGTCAGGTCCTGCAGGTGAAACCCTCCGCCGACCACGTCTTGAGCGAACGGCGGACGGCCGTCCGCGCTCCGGCCGGATCGTCGGCGGCCAGCCGCGCGTGAGGCTCCATGAACGTGCCGAGGTTCGTCTGCACGTAGAGATCGCCGCGTTCCTCCGCCTCCCGCAGCAGCTGCTCCGCGCGCCGCTGCTCATTTCCGCGAACCTGCCCTGATACACCAGCGCCCACAGGGAGAAGGTGTGGGCGGTGTCGAGCTCCCAGGTCACCCCGGTGCACCGGTCGCGAAGGATCGATTCCGCCTCCCCGAGAAGAGGCACGGAGGAGGCCCATCGGCCCATCGTGAACTCGGCCACGCCGCGAACCATCGTCGCCATGGCGATCGGATGGGGGTTCCCGACGCGGCGCGCCAGGCCTTCCGCGGCGTCGAGGAGCTTCCGGGTCCGCTTCCACCCCGGACTCCCGTCGTTGGAGCTGTGCGCGGCCTCCCAGGCGAGAGCGCGAGCGATCCGTGCGGGCTCTCCGGCGCGCAGGGCGAGGATGAGATTCTGCGTCTGGAACGACGCGCCCGCGAGGATGTCGATCATCGACAGGCCCGCCGAGGCGGACCACGTCACGTCGCTTTCGCGCAGGACGCCGGCCGGAATCGTCCGCTCGTCCCGCTCCCGGAAAGACAGGCCGCGCAGGCGCAGCCGCGCCCGCCGGGCGAGCAGCGATATCAGGACGGCGCCCGGCGTATCGGGGAGCTTCATGCCCATGCGCCCGAGGAGCTCCCGCATCGCGGCGCGGCCCTCGCGGACGTGTCCGCTGACGCAGTACTGGTAGGCGGCGCGGCGGAGCAGCTCGAGCGCGTCGTCGGGGCCCGCCTCGGCCTCCGCCTCGCGGTAGACGTCGGCCGCCTCCGCGCCGCGTCCCGCGTTGGCGAGGGCGTCTCCGAGCGCCGTACGGAGCTCCCGCCCTTCGTCGCCCGACACGGGCCGAAGCGAGAGCGACAGCCGGTACAGGTTCGCGGCGCGCTCGAACGCCAGGGTCTCGGCCGCCGCGGCGGCGGCCTGCGCGTAGTAGGCCCCCGCCCGTTCGCGCTCTCCCGCTTCGGCGAGGTGGATCGCGAGCGTCTCGGGGTCGTAACCGCCCGCGCTCTCGAGCGTCATGGCGAGCATCCGATGGCGATCGGAGCGCTGCGACGGGTCGAGCTGGGCGACGACCGCCTCGCGGATCCGGTCGTGGTACGCCTCGACGCTGTCGCGATCGGAAGGGCCCGTGCTCCGGACCATGTGGCCCTTCCGCAGGACGGCGAGCGCTCCGACGTCCGCCGACGGCATCGCCGCCGCGCGGTAAGCGTCTCCCTGGCGGAGCGGCCGCCCCGAGACCGCGATGACCTCGAGCAGCCGCCGCGTTTCGTCCGGAAGCGCCTCGAGGCGTCTCCGGAGGACCTCTTCGAGGGAGATCGCGGGCTCGGCGGCGCCGGCGCGTCCGAGCTCGGCGCCCTCGCGCACGTACTGGACGAGCTCGTGGACGAAGTACGGAATCCCTCCCGACTCCCGGCCGATCTCCTCCGCGAGCCGCCCGTGGCGCGGTTCGTCGCCGCCGAGCATCTCGAACGCGAGCTCGACCGCTTCCTCTCGCGTCAGCGGTTCGACCTCGATCGTGCGGCGCGCGACCTCCGAGGCTCCCTCCGGCGGGGCCGCGAGGAGGCGCTGCAGGCTCGGGCTCGCCCCCGCGTACTCGCTGCGGTAGATGCCGAGGAGGAGGAGGATCGGAGGGTCCGGCGGACGCAGCAGCTCGCCGAGAAGCGCGGCGCTGTCGAGGTCGCCCCACTGGAGGTCGTCGATCGCGAGAACGAGAGGACGCCGGTCTCCGATCCGCGCGAGCAGCTCCTTGAGAGCCCGGAACGCGCGGCGGCGAAGCTCCTGCTGGTTCGGAATCTCGAGGTCGCGGCCCGGCGCCTCCTCGACCGCTTCGACCCGGCGCAGCACGGGAAAGATCCGGACGAGCGCGCGGACGTCGCGCGGGAGCACCGACGCGACGTCGACCTTCGAGAGCTCGGAGAGGTACTGACTCAGGTCGTCGACCAGGCTGTCGATTCCCTTGTACGGCACCCATTCCGCCTCGTAGCAGCGGCCCCGGAGCGCGAGCGCGCCGTCGCGTTGCCGGATCGATTCGAGGAATTCCTCGACGAGAAAGCTCTTTCCGACGCCGGACCGGCCGTGAACGAAGATCGCCGTCGGGCGGCCGTCGCGCACGCGCTCGAACGCCGAATGGAGGACGCCGAGCTGGCGCTGCCGGCCCACGAACGGCGGCTTCGCGGGCGCCTCGGACCGCGGGATCCCGGGATCCGTGCCCTGCCGCGCCTCGAGGTGCGCGAGGATCTCGCGGCCCTCGGGACGATCGGACGGTTCCAGGCGCAGGAGCCGGCGGCAGAGGTCGTCGAGGTCCGCCGGCACGGTCGGAACGAGCGAAGACGGGAGCGGCGGCTCGACGAGCTGCTTGGCCATCAGGACTTCCCGCACGGTGCCCGAGTGCGGAAGCCGGCCGGTGAGGGCCTCGTAGAGCATCACGCCGACGGCGTACCAGTCGCACGCGGGGGTCGAGCGGCCCGCCGCGCCTGCTCGGGCGCCATGTACGCCGGCGTTCCGACGATGACGCGCGGCTCTCGGCGCGTGCGAGCTCGTCGCGAAGTCCGCGACGTCAGGCCGAAGTCGAGGATGACGACGCGCCCTTCCGCGCGTGACGAGCACGTTGGAAGGCTTGATGTCGCGGTGCAGCTTGCCGGCGTCGTGGAGCGCCGTCAGCCCCTCGACGAGCTGTCGCAGCGCGGCGCGGAGCGCGGGGATCCGGTCGGGCGCCAGAGGCGAGCCCTTCGATTTCCGGACGGGCGCGGCGTCCGACAGCGCCATCGTCGGCGTCCGGAGTCTCCTCCGGCGCCATCATCCGGTCGGTCGATTCCTGGCCGGTGTCGTCGACCCGGCCGAGGTGCTTCAGAAAATCGACGCCCTCGACGAGCTCCATCGAGAAGAACCACTCCTCGCCGACCGAGAAGAGCTCGTAGAGCGCCGCGAGGTTCGGATGCGTCACGTCCGTGAGGTTCCGAAATTCCTGCTTGAAACGGAGGAGGGCCTCGGCCTCGGCGTTCGGGAGCGTCTTCAGCGCGACACGGGAACGGCGTTCGTTGTCGATCGCCTCGTAGACGACGCCCATTCCGCCCGCGCCGATGCGTCGGACGATCGTGAACCGACCGCCTCCCGAGAACTCCGCGCCGCCGCTGTCGCTCAACCGGCCACCCGGCCCGAGCGGTCGCCTTCCCGAGAACTCATCCGCGACCCTCCGGTTCCGATGACTCCGCCGAAATGTCTTTGCCGCATTGTAATGCCCCGCCCCGCGGGCGGCGGACGAATTCGGAAGGTTCTCCGAGTTCGGTTAAGCTCCCCCGGACCGCAAGGAGGGTACGTGCGCAAGACCGGATTCTGGATCGCGATCGCCGCCCTGCTCTTCCCGGCCGCCGGACGAGGCGCCGAGGAAGCGCGGCGCCACCCGACGCCGGACGTCCCGGCCGAGAAGTTCTACAAGAACATCCAGGTCCTGCAGGGTCTGCCGTCGGACCAGCTCATGCCCGTCATGAACTTCATGGCCGATTCGCTCGGCGTGAAGTGCTCCTATTGCCACGTCACGAACGACACCGGCCGCTGGCCGATGGAGAAGGACGACAAGGCCGCGAAGAACACCGCGCGGAAGATGATCCGGATGATGCGGGAGATCGACGGGGCGAACTTCAAGGGCCGCGCGGCGGTCACCTGCGCCACGTGCCACCACGGGTCGACCGAGCCCGCCTCGATGCCGCCGCTCCTGGGATCGGTTCCGGCGCATCCCGAGATGCCCGCCGGCGCCCCCTCCGTCGATGCGGTCCTCGAGAAATACACGGAGGCGGTCGGCGGAAAGGACGCGATCGCCCGGATTCGGAACCGCGAGCTCCACGGAACGTTCACGGGAGGCGACGAGAAGCCGCATCCGATCGAGATCCGCCAGACGGCCGACGGCAGGTACCGGAGCGAGGTGAAGGTCGAGCAGGGGGCGTTCACGATCGTGTTCGACGGAAAGGCCGGCACGTCGGGAGGACCCACCCGGAACAACCCCATGCAACCCGACGAGATGGAGCGCATCCGGTGGCGCGCCCTCCTCTTTCCCGGGGCCGACCTGAAGTCGCGCTTTCCGGCGCTCGCGGTCCGCGGGAAGGAGACGATCGACGGCCGCGACGCCTGGATCGTCATGGGACGGGACGCGGCCGGCGGGCGCGAGACGTTCTGGTTCGACGCCGGCAACGGCCTGCTGCTTCGCACGCTCCAGAGCCAGCACACGGCTTTCGGAGACATCCCCGAGCGGGCAGACTACTCCGATTACCGCGACGTCGACGGCGTGAAGGTCCCCTTCACGATCCGCCACACGGCGCCCGACCGCACCGACACGATCCGGGCGGAAGAGGTGAAGCAGAACGTCGAGCTTCCGGATTCGACGTTCGCGCCCGGAAAGACTTAAAACCCCGGCTATCGGGGCGCCGGAGACGTCTCCGTTTCCCGGGCCTCGACGAGACCGTATTTCTCGATCCGGTAGCGGATCTGGTCCCGGGAGAGCCGGAGCAGCTGCCCCGCGCGCGTCTGGTTGCCTCCCGCCCGCTCCAGCGCCTGGAGGAGGAGATCGCGCTCGAGCCGATCGAGGTCGAGCCCGCCGGCGGGGAGGGAACAGCCGTAAGGCTCCGACGCCTCGTCGAAATCGAGGAAATCGTTCCGGCGCAGCCGGTCTCCCTCGCAGAGGAGCACCGCCCGCTCGATCACGTTCTTGAGCTCCCGGACGTTTCCCGGCCAGTCGTACGACTCGAGGTGCTCGAAGGCGCGCGCCGAAATTCCGCGGACGTCCTTGCCGAACGCTTCCGCGAACGACTGCCGGAACGCTTCCGCGAGCGGCCGGACGTCGTCCTTGCGCTCGCGAAGCGGCGGAACCCGCACGAGGATCGTGCTCAGCCGGTAATAGAGGTCGGACCGGAACGACCCTTCCCGCATCGCCGACTTCAGGTCCCGGTTCGTCGCGGCGATCACCCGGACGTCGACCCGGATGTCGTGCGAACCGCCGACGCGCTTGAATTCCTTCTCCTCCAGGAATCGGAGGAGCTTCACCTGCAGCAGCAGGGGCGTGTCGCCGATCTCGTCGAGGTAGACCGTTCCGCCCTGGGCGAGCTCGAAGAGGCCCTTCTTCTGCTGCTTGGCGTCGGTGAACGCCCCTCTCTCGTGGCCGAAGAGCTCGCTTTCGAGGAGGGTGACGGGAAGAGCCGAGCACGTCACATTCTGGAAAGGCCGCGACGACCGCGGTGAGTTGAAATGAATCGTCTTCGCGATCAGATCCTTCCCGGTCCCGCTCTCGCCGATCAGCAGAACCGAGGACACGGGAAGCGCCGCGACCTTCGCGAGCAAGGCCTTCACCGGCCGCATCGCCCCCGAGCTTCCGATGAGATTTCCCCAGGGGAAGGACTCCGGGCGGGAAGCGCGCGACACATTCGCGCCGCTCATCGATCCACTATATCGCATCGCGGGTCGGCGGCGTCGATAAAATGACCGGGAGATGGGCGGCGACAATCCCTGGGAAGAGCGTCTTTCGCACGCGATCGTTCTGGTGGAAGTCGGCGAGACGTACGACGCCGAAGTCGAGATCGCCGTCCTCCTGGAAGAGCGTCCCGACGATCTCACCGCGCTCGATCTCATGGCGAAGGTCAAGCACATCCGGGGAGAGCTCTCGGCGGCCGTCGCCTGCTGGGCCCAGGTCCACACCCGCTCTCCGCAGAGCGGAGCGGTTCACCTGCGGCTCGCCTCGATGCTCGCCCTCGCGCGCGACCCGGAGCGTGGAGCCGGGGAGTTCCTCGCGGTCGGACGCGACCAGCTGTGGCGCAAGCCCGCGGCTCATCTCGAGCTCGAGGACGTGTTCCGGCTCTTCGCCGCGAGGCGGCCGGACGACGCCGCGGCCGCGTGCGAACGGCTCGCGGCGAAGTACCGCGGTTCGGACCAGGAGCTCTACAAGACGGCGGTGCTCGCGAAGGCCTGGATCGCCGAACTGACGGGCGAGCTCGACGAGGCGCGGCGCATCCTCGAGCGGCTCGGCACGGAACGCGGATTCGAGAGCGACATCGACCGGGCGCTCGCCCTCGCGCGAGTCTACGAAGGGCTCGGCACGGCCGAGCATCTCGAGGCCGCCGTCCACATCGCGACGTTCCTCGATCGCCACGACGAGAGGATCGTCAACGTGGGCCGGCTGGCTCTCCTCTACCGGGCGCTCGGCTCCCCCGAAGCGGCGGCCGCGGAGGAGCGGTTCCTCGAGGTCTTCCGCCGACGAATGCACCGGCCGACGAGAGCCGCCGTCCTCGAAGCGGCGGCGCGCCGCTACATTCCGATCGATCGCCTCGCCGGAATCCCGTTTCCGGAGAGCGCCAGCGAGGTCGGATCGACCGATCGGGAACGCGCGATCGCCCTGGCGCGGGACGGAAACCGGCGGGAGGCCGGCGCCCTCCTGGCCGCTTCCTCCGCCGCTCTCGACCTTCGATACCGGGCGGACATCGCGCGGCTGGATGGCGAGCCCGAGTCCGCGGCCGCCCTTTACCTCGAATCGCTCGACGGCGGTCCCGACGACGTGCGGGTGATCACGTGGCTCCTCGCCGAGGCCTGGCAGGCGCGCCCCGTCGAGGCCTGGTTCGCCGGGCCCGCGCACGCCGAGAGCGCCGCGGAGGTGCTGCGCAGCGCCCTCCATGATTTTCCCCTTCGCGCGAGCTACTGGCGCGCGCTCGCGTCGCTTCACCGGCTGCGCGGCGACGCCGCGGAGGAGGCGAGATGCTCCGCGAAAGCGGACGCGCTGGAAGCGGTGGCGACCCGCCGGCGCAGGGCGGTCGGCCGCGCGCTCGCCGCGTCCGTCTACCACTTCGTCGGCACGGCCAAGGGCCTCATCCACGAGATTTGGGCGCAGCGGCGGCCCTCGGCGCCCGGGCGCGGCGGCCACCTCGAGGAAATTCTCGGCAACGTCGCGCCGGAGATGGCGCAGGGTGTCCGCAACACGTTCGTCTCCGTCCGCGAATACGCCCTCGCAAAATTTCCGCAGGAAACGGCCGATCTCTTCGAGCACTCGTATTCCTACAAGGTGACGAAGGAAGACGAGCCGTCGGGCGGCCTCTCCGCCGGTCTCCCGAGCGGGCTCGCGTTCCTTTCCGTCTTCCTGAATCGCCCTCTTCCCCAGGACGTCGCGTCGAGCGGCATCCTGATCGCCGACGCGCACGACGTCCAGGTCGTCCGCGCGGTCGGCGAGCCGGAATACAAGGTCCGGGGCGCCTACAACCGAAATCTCCGCTCCCTCCTGCTTCCCGAAGGAAACCGCGAAGAGCTCCTGCGCACGCCCCAGGTTCCGGGGCCGATCGTCGGCGAGATCGTCCGGTTCGTCGGCGACCTCGACGAGGCGGCGACGATCGTGTTCGGCGAAGAGATCTGGCTTTAGCTCGTCGCTTCCGCGGCCCGCCTTGTTCCCTCATCCGGCGGCTTGCATCACATTCGCGATCCGAGCTCCGCGAGTGTCGCGAATTCGGGCTCGGGGCCGGGGCCGCCGGAGCCGTCGAGGGGACATGGAGTCGCGAGCGAAGCGAGCCGCCACGCGACTTCTCCCAGCGGGAGAAGGTGGCGGCTGCAAGCCGCCGGATGAGGGAGCCCGAGCGGCGGAGGCCAGATCGCGGAAAGTCTCCTCGCCGGCAAGAACGCGCAGCGCATTTCATGCGCAAGCGCCGGCGAGGAGGAGGTCCGCGATCTGAGAGGTCGCAAGCGGTCGAGCGCCTCGAGCGCGAGCCGTGCGACCGACAAAATGAGAGGGCGGCGCAGGATGCGCCGTCCTCTCGAAAATGCCTTCCGGGAGGGCCGGAAGACATGGGAATCAGTTCACGGCGATCTTCTTCGGCCCTTCCGCGGCCGTTCCCTCCTTGACGACGCGGATCTCGAGCTCTCCGTCCTTCAACCGGGCGTCGATCGGAACGCTTTCTTCGCGCCCGCGAATGGCCGGCGGCAGGAAGACGGTGCGCTGGAACGGTCCGAACGGCCTTTCGCTCGCGCGGAGGCGGTGATCGTTCGAGAACGCCGCCGGCCGCGTCCCGCTGATCGTCAGCCGGTTCTCCTGGAGCTTCACCTCGACGTCGTTCCGGGAAACGCCCGCGAGATCGACGCTCACCACGAATTCCTTCTCGTTCTCCCATACGGAAACCGGCGGGCTCCACGCGAAGGCCTCGGTCTCGGAGCGCGACGGGGAGAGCATCGACAGCAGACGGTCGACCTGTTCTTCGACGAACCGGGTGGGGTCCCGTTCGACGGGGATCGGCGGCGAGTAGCCTTCGCGGGGCGGCGGGTTACCGGTCACCGCCCGGTAGAGATCTTCGACTTTCCCGATCGCCTCCTCGATCCCGGACGAAGGAGCGGACGGCTGGGTTTCGTTGGCCATGCGAGTTTGCCTCCTTTTCGCACCGTCTCGATGATGCGGGGGCGGAGCGAAACTCCGCCCCCGGCGACTCGACCGAGCGCTCAATACAGGGACACCACGGGCGGAACGGCGAACTGGATGTACGGGAATGTCTGGGAGACTCTCGCCGCCAGATAGGGATCATTCCACGTCGACCTGTAGGCCTCCGACGCTTCGGGACTCGTGTGACTCAATCCGAGGAGCGGATTGAACCCCATCGATCCTCCCCCGAACGCGCCTCCCGTTCCGAGGCCGCCCATGTTTCCCGGAATTCCGCCCTGCGCTCCGGGGAACCCGGTGAACGCGGCGTACGGGGCGTACGGATTGATTCCGGTCCCGATAACGGCCCCGGTCGTGTGCGACAGACCGGGGTTTCCGATGCCGAAACCCTGCTGGCCGCCCAGCCCCTGCTGTCCGCCCGCGAACGGACTGGCCGAGGCGAGCCCATGAACGGAAAGACGGACCTGATTCAGGGCGTCGATGCACTGATTGATCCGATCGTTCAAAAGTTGAAGTTTCTTGATGTCGACTTTCGCGGTTTCCATGAATACCTCCTGGGTTCGTGTTTCCTTCGACGACTCCAAAAGCACGTGCCGGCTTCTGGAGGGGGCAAGAGCGGTGCCACCGAAATTTGTTCGAGAAAGCATCGAAATTCCGACGAACCGAGGCGAGCCCGTGCGTCGTTTCACGCTGTCCCGGGGGGAAATTCCCCATTCTTGAAAATCTTTCCGAAGGTAAAGCCTTGGCCCGGCGACGCGAGCGCGATGCCGGGCCCCTCCGGTTTCGAGTCGATCGAACCGGAAAAACCCTGGTCGCTCCGGGAAAGTCGGAGGGATCTGCCGCCGTCGCCGCCGGAGCAGCAGAATCGCGGTTGCGATATCCTCCGCTGTTCCGTCCAAAAACGGAAAGGAATCATGGCCAAGAACCTTCGGAACATCGCGATCATCGCCCACGTCGACCACGGGAAGACGACGCTCGTCGACTGCATGTTGAAGCAGTCCGGAACGTTCCGCGAGAACGAGCAGGTCGCCGAGCGGGCGATGGACACCAACGAGCTCGAGCGCGAGCGCGGGATCACGATCCTCGCCAAGAACGCCGCCATCCGCTACAAGGGGACGAAGATCAACATCGTCGACACCCCCGGCCACGCCGACTTCGGCGGCGAGGTCGAGCGGATCCTGAAGATGGTCGACGCCGTGCTCCTCGTCGTCGATGCCGCGGACGGCCCGATGCCGCAGACGCGCTTCGTCCTCCGGAAGGCGCTCGAGCTGTCGCTCAAGCCGATCGTCGTCATCAACAAGATCGACCGCCCCGAGGCGCGGCCGCACCACGTCGTCGACCAGGTCTTCGAGCTGATGATGGACCTCGGCGCCTCCGACGCCCAGCTCGACTTCCCGATCGTCTATACGTCGGCCAAGGTCGGGTTCGCCCGCCGCGAGATCGACCACGCCGAAAACGACGTGAAACCGCTCCTCGACACGGTCGTGATGGAGGTCGCCGAACCCGCGGGAAATCCCGACGAGCCGCTGCAGATCCTCGTCGCCTCGCTCGACTACGACAACTACCTCGGGCGCCTCGCGATCGGCCGGATCGTCCACGGAAGGATCCAGTCGGGGAAGGACTACGCGGTCTGCAAGCTCGACGGCACGACGGCCAGGGGGCGGGTCACGAAGCTCCTCGCCTTCGAAGGGATGAAGCGCGTGGAGATCGCCGAAGCGTCCGCCGGGGAGATCGTCGTGATCGCCGGCTTCTCCGACGTCACGATCGGCGAGACGATCGCCGACCTCGACAATCCGCAGGCGCTGCCGGTGATCGCCGTCGACGAGCCGACCGTCTCGATGCGTTTCCGCGTCAACGACTCGCCCTTCGCCGGAACGGAAGGCAAGTACGTCACGAGCCGGCACCTGAAGGAGCGTCTCGACAAGGAGCTGCGGACCAACGTCGCGCTCCGCGTCGAGGAGACGGGCGAGCCGGACGCCTTCCGAGTCTCCGGGCGGGGCGAGCTGCACCTGGCCATCGTCGTCGAGACAATGCGCCGGGAAGGGTACGAGTTCGCGCTCTCGCGGCCGCACGTCATCACGAAGGAGATCGACGGCGTCCTCTGCGAGCCGGTCGAGCTCCTCGTCGTCGACGTGCCGGAGGAGACGATGGGCGCGGTCATCGAGAAGCTCGGGACCCGCCGCGCCGAGATGAAGATGATGTCGACTCCCGCCAACGGGCGCGTCCGGATCGAGTTCCTGATCCCGACCCGGGGCCTCTTCGGCTTCCGCAACGAGTTCCTCACGAACACGCGCGGATCGGGCGTCATGTCGCACGTGTTCGACTCCTACCAGCCCTGGCGAGGAGACGTCGCGCCCCGCGGCCGGGGCGCGCTCGTCGTCCTCGAGCCGGGCGAGACGACCGCTTACTCGCTCGAAGCACTCGAGCCGCGCGGCACGCTCTTCGTCGGCCCCGGAGTCCCCACCTACATGGGCCAGATCGTCGGCGAGAGCGCCCGCGAGAACGACATGATCGTCAACCCGAACAAGAAGAAGCACCTGACGAACATGCGCGCTTCGGGCTCCGACATGGCCGTTAAGCTCACGCCCCCGCGCCCGATGCCGCTCGAGGCCGCGATCGAATGGATCGAGGAGGATGAGCTCGTCGAGGTCACGCCGAAATCGATCCGCCTCCGCAAGGAGATCCTCGACCATTCGCGGAGGAAGGTCGCGAACAAGAAGGTCGAAGACCTCGCGTAAGCACCGATGCGACCGCCGCCGAGTTGAAGCGATCGCTTTCCGCGTCGCTTAACTCGGCGGTCTGCATTTTGGAATGTCTCCCGATCGCGCCTGAAGCGGCGGTTCTCTGCGCTCGGCTGATCATCGCACGCGAAATCGCCACCCCGCAGCGGAATGTGCTCAGAAGACTTCCAGCTCGATCGCGACGACCTTACAGATTTTTGAAAAGTCGCGGTCGCGCGTCCAGAGCGTGTGGCGCGAATCGAGCGCGGTCAGGGTGATGTAGAGATCGACGAGTGAGGCGCGGTATCCGTTCCGCGCGAGATCGAAGCGCGTTCCGGCCACCCGGAGCCAGACGTCGTTGGGCTCAGGAAGGAGAGGAATTCCTTCGAGAAGCGATTCGAGCAGGTCGAATTCCTGCCGGGTTCGCGCGCCGGAGAGCAGCTCCGCGACGATGGGTCCGCAGGTGCTCAGGCTGCCGTTGGCGAGATGCGGATCGAGCCGGCGTATCACCTCCGGTTCGCCGCGAAAGAACGCGATCCACGCGGAGCTGTCGACGAGAACATGGCTCAACCGGACTTACCGGCGCCGGGAGGCCTTGAGATCGACGCGAAGGCGAAGCTTTCCCGCGAGACCGCGGATTTGCTCCCGCTTTCCCTTTCGAATCAGTTCCTCGAGGCCGGCCACCACGGTGTCTCTCTTCGTCCTCGAATGAGAAGCGCGGCGCGCGTCCTCCAGGATTTCCTCGGGAATGTCGATCGTCGTTCTCATGCAGAAAGCATACTATTGTGATGTCTTATATGCAAGGTCTCCTCGCCGTGTCTTGCCGGGCTTCGCGCGGTAAGCGAGGCCAGGGCTTTCGCGTCATCCGCGGGGAGGACAGATGATTCTCGACCATTCACAGCGGAAGGTGGCCAATAAGAAGGTCGAAGGAAGCCCTGGATCGAGAGGCGCGGTGATAGGGGTCGTTATACGCGTCCGTGCGAGCCGCCCCCGGGCGTACGCCACGGTACGCCGCGCCCGCGGGCCGGCTCTCCCGAACGCGTCTTCCAACCTTTCTGACCGCGCCTGCGGAACCCGCGGCGTCAATCGTGACTCGTTTCCGAGCGGCACGTTTTCCGCTGTGACCGATCTCCTCGGGGCCAACTCCACAGGAACAAATGAGCGGTGGCCACCCGCCACGATAGCCGGCTCAGTCGGACGAGGAGTCTGCGGCGTCGTGGATGGTCGGCGCCGGCGCGCCCGGCGGCTCCGTCAGGATGATGCGGATCGAGCCGTTGACCGTTCCGGCCTTGACGAGCGACTTCCCGCCGTTGACGTCTCCCTCGAAGCTCTTCACGCCGAAAGCGTGCGCGTGGCTTCGCCGCTCCCCCACCTCCATCGATCCGTTCACGGATGACAGCCGGTAGTGGAACGAGGCGGCCCCGGGCAATTCCGCCTCGATCGAACCGTTGACGGTTTCGAGAGAGGTGTCGTCGGAGTCCTCCCGCGCGAGCGAGATTCTTCCGTTGACGGTCTCGGCGTGAAGAACGCCGGAGATCCGCCGCAGGTCGATGCCGCCGTTGACCGTCTCGGCGCGCGTCTCGGCGCGGCGGCCCTCGACGTGAACCGAGCCGTTGACGGTCTCGACCCGAACCGGAGTGGTCGCGGGAGCAGGATCGTGTACTCGACCTTCGCGATCCGATGCCCTCCGAACAGGAACGAGAAGAGATGCGGCGAGTGCAGGGGGACCGTTTCGACCTTGATCTCGCCGCCCGGCTGCGTGACCCGGACGACCGTGTTCTCGACCGCCCAGGAGGATCCGCTCTTGACCGCCGTCACCCGGACGTAGTCGCGGTCCCAGGCCGTGAGCTCGATCGCCCCGTTGACGTTCTCGACCCGGAACCGGTCGACGCCCTGGAGCGAATAGGCCTTTTCGAACGTCTCGGTGGCAGCTCCGGCCGGCGCGACCGCGGCGAGAAAGGCGGCGAAAAGGACGGCGCGGCGAATGGCGTTCATTGCGTTCTCCCCTTCCAGAGACG
This sequence comes from uncultured Acidobacteriota bacterium, assembly GCA_963794295.1. GTDB lineage: Bacteria > Acidobacteriota > Thermoanaerobaculia > UBA5066 > DATFVB01 > DATFVB01. The sequence goes on from CAWCDE010000001.1 coordinate 543,185, forward strand.
CAAATTGGGCCGAAAAGTTCACGTCCGGTCCACCAGCCTCAGGCCGAGCGCGGAATCGACGCTCCGGGGGCGGTTTCCCCGCGCGATCCTCCACGCCTCGTAGAGGTTCCACCCGGGGACCAGGAGGGGAAGGTTGCGGAGGAGCGAACGGAGAATCCCCGGCGAGCGGCCCTGCCGGTCGACGATCTCGAGACCGAGCCATTTGCGAGACAATCCGCCGCGGGCGTCCCGACACAGCCACAGCAGGAGCGATATGCCGAAGACCGCCGCCCCGAGGAGCCCGAGAGGAATGTCGGGAAAGAAGAAAAACGCGCCGACGAGCGCCGGGACGGCCGCGAGATCCACGGCCGCGGCGACGATCGCGGCGTCGAGGGCGAGGGCGAGCGCGCGCTGGCGGGCCAAGGGGAGGATGCTAGCGGATTTACATCTCCATTTCGAAGGAAGCGTGCCGCTCCGGACCCTCGTCGCGATCGCCCGGAGGAACGGCCACGCCTTCGGGGTCGAGGGCGCGTTCGAACGGGCGCTCGCGAACTCCCGCCGGTCGGGCTCGTTCCTGCGCCTCTTCGCCGACTGCTGCCGTCTCTTCGCGTCTCCCGCCGATTACGCGGAAGCCGCCGGCGCGCTCGGGAGCGCGCTCTCGGCCGAGCTCGCGCACGCCGAGATCTACGTCTCGCCCGAGATCTGGTCGCGGTTCGGCCTCGATCCCGAGGCGGTGCTGAAGGCGATCGACGCGGCATTCGGAGCGGTCGAAGCGGAGACCGGCTGCCGCCTCGTCCTGCTCCTCGACTCGGTGCGCCAGTGGGGCGCCGACGCCGCCGGACGCGTTCTCGATCTCCACGAGAGCGCGCGGCTCGCGCGCGTGCGCGGCTTCGGGATCGGCGGTGAAGAGGACGCGGTGGCCGCCTCCGCCTTCACCGCCGTCTACGAGCGGGCGAAACGGCTCGGCCTCGGGACGTCGATCCACGCCGGCGAGTGGGCGGGAGCGGATTCGGTCGCCGCCGCTCTCGACGCGCTCCCCCTCGACCGGATCGACCACGGCGTCCGCGCCGCGGAAGACCCCGCCGTGCTCGCGCGTCTGGCGTCTTCGCCCGTCACGCTCTGCGTTGCGCCGTCCTCCAATCTCGCGACCGGGGTGTACGCGTCGTGGCAGGAGCATCCGCTCTCGCGGCTCCTCGACGCCGGAGTCCGCGTCTGTCTTTCCGCCGACGACCCCACGATCTTCTCGACGACCACCTCGGGCGAATACGAGATCGCCCGGACCGCGCTCGGGATCGCGGAGGATGCCTTCGAACGGATGCAGACCGCCGCCTGGGACGCGCGCTTCGTTCCCTGAACGTCAGCCCGCCAAACGGCGAAAGTCGATCCGCGAGTCCTTCAATGCCCGCTCGATCCCGTCGACGCGGCTCTTCCGGACGGACAGGCGGAAACGCGCCCGGTCGCTGAAGCTCTCTCCGGCCAACACGACCGAGGGAGGATCGATGAGCCGCCGCACGGCGGAAACGCGGTCGTACCCGTCTCGATCTCGATTTCGTCGCAGTCGAGGACCTCCTCGCTCCCGGCGTCCGCGAGCGCCGCGCGCGCCGTTTCGCCGTAGCAGCGGGCGAGCCCGGAGGTCCCGAGCTTCGTGCCGCCGAACCAGCGCACCACGGCGGCCGCCGCTTCGTCGAGCCCCGCGGCGTCGATCGCCGAGAGGATCGGCTTGCCGGCCGTCCCGGCGGGCTCGCCCGCGTCGGCAGCCCGGCGGGAGGAACCGATCCGCCACGCGAAACAGACGTGGGTCGCGTCGTGAAACTCCTTCTCGAGAGCGAGGATCCTCGCCCGGGCGGCCGCCTCCGTCTCCGCGCGGAAGGCGAAGCCTCGAAAGCGGGACGCCCATTCGCGCATCTCGCTCTTCCCGTCGCGCGCGGGAACGAGGCGCGAGTCGTCCGGGCGCGTCATCGCCTATCCGGAGAGAGCCCGCTCGTAGACGTCCAGGTATTGACCCACGGCGCGCTCCTCCGGGAACGCCTCGACGGCGCGGCGGCGCGCCGCCTCCGAGAACTCCTTCTTCCGTTCCGCGCTCGTCAGGATCGAGAGCGCGTCGCGGCTCATCCCGTCGACGTCGCCGATCGGCCGGAGATACCCGGTCCTGCCGCTCTCGACGACCTCCGGAAGCCCGCCCGCGTCGGTCCCGATCACGGGCACTCCGCATGCCATCGCCTCGAGCGCGGAGAGGCCGAACGACTCCCGGTCGGAGGTGAGGAGGAGCAGGTCGCAGGCCGGCAGGAGCGTCTCGACCGCCGTGACGTTGCCGAGGAAGTGGACGCGATCGCAGATCTTCATCTCGCGGCAGGTCCGCTCCGCGAGCGCCCGGTCCGGGCCGTCGCCGACGAGCAGCAGCCGCGCCGGGATCTTCTCGAGCACGCGCCCGAAGATCGCGATCACGTCGCCGATCCGCTTCACGGGCCGGAAGTTCGAGACGTGGACGAGGACCGATTCGCCCGGCCGGCGGAAGCCGAGCGCCCAGTCCGACGCCGCACCGGGACGGTACCGCTTCGCGTCGATGAAATTCGGAACGACGGCGATCGGGTTTCGGACGCCGAACTGCGTGACCGTCACGTCGACGAGATAACGCGACACCGCCGTGACGGCGTCGCTCTTCTCGATCGCGAAGCGCGTGATCGGGAGATACGACTGGTCCTGGCCCACGAGGGTGATGTCGGTGCCGTGCAGGGTCGTGACGACCGCGAGCCGCGACCCCGCGGTCTCACGCATCTGCCGGGCGAGGATCGCCGAGATCGCGTGCGGCAGCGCGTAGTGAACGTGGAGGAGATCGAGCGGCGTGTGCTCGGCGACGTCGGCCATCTTCGTCGCGAGCGCGAGCGTGTACGGCGGGGAGAGAAAAAGGGGGTAGCTGGGCGCCGAGACCTGGTGGTAGGTCACGCCGGGGAAGAAGTCCGGGAGCCGGTGCGGGCGCTCGTAGGAAAGCATGTGGATGTCGTGCCCGCGCGTCGCGAGCGCGAGCGCGAGCTCGGTTGCGACGACCCCGCTTCCGCCGAAAGTCGGATAGCAGGCAATCCCGATTCTCATCGCCGCGACCGGCGATGAGAATCGGAAGTCTCAAATCTCAAGCGCCAAATTCCAAACAAAACGGAGCCATGGACGCCCGCAGGAGAGGAGCCGGCTCTCGAGAGACCCGTTCTTCCCGAGCGACTCTTTGCACCTTCTCTCCCGTTTGGAATTTCGATTTTGGAATTTGTTGGAATTTGATGCTTGAAATTTGGAAATTCGTGCCGCGAGACCTGGTTCGGCGGCGACGTGGGAACACCCGTCAACACCGACTCGCGCGACCTCATCGTTCTCAAAACCCCGGCTCGAACCCTTCGAACGCGGCCACCAGGTCGTCGATCCGCGGAGGCCGCTTCGATCGGAACCCTTCGCCGTAGGCCGCGCCGATCGAGGCCCCGGCGTTGCGCGCCCGTCCCTCGACGAACGCGAGGAACGTGTCCGTCGAAAGGATCGTCTGCGGCTCCTTCGAAGCGGGGTCGTGGAACTGGGACGCGAACGCGCGGATCGCCCGCATCTTGATCTCGTGCGTCGCCGAAACGTCGACGACGAAATCCGGGCGGTGCTCGTACATCGTCGAGAAGTAGAGGACCTGCTGCGGGCGGTGCGCCGGGTAGGCCGTCTCGATCCGCCGCAGGCCCGCGTAGAACGCCGCGTCGCCGACCAGCCGGCCCGCGCGGGCGTGGTCGGGATGCCGGTCCTCCGGCCAGGGCGCGAGCACGATCCTGGGCCTCGCCCGCCGGATCTCGTCGACGACCTGCAGCTCCTCGGCGCGGCCGGAGCGGAGTCCCCCGTCGCCGAGGTCGAGCGTCCGGCGGAACGCCGCGCCGAGGATCTCCGCCGCCCGCCGCGCTTCCTCGTCGCGCTGCTCGGGCGTTCCGCGCGTTCCCATCTCCCCCCGCGTGAGATCGAGGATCCCGAACCGCCGCCCGGACGCCGCAATCCGGGCGAGGGTTCCGCCGCACGTGAGCTCCACGTCGTCCGGGTGGGCGGAAACGGCGAGGACGTCGATGGTTTCGGTCATTCGTAATCCACGAAACGCGCGCCGTCGGTCCGGCATTCCGCCTCGGCGGCGAGCGCCGCTGCGAAACCGGGTCCGAAGCGGAGCGCGTACGTCAACGGGCCGTACACCCGGTCGGCCGGCGCCTTTCCCGGAGTCAGGAAGTTCTCGATCGATTCGACCCGGCGCAGGCGGTCGGAATCGCGGCGCTCGGCCGCGCGCTCGATCTTTTCGCGAAGGCGGGCGATGGCGTGCGCGGCCTTCTCCCCGGCCCCCGCGGCGACGGGCTCGAGCGTCGGATCGACCTCCCGGATCTCCGGGACGAGATCGCCGAGCTTCTTCTCGAGCTCGACCTCGAGCTCCCGGAGGCGCGGAGAGACGGCGGGAGGCGCCGGACGCGCCGCCTCCCGCGCGCGAAAGAGGTCCGCGTCGGCGATGCCGAGCGACTCGAGGGCGCGCCGCTCGCGCGCGCCGCGCGGAAGGAGGTGCGGGCGGGGGAGGAAGACGGGCCGGGGAATCCCGAGCAGATCGAAGAGCGGCGCGGTCTGCGCGTGGTACGCGAGCTCCGAGGGGCCGAGGATCTCCGCCGCGACCGGGAAGAGCCGGGACTGGAGGACCGGGCGCAGGAGCGCGGCGGCGGACGGACGCGACCCCGCGCGGGAGACGAGCTCGGCGAGCGATTCCGCCGAAAACCGCTCGTCGTGGCCGTGAACGGCGAACGTCCTCCCGTCCCACGAGATCTTCCGGCGCACGCCATCCTCGATGACGAAGGCGGGAAAATCTCCGGCTCCGCGCTCGACCTGGGGCTCGAAGCCGGCTTCCTTCAGTCGGCGGTCGGCGGCGTCGAGGGCGGCGGTGATCGCGGCGGCCCGCGAGAACGCGGTCCGGAAGAATTCGATCGCGGGCGCCTTCCAGCGGGCGTCGAGCGGATCGATCCAGTCGAGCGGCGCGTCGGGAAGGAGAGGCGCGAGCGTGTCCCGAAACGCCTCCGCGAACGTCCGGCCGGGCGCCCACGCGCGGGCGAACCGCTCGATCACCTCCTCGGAAGCCGAAGGATCGCGGCGCGCCGCCGCGAAGACGTCTTCGATCTCGCGCGGAATCGGGACCGTCCCGGCGGGCTGGAAGCTCTGCGGCGGGACCGGCAGCCGGATTTCCTCCGGCGCGCCGTCCACGAGGAGAGTCGTCCGCGCGACCTCGCGCAGGTCATGGTCCTCGCTCGCGATCCAGAACAGACCGCGGGCCGGAACGCCGCGAGCCGCGAGAATTCCGGCGAGCCGCGCGGCGGCGGCGGCCTTCGTGAGCGAAAGGAGCGGGCCGCCGAGAAGTCCCGCCTGCTGCCCGCCGGCGACGGCGACTCGCTCACTTCCTCCGCCGACGAGCTCCCGGGCGCGCGCTTCGACCGCCTCCACCGTCGGCGGGTCGGGGAAGAACGCCTCCGCCTTCCCCCGCGCGAAAGCGAGAAAAAGCCGGGGAGTCCCCGGCATCGATTCGAACGGAATCATCGCGTCCGCATTATGCACCGTCGGCCGCGCGGCGCGCTCCGCTTCCGTCGCATTCGCGACGCTCGCGGGGCTCGGATCGCGAATGCGACGGTATAATCGCCGCCGTGCCGCGCCGCAATCAGAGCCTCACCCGCGAGTACTACGAGGCGATCCTCGTCGCCGTCATTTTCGCGCTGTTCGTGAGGACTTTCGTCGTGCAGGCGTTCCAGGTGCCGAGCGGCTCGATGGAACAGACGGTCCTGATCGGCGATCACATGCTCGTCAACAAGTTCGTCTTCGCGCCGCACGGCTCGAACTTCTCGAGAAGCTCCTTCCCTATCGCGCGCCGAGGCGGGGGGACGTCTTCGTCTTCAAGTTTCCGCTCAACCCGGACCGCGATTTCATCAAGCGCGTGGTCGCGCTTCCCGGCGACCGGGTCGAGGGAAAGAACAAGACCGTGCTCGTCGACGGGACTCCCTTTCCCGACAAGCACACGTACCACGCCGATCCCCACACCTACCCCGCCGACGAGAACCTTCCGGAGGTCTTCCGCAAGCGCGACAACTTCGGCCCGGTCGAGGTGCCGGCGGATGGTTACTGGGCGATGGGCGACAATCGGGACAACTCGTACGACTCGCGGTTCTGGGGTCCCGGTACCGCGCGACAACGTGAAGGGGCGCGCCCTTCTGGTATACTGGTCGTACCAGGCGGAGCCCGATTCGGCCGAGTGGCACGGCCTCGCGGACAAGATCGGCCGGCTCGCGGGCGTCGCCTTTCACTTCTTCACCCGGACGCGCTGGAACCGGACGTTCCGGCTCGTCCGCTAGGGAGGCGGGATGGCGTCACGGCGGTCCATGGCGGGGACGGGCAGGGTCGGATGCGCGATCTGGCTCGGGCTCCTCGTGATCGGGATCCTGATCGCGAGCAAGATCGTCCCGGTGAAGATCAAGACGTCCGAGTTCTACGACGCCATGCAGGAGCAGGCGCAGTTCGGGAGCATCAAGGAAGACGCGGCGATTCAGGCCGAGCTCTTCCGCAAGGCCCAGGAGCTCCAGCTCCCCCTGAAGAAGGAAGACATCAAGGTCCGCCGCGACATGGGATACGTGTACGTCGAAGTGCATTACGTGCTGCAGGTCGATTTCCCGATCTACGGAACGTACATGTGGCACGAGGACGACAAGCGTTTCGCGCCCTCTCTTCGCGCACATAGAGAAGCAGGCGCGGCGATACGATCCGTTATACGGGACGCGAGCTCACTTGATTGAGTGACGATCGCCCTAGTCTCGTCGCCCGCAGCGCTGCGGGAATCGCGACGGCGATTTCCGCAGCCGCCTGCCTCCGTGTAGCGATTTGACTTCCGCAGGAGGGCAAAAAAAAGCAGGGCGCTGACGCGCCCTGCCTCCAAATCGCAGTGTCCCGCGACTTACTTCTTGGCGGCAGGCTCCGCCTTGGACGCATGGACCATGCCGTCCTTCATCGTCACGCCGCTGAGCGTGACTTCCTGAGCCATCATGCCTTCCATCGGCTTCTGGCAGTCGGCGTCGAAGTTGTAGACCTTCTTGCTGGCGTTGTCGTAGAAGGCGACCTCTGGCCTTCCTCACGCACTTGTCGCCGCATTCCTTGTGGCTGGCCGACGCGCCCTTGGCGCCGCAATGGGATTCCGTCACCCATCCGGTCATGGTGTCGGCCGCGAGAGCGGCTCCCGCGACGAGCGCCGACCCGAGAATTCCAATGAGAACTTTCTTCATGGTTTCCCTCCTTCTTTTCGGTACGTTTCCTCGACCTCGGCGGATTCTATGGAAACCGGAAGGCGAGAAGCAATCGAACAGGTTCTTTCTTAATGCGGAAGGAACCGGGCACCGATATCGCGGCGGAAGCTTTTGCCCTCGAACTGGATGCGATCGGCCGCCGCATACGCGCGCTCCGAGGCCTCGGAAAGGTTCAATCCGCGGCCCGCGACGACGAGCACCCGTCCCCCGCGGTGACGACCTTTCCGTCCTTCACCGCCGTCCCGGCATGAAGACGCTGACTCCCGGCAGGGCTCCGGCCTCGTCGAGCCCTTCGATCGGGAAGCCGGTCTGGTAGGAGCCGGGGTACCCCGCCGAGGCGAGGACCACCGCGACGCACGCTTCCGGCCTCCAGGCGAGTTCGCGCCCGCGAGGTCGCCCCGGGCGCAGGCGGCGAGAACCGGAGCGATGTCCGAGTCGAGGCGCGGCAGGATCGCTTCGGTCTCCGGATCGCCGAAGCGGGCGTTGAACTCGAGGACCTTCATGCCGTCCGACGTCAGCATCAGGCCGACGTACAGAACGCCGCAGAAAGCACGTTTCTCCTCGGCGAGGGCCGCGAGGACGGGGTGCACGATCTCCCGGAGCACCGCCGCGGCCTGCTCCCCTCCGAGGACGCCGGCCGGCGAATGGGCGCCCATTCCGCCGGTGTTCGGCCCCCGGTCGCCTTCGAACACCTTCTTGTAGTCCTTGGCGGTCGGCAGCGCGAGGGCGCTCTTTCCGTCGCACAGCGCGAGAAAGGTAGCCTCCTCTCCCTCGAGGAATTCCTCGACCAGCACCCGGTCGGCGGCGGTCCCGAAGACCTTCTCGCCGAAAAAGAGATCGAGCGCCGTCCCGGCTTCCCCCGGAGACGCGATCGCCATGACTCCCTTGCCCGCGGCGAGCCCGTCCGCCTTCAGCACCGCCGGATAGCCGAGCTCGGCGAGCGCGCGTTCCGCCTCCGCGCGGGAAGCGCAGAACGACGCGCGGGCCGTCGGGATCCCGAGACGGCGGCAGAGCTCCTTGGAAAAGATCTTCGAGGCCTCGATCTCGGTCGCGAGCCGCGTCGGCCCGAAGATCGGGAGCCGGCGCTTCTGGAATTCGTCGACGATTCCGAGCGTGAGCGGGAGCTCGGGGCCCACGACCGTCAGGCCGACGTCGACGCGCTCGGCGAAATCCGCGAGCTCGATGACCGACGCGGCCGAGATCGGCACGACGTCGGCGATCCTTCCGATCCCGGCGTTTCCGGGAGCAGCGTAGATCTCCCGCACCGATCCCCCCTCGTTCAGCGCGGAGGCGATCGCGTGCTCCCGTCCGCCGGATCCGACGAGGAGAACCTTCATGGGCGGGCGCTCATGGAATCCCGGAAAGTCTATCGCAACCGCGGCGGCTCCCGTTCTCTCCCCGCTGCGGTTGCGATACATTCGAGCGCATGAAGTTCGAGCTTCGCGGCTGCGGGACCGCCCTCGTGACGCCGTTCGACGACCGCGGCAGGATCGATTTCGCGGCCCTCGAAGCGCTCGTGAACTGGCAGATCGCCGAGAAGATCGACTTTCTCGTCACCTGCACGCCCGAGGGAGAATCGCCGGCGCTCTCGGGCGACGAACGGAAGGCCGTCACGGCGCACGTCGTCAAGATCGCCAACGGCCGCGTTCCGGTCGTCGCGGGCGCGGGGGGCAACCACACCGCCAAATCGGTCTTCTGGGCGCGGGACGCGGTCGCGGCCGGGGCCGCCGCGATCCTCGCCGTGACGCCGTCGTACAACCTGCCGAGCCCGGAGGGGCTCTATCGGCACTTCACGGCGATTTCCGACGCGACTCGCCTCCCGATCATCCTCTACAACGTCCCGACGCGGACGGGCGAGGACCTCGACTCGGAAACGATCATCCGTCTCGCGCAGATTCCCCGGCTCGTCGGCCTCGCCGAGGCGTCCACCAATTTCCGGAAGCTCGCGAGGCTCATCCCGAGGCTCCCGGCGGATTTCACGGTCTATTCTGCCGACGACGCCACCGCGCTCGCCGGCCTCGGCCTCGGGATGAAGGGTCTCCTGTCGATCGCCGCCAACGAGATTCCGGGGCCGGTCGCCCGAATGGTCCACGCCGCCCTCGAAGATCGCGGCGAGGAAGCGCGAGCGATCCACCAGAAATACTTCCCGTTGATCGACGTGAATCACTGCGAGAGGAGCCCGGGCCCGATGAAGGCCGCGCTCGCGATCATGGGCCGCTGCGGCGAGACGCTGCGCCTGCCGCTCGCCCCCGTGCGGGACGAGTCCCGGCGGCGGATCGAGAAGGTGCTCCGGAGCCTCAAGCTCGCGGGGCGCGCCGCCCGCTGAAACGCGCGGTCGAGTCGCTCGTTCGACGAGCCGCGCGACGGGCACGCGCTCCCGGTCCCCGAGCGAGCTTCCGCGAGGTCAGAGGTCCTCGACGACCCAGACCTTCCCGTACCGAAAAACGACCTTCTTTCCGATCGCTTCGTAGCGCCAGGTTTCGTTTCCCTCGGCGTCCTTCTCGATCGAGTTCGGCTCGCCCCAGATCGAGCGAACCTCGTCGCCGGTCATCGTCACCGAGACGGTCTGTCCGGCGGCCGCGCTCTCGACGGACTGGACCTGGTTCACGCGGGCGCGTTCGCGCTCGGCCGCGCGCTCGGCCTTCGGAACCACCTCGTCGACGTTCGTGACGTTCTTCTCGACCGTGCGGTCGAGCAGGGTCGTCTTCTTCGCGACGTACCAGACGATCCCGATCATCAGCAGGAGGGCGACGATCCATCTCACCGGAGTTTTCCGCTCATGACACGGATTTCCTCGCCGCCGTCTCCGACCCGGCCTGTGCGACGGGCCTGACCACGATCGACATGCTCATGGCCTTCGCGCCACTTTCCCCATTCCCGCCTGCGCGACCGGTCGTACCACGATCTCGTCGATGTCGACGTGCGGCGGACGCGTGAGGGCCCACACGATGCAGTCCGCGATGTCGTCGGCGGTCAGCGGCTCGATTCCCCGATACACCTCGTCGGACTTTCTCTTCGCTTCGTGCGGCTCCTCATCCGCGTGAAATCGAACGAGCGAGAACTCGGTCTCCACGAGCCCCGGGCAGACCTCCGTCACCCGGACGTTCGTCCCGTTCAGCTCCAGCCGCATCGCCTGGGTGATCGCCTTCACCGACCACTTCGTCGCGCAGTAGACGGAGCCGCCTTCGTACACGCCCAGCCCCGCGACCGAGCCGAGATTGACGACGTGTCCGGAGTTCCGCGCGATCATGTGCGGCAGGACGAGACGCGACATGTGGAGCAGCCCCTTCACGTTCGTGTCGATCATCTCGTCCCACTCGCTCTCGATCCCTTCCGCCACCGGCTGGCGGCCCCGGGCGAGTCCCGCGTTGTTGACGAGCACGTCGATCCGTCCGAACCGCTCGAGGGCGGCGTCGACGAACGCCTCGCAGCCGGCGGCGTAGCGCACGTCGATCGTCCGCGTGAACGACTCCGTCCCGTGCGCTTCGCGGAGCTCCGCGCCGAGCCGCTCGATCCGGTCGACCCGTCTCGCGCCGAGCGCCAGCCGGACGCCGAGCGGCGCCAGTTGCCGCGCGGTCGCCTCGCCGATTCCCGAGGAGGCTCCCGTGATCAATACCGTTCGGCCCTCGAGCGTCATGGCGGCTATTTTACGGCGGCGAGCGCGCGCAGGGCCGCCGACTTGAAAACCGCCGTGACCTCCGCGCCGGGGACGATCGCAAGGGCGGAAACGGCGTCCCGCGTGATCCGCGACCGGAGCCGCCTCGCGCCGTCCCCGAGCGTCAGGAGCACCGCGTCGCCGGCCTCCTCGATCGACTCAACGCGCATGGGGAGCGCGTTGCGCGCCGAGAGGCCGTCGACCGGACCGCGGGCGACGAGCACGTCCTCCGCGAAGAGCGCGAGCGTCACGGGATCCCCCGGCCTCCCGGCCACGTCCGGCGCGCGCACCGTCGTCCCCTCCCACTCGACGAGGGTGCCGCCGCCGGGAGCCGCGCCGCGGAGGGTCGCCGCGAGGAAGTTCTCCACGCCGGAGATCCGGGCGACGGCCCATGTTCCGGGGCGGGAGAGCGTGGCGAGCGGCTCGCCGCGCGCGACGACGCGGCCGTTCTCGACGACCGCGACCTCCTCCGCGAAGGCGAAGACTTCCTCCACGTCGTGCGTCACGAGGACCGCGGGCACGCCCGCGAGGAGCGGGATCTTCCCGAAGAGCGGCAGGATCTCCCGACGGGCCGGCGCGTCGAGGTTCGCCAGCGGCTCGTCGAGCAGGAGGATCCCGGGCGAGGACGCGAGCGCGCGGGCGATCTGGACGCGCCGCGTCTCGCCGCCCGAGAGCTCGCGCGGCCTCCGTTTCCTCAATCGCTCGATCCCGAGAGCGGCGAACGCCTCCTCGACGCCATTTCCGGCCGGCGAGGAACGGCAGGACAGCGCGAAGACCAGGTTCTCTCCGACCGTCATCGCCGGGAAGAGATCCGGGACCTGCCGGACGTAGCCGACGCGCCGCCGCCGCGGCGGGAGATCGATTCCGGCCGAGGAGTCGAACAGCGTCGAGCCGCCCACCTCGATCCTTCCTTCCGACGGACGAACGAGACCCGCGATCGCCTCGAGGAACGTCGTCTTGCCCGCTCCCGACGCTCCGAAGATCGCGAGTGCTCGCGCATCGGTTTCGACGCGGAGATCGGCCGTGAACTCTCCGCGGCGGACGCGAACCGAAGCCGAGATCAATCCCATCGGCGGGGAACGCTCCGGTGGGCGGCCAGGAGCGCCGCGTACGCGAGGACCGTCGTCACGGCGACGAGGGCCGCAGCACGGCGGTCGTCGCCCGCGGAAAACGCGTCGTAGATCGCGATCGACAGCGTCTGGGTGCGCCCCGCGAATGTTGCCGGCGACGAGGAGCGTCGCTCCGAAGTCCCCGACGGACCGGGCGAAGGCGAGGATCGCGGCGGATGCGAGGCCGCGCGCCGCGGTCGGCAGGGTGATCCGGGCGAAGACCTTCGCGTCGGAAGCCCCGAGGAGCCGGGCCGCCTCTTCCCATCGGGGATCGACGGCGGCGAGAGCGGTGCGCGCCGTCACGAAGAACAGCGGGAAAGAGACGCACGCGGCCGCGACGACCGCCCCCTTCCAGTCGAAGACGAGGGGAATCCCGTGCCTCTCGAGGAAGCGGCCGAGCGCCGTCGAACGGCCGAGGAGGAGGAGAAGGTAATAGCCGAGCGTCGTGGGCGGGAGGACGAGCGGGAGGAGGAGCGCCGATTCGCCGAACGCGTTTCCGCGGCGCGAGAAACGGCGCGCGAGAGGGAGCCCGACGAGGGCTGCTAGCGCGGTCGAGCAGAGAGCGATCCGGAACGTCAGGAGGAGCGGAGTCCAGATCGTCACGGGACGCGATAGCCGTGCCGTTCCCAGATCGCACGCGCCTCCGGACCGCGGAGGAACGCGAGGAACGCCGAAGCTTCCTTCCGGCGGGGAGAGCGCCCGACGATGGCGGCTTCCTGGAGGATCGGCGCGTACAGATCGCGCGGAACGAGGCGCCACGCGAGTCGGGTCTTCTCGCCTCCGATTCCGCCGCGAAGCCGGCGTCGGCGTCTCCGGTCTCGACGTAACGGAGGGCGTCGCGAACGGATTCCGCGAAGACGAGGCGGGAGCGGACCCCGGCCAGGACCTCGGCATGCGTCAACGCCTCGATCGCGGCGGCGCCGTACGGCGCGACCTCCGGCTTCGCGGCGGCGATCCGCGCGAACGGGGGATTCGCGAGGAGATCCCGAATCGACGCGATCGGCGGACGGCCCTTCGCCGAAACGACGACGAGGTTGCCGACGGCGAACGGCGCGCGGGTCGACGCGTCGATCGACGGCGAGGCGAGAAACCGGGCGTCGGCGGAGAGGAAGACGTCGAACGGCGCGCCCTGCTCGATCTGCCGGGCGAGAATCCCGGATGCGCCGTACGAAACGACGAGCTGCGTCCCCGTCCGCCGTTCGTATTCGGCGCGGATCTCCTCGAGGGCCGGACGGAGGTTGGCGGCGGCAGCGACGGTCAGAGACGGTTCGCCGTTTGCCGCTCGAGCTCCCGGTGCCAGCAGGACGAGCAGCGCCGCCGTGAGGATCTTTCGAGAGGTCACGCGGAAGGAAGTGTATCCCCCGAGCCGCGGAGGTCACATCGCGGAAAGTGTGAGCACGAAGCGAATCATCGGCATGAGCGTGAGCGAGTCGCTCCGGAGTAAACGAAGGACCTCGGTCCAGCGAGATCCTTGTTGCTTCGCTCCTCGGGATGACGGACTGAGGAGGTCCGCGATGTGGGAGGCCGCGCGGTTCCAGCGCAGTGCGCCGCGCGGCCGACGGGGTGGGATGGGGCGAGCGATGGGACTTGAACCCACGACATCCAGATCCACAATCTGGCACTCTAACCAACTGAGCTACGCTCGCCGTCGGGACCGTTGAGTTTACCGGAGAGGCGCGCGCTTGCCAATTCCGGGCGAGGCGGGTGGTGCACCCGGCCGGGCTCGAACCGGCAACCTTCAGCTCCGGAGGCGAACGGGAGCTGCCCCCGAGTCCGATCCAACCCGGCCCTGCCCTGAATCCCGAGTCGTTTCCGATTTGAACTTCAGGGTTCAGTCGGGCTTCGTAGGGAACGGTTCGGCCCCGAATCAGCCCCGGAATATTTCGATCCTGCTCGAGCCGAGCGTATGATTTCTTGAGAATCCATGGCTCTTCAGGCCGGCACCCGTCTCGGTCCTTACGAGATCCTTGCGCCGCTCGGCGCGGGAGGAATGGGCGAAGTCTATCGGGCGAAGGATACGCGCCTCGGCCGCGACGTGGCGATCAAGGTCCTGCCGGAGGAATTTGCGACGGGAGAATGACGGCTTGCCCGATTCGAGAGCGAGGCGCGGTCGGCCTCGGCGCTGCGCCGATCCCCACATCGTGACCGTCTTCGACGTCGGCGCCGAAGCCGGGATCTCGTACATCGTGACCGAGCTCGTCGAGGGTTCGGACCTGCGGCGATCTGCTCGACGCCGGCGCGCTTCCCCCGCGAAAGTCTTCGAAATCGCCGCGCAGATCGCCGAGGGGCTCTCCGACGCGCACGAGCGCGGAATCGTCCACCGGGACCTGAAGCCGGAGAACATCCTGGTCAACCGGTCGGGGGATTCGTCAAGATCGCCGATTTCGGTCTCGCGAAGCGACCGATCGATCCTCGGGCGATCTCTCGAAGATGGCGACCGCGGCGGCGGATTCGACGGCGACGGGGCTCGTGATGGGAACGGTCGCGTACATGTCGCCCGAGCAGGGACGCGGCGCGGAAAGTCGACTTCCGGTCCGACCAGTTTTCCTTCGGCTTGATTCTCTACGAGATGGCGGCGGGGAAGAAGGCCTTCGGCCGCAATACCTCCGCGGAAACCCTGGCGGCGATCATTCGCGAGGAGCCCGAGGCGATCTCGACGATCAACCCGAAAGTCCCGGCGCCGGTCCGATGGATCATCGAGCGATGCCTCGCCAAGGACCCCGAAGAGCGGTTTGCCTCGACGAAGGATCTCGCGCGGGACCTCAAGAGCATCCGCGACCACCTCTCCGAGGCCAGCGTCGTCAGCGGCTCGGTCCCGACGACGATGTCCCGTCGTCGGCGCGTCCCGTTGATCGCGTTCGCCGCGGTGGTCGGCGCGCTCGCGATGCTTTCGGCGGGACTCCTGCTGGGAAAGAGACTCTGGAAGCCGGCGGTCCCGTTGTACCGGAGGATGACGTTTCAAAGGGGCTTCATTCTTTCGGGCCGATTCGTGCCGGGAGGCGGGACGGCGGTGTACTCCGCCGCCTGGGACGGCAATGCGACCCGGCTTTTCTCCGTGCGGGCGGAAAGCCCTGAGTCGTCGCCTCTGCCGCAGCCTGACGCCGGCATCCTCGCCGTCTCCGGCTCCGGAGAGATGGCGATCGCGCTCCGGAGCCACATCGTCGACGGCTTCATTCCGGAAGGGACGCTCGCTCGCGTTCCGTTCTCCGGCGGAGCGCCGCGGGAAGTCATGGAAAAGGTCCAGTGGGCGGACTGGTCGCCCGACGGATCGCAGCTCGCTGTCGTGCGCGACGAGGCGGGCCAGAATCGGCTGGAGTTTCCGATCGGAAAGGTTCTCTTCCACTCTCCGGGCTGGATCGGCCACATCCGTTTCTCACCCAGGGGTGATCGAATCGCGTTCATCGAGCATCCGGCGCGGTTCGACGACGGCGGGTCGGTCGACATCGTGGACCTGGCCGGCCACGTGCGGAAGCTCTCAGACGGATGGTCGACGATTCAGGGCCTGGCCTGGTCCTCCGACGGAAGCGAAGTGTGGTTTTCCGCCGCGAGGGAAGGGACTGCGCGCTCGATCTTCGCGGTCAACGAGAGCAGGCGCGAGAGGCTCGTGGCGCGCGCGCCGGGGACGATGACTCTTCTCGACATCGCTCGAGACGGCCGTGTCCTCGTCTCGGAGGACCGATATGGAAATGCGCTAATTCTTCACGCTCCCGGGCGCGCCGATCACGACGTTTCGCTACTCGATTACAGCACGCTGCGCGACCTGTCCCGAGACGGAAAGCTCCTCCTCTTCGACGAGAGCGGACAGGGTGGCGGCCCGAACTACAGCGTGTATGTCCGAAAGACCGACGGATCTCCGGCGGTACGGCTCGGCGACGGAGCGGGAACCGCGCTCTCCCCCGACTCGTCCTGGGTGATCGCGACGATCGGGCATTTTCCTCGGCAATTGATGCTGCTCCCCACCGGTGCCGGTCAGCCGACGGCGTTGCCCGTCGATTCCCTCGATCATTCCCGCGCTTCGTTCTTTCCGGACGGAAAGAGGATCGCCTTCACCGGAGTCGAGGCGGATAAACCCGCCCGGCTCTTCGTTCAGGATCTCTCCGGCGGGAAGCCGCGGCCGATTTCGCCCGAAGGAATCGGTCAGGCGCGCGCGCTGGTCAACCCGGACGGCCGATTCCTTGCCGCGCAAGGGCCCGACCGGACTCTCCGCCTGTATGCGGCCGACGGCAGCGGAAGTCGCCCCATCGCCGGTTCATCGGAGGGCGATTGGCCCGCGAGCTGGTCGCCCGACGGGCGATTTCTGTACGTCTACCGGCGGGGGGAACTACCGCTGCGCATCTATCGGATCGAGCTCACTACGGGCCGCCGTGAGCTCTGGAAGGAGATCGTCCCGCCCGATCCCTCCGGCTACCAGGACATCGGAGGTTTTTGCATGAGCGCGGACACGAGCGTGTATGCCTACGTCTACTATCTTCAGTTCTCGGACCTGTATCAGCTCGAGGGCCTGAAATGAACACTTGGACGAGCTTGAATCCGTGCGTGTTTATTGACCTCAAAGCCTCTTCCCGTTCAACCGCATGGTCTCGCCGAAGAAATGAACTTCGGGTAACTGCTTCGTTTCAGATCTAAACGAACTGCCGACCTCCCGACTCAAAGACAGTTAACGGCCAGTTCGAGGTCCGCGAGCAAGTCCAAGTCTTTCAGGATGTTTGGTGAAGCTGAACGGGATCGAACCGTCGACCTCCTGAATGCCATGACGGAGCCCCAACCTAGTACAACCCCGGATACTGAACCGGCCCGGGATTTCCGGAGACTCGGTTACATGAGTCCAGCCTCGATGGCTGGAGCGTTCTGACCACAATAGTACGCTGCCTCAAATTCGGCCGGGGGAAGGTAGCCGAGGGGCTCGAGGAGGCGGCGGTGATTGAACCAGTCCACCCACTCGAGGGTCGCGAACTCGACGTCGTCGAAGGTTCGCCAGGGTCCTCGGCGCCAGATGACCTCCGTTTTGAAGAGACCGATCACCGTTTCGGCAAGCGCGTTGTCGTAGGAGTCGCCGACGCTGCCCACCGATCGCTCGATGCCTGCCTCGGCGAGACGCTCGGTGTATCGGATCGAGAGGTACTGGACGCCCCGGTCGCTGTGGTGAACGAGCTCTCCGATGTGCGGCCGGGCGTGGAGCGCCTGCTCGAGAGCGTCGAGCGCCAGATCGCTCCGCAGCGACCGGGAGACACGCCAGCCGACGATCGAACGCGAGAAAACATCGATGATGAAAGCCACGTAGACGAAGCCGGCCCATGTGGCCACGTAGGTGAGATCGGCTACCCAGAGCTGGTTGGGACGGTTCGCATGGAACTCCCGCTCCACGAGATCCGGCGGCCGCACGGCCGATTTGTCCGCAACCGTCGTGACCCGGAAGGCTTTGCCACGAACCACTCCCCTCAGGCCCATTGCCCGCATCAGCCGCTCCACCGTGCACCGGGCAACAGTCGTACCCTCTCGCCGGAGCTGCCGCCACACCTTCTCGGCCCCGTAGACGGCGAAGTTCTCCGCAAATACCCGAGCGATATCGACCATCAGATCTTCGTCGCGCCTGGCGCGCGCCGGCCGCCGGCTCGGGTCCTGCTGCCTGGCACGATGCTCGTAGTAGGTCGCCGGGGCGATCGGCAGCATCGCGCAGATCGGCTCGACCCCGTACGCACCCCGATGTTCTTCGATGAACCCCACCATCACTTCGCTCGGCGGTCGAGCTCCGCCTGTGCGAAATAGGCTGATGCCTTGCGAAGAATCTCGTTGGCTCGCCTAAGCTCACGGATCTCCCGCTCCTGCTCCTTGAGCCGCTCCCGCTCCGACGTCGTCAGCCCCGGCCGCTTGCCGGCATCTCGCTCCGTCTGCCGCACCCAACCCCGCAGCGTCTCGGCCGTGCAGCCTATCTTTCCGGCAATCGATTCGATCGCCGCCCACTGCGACGCGTGATGACCCTGCTGCTCGAAAACCAGCCGTACCGCCCGCTCTCGTACCTCCGCCGGATACCTCTTTCGCTCTTCCATGCTCCCATCCTCTCAAGATCGGGAGCCTCCACGAAACCCGGGCCGGTTCACACTACCCGGCAGGTGCTTCCAATAGGGCCATTCCGCCCGAATTTCCGGTCTCAACCGGTATTACCAATTAGAGCCACTCGATGGTGAGTAAGGCCGTAGAAACAGGAGGTAGAAATGACCGTCAGCTCGAGTTTCTTTAGAGTGCCCGCAACCGTAATCGATGCCAGGGCCATCGATGGTCCAAATTGTCCAGGCATCGACTTGACATTTGAACCCACAGGTGGTGGCTCTCAGTGACCTTGCCCCCTTCTTTGGTCCGGTTCACTTGAGAGTAGCACCGTCGTTGTAGGGCTGTGGGAATCGCGCCGCGATTTCCGCAGCCAGAGACGCGGCGTACTCGTTAGGCGTTTTCTTCCCGAGCGAGCTGTGCGGGCGGACGGTGTTGTACTCCTGCCGCCATGCCTCGACGTTCTGCCGGGCATCGTCGAGCGAGATGAACCAGTGGCTGTTCAAGCATTCGTTCCGGAACTTGCCGTTGAAGCTTTCGACGAAAGCGTTCTGCGTCGGCTTCCCTGGATCGATGAAGTGGAGATTGACGCCGCGGTCCTGGGCCCAGAAGACCACGGCCTTGCTCGTAAACTCCGGGCCGTTGTCGGTCACCAGGGTGCGCGGAAGACCACGTTCCTTCGCCAGTCGGTCGAGCTCGCGCGTGACCCGCACTCCCGAGATAGAACTGTCGACGACGATCGCCGGCGACTGACGAGTTCCGTCATCGACCACCGTCAGGCATCGGAACCTACGCCCGGTCGCCAATGCATCCGAGACAAAGTCCATCGACCATCGATCGTTGATCCCCTGGGCCGCCTCCAGCTTTTGCGCTCGGGGTCGAGGTCCCCGCCGTGGCCGCTTGCGGGGCAATCTCAGCCCTTCGGCTCGATAGATCCGGTAGAGCCTCTTGTGATTGATCACGGTTCCGCCTCGGCGAAGGACCGTCTCGATCATCCGGTATCCCCATCGGTTGTGGCGCCCAGCCGCCTCCCGAACCTTGGTTCGGATCTCGTCGTCCTCTACCCGAACCGTTTGGTACCGGCAGCTCGATCGCCATGCCCCTAAGAGCCCGCACGATCGTCGCTGGCTCCGGCGGAACTCACTCCCCATCACGCTCACGGCTCTCCGCTTCGCTCGTGGCGTCACCACTTTTTTGAGAGCACCCCCTTCATCGCCTGGACGTCCAACGTCAGCTCCGCCACGATGTGCTTCAACCGCCGGTTCTCGTCCTCGAGCCGCCGCATCTTCCTCACGTCGCTCTCCTCGAGGCCACCGTACTTGGCCTTCCATCGGTAAATCGTCTGCTCCGAAACCCCGTGGCGCCGGCAAAGCTCCTTGGTTGCCACCCCGGCGTCGGCCTCCTTGAGCACACCGATAATCTGCTCCTCCGAGAACCGCTTCCCCTTCATCCCGGCCTCCTTGCGAGAGTCTAAACTCTCATCTCAGATGGACCAGTTTTAGGGGGCAAGGTCAGACGGCCTACCACGAAGGCGCTCACGCTGTCATCGCAGTCCTTTCCGGCGGACCACCCGCTGAGAGCGATCAAGGAGATTATCGAAGAGGCTCTGGTGCGGTTGGAGCCGAAGATTTCGGAACGGTACTCGAGATGGGACGACCATCGATACCGCAGGAAGTGCTTTTGAAGAGTCAGGTGCTGATGGCGCTCTATTCGGTGCGGTCGGAGCGGCTCTACTGCGAGCGGCTGCAATACGACCTGCTTTTTCGGTGGTTTCTGGATCTTTCGATCGATTCGGAGAGTTTCGACGCGACGACGTTTACGAAGAACCGGGAGCGGATTCTGAAGGAAGACTTCGTCGAAGAGTTCTTTCGAACGGTGGTCGAACAGGCGCGGGAGAAGAGGTTTCTGTCGGATGAGCACTTCACCGTCGACGGGACGATGATCGAGGCCAACGCGTCGATGAAGAGCTTCAAGGCCAAGGGTGGGCCCAAGGGTGGTTCGTCGGGGGGCAAGAACGGAGAGGTCGATTTTCGAGGAGAGAAGCGCAGCAATCAGACGCACGAGTCGACAACCGATCCCGATGCTCGGCTCTATCGGAAGGGCAAGGGCAAGCCCTCCCAGCTTTGCTACCTGGGACACGTTCTGATGGAGAACCGAAACGGGCTCTGCGTCGATGCGACCGTGACACGGGCATCGGGGAAAGCGGAGCCGGAAGCGGCGATCGTGATGGTGAAGAGGTCGACGGATCCGATGGCTCGCCGGGTGACGCTGGGAGCCGACAAGGGATACGACGTGGGAGAGTTTCATGTCGAGCTCGTCGAAGAAGGGGTCGTAGCCCACATCGCGGCAAAAGAGGGGATCACGCCCCTGATCGGACGCCGAACTCTCGGGAGTGGCGGATACAGATTGAGCCAGCGCAGGAGGAAACGGGTCGAGGAGATCTTCGGATGGATGAAGACGATTGCCGGGCTCGCCAAAACAAGATTTCGAGGTCTGGCTCGAGTCTCGGCTCAGGTGCTCTTCGGCGCCGTCGCTTACGATCTCCTCCGGATGGCAAATCTGGGTGGCACGTGATCGACCGCCGACCCGTTCTGGTTGCCGCGGAAGCGGGAAAGGAACGAACCTATCGATGTGGCCCGAACCAAAACACCGCTCGTTAAGCATGTCGATCGAAATCGCGTCCACCGAAAAGTCGCCAATACCATCAATTTTTCAGCAGCCTGCTAGGCGTCGTAGCCGATGGTGCAGCTGAGGTGGCAATTCGAAACATGGTGAGCGCCGTTCGACCGCCGATCCTAGAAGTCACGATTGTGCCGGATTTCGACGAATGGTCGGCTGGCGGAACAGACCGAATTCCGTTCGTGACCCCCGAGGATCTTGAACGTTGCGATCCTGATCTCCTTCGGCCTCTCGTTGAAGCCGAGGTGGAAGTCTCGGTCGCTGGCTACGTTGGGGAGAGGATATCGAGCGGCGACGCGATGGACGGTTTCATCTGGGGTGAAGACGCCATGCGCGCGCTCGACTGGCTCCAGCGCCTCGAAGGTGACCGATACGTTGACAGGTTCGAAGAGATTGTGGAGGAGACCGAAAAGAAGCTTCTCGAGCCGCATGTCTGGAATGCTGTGAAAGAGGTTGCCGAAGCTCTCCTCGAACGGAAGACGCTTACCGGAACTGAGGCAGCGGGAATCATTCTCGCAGAACTTGGGAAGCTGACGATCCTGGCGCCAGTCGTCGGCGACGGATTCTAAAGCCGAAAGAACCCCAGGAACCCAGACGCGGCCGTTGCTCTGCCTCTCACACCGATCGCCTTGCTAAGCCCTGATTCCGGCGCTTAGAGACGCCTTCCTGCGGCGTGTCGCGGCCGCGGAAGGATTACGGCGAGATTCTGCCAATCTCCCCTCCGACGAACCCGAGTTCTTTCCGAGTTCAGCCCCGAAACAGCCCCGATTCGTGTATTATTTCGCGGCGCGAAATCGTATCCTCTCGAATCTTATGGTGCACCCGGCCGGGCTCGAACCGGCAACCTTCAGCTCCGGAGGCTGACGCTCTATCCAGTTGAGCTACGGGTGCAAAGAACCGGACCGCGGAGTATATCGCGAACCCCGCGAGGAACCGCTGCTCCGTCCGGCGCTGGTGACCCGGAGAGAAGTTCGCATTTCCCGAAAATCTGGCACGCCGGTTGCCTCCTGCATTCGTACGGCGCGAATCGCGACGGCCGCATGGCCGGGGAGGTGAATCATGGCTTTGACATCACTGGTCCTCATCGTGGATGACAACGACGATACTCGCGACGCGTTGGACGAGATCCTTCGACAGGAAGGATTCGAGACCCGGGTCGCTCACGACGGACGCGAAGCGATCGAGATCCTCGAGTCCTGCGAGACCCCGTGCGCGATCCTCCTCGATCACCGAATGCCGAACATGGACGGGCTCCAGTTGCTCGAGACGCGCGAGCGGCATCCGATTCTCCGCCTCGCCCCCGTGATCTTCATCTCCGGGGACCCGTCGGGCCTTTCGGCCGCCGGGAGAAAAGGGGCGATCCCGGTGAAGAAGCCCTTCCGGGTCGACGACCTGATCCGGCTCGTCCGCGAGCTGTGCGGGGTCGAGGAGCAGGCGGCCGCTCGTTGACGACGCGCGCCCGAATCCGGGTCTTCCGCCGCGTCCGGCGCCCCGGACGCTCGCTCGGCACGCTCATTCCGACGATGTCATTTCGTTCTTTCGGCTATATCATGCGGCCACAACAAAGGAGTTCAACTTGGCCAAGAACGTTCACGCGATCATCGACGAGCTCAAGGCGGGCCTCTCCGAGCTTCAGGCGCATTTCGAGAATCTCGGATCGATCTTCGGCGGCTCGGAGAAGACGGCTCCCGGCGGCCGGAAGAGCACGGGAAGAGCGCGGCGCCGCGCGCCGAGAAGAGCGGCGGCGCCCCGGCCCTCCGCCGGCCCCGCTCCCGGGAAGGCGAGGAAGAAGCCGACGCTCTCCCCCGCCGTCCGGGCCCAGCGCCGTCTGCAGGGCCGATACATGGCCCGATTCAAGACGCTCCCGAAAGCGAAGCAGGCGCAGGTCCGCAAGGTCAGGGAAGAGAAAGGCTACGAGGCGGCTCTCAAGCTGATGGGCTGACCGGCCGCGCGGCTCGCCGCCCTCTTTCGGCGGGCTGAAACGTCATCGTCCTTTCTTCACCGAACTTTCCGGGAATATGCCCACGACGACGATCTCGTAGGGGAGCTTTCCGTCGAGCACGCCCGGGTCCTCGCGCGCGCGGGCCACGCGAACGGCCACGGCGGAGAGATCGATCCGCGGGATCCCGAAGACGCGCAGGCGATCGCCGGGCGCGAGCCGGCGCGCGACTTCGTCCGGCGGAGTGTTCTTCACGAACACCATCCGGACCCGATCGGCGAGGCGGTCGCCCCGCGGGGAAAGCAGGGCCGCCGTGACGAACCGCCCGTCCTCGACGACCTGCGGCGGCTCGTTTCCGACCTCGGCGCTGAAGACGGCGTCGTTCAACTCGTCCCGCCGCGTGTACAGCGTGATCGAGGCGTCGGAAGGCACGATCCGGAGACGGGCATGCTTGAGGCTGTCGAAGAGGACGCCGCCCGGCTCGGGATGAAAACCGGGCACCGGATGGAACGTGTCCGTCAGATCCAGATCGTCCAGCCGCGTCACCGGATGGATCTCGAAGACGTGCGGGGGATTCGTCCGTTCGATCGGCGCGAGGCTCTCTCCCTGCGCCTGCTCGTCGCGGCCGAAATGTTCGCTCCAGATCCTCCAGACGCCGGCCAGACGAATCGGGTCGCCGCTCCCCGCCGCGCGGTGGACCATCCGCACGGCGTCGGGACGCGAAGCGGCGTTCTGCACTTCGGCGACGACCGGCAGGCCGATCTCGGCGGCGCGGCCGGCAACGTGGAGGTCCCCGTCGAGGTATCCCGGGTGCGCCTGCTTGCCCGCCCGGTCGACGGTGAACGAGGTGTCGATCGTCGCGCGGTTCTTGTACTGCTCGATGAAGGCGCGATCGAGGACGATCCGCACGTCGCCGCGGCGGAACTCGCTCTCGAACGCGAAAAAGCCGCGCTTTCCCTCGCGCACGAAGAATCCGCAGGCCGCCGACGCGAGAATCGCGAGCATCGCCGCCGGGAAGCGCCAGGGCCCTCGGATGATTCGGCTCACCCGGTCCGGAAAAGCAAGATCCGTACTGACCGGAGGGAGCTCGCGGCTGCGCCACGACGCGCGCCGTGAGCAAAACTCCTCGCGGAATGCCACTTGGGGGACCTGCGCCGGGGGAACTTTCCGGAAAAACGTTTTTACCCCGTGTCCGTATGATGCACCGCGAGAAGCGGGAGAAGCAGCAGAAGTCCTGAAGGCGGGAAAGCTGCGAAGCTTCGGGGCGGCTTCGCGCGTCCGGTTCAAACGGGCCGCGGCGGCCCCGAAACGGAAGGCGCTCCGACGGCATTGCCGGGATCGGCCGATCCCTCGGCGCCCGGATCCGGCGCCGCGCAACCTTGCTCCGGGGAGGAAAGGGCCGGATCCGCGGGCCACAGCTTCGCAAGCGCGCTCAGGAGATCTTCCGCGGCGACGGGCTTCTGGAGGAACGCCGCCGCCCCGGACCGGACCGCGCTCGTGCGCGCGGCGCCGACCGCGGAGACCACGACGACCGGTATCGCCGCGAGGCGCGGATCGGCATCCTGCGCGCGGCGGAACTGCCAGCCGTCCATTTCGGGCATGAACATGTCGAGAAGAATCACGTCCGGCGGGGAATTCACCGCGAGAAAATTCATCGCGTCCTTGCCGTTGCAGGTCGAAATCACCGAATAGCCGCCGCCGCGGAGGAGCTCGACGAACATTTCCCGGGAGTCGGGATCGTCCTCGACGATCAGGACGGTCCTGGGCGTCGGTGAAGACATGGATGCCCTCCCCAGCCTCGGACGCGTGCAAGTTTCGTTCCCCCGCATCGGACGGCTGCGGGGGTCGGAATCTGGCTCGGATTCCCGATCGGAGCTCAGAGCCAGAGAATGGCCGCCGGCCGGCGGGCGCGGCGCCCGGGGTTTTCGTCCGGCCGTCCGAGAACGACCGGAAACACCGGAACCTGGGTGGCGGGAATTCCGAGCTTCTCCTTCGTGGCCGGAATCGAAAGCCATGGCCGCGCCAGGCCGATCGGGCACGTGCCGAGACCGGCCGCGCGGGCGGCGAGCATGAAATTCTGGGCCGCGAGGCAGCAGTCCTCAGCCGCCTGGCCTTCCTTCGAGACCGCGCAGATCAGGACGAGCACGGGCGCTCCGTAGAAGACGTCGAAGGCGGGATCGGAGAACCTCGAGCGCAGCTCGGCGCTCTCCCGCACGGCGGGGCTCGCAAGCAGGAATTCGCGAACCTCCTCCGCCATCGTCCGCAGGCGGTCTCGTCCTTCGAAAACCGCGAAGGCCCACGGTTCGAGGTCGCGGGCGCTCGGCGCCTGGATCGCCGCCTCGATCAGCGATTCGATTCTCGGGCGCGCGATCGGGTCGGCGGTGAACGCGCGGATCGCCCGCCTTTCGAAAATCGCCGTCATCACGTCCATCGGCCTTGCAGTCTGCAGCGGCGGGCGCGGCGGCGCATGACGAGAACGGATCATGAAACGCGGAGCTCGCGGGCCCGATGTCGGGGACACCCAGCGGTTCGCGGGCAGCCGCTCGGTCGGTTGGCAGAGGCATTGCACGCCCCGGAAAGGCCCGGAAGGTGAACGAGATGGCGAAGACCCGCGAGATCCCGCGAGGAGAGTGGCCCGCATTCCTGGACGCGTTCAGCCGCCAGCACCAGGGAGCCGCCGTGCGGACAGAGGTCTTCGGCAGCGAATTCGGGGCTCAGGAGGAGAGCGAGCACCTCGCGCTGATGGGAGTCGCCGCCGACTTGAAAGACGTCGGCAGGGAACGGATCACGATCGCGCTCGGCCGCTCTCCGGAAGATCATGTCTCTCACGCGGTCGTGCGGCCGACCCGAATCCGGCTGCTCCAGGCCGACGACGGTACCGACGAAGCGATGGAGATCGAGTCCGCCGACGGAGCTCCCACCCTCCTGAGAATCCTGGAGACCGGCGCGAGACCGGCGGAACGGAGCGTCGAGCGCGACCTCGAGGACACTCGCCCGGCCCGCCGGTAGCGCCGAACGAAAGAGAGAGCCCCATGAGCGACGCCCCCGGCCTTCTCTCGGAATCCGCCTACGCCGCGATGAGGTTCGTCGTCGCGGCTCTCTACGTCTGTCACGGAGCCCACAAGCTCTTCGGGGCTTTCGGCGGCCACGCCGTCCCGAGGAATTCGCTCCTCTTCGCCGCCGCGGTGATCGAAATCGTCGCCGGATCCCTGATCGCGACCGGTCTCTTCACCCGCTGGGCCGCTTTTCTCGCGGCGGGCGAAATGGCTTTCGCGTATTTCCGGCAGCATGCACCCCGTTCGTTCTGGCCGATCGTCAACAAGGGAGAGCTCGCCGTCGCCTTCTGTTTCGTCTTCCTCTGCGTCGCCTCGCGAGGAAGCGGACGATTCGGCCTGGACCGGCTCCTCCGCCGCGTCTGAGCCGGCCGCGGCTCCTTTTCCGCGCCCGGGCGGTAGCGGATGAAAGGCCGAAAAGCCGGTCGCGTGTTCGACTATCATCGGGCCACCCGGGGCGGAACGGGCTCCCCGCCCCCGATGTCATGCGGGAAGCACCCGATCAGGATTCGAGACACCGTGAAGCGCGGTCGGCGCTGAGGACGGCGGAGGCGCGCAGCCGTCTCTTCTTCGAGACCAGCCTCGCGGGGATCTATACCTGCACCCTCGAATGCGCGTTCCTCGAATGCAACGAGGCCTTTGCGCGCATCCTCGGCTATCCTTCGCCCGCCGAGATCCTCGCGATCAACGGCCGGGAGCTCTATTTCTCGCCCGCCGACCACGATGTCCTCCTCGACGAGCTGCGCGCGAACACGTCTCTCAGCAATCGCGAGGCGCGGCTCAAGCGCCGCGACGGGGCCGCGGTCTGGGTGATCGCGAACATCTCCCTCGTTCCGGAGGAGGAAATCGGGATCACCGTGATCAAGGGCTCCGTCGTCGACATCACCGACCGGAAAATTACCGAAGAGGCGCTTCGGCGGAGCGAAGAGCGGTTCCGGATCGTCTCGCAGGCGACCAACGACGCGGTCTGGGACCGGGATCTCCTGCGCCGGACGGTCTGGTGGAGCGACGGGTTCCGGACGCTCTTCGGCTATCACCCGGAGGAGACTCCGTCCGGAATCGAGTCGTGGACCGAGCACATCCATCCCGACGACCGGGAGCGCGTCGAATCGGGAATCGACGCGCTGATCGAGAGCGGACGCCAGTCATGGTCCGACGAGTACCGGTTCCAGCGCCAGGACCGAACGTGGGCGAGGGTGCTCGACCGGGGATACGTGATCCAGGACGCCTCGGGCAAGCCGGTCCGGATGATCGGATCGATGATGGACGTCACCGAGCGCCATCGCTCCGCCGAGATCCAGGCGGCGCTCTACCGCATCGCCGAGATCGCGAGCTCGGCGGGCGATCTCGAATCGTTCTACGCGGAGCTGCATCGGATCGTCGCCCGGCTCATGTACGCGCGAAACTTCTTCATCGCCCTCGCCGACGAAGCCTCCCGCGAGATCCGGTTCCCCTACTTCGTCGACGAGTTCGATCCGCCGCCGGCGCCCCTGCCGCTCGGAGAAGGGCTCACCGGACGGGTGCTCCGGACCGGACGTCTTCTGCACCTCTCGGGACGCGAGATCGATGAGCTCCACGCATCGGGTGAGCTCCCCTCGTCGGGAACGACGACGTTCGACTGGCTCGGCGTTCCGCTCCGGTCGGGCGACCGGACGTTCGGCGTGATCGCGGTGCAGAGCTACGACGCGAAGATCCGGTACACGGAGGGAGAGCGGGAAATCCTCGTCTTCGTGTCGCAGCACATCGCCGCGGCGCTCGAGAGGAAGAACGCGGCCGAGGCGCTCGCGAACTCCGAGCGTCAGTACCGGAGCCTCTTCGAAAACGCGAACGACTGCGTGATGATCGTCGACCCGGAGAGTCAGGTCATCCTGAAAGCGAACCCGCGCGCCTGCGAGCTCTACGGCTGCCCCGCGGGCGACCTCGTCGGGATGAGCTTGAGCCGCTTCCAGCGCGACGTGGGGGCGCCGAGGAAGAGATCCGCCAGGTCCTCCGGGAGGGAGCGATCCACAACCTCGGCGCGACCCACTTCGCCCGCGACGGCACCGCGATCGAGCTCCTCGTCAACGCCTCGATCGTCGAATTCGAAGGCCGCCCCGCGGTGCTGACGATCAACCGGGACGTCACGGAGACCCGCAAGGCGGAGCGCAAGATCGAGCGGCTCGCCTACGAGGACGCGCTCACGGGCCTCGCCAACCGCGTTCGGCTCGAAGACCGGCTGACCGTCTCGCTCGCCCATGCGCGGCGGGACCGGCACGCCCTCGCGGTCCTCTTCATCGACGTCGACCGGTTCAAGCTCGTCAACGACAGCCTCGGCCACAAGGTGGGCGACGTGCTGCTCCAGAAGATCGCCGACCGGCTGCAGGAGATGATCCGCGGCGCAGACACTCTCGCCCGCCTCGGGGGCGACGAGTTCATTCTGGTCCTCTCGAAGATCGACCACCCGGAGAGCGCGGGAGTCGTGGCCCGGAAGATCCAGGAAGTCTTCCGCGAACCCTTCGCGATCGCCGAGCGGGAGCTCTACGTGACGGTCTCGCTCGGCATCGCCGTGTACCCGGAGGACGGGGCCGACGTCGACGCGCTCGTCAAGAGCGCCGATGCCGCGATGTACGCCGCCAAGCAGCAGGGCCGCGACGGCTACCAGTTCCATTCCGGCCTGCGCACGCGGGGCGACATCGAACGCCTCGACCTCGGCAACCGCCTGCACCACGCGATCGACGCGAAGGAATTCCGCGTCCATTTCCAGCCGGTCGTGCTCGTCGAAAGCGGCGCGATCACGGGCGCGGAGGCGCTCGTCCGCTGGGAACGCGCCGACAACGGGCTCGTCCTTCCGGGGGAGTTCATTCCGCTCGCGGAGGACAGCGGACTGATCGTGCCCCTCGGGGCGGAGGTCCTCCGGGAATCCTGCCGCCAGGCGGCGGGGTGGAACCGGGCCGGCCGCCCGCTTTCGGTCTCCGTGAACCTCTCGGTCCGCCAGCTCCAGCGCCGCGACGTGGTCGGAACCGTGCGGAACGCCCTCGAAGAGTCGGGTCTCGAGCCTCGCCGACTGAGTCTCGAGATCACCGAGAGCGTCGCGATGCAGAACCTCGACGTGACGCTCGCGGCCCTCGCCGAGCTCCGGCGCCTCGGCGTCGGGATCACGATGGACGACTTCGGCACGGGGTACTCCTCGCTTTCGTATCTGAAGATGCTGCCGGTCGACACGGTCAAGATCGACCGCTCATTCGTGCAGGGAGTCGCAACCGATCCCGACGACGCGACGATCGTGCGCGCCGCGATCGCGCTCGCCCACGAGCTGCGGCTGCGCGTCGTCGCCGAGGGGGTCGAGAACGCGAAGCAGGCGGACTTCCTGCGGCGGCATCAGTGCGACGAGCTCCAGGGCTTCCTTTTCAGCCCGGCCGTGCCCGCGGCGGAGTTCGGGGAGTGGGTGTCGTCCAACCGCGTCTTCTCGATGTAGCCGCGCGGCCATACGGCCGCGCTTCACGGAAAGCCGGTCGTCTTCGCGCCGCGGAGGGCGCGGTCGAACACCTCGAGCGCCGGCGCATCGCGGAGGCAGAAGAGGATCCGCTCCGGCTTCGGATGCGTCGCCGCAAACTGCCGAGCCTCGCCGACGAGGATCTGCGCCGCCAGCCCGAGCGGAAATCCGAAGACCCCGGTCGATATCGCCGGGATCGCGACGGACTCGAGGCCTCGTTCCTCCGCCCGCTCGAGGGCCGCGCGGCACGCCGACGCGAGCAGCGCCGCCGCCTCCGGGTCGGATCCGCGGGGCCCGACGGCGTGGATCACGAACCGCGCCGCGAGATTCCCCCCGCCGGTCACGACCGCCTCGCCGGCCGTGCAGTGGCCGATCGCGTCGCATTCCTCCTGGATCTTGGGCCCGCCGCGGGCGCGGATGGCACCCGCGACGCCGGACCCGAGCTGGAGCGCCGAGTTCGCCGCGTTCACGATCGCGTCGACGTCGAGGAGAGTGATGTCGCCGACGACGAGCGCGATCCGGTCTTTCACGCGCGGAAGTGTACGCTGATCGCGCGGCCGTTCGACGCGCGGAACTGCCGGGCCGATGAAATCAGGCGGACGGGCCGGGAGGCGGCGCGGCCGGAGCTGGCGTCGGCCTTCTCCTCTCGCGGACGGTCTCGACGATCACGTACAGCGCCGGGATGAAGAGGAGGTTCAGGGTCGTCGCGAAGATCATGCCTCCGAAGACCGTCGTGCCGATCGAATGCCGGCTGGCCCGCCCCGCGCCGCTCGCGAAGACGAGCGGCAGGACGCCGAGAATGAACGCGAACGAGGTCATCAGGATCGGCCGCAGGCGGATCCGGGCCGCCTCGACTGCCGCCTCGGAGATCGTCATCCCCTTCGCCCGGAGCTGTTCGGCGAACTCCACGATCAGAATGGCGTTCTTCGCCGCGAGGCCGATCAGCATCACGAGCCCGATCTGGCAGTACACGTCGTTCTGGAGGCCGCGGATCGCCTGCGCGAGCAGCGCGCCGAGGATCGCGAGAGGCACGGCGAGCAGGATGATGAACGGCAGGGCGAAGCTTTCGTACTGGGCCGCGAGCGTCAGATACACGAAGAGGATCCCGAGCCCGAAGAGCACGATCGACTGCCTCCCGACTCGAGCTCCTCGAGCGAGAGCCCCGACCACGCGTAGCCGAAGCCGGCCGGCAGCGCCCGCCGCGCGAGCGACTCCATCTCGGCGAGCGCCTGGCCGGAGCTGTAGCCGGGCGCCGCGGACCCGTTGATCTCCGCGGAGCGGAACAGGTTGTAGTGGCTGATGACCTGGGGCGCCGTCGTTTCGCGGATGTCGACGAGAGTCTCGAGCGGGATCATCTTCCCCGACGCGGTACGAACGTCATAGGCGCGAATGTCGCGGGGCTGGCTCCGGAAGCGGGGGGCCGCCTGGATCGTCACGCGGTAGGCGCGGTTGTTGAAATCGAAGTCGTTGACGTACAGCGAGCCCATGTAGACCTGCAGCGCGTCGGTGATCTGAGCGAGATCGACGCCGAGCGACCTTCGCCTGCTCGCGGTCGATCGTGACGAGGAGCTGCGGGTCGCTCGCCGTGAAGTCGGTGAAGAGTCCCCGCAGCGCCGGATCGCGGTTGCCCCGGGCGACGAGATCCTTCGTCGCCGCGGCGAGCTGCTCGATCGACCCGCCCGCCTGGTCGTGCACCTCGAACTGGAACCCGCCGAACCGGCTGACGCCGGGAATCGGCGGCGGCGCGAACGGAATGACGATCGCTCCCGGGATTCCCATCAGAGGCCCGCGGACGCGCCCGATCACCGCGTCGACGGAATGGCGGGAGCCGCGCCGCACGGAGAGGGGCTTCAGCGGCGCGAACACGATCGCCTTGTTCGACGCGGTCCCGGAGAACGAGAAGCCCGCGACGGCGAAGACGCCCGGCGACCTCCGGCTCGCGCATCAGCGTCGCCGACACCCGCGCCGCGATCTTGTTCGTGTAGTCGAGCGAGGCCCCCGGGGGAGCCTGCACCGCGACGATGAAATATCCCTGGTCCTCGTCCGGGACGAAGGCCGTCGGAACTTTCCGGAAGACGAGATAGGTCAGCGCCGAGGCCCGCGAGGAAGGCGGCGCCCATCGTCCGCGGCCGCCGGACGATCCGCGACAGCGAATCGCGGTAACGGCGCGTCGTCGCCGCGATCGCGGCGTTGAGCCCGGCAGAACACGCCCTTCGGCTGCTCCCGCTCGTGTCCGAGGAGCAGCGCCGCGAGCGCCGGGGTCAGCGTCAGCGCGTTGAAGGCCGAGAGGGCGACCGAGAACGCGATCGTCAGCGCGAACTGCTGGTAGAGGTCGCCCGTCGTGCCGGGGAAGAACGCCGACCGGCACGAAGACCGCCACCAGCACGAGCGAGGTCGCGATGACCGCGCCCGCGACCTCCTTCATCGCCGACGAGGCGGCCTCCGGCGCCGACAGATGGCGCTCCCGGATGTGCCGCTCGATGTTCTCGATGACGACGATCGCGTCGTCGACGACGAGGCCCGTCGCGAGCGTGATCCCGAAGAGCGTCAGCGTGTTGATCGAGAAGCCGAGGAGCTTGACGAAGGTGAACGTTCCGACGAGCGAGACCGGGATCGTGATCGCCGGGATGAGCGTCATCCGCCAGTCCTGCAGGAAGAGGAAGATCACGAGGATGACGAGCGCGATCGCCTCGAGCAGCGTCACGAGCACCTCGCGAATCGACTCCGAGACCGCCGTCGTCGTGTCGAAAGCGACCCGGTACTCGAGGCCCGGCGGGAAGCTCTTCGCGAGACGGCCGAGCTCGGCCCGGACGGCCTTGTCGACCGCGAGGGCGTTGGCGGTCGGAAGCTGCAGAACGCCGAGGCCGACCGCGTCGATCCCGTTGAACCGCAGGTTCGTTCCGTAGCTCTCGGCGCCGAGCTCCGCGCGGCCGACGTCCTGGAGCCGCACGATCGTCCCGTCGGGCGCCGCCTTCAGCACGATCTGGTCGAACTGCGCCGGGTCGATCAGGCGGCCGACGGCGCGCACGGAGATCTGAAACTGCTGTCCGGGCGGCGCGGGCGGCTGGCCGAGCTGCCCGGCCGGCACCTGGACGTTCTGCTCCTGGAGGGCGGAGACGACGTCGTCCGCCGTGAGCTTTCGCGCGGCGAGCCGATCGGGATCGAGCCAGAGCCGCATCGCGTACTTGCGCTCGCCGAAGATGATCACGTCGCCGACTCCCGGCACCCGCTTGATCGCGTCCTTCAGGAACACGTCCGCGTAGTTGCTGATCCAGAGCGCGTCGTACTCGCCGTGCGGCGCGAACAGGCCGAGGGCCAGGACGAATGCGCTCGAGTTCTTCGCGACCGTGACGCCCGTCGTCTTCACCTCGTTCGGGAGGCGCCCCTGCGCCGACGCGACCCGGTTCTGCACGTCGACCGCGGCGACGTCGAGGTTCCGCGAGAGGTCGAACGTCGCCGTGATCGACGAGCTGCCGTCGTTGCCGCTCGTCGACTGGATGTAGCGCATTCCCTCGACGCCGTTGATCGCCTGCTCGAGCGGCGTCGTCACCGCCGTCTCGACCGCCTGCGCCGACGCGCCCGTGTAGGAGCTCGAGACGGTGATCTGCGGGGGCGCGAGCTGCGGGAACTGCGCGACGGGCAGCGTCGGGATCGAGATCGCCCCCGCGAGGACGAGGATCATCGCGCAGACGCTCGCGAAGACGGGACGGCGGATGAAGAAGTCGACCATCAAGCGAAACAGAAATCCGAAACACGAAATCCGAAATCCGAAACAAATCCGAATTTCGAAAAACCAAAACTCGAACCGAATGCCACGGTCCGGTTACCCGACATCAGGAAGATCTCGCGGCGCATTTTTCGTTTTTCGTTTCGAATTTTTTTCACGTTTCGAGCTTGTTTCGGATTTCGTGCTTCGGATTTCCCGTTGCCCCCGAATCACGATTCGGGAGCAACCGGCGCTCCTTCGGCGACCTTCTGGATTCCGCCGACGACGACGCGCTCGCCGGGTTTCAGGCCGCCCCGCACCACGTAATCGTTACCGACGATGTCGCCGACCTTGATCGCGCGCTGGTGCGCGATGGTCGCTCCCGGAGGCCCGTCGACGACGAAGGCGAAGTCCTGGCCGGCGATCCGCGTGACCGACACGACGGGGATCGTCAGGGCCGGACTCGAGCTCCAGACGATCCGTGCGCGCACGAGCTGGGCCGGCCGAAGACCGCTTTTCGGATCGTCGACCGGCGCTTTCGCGAGAATCGCCTGCGTCTCGTCGGAGACCCGCGGCGCGATGAAATAGATCTTCGTCCGCACGATCGGTTTACCGGCCTCGTCGACGATCTCGACCGGAAGACCCAGCCGCAGGTCGGCGGAACGCTCGACGGGAACGGAGATGTACGCCTCGAGCCCGGCGCCGAGCCGGTCGAGCGTCGTGAGAATCGTCGAGGTCGTCACCCGATCGCCGAGGCGGACGGGGATGTCGCCGACGGTCCCGGCGGCGGGCGCCTCGACGCGGTAATAGCCGAGGTCGACGCTCTCCTGGCGCACCTGAGCCTCGGCCGACTGGGTGTCGGCCCGGGCGGAATCGAGGGCGGCGTTCGCCTGGTCGAGGTCCTGCTTGCTCGCGAGGCCCTCCGAGAAGAGCTTCTGGATCCGCCCGAACTGCTGTTCCGCGAGATGGAGCGCCGCCACCTTCGCGGCGTGCGTCGCCTCCGAGGCGCGGACGGTCGCGGCCTGCTTCTCGGGATCGATCTGGAGGAGAGGCGCGCCTGCCGCGACCCGATCGCCGGACTTGACGAAGATCTTCGTGATGTGCCCTTCGACCTGCGGCTGGATCGTGATCGACTGGCGAGACTCGAGCGTGGCCACGTACTCCGTCGTCCGCGGGACGGGCGCGAGCCGGAGCGTCCGGACTTCGACCGGCGTCGGCGGAGGCGCCGGCGGCGCAGACTTCCGGCACGCGGCGAAGCCGATCGCCGCGCCCGCGGCGATCGACAGGAATCCTGCTCTCCGAAGACCGGTCCCCCTTCGGCTCATGCGCTCCCCTCGTCGGCGATGATAACGAAGAAAGCGCCGCGCGGTTTCGGGCCCGCTACGACGACGGCTTGATGATCACGTTCGGGTCGGAATTCAATTTGCCGTTCAGGAACGTATAGTACTTGAACGTTGTATCCCGGGTGATCTCGCCCTTCACCCAGTACGCCGTGCATTCGTTGTCGATGCAAGAAAGGTCGTCGAACGGATCGTCGTCAAATTTGACCTTCAGCTTCGTTCCGTCGGCCGAATACCAGACGATGCTGTCGACGTTCTTCTTGATGTAGATGTCCTTGCAGCTCACACCCGCCGTCGTGACCTCCACGGTGTTGTCGTGCGCCTGGTGGTCACAATTCGTCGGATGATGCGGATGGCCACTTCGATAGCGCGTGCCCGCGCATCCGACTGCCAAGGCGAGCCCCATCACCGCTCCCAACAAGGTCCAGTTCCGCATCTTTTCCTCCTCCACGGCCGATTCCAGCCGTGATCCCCGTCGGGCGAGGGATCGCCCGTTCGTGGCTATGGATTGATGATGACGTTCGGATCCTTCGTCTTCACGCCGTTGATCGCCGTCTCGTAGGCCAGCGTCGTCCCGTCGGGGAGCGATTTCACTCCCTTGGCCTTGCACCCGTTGTACTTGCACGTGACCGATTTGAAGGGGACTTCGGTGTCCCACACGATCGAGAGGGTCGTCCCCTTCGGCGAGTACCAGCGGATCGTGTTCTGCTGCTTCTTCGAAACGTGCGCGTCCTTGCAGCTCACGCCGTCGGTGGTGACGGAGATCTTGTGGTTCATCGGCTGGTTCGTGCACGGGGTCGGGCCACTCGTCGCGGTCGACGAGGTCGTGGAGGTCGTCGTCGCGGAAGTCGTTGCCGCCGCGTTCTGCGCGGTCTGCGCCGCCTGTGTCGTGCTCGAGTCGGTCTGGGCGGCCGTGACGGCCGCGATCGATCCCGAAACCAGGACTGCCGCCAGGATCCTTCGATGCATCTTCCCCCTCCTATTTCAATCGGCCGGCCGATCGCAGGTTCGCGATCTCCGGCTCGTGATCGATGAAGGCCCGCGAGTATCCGGCCGCGATCGCCCGCCGCAACCGGTCGACGGCCTCGTCCGTCCGCCCCGTCAAATTCGAAACGATGCCCGCATTGTACAGAATCTCCGGGTTTTCACCCTCCAGACGGACCGATTCGTCCGCTTCCGCGCGCGCCTGCGCCGGACGCCCGGTCTTGGCGTAACAGAGCCCGAGGTGCGAATGGGCCATCGCCTCTTTCGGGTTGACGGCCAGCTCCTTCGTGGCGAGCGCGTTCGCCTTCGCGTAGGCCGACGCCGCGGTGTCGCGACGTCCCCGCGCCCAGCGCCGCGCGTCGCCGAGATTCGACCAGAGCTCGAAATGGTCGGGGTTCAACCGGACGGCCTGTTCGAACGCGTCGGCCGCCCGGGCGAAGTCTCCCAGAAAGAACGCCGCCGTGCCCAGATTCGCGTACGCCGTGTCGGTCGCCGAAAGGGACAGCGACTTCTCGAAGGCGGCCCGCGCCGACTCGAAGTCCCCCTGGAGCTCCTCGACCCCGCCCAGGTTGCTCCACGCGAGCGCGTTGTCGGGCGTGAGCGCGGTGACCCGCCGGAAGGCGTCCGCCGCCTCGCTGTAGCGCCCGTGCGCGTAGTAGTACCCGCCGAGCTTGCTGTACCCGCCCCAGTACGTGGGTTGGAGGGCGATCGCGTCCCGGAAGGCCTGCTCCGCCTCGGCGCCGTTTCCCGCCGCGCCGAGCGCGCGCGCGAGCCCCAGGCGCGCACCGAAATTCGTCGGGGAGGTGGAGAGCGCCTGCCGGAACGCCTCCGCCGCTCCCGCCGCGTTGCCGGTGTGGAGGCGCAGCTCGCCCAGCGTGACGTCGACCTCGACGAGCGCGGGGTCGAGCGTCCGCGCGCGCATGGCCGCATCCTCCGCCTTCGGCACGAGCGAAGCGTCGTGCGTCAGATCGAAGCTCGCGAGCCGGGCGCGGGCGAGCGAGGCGAACACGTACGGCGACCGCGGCGCCTCCAGAGCGAGGGGCTCGAGAATCCCGATCGCCTCGTCGACCGACGCCTTCGTGTTGTAGTGCTGGAGGAGGCCGACCGCCTTGAGATATCGCTCCTGCTGGCCCGCCGCCTCGAGACCGGTCGGCGGCGATGCGGTCCGCTTCATCGGCACGGCTTCCGCCTCGCTCACCCGCGCGACGAGTCGGTCCTGCAGCTCGAAGAGGTCCGAAGCGGAGCCGTCGAGCGTCCCGCCGGTCAGCTCGACGCCGTGGGTCGCGTCGAAGAGCGAGTAGGTGATGCGGACCTTGTCGGCGCTCCGCTGGACGGAGCCGCGCAGGTAGACCGAGGCGCCGAGACTGCGCGCGACCCTCGCAGGATCCGGATCGGCGGCGGAGGCGGTGACGACGGCGGCCGGCGACACGACCTGCATCCCGGTCGCTCCGCCGAGCCGCGCCGACACGGTTTCGACGAGGCCCTCCCCGATCAGGTTCCCATCCCGCACGTTCGACAGGTCGCGGAACGGGAGGATGGCGATGAGACGGCCGGCGGACGACGTCGCGGGGCCCGGCGCATGCGTCCGGCGATAGAGGACAGCGGCCGCGCCGGCGAGGACGACGGCGATCGCCGCAGCGACGGCGAACACTCTCCGGCGGCTCCGCGGCGCTGCCCTGGAAAGCGTCCCGCTCGCCGAGGAGCGCCGCGGCTCGACGCCCGCGAGCACCTCGTCGATCGCGAGACGGGCGTCCCCGATGTCCCGCAGCCGGTGATTCGGGTCCTTCTGGAGGCAGCGCTGCAGCAGCTCGCGGATCCCGGGAGGCGTGTCGGCCGGCAGCGACGACCAGTCCGGCTCGCGCAGCAGGATCGACGCGATCGCGTCCGAAACCGATTCGCCCGCGAACGCGCGCCGGCCCGAGAAACATTCGAAGAGGATGCATCCGAAAGCCCAGATGTCGGTCCTCTTGTCGATCGCCTTTCCCCGCGCCTGCTCGGGGCTCATGAACTCGACCGTCCCGAGGATCACGCCGGGCCGCGTGTCTTCCATCGGCGGCATCGTGATCTCCTGCGAATGCTGGTCGGTCTCGGACTTCAGGTTCCCCATCATCTTGGCGAGGCCGAGGTCGAGGAGCTTCACGCGTCCCTGCGGCGTGACCATGACGTTGGAGGGCTTCAGGTCCCGGTGGATGATGCCGCGCTCGTGCGCCGCCTCGAGCGCTTCGGCGATCTGCCGGGCGATGCGAAGCGCCTCGGCCGGCGCGAGCGTGGCGCGCAACCGCTCCGTCAGCGTGTCGCCGGCGACGAGCTCCAGGACGAGGTAGCGCGTCTCCCCCGACTCTTCGGCCCCGTAGATCGCGGCGATCCCCGGATGA
The DNA here is from genome assembly GCA_963794295.1 of uncultured Acidobacteriota bacterium. Classification (GTDB taxonomy): domain Bacteria; phylum Acidobacteriota; class Thermoanaerobaculia; order UBA5066; family DATFVB01; genus DATFVB01. The sequence goes on from CAWCDE010000001.1 coordinate 580,837, forward strand.
TTGACCGAGGCGAGGAGGCGGGCTTCCCGTTCGAATCGCGAAATGCGTCCGGCATCCCCCCCGACGGCTTCCGGCAGGACCTTCAGGGCGACGTCGCGTCCGAGCTTCGTGTCGCGGGCCCGATAAACCTCGCCCATGCCCCCGACGCCGAGAAGTCCCGTGATCTCGTAGTTTCCGAGGCGCGTGCCCGCCGCCAGAGTCACGAAGCCCTCCACGCCGACGACCGGCCGAAAGGGTGTTTCCCGAGAGAATACACCGGTCAGGGTCGACGGGTTGTCACACATTATATTTCAGTTTATAATTTGCGACGTGGCATGGCTATTTCCTTCCGTTGAAGCGATTCAAGTCCTTCGCGAGTTGAACCCGTGGTGGAAGACGCCCGTCGTCGTCCGCCCGGAACCACCCGCATATCGACGGCCGGCGATCCGTGAGCTCGTTGCACGTCTCCGGGAACCTAAGGGACTCATCGAGGTCATCCGAGGACCTCGTCAGGTAGGAAAGACCACGGGGATCCACCAGATCATTCAAGATCTCGTGAGCGCCGGAGTGTCTGGAACCGACGTTCTCTTCGTCCGGTTCGATCTCGAACTCTTGCGCGAAGAGCCTGCGGCGCTTCGGAATGTTCTTCGCTGGTTTCAGGAGGAAGTCCGGCAGCGGACGTTCGAAAACGGCGCCCCTGCTTACGTGTTCCTGGACGAGATCCACAAGCTTCGCCGGTGGCACGACGAGGTGAAGCACGCGGGAGACACGTTCCCCATTCGCATGCTCTTGACCGGGTCTTCAAGCGTGCTTGTCGCCCGCGGAGGGCGGGAAAGTCTGGCGGGCCGCGTTTTCACGACCGAGCTCCCCGTCTTCTCATTTCGCGAGGTCCTGGAATGTTGGAGGCCCGACCTCGCCTCAATTCTTCCTCCGCCCATCCGCTTCGAGGCCGTTTTCCAAGGCGAACTCCGGAAATCGAACGAGCGTCTGGACGCGCTGCGCCCGCAGCAAAAACTGGCGCTCAAGCGTCAGCTGGAACGGTACTACGTGAGGGGCGGATATCCGCGGCTCCACAGCGGGGAGGTGGACGACGATCTCTGGGCCGATTACCTCGTTCAGACTGTCTTCGACAATGTTCTCGGCGCGGACATTCCCGACCTGTTCCCCGTTGAGAATCCCGGGCTACTCCGAAGTCTGTATCTCGCCGTTGCACGGTTGACCGGCCAGGAAATCGCGCAGAACAAGCTCGCGTCGGAAGTTTCCCAAAGAGGGATTCCAACGAATCAGCCGACGGTCGGCAACTATCTGCACTACCTCGCGGACGCACTTCTGATTCGTGAATTTCGGAGGTATCCGCTCGCAAAAAAAGCGTCAGCGCGCGTTCCCGCCAAAATCACCGTCACCGATCTCGGGGTCAGGAATGCCATCTTCCGCAGCGCTCCGTCGCTTTGGGAATCGGATCCCCAGCCTCTCGGCCCCTTGGTCGAGACTCTTGTTCAGGGTGTGATTCGCGGTCACAACCTTCAGGTCTTCTTCTACCGCGACTTCTTGAAGCCCGACGACCGGCGAACCCCGATTCAGGAAGTCGACTTCGTCGCCGAACGTATCGACGGTACCGTGCTGCCGATCGAAGTGAAGTTTCGGAAACGCATCGACGAAAAGGATCTCAGCGGAGTACGTCACTTCTGCTCGAAGTTTTCGGTTCGACACACAGTCGTTGTCACACGCGAGACCAGTCGGTGGGACTTGGAGAAAGGTGAGCTCCACCTGCCGCTGATGAACTTCTTGCTTTCCTTCTGACCGAAATCTCGCGTCGACCCCTTCGCGCCGTAGTCTTCGCTTCGCAGCGGGCGCAAGCTCTCACACGGGCGGTCCCTCTCCTCTGTTCCCCCTCCCCACCTGGGGAGGGGCAGGGGTGGGGTTTCAACGTGTGAGCGCGAAATCCCGCGCTCAGACGTTGAACTTGAACAGCATCACGTCCCCGTCCTGCACGACGTACTCTTTCCCCTCCTGCCGGACGAGTCCCTTCTCGCGTGCGACCGCCATCGATCCGGCGGCGACGAGATCCCGGTAGCCGACTGTTTCCGCGCGGATGAATCCCCGCTCGAAGTCGGAGTGAATGACGCCGGCCGCCTTCGGCGCGGTGTCGCCCTGGTGGATCGTCCAGGCACGGACTTCCTTCTCCCCCGCCGTCAGAAAAGTGCGCAGGCCGAGGAGATGGTAGGTCGCCCGAATGAGCCGGGAGACGCCGGAATCGAGCACGCCGAGAGATTTCAGGTATTCGGCCGCCTCGGCGTCGGGAAGCTCCGCGAGCTCGGACTCGATCTGCGCGGAGATCACGATCGCCTCGCTCCCCGCGTGCCGCTCGGCGAATTTCATGACCGCCTGGACGGCGGGGAGCTTCTCGGCGTTGGTCAGGTCCGACTCGGCGACGTTGCAGGCGAAGAGCGTGGGCTTCATCGACAGGAGGAACCAGCGCCGCGCCGCGATCTCGCGATCTTCGTGGCCGAAATCGAACTCGGTCGCCGGGCGCCCGGCGTCGAGATGCGCCTGCATCCGCCGGGCGAGCTCGGCTTCCGCCTTCGCCTCCTTGTTGTTCCCCTTCGCGAGCCGCTCGGCCTTCTCGAGCGCCTTGCCGACCGTCTCGAGATCGGCGAGCACGAGCTCGGTCGTGATCGTCTCGATGTCCGCGACGGGATCGATCTTCCCGGAGACGTGGATGATGTCCTTGTCCTCGAAGCAGCGGACGACCTCGACGATCGCGTCGACCTCGCGGATGTGCGAAAGGAACTTGTTGCCGAGCCCTTCCCCTTTCGAGGCGCCCGCGACGAGCCCGGCGATGTCGACGAACTCGACCGTCGCCGGGATCAGGACCTGCGTCTTCACGATCTTCGCGAGCGGCTCCAGCCGTTCGTCGGGCGCCGTCACGACTCCGACGTTCGGGTCGATCGTACAGAACGGGTAGTTCGCGGCCTCGGCCTTGCGCGTCTTCGTCAACGCGTTGAAGAGCGTCGATTTCCCGACGTTCGGAAGGCCCACGATTCCGGCGCGCAGCATGAGGGCGGGAAGATACCGCAAAAGGTCTCCGCTCGCCGGTTTACCTCCGAGTTCTTCGCGACCGACCCGTGGCGGCGAATAGAGCCCGGCCGCTCCAGCCGGTCGGAATGGCCCGGACCGTCAACGTGCCACAGGGAAAGATCCCATCGGGTGTGTCTTGTCCGAGAAGAGATTCTCGAACCGGTCGGGAGAGGGAGGCGTGTCGCGGGCCCACTCGGCGACGCTGGCGTTGAGCGGGTCGAGCGATGTCGCGAGCGCCGTGAGTGTCTCGGCGGCCTTCGCCTGTTGGACGTGGCTCCCGAGAAACCGAACGATGTTCAAGGACAACATTGCTTCGAAGCGAAATCGACGGTCAGAGCCTTTTGTCGCGACACCGATGATCTCGTCGACCTTCCTATCCGGCACTTCCAAAGTGACGTGCGCCGCATCCGGGCCCGAAACGTATCGCATGACGTCGAACTTCGTCACTTGCTCTGCCGTGCGAAGACGCTGCGCCGCGTGTTCGCCAAGGACCAGAGAGGCGGCGAGCGCGAGCTTCATGTTCCCTTGACGCCGCGCCAGATCGTAGATTCCCTCCGTTCCGAGGCGGATCGCCGCCAGCCCGACCAAGTCGTCGATCAGGACAACATCATCCTGCCGCAGCAGCCGGCCGAGACGGATCGCCCGCCGAAAATCCTCCATCGCCCGCTCGGGATCCGAAGACGCTTCGCCGCGCGCCACCCAGGACCTTGCAAACGAGAGCGCGAGGAGCATGTTCGGGATCTGCGTGTCGGCACCCCTCAAAGGGAAGACATCCGGATAGAAGCGCATCGTCGCCTGATCGCACCATGGCTCGGCCTCGCGCAGCAGCGGGTCGTCCGGAGGCAGGATTTTTCCGAGACCATCGCGGCCTTCGACCCGGCGGTTCATCGCGGCTTCGGCCTCCGCGGATCGCGAGCCATTCGGCTTCGCAAAGTCTCCGAACCAGCGAGCGGCGTTCTCGGTCCCCGTGCCGAGGGGAGCCAGGAGATCGAGGTTCGTCCGGAACTGGATCGGCCAGGAATCGGCGTCGGGACAGCCCCAGCACGGAAAGGTGAGCGTTTCCAGCCGGATCGGTGCGGGCGCAGGGACCACGGCGCGCCCGATCGGGAGCGGGCTTCCGTCGGCGATCCTGGCCCGCGAAGCGATCCGGATGCCGAGAAAGATACCGAGCAGGAGGACTGGCGAGAGAGCGGCCAGGATTTTTCGAAGCGAAGAGCGGTCCAAGGAATTCATGACGATTTCTCCTTTCGAGATGAGCCTGGCATTGCGCGGCTGACGCGGTCGGCTCGATCGAGCCATTCCTCGTCGCTCAATGCTGTCCATTTCAGAGTAACCGGGTCGATTCTTGGAAGGGAAAACGCGTTGGCGAAATCCGATCCGCCGGGAATTCCAGTGGACGCATGCAGCGCGTTGCCGGAGCTTCGAGACGATTTCTGCGAGAGTGTCGAGAGTGTCAGGTGACCCAACGCGAGAAGGAAGATCGTGGCGGCCCACGAGGCGCGAAATATCGGGCTCTCCCAGATCCTCGTCCAGAATCCGCCGGATTCGCGCGCGAGGATCGTGCCGGCCGCGGCCAGAACCCGCGTGCGCAAACCCGAGGGAGGCGACGGAGGAACGAGGTTGCCGAAGAATTCGTGATCGTTTTTCATCTCTGTTCTCCCATGAGCCGGCGAAGCTTCGCGATCCCGAGCCGATACCGGCTCGCTGCCGTGAAGGTCGGGACACGCATGATGTCGCCGATCGCCTGGAACGTGCAGCCAGAGAAAAGCCTCAGGTAGATCGCATCCCGCTGCACGGGAGGAAGAGCGGCGAGCGTCCTCGACGCCTTCGCCGCGTCCGACGCACGCCCGGGATCGTTCTCGGTCGCCCGCAGCAGCGGAAAATGCTCGATCGGCTCCGCGGCGCGTCGCCGGCGCCGCCGCGTCACGTCGACGGCGATCCGGTGGGCCACGGACAGGAGCCAAGCCTTCGGGTTCCGCACGCGTCCGAGGGACGCGCGCCGCTCGGCGAGCCGGACGAACACCTCCTGCACGACGTCGCCGGCGTCCTCGACTGATCCGGTCCTCCAGAGCGCGAGGCCGAAGATCGGCCCGGCGAAGGCGTCGTACAGCGATTCGAGCCCGGACAGGCGACCGGCGGCGACGTCTCCGAACGAACGGCGCCACGATTCATCCGGCGACGATCCTCCCGCCGCAGCCGACGGCTCCGGCGCTTCCGGATCTTCCGGTCGGCCCACGACGGCGATCATGACAGGTAAGACGCCAGGGAACGGCGGTTTTGTCACCGGTTTTTCGGTCGGCGATAATCTGGCTTCTTCTTCCATGTCCGACGACGCCTTCGTCACCCGGAGGCGGTTCGACGCGCCGATCGAACGGGCGGGGAAGGCGATCACCGCCGTCCGCGACGACTGGAACGTCCGCGCCACGGAAACGGGGATGCAGCTTCTCGCTCGCCCGTCCGTTCTTTTCCTGGAACCACGATGCCATGATGCGCGACGGGGAACGAGGGCTGCGCCGGCTCCTCGAGGAGGCTGCGTGAGCGTCGAGGTTTCCCGTTTCGAAGCGACGACCGGGGGCGCGTCCGCGAGATCTATCTCGAGGGGATTGCGGCCGGAAACGCGACGTTCGAGACGAACGCCCCGTCTTGGGGCGCGATCGCGCCCCGGAAGGCGTGCGGATTCCGCGAGGTCGGCCGGCGCGAGCGGCTCGGGAAGAAGGAACGGCCGCTGGCGCGACGTGATCCTGCTCGAGCGCCGGAGTCCCGTCGCGGGTACCGATTGATCGGGCTGGTATATTCCGGCCATCAACGTGGAGGACCGATGAAACGACTCCCGACCGTCCTGATGGCCGCCCTCGCGCTGTCGGCCGCCGCGCGCGCCGACGAGAAATCCGAAATCCGCGGCTTCCTCGCGTCCTCGACGGCCGCCGAGAGCGCGCGCGAGAATGCGTTCCGCGCCTCGATCGATCCCTCGACGATCCGCGAGACGATGCGGACCCTGTCCGCACGCCCGCACCACACCGGCTCCGAGCAGGACCGGATCAACGCCGAGTGGATCCTCCAGAAGTTCCGGAGCTTCGGCTGGGACGCGAAGATCGAGACGTTCGACGTCCTGTTCCCGACGCCCGCGGACCGGCTGCTCGAGATGGTCGCGCCGGTGAAATTCACGGCGAAGCTCGAGGAGCCCGCGCGTCCCGGACGATCCGACGAGCGAACAGAAGTCGGAGCAGCTGCCCACTTACAACGCCTACTCGATCGACGGCGACGTGACCGCGCCGCTCGTCTACGTCAACTACGGCATCCCGGCCGACTACGAAGAGCTGGACCGCCTCGGCATCTCGGTCAAGGGCGCGATCGTGATCGCGCGCTACGGGCGGCTCCTGGCGCGGGATCAAGCCGAAGGTCGCGGCCGAGCATGGCGCGATCGGCTGCATCATCTATTCCGACCCGCACGAGGACGGGTATCACGAGGGCGACGTCTTCCCGAGGGGACCGTTGCGGCCGCACGGAGGGCGTGCAGCGGGGAAGCGTCGATGGACATGCCGCTCTATCCGGGGGATCCGCTGACGCCCGGCGTCGGCGCGGTCCACGGCGCGAAGCGGCTCCCGCTCGCCGAAGCGAGGACGCTGACGAAGATCCCCGTGCTGCCGATTTCCTACGCCGACGCGCGAGCCGATGCTCGCCGCGCTCGAAGGCCCGATGGCGCCCGAGCGCTGGCGCGGGGCGCTGCCGATCCCCTACCACGTCGGCCCCGGGACCGCGCGGTCCACCTGCAAGCGTGAAGTCCAACTGGGACATCAAGCCGATCTACGACGTCGTCGCCACGCTCCGCGGCTCGGCGTATCCCGACGAATGGATCATCCGCGGCAACCATCACGACGCGTGGGTCAACGGCGCCGAGGACCCGATCTCCGGGCACATCGGCGATGCTCGAGGAGGCGCGCGCGCTCGGCGAGCTGCTGAAGCAGGGCTGGAGGCCGAAACGGACGATCATCTACTGCGCGTGGGACGGCGAGGAACCGGGGCTCCTGGGATCGACGGAATGGGCGGAGACGCACGCCGACGAGCTCTCGCGGAACGCGGTCGTCTACATCAACTCCGATTCCAACGGCCGCGGCTTCTGGGACGCGGGCGGCGTCGCACTCGCTCGAGAAGTTCATCAACGGCGTGGCCGAGACATCGAGGATCCGGAGACGCACGTCTCGGTCGTGGAACGGCTCGTCGGCGCGAGATCTTCGAGGCGAATCGCCCCGAGCGGCGGATCGAGCCCGATCCCAGGCCGCCGCGACGCCGGACGAGCCGGGCTCGCCGCGAGAACTCCGATCGCCGCGCTCGGCTCCGGATCCGACTACACCGTCTTCATCGACCACCTCGGCATCGCCGTCGCCAACCTGGGCTTCGGCGGGGAGGATCGGCGGCGGGATCTACCACTCGATCTACGACGACTTCTACTGGTACACGCATTTCTCCGATACGCGATTTCGTCTACGGGAGGGCGCTCGCGCAGGCCGCCGGGACGGCCGTGCTGCGCCTCGCCGACGCCGACCTGCTGCCGTTCGATTTCGAGGCGCTCTCCGACGCCGTCGCGCGGTACATCCGGGAGATCCGCGGGGAGGCCGAGAAGGAGCGGGCCGCCGCGCGAGAAACGAACCGCGAGATCGACGAGGGGGTGTTCGCGGCAGTCGACGATCCGCGCCGGCCGACGGTCGCGCCGAAAGAGGCGCCGGTTCCTCCGGTGATCGCCTTCGCGGCGCTCGAAAACGCGCAGGCGAAGCTCGACGACGCGGCGAAGGCGTTCGACCGTGCCGCCGCCGCGGCGCTCGCGGGTGGGAGCAAAGCCGGGGACGCTCGCCGCCGCCAACGAACGACTGAAGCTCGCCGAGCGGGCGCTCCTCTCGGATGCGGGACTTCCCGGCCGCCCGTGGTTCCGCCACCAGGTCTACGCGCCCGGTTTCTACACCGGATACGGGGTCAAGACGCTGCCGGCCGTCCGCGAGGCGGTCGAGCAGAAGAAGTGGGACCTCGCCGACCGCGAGGTCGTCGAGGTGGCGCGGGTCATCGAGAAGGAAGCGCAGGCGATCGCCGAGATCGCCTCCGGACTGGCCCGCCGCTGACCCCGCGGGCGGGCGGGACCCGGCCGCCGCTTGCGCTCGCCGCCGGACGGCGTATCGTGTTCGTGGAGGCGGAATGGCCCGCGGCTGGGGAAAGAGCGAGGAGGACCTTCCGGCGGAGAAGGAATCCGCCCGCGAAGAGCGCTCTGCCGCCCCCGATGCCGCCCGGCGCGCCGACGCCCGCCTGCGCGCGGAGCGGCACGCGATCGAGCTCTCGCTCGCGCGGATCGCCGACCAGCTCGCTCGCACGAAGAATCCCGAGCGGCGCGCGGCGCTCGAAGCGGCGCGAGCGGATCTCGAAGCGAAGAAGAAGGCGCTCGGCTAGTCGGCCGCGCGGCTCGCGCTCACGGCGCTCGACCGCTGGCGGCCTCCCAGATCGCGGACCTCCTCCTCGCCGGGCGCTTGCGCGAATTCGCGCTGCGCGTTCTTCCCGTCGAGGAGACTTTCCGCGATCTGCCCTCCGTCGCTCGCCCGCATGGGCTCGACGCCTGCGGGGCCCCCCCGGGGAGAACGGGTTCGCGACGCTCGCGGAGCTCGGGTCGCGAACGGCACCACGCGCGTCAGTGTCGCGAGGCTCGCGCTCCCGGCGCCACGGACCCGGTTTTCGGCGACAGGTCAGACAGTCGGCGGCGGACGCAGGCCGACCAGTTCCGGGGACGGCGATTCCGAGAAGCGCCGCACGGTGTCGGGAAGGACGATCCCGAGCCGGAACCCGGGAAATTCGCGCGCGATCGACTCGGCGATCTCTCCGGCCTCCGACTTCGACGCTCTCCCCTCCCCGACGAGCTTTTCGACCGTCCTGTCGTAGGCGAGCTGACGTTGGACGATCTCGCGACTCCCTGGAGCGCCGTGCCCGGGCACGTACGTCGCCGCGTCGAACGCGAGAAGCCGGTGAAGCCCTTCCTCGAACCCGTCGAGCGAGGCGTCCTCGAAGTTCACGTGGTATCCGTTCGAAACGAGATCGCCGCTCACGACGAGCGACCGGGCCGTGACGCGCACGACGGCGTCCCCCGCCGTGTGTCCGTGGCCGGGATGGAGGGCTTCGACCTGGAGTCCGCCGAGGTCGATCGAAACGGAGTCGGTGAACGTCAGGCCCGGCGGACGCGATTCGGCGTCCGCGAAGAGGGGCGCGAGCTTCGGGACCCGCCGGCGCTCGGCGATCAGCCGCGGATGCGCGGCCTCCATTCCCCGCGCGCATTCCACGTGGGCGACGACGGTCGCTCTGCGGCGCGCGAACCACGACGAGCCGAGAGCATGGTCCGTATGGTGGTGGGTGAGGACGACCCAGCGGACGGGAGGAGCGCCGGCCCGCGCGACCGCCTCTTCCACGAGGCGCGCGTGCGCCGGAGCGATGAGGGGATCCACGAGGAGCGTCGCGTCCCGGCCGACCACGGCCGTGCAGTTGGCGCCGTAGCTCGTTGCGATCTCCTCTCCGCCGAGGGTCCAGACGACGACGTCGTCGCGGACGCGGGTCTCGATCAGGTCGGTCATCGTGCCACGTAGAATACCGTCCGAACGATGGAAACGCGCTCCGGTTCCCCGAGCAAGCTCCTGCGACGGTGCCATTGGGCGGGCGACGATCCTCTGTACGTGGCCTACCACGACGCCGAATGGGGCGTGCCCGTGCGCGACGATCGTGTATTGTTCGAGTTCCTCATCCTCGAAGGATTCCAGGCGGGCCTTTCGTGGCTCACGATCCTCCGCAAACGCGAGGCGTTCCGGAGGGCCTTCGACCGGTTCGATGCGGAAAAGATCGCGCGGTACGGCGCGCGCGCCAGGGCCCGGCTCATGAACGACGCGGGCATCGTCCGGAACCGCGCGAAGATCTCCGTGGCCTCGCAGAACGCGCGGGCGTTTCTCGCGGTGCGCGAGGAGCGGGGCTCGTTCTCGGAATACGTCTGGGAGTTCGTCGGCGGGCGTCCCATTCGGAACCGCTTCCGAGCCGGCGAGGTCCCGGCGGAAACGGACGAATCGCGGGCGCTCTCGAAGGACCTGCGGGAGCGCGGGTTCAACTTCGTCGGTCCGACGATCTGCTACGCGTTCATGCAGGCCGTCGGCATGGTCAACGACCATGTTGTCGGCTGCTTCCGGCAAAAGGAAATTTAGGGCGCCCCGCGACTCGTCTCGCCGAAGCCTTGGCGAAGGCGGATACATCGAGCCGGACGGGCGTGTGCCGGCCGCGAGACCCTGCGACCTACGCCCCGGTAGGCCTCGGGATCTCGCGGCCGGCCCGCATCCCGTCGGGCTCGCGTCTCACGGGGCTTCATGGATACCTTAACGCGAGGCGTCCGGCGTCTCGCCCGCGTCTGGCCGCGCCTCGTTTGTCCACTCGGCTGGCATTCCGATCTCTGAATTCGTCTCGCCGAAGAGGTTCGTCAACGTCTCGTTGTAGTGGCGCTCCGCCGGGAACGCATATTGCTAGTCCGTTGCCCTGTGGCGCGATATGAAGTGTCCGAATTCCAGCTCGACGGCTTCCACGGCTTCCGGCTGACCGATGGGGAAACCCGCGCCGAGGCGCACGTCTTTCCCCAGCTCGGCGACAATGCGGCCGTCTTCCGCACGACGCCGGCCGGGGCTTCCGGCGGGCCTCCGATCGATGTCGTCCTCCCCCCCGAGCGGCTCGGCGAGCTCGCGCGGATCCCTTTCTGCGCCGGAATCCCGATCCTCTTCGCCTTTCCGAACCGGGTCCGCGACGGGGCCTACGTCTTCGAAGGAAAGACCTGCGAGATGCGGGATCTCCTGTCGAAAGGGTGGGATCACGCCGCCGGGCAGGCGATGCACGGCCTCGTCGACGACAAGCCGTGGAGCGTCGAACAGGCCGCCACCAACAACGCCGGCGCTTTCCTCACCTGCTCTCTCCGAACCGAAGCGTTCTCCGTCGTCGCCACGCAATTTCCCTTTCCCTGCCGGCTCGTCGTCACGCATCGGCTCCGCGACGGCGTCCTGCATCTCGACGCTTCCGTTCACAACACGGGCGAAGCCGACCTGCCGCTCGGATTCGGCCTGCACCCGTGGTTCCCGGCCGCGATCCTGCCGGGCGTGATCCAGCCTGACGCCGTCCCGCAGATCTCCCGCGAACGGCGGGCGAGGTCGCTCGTGAAGATCCCCGGCGACGCGCGCTGGGAGCTCGAGCGGCTGATGCCGACCGGAAGAGTCCTTCCGGCGGAGGACAACCCCGAAAAATTCGATCTCCGGGACTTCCGCCCTCTCGACGGCCGAGAATACGACGACGTCTTCACACGCGTGAGGCGGGATTCCCTCGGCCGGTCGGAGGCCGGGCTGCGGGATCCGGAGAGCGGGATCGAGATCTCCGTCGCCGCCGGGCCGGAGTTCCGCGAATGGGTTCTCTATGCGCCTTCCGACCGCGCCGTCGTCGCGATCGAGCCGTACACGTGCACGACCGACGCGGCGAACCTCGCGGCGCGCGGCATCGACTCGGGGCTCGTCGCCCTCCCGCCCGGCGAAACCTGGCGCGGAGAGGTCGAGTTCGGGCTGCGACGCGCCTGACCTGCGGGAGACCTTCTCCCGCCGCGTAGTCCACAACCCGCACAACGACCGCTGGGTGAAACGCGACGCCGAAACCGGTAAATTTATCGACCTCTCCCGCCGGGAGAGGGAGTCATCTCGTCGTCATCGACTCCAGGATGTCGTCCTTCCAGACGTACTTGAGGCGCTTGCGGCCGCGCGCGGCGTTCTTCTGCAGCGCGTAGGCGTAGAGCATCGGGAGCGCGACCGACGTCTCGACGAACGCCATCTCGTGAGTCGCGGTCTTCGAGACCTTCCCCCACGACGTCGCCTCCGACAGCGTCGAGCCGCCGAGCCCTCCCCAGTGCGGCGCGTCGGTTGTCACCTGCAGCGCATAGCGGTGGCCGCCCGTGTCGAGCCCGAAGATGTAGCTCATCACGATCGAGTCGTTGATGTAGTTCTTCGGCACGCCGCCGGAGATGTAGAGCGCGGCCGTGCATTTCGACTTCACGACGATCTGGGTGAGCTCGTAGTTGTCGCGGATCGACGAGATGATGAACGGCTCCTTCCCCTCCTGACGGGCGCGGTGGTAGTGCTCGGTCAGGCCGATGCCGATCGACGAGTCGTTCAGCGCGGGAACGAAGAGCGGAACGTTCCGGCGCGCGCAGGCGCCGAGGATCGAGCCCTCGTCGTGCCGCGCCGTCTCGGCGAGCAGCCGCAGGAACGCGCGCGAGGAGAGCGCCCTTCCCGCGAGCCGGTCCGCGAACTGCGACACCGCCATGTCGGTCTCCCAGTACTTCTCCTCGTCGATGAACGTGTCGTAGAGCCGGTCGATGTAGAGGTCGCGGAGCATCCGGTCGTCGATGTCGGGTGTCCCGTGGTAGTGCCGTCCGCCGCGCACCTGGTAGTAGTCCTGCGAGATGATCGCGCCCGTCGAGACGATCACGTCCACCATGTTGTTCTCGACGAGGTCGACGATCACCTGCCGCATCCCCGCGGCGATGAGCGACCCGGCGAGCCCGAGGAAGATCGTCGGGCGGTCCTTGTCCCGGAGCGCCTTCTCGAAGACCTCCGCGCAGCGGCCGAGCGCGCGCGCCTGGAAAGAGATGTCCCGGTACTTGTCGAGGAGCTGCGAGACCGTCGTGTCGGCCTCGATCCGGACCGGCGTCGTCGGCCGGCCTAGGAGCGCTTTCTTCTTGCGCCGGTCGACGCCGACCGCCGCACCGTGGACGTACTCCTCGGCCGTCTTCCCGACGCGCCGCTTTCCCTGGGGCTTTGCCATGTCTTCGGTCCTTTCGCCAGAATGCGGTACGCGCCCATCGCGGCGGCGTACCCCGAATCGATGTTGACCACGGTCACGCCGTTCGCGCACGACGAGAGCGCGGAGAGGAGCGACGCGAGACCTTCGAAGTTCGCGCCGTAGCCGCGCGAGGTGGGGACGCAGAGAATCGGCCGTCCGACGAGGCCGCCGATCACGGAGAACATCGCGCCTTCCATCCCGGCGACGGCAATGACGACGTCCGCCCGCTCGATCTCCTCGAGCTTCCCGAGGAGGCGCACGACGCCCGCGACACCGACGTCCGCGATGACGCGCGAGGAGACGCCGAGGTACTCGAGGGTGCGCCTCGCCTCGTGAGCGACGTCGACGTCCGCGGTTCCCGCCGTCACGATCGCGACGTCGCCGGGAACCGGCCGGTTGGCTTTCCCGACGTGGACGATGAGCGTCCGGGAGCGCGCGTCGTAATCGGCCCGGCCGGGCAGCGCCTCGCGCGAGAGCTCCTCCCAGGCGTCCGGAGTCAGCCGGGTCACGAGGACGTCGTTCTCCCGCGAGAGCTGCCGGACGATCGCCGCGATCTGCGCGATGTCCTTCCCCGACGCGAGGACGACCTCCGGAAAACCGAGCCGGCGAACGCGGTCGAAATCGAGGACGAAGTCGGAAGGGGGCACGTCCGCGATTCTATCGGACGGCCGATGACGGCCGCGAACCCGGCCGCCCCTTCCCGCCCGCTCCGTCGTGGTAGAAGCGACCCGGAGGGCCACGATGACGCCCGAAGAATTTCGACGCTGGGGACATGCCGTGGTGGACTGGATCGCCGACTACCGGAGGGCCGCACCGACGCTCCCCGTGCGGTCCCGAGCCGAGCCCGGCGCGCTGCGCGAGAGCCTCCCCCGGCGCCGCCGGAAGAAGGCGAACCCTTCGCCGCGATCCTCGCCGACCTCGACCGGCTCGTTCCCTCGCTCACGCAGTGGCAGCATCCCCGATTCTTCGCGTTCTTCCCCTCCAACGCCGAGCTCTCCTCGGTCCTCGGCGACTTCGTCTCGACCGGGCTGGGCGTCCTCGGCATCTCGTGGGAGGCCTGTCCCGCGCTGACGGAAGTCGAGGAGCTCGCGACCGCCTGGCTCCGACGGGCGCTCGGGCTCTCCGACGCCTGGAGCGGCGTGATCGCCGACACCGCGTCCACGTCGACGCTCGTCGCCCTCCTCTGCGCCCGCGAGAAGACGACGTCGTACTCGATGGCGCGCGGCGGGATCGCGGGGGAAGCGCCGCTTTCCGTGTATTGTTCGGAGCAGAGCCACAGCTCCGTCGAGAAGGCGGCGCTGCTCGCCGGTTTCGGGCGCGCGCACGTCCGCCGCATCGCGACGGACGCGGATTTCGCGATGCGCCCCGACGCGCTGGCCTCCGCGATCGCGGCGGACGCGGCGGCGGGAGTCCGCCCGTGCGCGGTCGTCGCCACGACGGGCACGACGGCGACGACCGCGTTCGATCCGCTCGGTCCGATCGCCGGCGTGGCTCGCGAGCGCGGCGTCTGGCTCCACGTCGACGCCGCGATGGCGGGATCCGCGATGATCCTGCCGGAGTGCCGTCCGATGTGGGAAGGCGTCGAGGGCGCGGATTCGGTCGTCGTCAATCCCCACAAGTGGCTCGGCGCCGCGTTCGACTGCTCGGTCTATTACGTGCGGGATCCCGAGCATCTCGCGCGCGTGATGAGCACGAACCCGAGCTACCTGCGGAGCGCGGCCGACGAGAAGGTGACGAACTACCGTGACTGGGGAATCCCGCTCGGCCGGCGATTCCGGGCTCTCAAGCTCTGGTTCCTCCTTCGCTCGGAAGGGCTCGAGGGTCTCCGGCGCCGCCTCCGCCGCGACGTCGGGAATGCCCGCTGGCTCGAATCGGAGGCGCGCCGGCGGCCCGGGTGGAGGGTCGTCGCCCCCGTCCCGCTCCAGACGGTCTGCGTCCGTCACGAACCGCCGGGGCTTTCCGGAGAGGATCTCGACCGGCACACGCTCGCCTGGGTCGAGCGCGTGAACCGCTCCGGCAGGGCCTACCTGACGCCCGCCGTCGTCGCGGGCCGCTGGATGGTCCGCGCGTCGATCGGCGCGATCCCGACCGAACGGAGCGACGTCGAGGCATTGTGGAACCTGATGGTCGTCGAGGCCGAAACCGGCGTCTCGTGATCCGGGCCCCGGAACTCCGAAACGTCGGCCGGGTGCCCGCAAATACCGCGATACCGTTCGAAGCGCCGCGGGGCAAGCGGAAGTCCCCCGGGCCGCGGGCCTGCCGCCTGCGCGAGCCGCGGGCGCAAATGTCACGTTTTTTCCGGAGCGGGGCACTAAGATACGGACTTTTGGAGGTCCTCATGATCGTCGTCCGCAACGTTTTCCGCCTGAAGTTCGGGAAGGCCCGCGACGCGAAGGAATCGATGAAGAACATGATCGAGATCAACCGGCGACTGGGCTTCGCGCAATCCACGCGCGTCCTGACCGACGTGACCGGACCGTTCTACACGCTGGTGCTCGAAATGACCTTCCCTTCGCTCGCGGAGTTCGAACGCAGCGAGGCCGCCATGAGCGACGCCGGCTGGAAGGACGCCTACGCGAAGTTCGTTCCGCTCGTCGAGTCGGGGCAACGCGAGATTTTCAGCATCATCGAGTAGAGAGAACCGCAGAAAGAAGGCAGGAAAATGAAGTCGATCACGCGGGTTGTCGCGGTGGCCGCCGCGCTCGGATGCTCCCTCGCCGCCGCCGGCGCTCCGGCGCCTTTCTCCGCCCTCCACTGGCGGTCGATCGGGCCATACCGCGCCGGCTGGGCGACCTGCATCGAGGGAATTCCCGACCGCCCCGACGTCTTCTACTTCGGCGCGGCGGTCGGCGGCGTCTGGCGGACGGACGACGCGGGAAGAACCTGGAACCCGCTCTTCCAGAACGAGCGGACGGCGTCGGTCGATGCGCTCGCGATCGCCCCGTCCGATCCGAACGTGATCTACGTCGGCACCGGGCAGGTCGAAACGCGGTACGACGTTCCCTCGGGTCGAGGGATCTACCGGTCCGACGACGCGGGGAGGACGTGGCGGCACCTCGGCCTCGACTCGACGCGCGCGATCGGGCGCATCCTCGTCGATCCGAAGGACGAAAACGTCGTCCTTGCCGCGGCGCTCGGGCACATCTTCGCGGCCAATCCCGACCGGGGCGTCTACCGGTCCGAGGACGGCGGGCGCACCTGGAAGAAGACGCTCTTCGTCGACGAGAACACCGGCGCCGTGGATCTCGCGGCCGATCCGCGCAACCCGGCGGTCGTCTACGCGGCCGCGTGGCAGGCGCGGAATTATCCGTGGCTCTCCTATTTCCAGCCGAACATCGGACCCGGGAGCGCGATCTACAAATCGGAGGACGAAGGCCGGACCTGGAAGCGGATTTCCGGCGGCGGCTGGCCGGCGGGGAACCTCGGGCGGATCGGCCTCGCGGTTTCAGGCAACGGCCGCGTCTGGGCGGCGGTCGCCGCCAGCGCCTCGAGCGGCAATTTCGAGCTCGGCGCCGAAAAGGGAAACCGGACGGGCCTCTATCGTTCCGACGACGGGGGGGCCACGTGGACCCTCGTCTGCTCCGAGAGATGGATCGGCAGCGATTATTTCGGCCGCGTCACGGCCGACCCCGGGAACCCGGACGTCGTGTACATGACCGGACAGTCGATCCGCCGCTCCGCCGACGGCGGGAAGACGTTCGAGGTCTTCAAGGGGTCGCCGGGTGGAGACGACTACCATTTCATCTGGATCAACCCGAAGCATCCCGACCACATCGCGACCGGCAGCGACCAGGGCGCCGTCGTGACGGTCAACGGCGGGAAAGAGCTGGAGCAGCTGGTACAACCAGCCGACCGGGCAGTTCTACCATCTCGCGGCGGACGACCGGTTTCCCTACTGGATCTACAGCGGCCAGCAGGACAGCGGGACGGTCGGCGTCGCGTCGCGGAGCGACTACGGCACGATCTCGTTCCGTGAATGGCACCCGGTCGGCGGCGACGAGCGGGACTACGACGTGCCGGATCCGGGCGACCCGCTGACCGTCTACGCGAGCGGTCTCGGCGGCAATCTCCGTCGTTTCGACACGCGCACCGGCCAGTCGGCCGCGATCGACCCGAACGTCGTCTCCGCCTACGCGCAGCGCGCGACGACGGTGAAGTACCGGTACACGTGGATCACGCCGATCGCCGTCTCCCCGCGCGAGCCGCACGCCATCTACCAGGGCGCGCAGGTGCTCTTCCGGTCGCGCGACCGCGGGCAGTCGTGGGAGGTGATCAGCCCCGATCTCTCCCGCGCGGTCCCCGGCACGAAGGGATGCGACGGCGCGATCACGATCGCGAACGCGGCGCCGTGCGGTTTCGGCGTGATCTTCTCGATCGCGCTCTCGCCGCGCACCGACGACGACATCTGGGTCGGCACCGACGACGGCCTGATCCAGCGGACGCGAGACGGCGGGAAGAACTGGACGAACGTCACGCCGAAGGGAATCGACGCCTGGAGCAAGATCGCGTCGCTCGACGTCTCGCGGCTCGACCCCGAGACCGCCTACGCCGCGGTCGATCTGCACCGGCGCGACGACTTCACCCCTCACGTCTGGCGGACGCACGACGGGGGACGGAGCTGGTCGGCGGTCGGATCGGGGCTTCCGGCCGACGAGTTCGTCGACGTCGTTCGGGCGGACCCGGAACGGCGCGGGCTGCTCTACGCCGGCACCGACTCGGGGGTCTTCGTGTCGCTCGACGACGGCGATCACTGGCAGTCTCTCCAGCTCGACCTTCCGACGACGTGGATCCGCGACCTCCTCGTGCACGGCGACGACCTGATCGCCGCGACACAGGGACGCGCGATCTGGATCCTCGACGACGTGTCGCCGCTCCGGCAGATGGCCGAAGCGCCGGTCGGGTCGTCGCCTCGTCTCTTCCGTCCGGCCGAGGCGTTCCGTCTCCGCCGCAGCGAGGGACACGACACCCCCCTTCCTCCGGAGACGCCTCTCGGCGAAAATCCGCCGGCCGGCGCGCTGATCGACTATTCGCTCTCCGCAGGCGGCTCGGGACCGGTCACGCTCGAGATCCTCGATGCGAAGGGCGCTCTGGTCCGCCGCTATTCGAGCGACGACGCCCCCGAGTCGGTCCACGGCGACCGCTACTTCGCGGCGGCGTGGCTCAAGCCCGCATCCGTCCTCTCCCGGGAGCCGGGCGACCACCGGTTCGTCTGGGACCTCCGCTATCCACGGCCGAAGTCGGAACGATACGAGTACACGATCGCCGCGATCTGGGGCAAGGACACTCCCGCCGAACCGGAAGGAGCGCTCGTCGTTCCCGGAACGTACACGCTCCGCCTGACCGCCGGGGGAAAGACGGAGACGCAGCCCCTCGTCGTCAGGATGGATCCCCGGGTCTCAGTCGCGCCGGAGGCGATCGCGCGGCAGCTCGAGGTCGCGCAGGACGCCGCCGAGGGGATGGATCGTTCGTTCGCGGCGATCGAGGAGCTCGGCGCCTACCGGAAGAAGATGTCTGCCTCGGGACCTCCACCGGAGAAGGAAGCCGCCGCGCGGCTGGCGCCGTTCGTCGGAGCGGGCGGATTCGCCCGGCTCCACCGGCGCTTCGCGGAGGTCTTCGATGCGGTCGAGAGCGCCGACGCCCCGCCGACCGCGCAGGCCCAGGCGGAGCTCCAGAGCGCCAAGAGCGCGCTCGAGACGCTGCTCGTGAAATGGAAGGAGATTCAGAAGTAGCCGCAAACTCTTCCCCGGGCGGTTGCAGAAATCGATTCTCGATTCCCGCAACGCTACTACTGCTGAAAGGGCCCTTCTCTGGCGTTTCGTGATCCGCGCTCCGCGAGGTCGCCACGTCCTTGCGTCGGACCCCGAAGGGGTCGAGTGCCTCGAGCACGAGCCGAATTCGATGACAGGCCCGAGCAAGCTCCCGCGACGGGAAATGGCGGGTGGGGCGCGGAGATCGCTTCCGGTAAAACAGTCCAGGCGCGGCGAGGCGCGAGCCCGGCGGGATCCTGCGTCGCCGACATGGTCAAAGAGCGATCAGGCAATGATGGGTGGATTTCGTCGCGCTGCGGGGCCCTTCGCATCGCCTGATTTTTCGCCGAAGTAACCGAGGTGAAAAATCTGCGATGCGGGAGCGGAAGCGCTGCGAGGGGTGTCCGCCGGCGCGGTCGAGCCGCTCGTTCGGCGAGCCGCGCGGCGGACACGCGCTCCGGTTCCCCGAGCAAGCTTCCGCGACGGAAATGGCGGGTGGGGCGCCAGAATCGCTACCGTAACCACCTCGAGGCGTGGCGAGGCGCGAGCCCGGCGGGATCCTGCGTCGCCGACATGGTCAAAGAGCGATCAGGCAATGATGGGTGGATTTCGTCGCGCTGCGGGGCCCTTCGCATCGCCTGATTTTTCGCCGAAGTAACCGAGGTGAAAAATCTGCGATGCGGGAGCGGAAGCGCTGCGAGGGGGTGTCCGCCGGCGCGGTCGAGCCGCTCGTTCGGCGAGCCGCGCGGCGGACACGCACTCCGGTTCCCCGAGCAAGCTTCCGCGACGGAAATGGCGGGTGGGGCGCGGAGCTGATCTTTCGATCGTTCCGCGCCCCTTCTGCAAATGGTGAGGTGTTTTGGAGAGGCGCGAGGGATTTCCCCTCGTGCATGACAACGCCGCCCCCTCCGGGTTTATTCCGGAACCGTGAGCTCGCCCCGAAAAATCGTGACCGCCGATCCGCCGAGATAAACCCTTCCATCGTCTCCGGTTCGAACGGAAACGTTCCCCCCGCGCGCGGACGCCTGGAAACCGCGAAGATCGCGCTTCCCCAGCCGGGCGGCCCAGAACGGCCCGAGGCAGCAGTGCGCGGAGCCGGTGACGGGGTCCTCGTCGATCCCCGCCGAGGGCGCGAAGAAGCGGGAAACGAAGTCGAAACGCGGATCCTCCGAACGCGCCGTGACCATCACGCCGCGCCCCCCGGCGCATGCCGCCGCGAGTCCCGGGAAATCCGGACGGAGCGCGCGGACCTGCGCCTCCCGGTCGGCGAGAACGAGATAGTCCAGGCGATTCCGCCCGAACCACCCCGGCCTCGACCCCCAGCGCCTCGAGGAGCCCGGGCGGCGGCGCGGCCTCCGAGGCCGGCTCGGCGGGAAAATCGAGCTCGACCGCTCCCGCGCTTCCCCGCGCGGACAGCGCTCCGCTCTTCGACGCGAACCGGATCGCCCGGCCGGAGGGGGCGAGGCCGGATTCCCAGAGGAAATGCGCGCTCGCGAGAGTGGCGTGTCCGCAGAGGTCGACCTCGACGGCCGGCGTGAACCAGCGGATCTCGATCTCGCCGTCTCCGAAAAACCGGAGAAAGGCAGTCTCGGAGAACCCGAGCTCGCGGGCGACGGATTGCCGCCACGAAGGCGTCGCGTCGCGGTCGAGCACGCAGACGGCGGCGGGATTTCCGGCGAACGGGGTGTCGGCGAAGGCGTCGACCAGCGAAAGCTTCATCGCCGCCGGATCTTCTGCGCCGTCACGCGACGACGACGCGCTGGATCGATTTGCCGACGGGCCGGCACCACGAGCGGTAGGCGGCGAGCTTTCCGCGCGCGGCGTCGAAGTAGAGGCGCCGGATCGAGCCGGTGATTTCCCCCGTACGCCCGTCGCCGATCGGCCGGTGGTCGACGCGCGTGACCGGCACGATGCCGATGCCGGTGCCGGCGAGGAACGCTTCCTCCGCGAGGAGGAGCTCGGTCCGATCGATCGAGCGCTCGACGACCTCGATCCCGAGCTCGCGCCGCGCGAGCTCCATCACCGTCCGGCGCGTGATTCCCTCGAGGACGCCGTCGGTCACGGCGGGAGTGAGGAGCTGCCCCCGGCGGACGAGAAACACGTTCGAGACGGTCGCCTCGCTGACCTTTCCGCGCGCATCGAGGAGGATCGCGTCGTCGAAGCCGGCTTTCTGGGCGTCGTTCTTCGCGAGCGCCGAATTGATGTATCCCCCCGTGACCTTCCCGCGCGGTGGAATCACCGCGTCGTCGATCCGGCGCCAGGACGAAACGGTGAGGTGCGCGCCCTCGTCGCGGTCGAGGTATTTCCCGAACGGGAACGCCACCATCGACACGGACGGCGTGAGCCCCTCGAGTCGGACGCCGATCGTTTCATCGGAGAGGAACGCGAGCGGACGGATGAGCGAGTCCTCCCGGTAGCCCTCGGCCCGGAGCAGCGCGACGAGGCTCTCGACGAGTTCGTCGGCGGAGTAAGGAAGCTCCATCGAGAGGAGGCGCGAGGACTCGAGGAACCGCTGGAAATGGTCGCGCGCGCGAAAGATGAAGAGCTCCTCCTCCTCCGTATTCCAGAACGCACGCACTCCCGCGAAGCACCCGGTGCCGTAATTGAGCGCATGGGTCAGGAGGCCCACTTTCGTCTCGCCGTAAGGAAGGATCCGCCCCGTCGAAGAACGCGAATTTCGGGAGAACCATACGCTCACCTCCTCAAGCCGCTTGATCCAGTTTTCTCCACATCCCTTGTGAACTCTGCGAGAATTCTAATGCCAATTCAATATCCAATCCAGTACAATTGGACTGATGGCCGGAACGGACGCTCTGGAATTCGTGTCGGCACTCGAAGGGTGGAGAGAGCGGCGCGGACCGTCCTATCGGCGGCTCGCCGAGGCGATGCGCGACGCCCTCGCCGCGGGCCGGTTTCCCGTCGGGACCGCTCTCCCGCCGGAGCGGCGCCTGGCCGAAGCCCTCGGGGTGAGCCGCACGACCGTCGTCGGAGCCTACGAGGTGCTCCGCGGCGAAGGCTGGCTCGAATCGGTCCAGGGGAGCGGCACGCGGGTCCGGCGCGAGCCGCCGAACCGGCCGAGCGCAGCCCCGCTCGCGGCGCAGCGGCGGCACAGCGCGTTCCGCGGTCTCGTCGATTCGGGGGGAATGGCGGTGTCCTTCCTCGGCCTCCATCTTCCCGCGATCGCTCCCGATCTCGAGGAGGCGCTCGCGGAGACCGCGCGGGACTCCCGGTCGCTCCTCCGCGGACACGGTTACAGCGGACTCGGTCTCGCTCCCCTGCGCGAAGCGATCGCGCGGCATCTCACCGCGGGCGGACTTCCGACCCGGGCGTCGGAAGTCCTCGTCACGCACGGGGCGCAGCAGGCGATCGGAATCGCGGCGCAGCTCCTCCTCCGGCCCGGCGACGCCGTCGTTCTGGAGGATCCGACGTACATCGGCGCGATCGACCTCTTCGAGGGGACCGGCGCGCGGCTGGTGACGGTGCCGGTCGGGCCCGACGGCGTCCGCGTCGACCGCCTCGCGGCCGCGGTCGAAAGGGAGCATCCGCGAGCGATCTACCTCATGCCGACCTTCCAGAACCCGGTCGGCCCGGTGATCCCCGAGGAGTCCCGGCGGGAAATCGCGGCCATCGCCGACCGCCACGGCGCCGTTGTCGTCGAAGACGGGACGCTCGACGAGCTCGACTTCGGAACGCGGCCTCCGCCGCCGATCGCAGCGTTTTCGCGCGGCGGAAAAGGCGTGACGATCGGGTCGCTTTCGAAGCTCATCTGGGGAGGGCTCCGCGTCGGATGGCTGCGCGCTCCGGCGCCGCTTCTCGACAACGCCGCGGAGCTGAAGGTCATGCGCGATCTCGGAAACTCCCCTCTTTCGCAGACGCTCGCCGCCCGCCTGATGCGGCGCCTGCCGGAGATCCGCGCGCGCCGGCGCGCCGAGATCGTCGAGCGGTTCGAAGTCCTCGCGGGCGAGCTCGCCCGGCGCCTGCCCGAATGGAAATGGACCCCGCCGCTCGGCGGCCTCTCGATCTGGGTGCGCCTCCCGCGCGGCAGCGCCGAGGAATTCGACGCCGTCGCGCGGCGCCACGGCGTCGCGATCCTCCCCGGGTCGGTCTTCTCGCCGTCGAACGGACACGCCGACCACATCCGTCTTCCCTTCTGCCTCGAGGCGGACGAGATCCGCGACGGGATCGCGCGCCTCGCGCGGGCATGGGCGGAATACGTGCCGTCCTCCGCCGGTCGTTCCGCCGAGAGACCGTTGCACGTGGTCGTCTGAGGACGACTCCGTCGTCGGTCGCGAGTCAGCGAGTGACGAGCCAGGAGTCAAGAAGGAGGTCGCGAGAAGATACTCTTCCTTACCCGACTCGCCACTCGCAACTCGCAACTGAACGACTCGCCACTCCCCGGTCCGGGGACGACTCGCAACTCGAAACTGATCAACTCGAAGCGCCCGGTTTGCGCAACGCGCAAACCGGGCGTATATTCCGACCTCCCACTGTTCTTTTGAATGTCTTCGGTGCCTTTTCCCGGATTGCCGGGAAGGGGTGAAAAGGGAAGCGGGTGAAAAACCCGCACGGCTCCCGCCACTGTAACCGGGGACGCCCGCGCAACGAACCACTGAGCGCTGCCGATGCGAGTCGCGCGCTTGGGAAGGAGCGCCGGGCGGACGATCCGGAAGTCAGGAGACCTGCCGAAGCGCCACTCTCACGCCGCATCGAAACGGGAGGTTTTCGATGGCCGTCGTTCTCCTCGTCCTTCTCGCCGCTCTTTCCCGCTTGCTGCCCCACGTCCCCGGCGCCACGGCCGTCGGCGCAATGGCGCTCTTCGCCGGCGCGCGGGCGCCGCGCCGCTTCCCGGCCGTTCTCCTGCCGCTCGCCGCGATGGCGCTTTCCGACTTCTTCATCGATTTCGGGAGCGGGCGGGCGGCCGTCGGTCCGGTCCGCCTCGCAGTCTACGGAGCGCTCGCGGTTTCCGTTCTCGTCGGACGGCGAATCGGAAGACCCGTTCGCGCGACCTCCGTCGCCGCAGCGTGCCTCGCCGCGCCGGCGCTCTTCTTTCTCTCGACGAACTTCGCCGTCTGGATCTCGGGGAGCCTCTATCCGCGCACGGCCACCGGCCTCGGGATCTGCTACGCCGCGGGCCTCCCGTTCCTCCGAAACGACGTCCTCGGAACTCTCGCGTGGTCGGCGATCCTCTTCGGCGCCGAGGCGGCCGCTCGGCGCGCCCGACCGGATCGGCGTCGAACCGCCGCGGCACTCTCGCTCGCCGCGGCCGTGGCCTGGCCGGCGGCCGCCCGCGCGCAGGCTCCCGCGCCGGTCTCCGAGAACGTCGTCGTATCCGCGACGATCGCTCCGGAGGTGGAACCGGCGGTCTCGGCGTCCGTGACCGTGATCTCGCGGCAGCAGATCGAGAAGAGCGGGAAGACGGACGTCCTCGAGCTCCTCCGCGAGGTGCCCGGCGTCGACGTCGTTCAGAGCGGCGGGGCGGGGACCGTCGCGAGCGTCTTCCTCCGCGGCGCGACCTCGTTCCAGACGCTCGTGCTGATCGACGGCGTCCGGGTGAACAGCCCCTATGGCGCGGGCTACGACTTCTCGAGCCTCTCGACGCAGAACGTCGAGCGGATCGAGATCGTCCGCGGGCCGTTTTCCGCGCTCTACGGCGCCGATGCGGTCGGCGGCGTCGTTTCGATCCTGACGCGCGCCGCCTCGGCGGAGCCTTCCGGCCGCGCGACGGCGGCAGCCGGGAACCGCGGATTCCACGAGGAGACGCTCTTCGCGACGGCCGGCGCCGGGCCGTTCGCGCTCTCGCTCTCGGGACGGGACGTCCACGACGGAGGCGATCCGCAGGTCGTCTCGGGAACGACGGTCGACCACAGCGCCTGGCGCGACCGGCAGGCCTCGGCACAGTTCGCCTGGACGCCGACCGACGCGTTCCGCACGGGAGTGAACGTCGATCGCACGTTCGCCCGCACGGAGATTCCCTCCGACGGATCCGTGCCGACACCGAACCGGACGACGGACTTCGCTCAGACGATCTGGACCGTTCCCGTGCAGGCGCGCCTGGCCGACGACAACACGCTGACGGGATCGCTGTCGGAAGTCGATCTCCACCCCACCGCGGCGGACCCCGACGACCCGAGCGGCTTCTTTGCGAGCGACACGGTCGCGAAGACGCGCGGCGCGCGCGCGGCCGACAGCTGGACCGCCTCGGCGGAAAACACGGTTTCCGCGGCCGCTTCCTGGGAGCGGTCCACGGTCGATTCCCGCGGCAGCTTCGGGCCGATCATCGCGGATCGAGCGATCTCCCTCTGGGGGATCGGCGCGGAAGACCAGTGGACGTTGGCAGGCGGGCGGCTCAAGGCCGTCGGCGGCATCCGATACGACCGCCATTCGCAATTCGGGTCCGCGACCGACCCGAGGGTCTCGGTCGTCTGGAACGTCGACGCGGCCGACGCGCTCCGGGCCTCCTACGGGACGGCGTTCCGCGCCCCCTCGATCGTCGACCTCTACTATCCCTTCTACGGCAACCCGGATCTCAAGCCCGAGCGATCGCGGAGCTACGAAGTCGCCCTCTCGCGGTCGGCCGATCCGTGGCGCTTCGACATCGCGCTTTTCCGCAACGACATCCGCGACCTCATCCAGTACGACGTCGCGCTCCAGCTTCCCGGCAACGTCGGGAGCGCCCGAACCGAGGGAGTCGAGGTCTCCGCGGCCTGGTCTGCCCGAACACCGCTCTCGGGACGCGTCTCCTACACCTACCTCCATGCGATCGACGAGACGACGGGAGCCCCGCTCGTCCGCCGCCCGCGCCATCGGGCCGCGGCCGGGCTCGTCTGGAACTCCCGGCCCTGGCTCGTGTCCGCTTCGACCGTCTGGGTCGGCCGGCGCGCCGATTTCGAGGCCGGCTATCCCTTCGGGCCGACCGAGGATCCGTCGTATCTCCGCGTCGACGCTCACGTCGAGTACCGCTGGAGATCCGTCTCCCCCTTCGTCACGCTCGAGAACGCGCTCGACCGGAAGTACGCCGAGGCGAACGGGTTCCCGGCGACCCGCCGGCGCGTCTCGGCGGGGCTGATCGCGACCTTCTGACCGCCGCGACCGAATAGAATCGGCCCGATGCCCCGCATCACGAAGGTCTACACGCGGTCCGGCGACGACGGAACGACGGCGCTCGGCGGCGGAGAGCGCGTGCCGAAGGACTCGCCGCGGATCGCCGCCTACGGCACCGTCGACGAGCTCAACTCGCAGATCGGCGCGGCGATCGCGGCCGGCCTCGATCCGGCGATCGCGAGCCGCCTCTCGTCGGTCCAGAACGAGCTCTTCCATCTCGGGTCGGACCTCTGCACGCTCGAGGACGCGAAGGCGAAGCGCCCGGTCCCGGTCGTCGAACGGCGGCATGTCGACGCGCTGGAACGATGGATGGACGAGATGTCGGTGGAGCTTCCGCCCCTCGAGAACTTCGTGCTTCCCGGAGGAACGCCGGGCGCCGCCCTTCTCCACGTCGCGCGCACCGTCTGCCGGCGCGCGGAGCGGAAGGCGATCGCGCTCTCCCGCGCCGAGAAGATCGGCGCGCACGTCGTGCCGTACCTCAACCGCCTCTCGGACGCGCTTTTCGTCGCCGCCCGGTTCGAAAACCGGCGGCGAGGCGCGGCCGACGTTCTCTGGAACAGCCGGGTGTAGAATTTTCGCGCGAGCGTTTCGGGTTCTCGTCGGACAAGAAGGACGCGCTCCAGGGAGCGGAACATGACACGACGGATCCTCGGGATTTCCCTTTTTCTCGGAGCCCTGGCCGCGGCCTGGGGCTGTGCCTCCCATTCGCTGTCGTCGAACAATCCTCCGCCGCCCTACGCTCCGCCGGCAGCGCAGCCCGCTCCGACTCCTCCGATGCCGCCCCCGGCCGTTCCTCCTCCGCCCATCCCCGCGCCGCCGCCGGCCCTCGCCGCTCCTCCCCCGCCGGTCGAACCGGCCGCCCCGGCCGGCGACTTCGGTTCCGGGAGCGGGACGTCTTACGCGGCTTCGCCGACAGCGTCTCCGGCCGTCGCGACGCCGCCGCTCTCGCCGGCGGCGACCGAGATTCTCCGGCTGAAAGACGCCGGCTACACCGAGGACTTCCTCCTGAACAAGATCCGGGCCGACAACCAGCCGTATCGGCTGACCGTCGACGACCTCGTCGCGCTGCGCCGCGCCGGAATCTCCGAAACCGTCATCGACGCGATGCTCCGCTCCGGAGCTCCCCCGGCTTCCGCCGCCCCGGAGTCGGTGCAGCCCGTCGCCCGACACGCGGAGTTCGACGGCCTCGTGCGCCAGCGCCACGGATTCCTCGGGATCGGAAGCTCCCGGAAGAAGAAGGTCGGAAAGTTCGTGATCGACGCGGAGCAGGTGAACTGGTACCAGATGGTCGATCCCGAAGACAACTTCTCGATCACGGAGCGCAACATCAAGGAGATCTGGCTCAACTGCGCTCCGCGCGCCGGCGAGAACCTCTGTCTCGAGCTCTGCTTCCGGACGTTCTCCGGGCAGGAAGGATGCTTCCGGGACGCGGGGTGGGAAAACGGCGAGAACCGGCAGATCGTCGCGATGTACGACTATTTCCAGAAGGCGTTCCCGAACACGTTCTTTTCGAAACGGGAGAAGAAGAGTTTCTGATGAACGAATCCGAAGACCGCCAGGGCAAGATCGCCGACGAGCTGCGCCTCCTCGGCGATTCGCTGTTCCAGCTCGGCAAGATCGCGTTCTCCAAAGGAAGGGCGTTTTCGATCGACGCGCTTCGAAAGACGCGCGCCGCCGTCGAGAAAGCGGCGGAAGAGCTGGAGAAAACCGGGAAGAAGTGAGCCCGCGGCGCTCACTCTTGTGAGCGCGCGGGACTCATCCCGAGCTGACCCGGGCTCCCTCACCCGCCCGCCTTCGCTCCTTCGGAGCTGCGGCGCGGCGGCCTCTCCCGCCGGGAGAGGCGGCACCGAATAGCAACCCCCACAACGCTCTCTCCCTCATGGGTAACCATCACCGTCGAGGACGAGACGCGTTCAGCCGTGCTGGGAGACGCGCGCGGGCGCCCGGGCGGGCGATTGTCAGTTCTGGTGGCTTCGAGGCGCGGGGAGGCGCGAGCCCGACGGGATGCGGACAGCACGGGGCGCCCGCAGGCGTGCCGGAGCGTACGTCGGAGAGCGACATGGGTCTGTCCACGCCCGTCCGGCTCGATGCATCGCCGCGCCCGCCTGCCTATTTCGCAAAGGTTTTGCGGACCAGCGCAATCACCTGCGCCCTCAGCCGTTCGACGTCGCCCGAAATTCGCGCGGTTTCCTTCTCCATCGCCTGGACGGCCGCCGGGTCCTTGATCGACCCCGAGATTGATGCCGACGTTCAGCAGCGCTCCCTCGGCCGCGGCGGCGAGCAGCAGCGCCGCGACGCCCGCGTCGGATGCCGCGTTGGGATTGCCCTTCTCCGCGACGAGAGGCACGCGCGCGAGGAGCGATGCCGCGCAGCGCGCCGTCTCCATCGGCACGTCGGCCGCGTGGGGCGCCGCCTCCTGCATCGCCTTCGCGCGCGCCGCCTTCTCGTTCTCCGTCTCCTTCGGGAGCTTCCGCGCGGCGACCATCGCGTCGAAGGCCGCCGCGTCCTCGTTCATGAGCGCCTCGAGCCGCGCTCCCGCGCGATCGGCCTCGTCGGCGATCGGGCGGAGCTCGTCGGCGACGGCCGCGAACTTCTCCTTGCCGAGCGTCAGCCCGAGGACCATCGAGAGGAGCGACGCGCCCATCGCGCCCGCGGCCGCCGAGGCCGTCCCACCGCCCGGTGTGGGGGCATCCGAAGCGAGAGACGCCCGGAAATCGGAAAATGCCTGCTGCTCAAAATTCATGCACCCGCCCTCCGACGATCGTGTGGGTGACCAGGGGCAGACCCCAATGATAGACGAGATGCCGGTAGTCCGGCGCGTCGAGAATGACGAGATCGGCTCGCTTTCCGGGTTCGATCGAGCCCCGGTCCCCCGCCCGGCCCAGAGAGGCCGCTCCGTTCAACGTCATCGCGGTCACCGTCTCTTCGATCGACATGCCGTAGTCGTGGCAGGCATGCCCCGCGACCGCGGGCAGGGACTCGGTGTTGCACGAGCCCGGATTCGCGTCGGTCGCGACCGCGACCGGAACCCCCGCCGCGATCAGGGCCCGGGCAGGCGCGCAGCGGGACTTCAGCCACCAGGCCGTGCCGGGAAGGAGTGTGGCGACCGTTCCGGACCGCGCGAGGGCCTCGATCTCCTCCGGGCCGGCGAAGAGAAGATGATCGGCCGACGCGGCGCCGAGCTCGGCCGCGAGCCGGGCTCCTCCCGACCGGGCGAGCTCGTCCGCGTGGAGGCGAATCCCGAGGCCGAGCTCCTTCGCGCGGACGAGGATCGTCCGGGATTCCTCGACGGTGAAGACGCCCTCCTCGCAGAAGACGTCGCAGAACGCGGCGAGCCCGGCCGACGCCGCGCGCGGCAGGATCTCTTCCGCGATTTCGCGAACCCAGGCGGCGCGGTCGCTGCGGCGCTCGACCGGAATCTCGTGCGCGGCCAGCAGCGTCGGGACGATCGAGACGATCGCCTCCGCGGCGAGGTCCCGAAGGATCTCGAGGGAGCGGATCTCGCCCTCGACGTCCAGCGTGTACCCCGACTTGCATTCCGCGGTCGTCGTCCCGGAGCGGCGCATCGCGAGGAGACGCGAGCGGGTCGCGGCGGTCAGATCGCCGCGCGATGCCCGCCGCGTCGCCTCGACGGTCGCGACGATCCCGCCGCCGGAAGCCGCGATCGCCGCGTAGCTCTCTCCGGCCAGCCGCCGCGCAAACTCCGCCGCCCGGTCCCCCGCCCAGACGGGATGCGTGTGCGCGTCGACGAACCCGGGCAGGAGCGTCTTTCCCGCGCCGTCGATTTCCCGTGAAGGTTTCGGATACCGCCCGCGGAGCCCGGCGTCGCTCCCCGCGAAGACGATCTTTCCCTCCTCGGCGCGGACCGCCGCTCCGCGGAGCACGAGGAGCTCGCCCTGCGCGCGCCCGCCTCGCGCCGCGCCGCCGAGCGGCGTCGCGAGTTGCGAGAGGTCGCGGATTTCGAGGGACGAGGGCGTCGGCCGCTCAGCAGGCATGATTCGCGGACGCCCTTTGCGAGAAAGACAGTCGCTCGAGGATGCGCGCCCCCGGTACGCGGGATTCTTTCGCCGAGTTAAGCGGCGCGGAACGCGCCCGCTTCAACTCGGCGTGAGCGCCTTCGATGTTTCGCCGGCATATCACTATGCGCTATTCGTGTCCTGGGGACGCACGAGATAGGACACGGTCGAGGAGTTCTCCTCCTCCTCGCGGTCGAAATCGAGGACCTGCTGGAACATGTCGAGCATCGACTTGAGCTTCAGCCGGAAGTTCGCGCGCTGGATCTTCAGGTCCCGCATCGCCTTCTCGATCCGCGCGGACTGCTGCAGGGCTTCTGCGGTCAGCTGCTGACCCGCGAGCTCCGCCTGGCGCACGACGTTCTCCGCCTCGCGGCGCGCCGTGTTCTTCATCTCCTCGGAGAGACGCTGCGCGGAAAGGAGCGTTTCCTTGAGGATCTTCTCGCGGTCGCGGTGGTCGAAGTTTTCCTCTTCGAGATGCCGGACGCGCGTTTCCAGCTCGGCGTTCTCCCGCATCAGCTCGTGGAAGTCCTCGGCGATCGACAGGAGGAACGCGCGGACCGCCTCCGGGTCGTACCCGCGGCGTTTCGTCGCGAACTCGTGTTTCTGGATCTCGAGAGCGGTGATCTTCGGCGTCATGGTGTTCTCCTCAGATGGGCGAGTAGGCGCCTCCGGTCATCAGGCTCAGCACGACGGCGCGGAGCAGGACGAGCAGGAGGATCGCGATGATCGGCGAGAAATCGATTCCGCCCGTGATGCGCGGAGGAAGGATTTTCCGGCAGGGTTTCAGGAGCCATTCGGTCGAGCGGTAGAGGAACTGGACGACGGGATTGCGCGGATCGGGCGAGACCCACGTGACGAGCGCCGCCGCGATCACGAGCCAGATGACGAGCTGGAAGAGCATTCCCACGACCTGCACCAGACCGATCGCGACCCCGGTGCCGAGCGATCTCATCGGGCTTCCCTCGGACCGAAGAGCGCCGTTCCGACCCGGACGACGGTCGCGCCCTCTTCGATCGCGACGTCGAAGTCGTGGCTCATTCCCATCGACAGTCCCGCGATCGCGGAGCCGGTCTCGTCCTGGAGGCGGTCGCGCAAAGCGCGGAGCTTCCGGAAGAAGGGACGCGACGCCTCGGGGTCGTCGGAAAACGGCGGGACCGTCATGAGCCCGCGGAGCTCGATCGGGGGAGCGGCGAGCGCGCTCTCGACGAGCGCCCCCGCTCCGCCGGGATCGACGCCACCCTTGCTCGCTTCGCCGCCGACGTTCACTTCCACGTAGATCGGAAGCCGGCGATGCGCGGCGCCCGCCTCGCGCGCGAGGATCTCGAGCAAAGAACTGCGATCAACCGACTGAATCTCCTCGAAATATCTTACCGCGGTTTTCGCCTTGTTCGACTGGAGCCGCCCGATCAGGCGCCACGAAAGCTCCGGAAAATCGGGGCGGAGGGCCTCGATCTTGGCGACCCCCTCCTGGACGCGGTTCTCTCCGAAGACGGCCAGGCCCGCCTCGACCGCGCGCCGGACGGTCTCCGCCGGATGCGTTTTCGTCACCGCCACGAGCGTGACCGCGGAGGGGTCGCGCCGGGCCCGCTCGCACGCGCGGACGATCCGATCGCGCACGTTGCGGACGCGGCGGGGCAGATCCGGGCCGGGCGCCGGGAGACTCACATCGCCTCCGAGGCGTCGGCGCCGAGATTCGCGAGCCGATCCGCCTCGCGGTTCTTTTCCCGGCGAACGTGGGCGATCGAGAACTTCGGGAACGCCTTCGCGCGGAGCACGGCTTCCCGCGCGAGCGGCTTGAGGTTCTCCGCCTTGATCCGGAACCGGCCGTTGACCTGTTCGACGAGGAGCAGCGAATCGGAGAAGATCGCGACCTCGGTCGCGCCGCGGCGCTCGGCCTCTCCGAGCGCCAGGAGCAGAGCCCGGTATTCCGCCTCGTTGTTCGTCGCGCGGCCGAGCGCCTCGAAGAGCTCGCGCGCGGGCTCGTCACCCGCGACGAAATACGCTCCCGCGCCCGCGGGGCCGGGGTTGCCGCGCGCGGCGCCGTCGATGAAAGCGGTAACTTTCATCGTGGTGTGGGTCGCTCCGTTGCAGCGACCACCGAGCCGCCGGCTCGGCGTCGCTGAACTCGCTCCGGAGAGACGGTATCTATCACGGTTCACGACTCGCGACTCGGAACCCGGAACTCGTGACTCGGTACTGTCAGGACGACGCGGCCGCGTCGTCCTGGTAATACAGGATTCGCTTGCAGGAATCGCAGGTGATCACCTCGCCGCCGAGGCGGAGCGCCTGGTAAAGAGCCGGGCGCAGACGCACGTGGCACGCGGAGCACGACCCGGAGACGGCGCGCACGACGGCGTGGCCGCCCTTGCGGTCGCAGAGGCGGTAGAACTCGGCGAGTTTCTTCGGGGTGAAGGCCTTCTCGATCTCCGCCGTCCGGATCCGCGCGTCCTCGAGCTCGCGGTCGATCTCGCGCTGCGCCTCGCGCCAGCCGGAGAGCTGCTTCTCGTGCTCCTCGGTCTCGCCGGGCAGGTTCGCCTCCCGCTCGCCGAGCTCGCTGCGCGCGGCTTCGATCGTCTCCATGAAGCCGACGACCTCGTCCTCGACCTCCCGCAGCTCCCGCTTCACCTGGTCGATCTCGTTCAGCATCGCCCCGTACTCGCGGGAATTCTTCACCGCCATCAGCTGCGCCTGGTACTTCTTCTGGCGATCGGTCAGCTCCGCGAGCCGCCCCTCCGCCGCGCGGCGCGAGCGATCCGCCTCGTCGATCGTCGACTTCAGGCTTTCGATCGCGGTCAGCTTCTCGCGATACTCGCGATCGACGTCGGCGAGCTCGGGCGGGAGCGTTTCGCGTTCGTGGGCCTTGGATTTCTGGAGGAGGAAGAGCTCCTGGAGCCTGATCAGATTCTCGATTTCAACGGTCACGCCGTCTCCGCGAGTGCATAAAAAAGGGGCGCACTCGTGGAGAGTCGCCCCGTTTCCTCGATTTCACCCTTTCGGGCAATGTCGCTGATTTCTGCCTGATCCACGAATCCCTTTCCCCGCTGCCGGTCCTGGGTCCACCCGGATTCGAACCGGGGTCTGGCCGGTTATCAGCCGGTGGCTCTGGACCGCTGAGCTATGGACCCACGGGGATCCTAGCCCAGAAGGTCAAATATAGCACGGGGCCGGGATGATGCGGACGGGTGTGCCCTCCGCATATCCCGGCCCGTCGCCGGCTTGAGGCGACGATGTCGCCCAAGCCGGCGGCATATTCCGCTCGGAGTCTCCCGATGGAGTCGTCCTTTGGGAAAAGCCGTAACCACTTCGAAGGGTTCCTGGATTCGGATCCTGCTCAGGGCCGAGTTCAGCGGCTTTGCCGCTTCGACTCGGCGCGGGAATTGAGCGACGAGTGTCGCTCCAATTCCCGCTTTGGATAGAAATCCTCGAAGCGCTCGACCTTATTACCGGATTACCGGATCGTTTCCAGAAACGGCTTCAGCTTCTTCGCTCGCGACGGGTGGCGGAGCTTGCGGAGCGCCTTGGCCTCGATCTGGCGGATCCGCTCGCGCGTGACGGCGAAGCTCTGGCCGACTTCCTCGAGCGTGTGCTCGGAGCCGTCGCCGACGCCGAAGCGCATCTTGATGACCCGCTCCTCGCGCGGCGTGAGCGTCTTGAGCACCTGTCGGTCTGTTCCTTCAGGTTCAGGTTGATCACGGCCTCGGACGGCGAGATGACGTGTCGTGTCCTCGATGAAGTCGCCCAGATGCGAATCCTCCTCCTCGCCGATCGGCGTCTCGAGCGAGATCGGCTCCTGCGCGATCTTGAGGACCTTGCGGACCTTCGACACGGGGATGTCCATCCGCTTGGCGATCTCCTCGGACGTCGGCTCGCGGCCCAGCTCCTGCACGAGCGCGCGCGACGTGCGGATGAGCTTGTTGATCGTCTCGATCATGTGGACCGGGATGCGGATGGTCCGCGCCTGGTCGGCGATCGCGCGGGTGATCGCCTGGCGGATCCACCACGTCGCGTAGGTCGAGAACTTGTAGCCGCGGCGGTACTCGAACTTGTCGACCGCCTTCATCAGGCCGATGTTGCCCTCCTGGATGAGGTCGAGGAACTGCAGGCCGCGGTTCGTGTATTTCTTCGCGATCGAGACGACGAGGCGGAGGTTGGCTTCGACCAGCTCCTTCTTGGCCTGCTCGGCCTGCGCCTCCCCTTCCCGGACGGCGCGGAGCGTCCGCTTGACGTCTTCGTGCGAAAGCCCGAACTTCCTCTCGAGTTCCCGAAGGGTCTTGCGGTACTTCGCGATCCGCCGCTGGTAGAACTCACGGCGCGTCGCGTTCTTTTCCTTCTTCACCGTCGCGGTGTCCTGCCGGATCATCTGCTCGGGCACCGAGAGCTGCCGGTCGACGTCGCGGAGGATGTTCAGGAGCCGGATCAGGATCATCGGGGTGAAATCGATCGACCGCACCCACTTCGCGATCTCGGAAACCTTCTTGTCGGAAGCCGCGACCGTCTTCGCCTCGAGCTTCGATCCCTTCTTGACCGTCTTCATCCGCGCGGCGAGCCGCTTCAGGTCCGCGTCGATCGCGGCGATCTTCCGGAACGCGGCGAGGATCTCGTCGACCCGCTTGGAGAGACGTCCCTCGGCGAGCTCGTCGCCCTCGAAGTCCTCGTCCTCCTCGGGCACCGGAATGTTCCGGGCGGAGGTGCTCTCCGCGATCTTCAGGATCTCCTCGAGGATCTTCGGGTTGTTCGAGAGAGCGCGGTAGATCTTCGACTCGCCGACCTCGATCCGGCGCGCGATCTGCACCTCGCCCTCGCGGTCGAGGAGCTTGACCGTTCCCATCTCGCGCAGGTACATCCGGACGGGATCGTTCGTCTTCTCGACGCCCTCGGAGACTTCCTCCCCCTCGGCCGCGCTCGCCTTCCGGCGGCCCGCCTTGTCGGCGTCGGTGATGACCTCGATCCCGAGGTCGCCCAGGCGCTGGTAGACCTCGTCGAGCTCGTCCGGGGTCGTCGCGAGCTCGTCGGGGAGGGACTGGTGGATCTGCTCGTAGCTCAGATACCCCTTCCCCTTCCCCTGCGCGAAAAGCGAGCGGACCTCCGGGTATTTTTCCTCGATCATCAACAATTCTTCCTCCGTGCGCCTTCACGTCCCAGATCGGAGATCTGCTGCTTCAGGGCAGTCTTGGAACGGAATAGCCGGTCGATTTCTTCCTTGTCGCCCCTCGTCTCGGCCGCGACGATCTCCTGGTGGATCATCGAAGCGAGACGTTCCAGATGTTTTCGAGTCAACTGGTTGATATAGCTCGGGATAACCTCTCGCCCGCCGGCCGCCGGCTCGTCGCAGGCGAGCTCCGAGAGCAGCGCCCGTTCGTCCTCGGAGGCAAGATGGGTCGCCAGCAGCGAAAAATCAAGGGGTTCACCCTCATTTTTCTGTTCGCGCACCGCCACGAAGATCGATCGCACGCGAGGGTCCGAGAGGTAGTCCGGATCGAAATCCCGAAGGACCGCGGCACTCTCTTCGCCGCCGTTGATCATCGCGCTCAGCAGCCGCCTTTCCACCGCCGGGGGCGGCACTCGGGAAAACGATTCCGGGGTCTCTTTCGTTCCCTCCGAGGGCGCCGCGCGTACCCCGGTTCCCCGCTTCCACAGGACGTCGGCGGGAATTCCGGCCTTCTCGGAGACCCGGCGGACGAATTCGTAGCGAATGACGCGATCCGGAACGCTCTCCAGGATCGCGAGAATCCCGTTGACGGCTTCGCCCCGTGCCTCGGGAGTTGCCGGCGCCGCGACGAGCGCCTCGAGGAGCCAGTCGAGAAACGGCACGGCCGCCTCGACCGCGCCGCGAACCGCGTCTCCTCCCGACTCGCGGTAGAGATCGAACGGATCGATGCCCGCGGGCATCGCCGCGACCCGCACCTCGAGGCCCTCGGCGAGAAGGATCGGGATCGCCCGCCGCGTCGCGTTGCGCCCCGCGCTGTCGCCGTCGTAGCAGAGGACCGCCCGCGGCGCGAGGCGCCGGAGCCTCTCCGCCTGCCCGCGGCCGAACGCGGTGCCCATGCTCGCGACGGCGTTCCGGCAGTCCGAGAGCCACAGCGCGAGATGGTCGAAATAGCCCTCGACAAGGACCGTCCGGTCCTCGCGCCGGATCGCCTCGCGGGCGGCCGGCAGGCCGTACAGCAGGCGGTTCTTCGCGAAAATCGGCGTTTCCGGAGAATTGAGGTACTTCGGCTCCTCCCCCGAGAGCGAACGTCCGCCGAAGCCGACGACGTGGCCGCGCTCGTCGCGGATCGGGAAGACGAGCCGGTCGCGCTGGCGGTCGTAAGGCCGCTTTCCCTCGGCGCCCGGCTGCAGGAGCCCGGCCTCGATCAGGATGTCCGGCGTGAACGCCGAGGAAAGCGCGCGGGCGAGAAAGTCCCAGCCTTCCGGCGCGAACCCGAACCCGAGCTCCCGCGCGGCCTCCTCCGGGACGCCGCGGCTCGCGAGGTAGGCGAGTGCGCGGTTCGGCGCTTTCCAGAGCGCGTCGACGTAGGACTGGTGGGCCTTGCCCACCGCTTCGCGGAGCTTCTCCACCGGTTCCCTTCCCGCCGCGTCCGCTTCGGGATCTCGATTCCGTAGCGGCGCGCCAGGATCTCGGCGGCTTCCCGGAACTCGACGCGCTCGATCTGGCGGACGAAGCCGAAGAGGTCTCCCCCCGCGCCGCATCCGAAGCAGTAGAAGAGCCCGCGGTCGCGGTTGACGGTGAAGGAAGGCGTCTTCTCGCGATGAAACGGGCAGAGCCCCTTCCAGGAGTTCCCGGCCTTCTTCAGGGTCGTGTGCTCGCCGATCACGTCGACGATGTCCGCGGCGGCCCGGATGTCGGCGAGGACGCGGTCGTTCAGATCGAGGGCTTCGGTCATGCAAGAAATACGGTTGCGAGTTTCGAGTCCCGCGTTCCGAGTCGGAGCAGGTGGCCGGATATTCCCGATGTCCCGATCCACAACTTGCGATTCATCACTCGCAACTCGTCACCCGCGGCTCGCAACATTCAGGTATTTTCATTCGAGCGCTTCTCTTCGAGCGCTCATCTCCGGGCGCCTCCGCGAGCGCCCACTTGAAGCTCTTCCGACGAGGAAAAAATACAGTTGCGCGTTCCGAGTCGCGAGTAGCGGGTCGGAGCGCGCCCGGCACGCCCGGTGTTTCGACTCGCGACTTTCGATTCACGACTCGCAACGCGTCACTTGTGAAAGCACAGTTGCGCGTTCCGAGTAGCGAGTCGGGGCGCGCCCCGCGCGGGCCCCGGCATCCTGATTCATGACTCGCAACTCGCCACTCGCGACACTCAGGTCTCATTTGAGCACGACCACCGTCGCGCCTTCGCCTCCTTCGTCGGCCTTGCCCGCCCGTTGCGAGGCGACGGCGGGATGTTTCCGCAGGAAATCGCGCAGTCCCGCGCGAAGCCTCCCCGTCCCGTGGCCGTGGACGACGCGGAGGGATTCGTCTCCCGACGTGATCGCCCGGTCGATCGCGCGGTCGACCTCCTCGATCGCCTCCTCGACCGTGCGGCGGATGACGTGGATCTCCCGCAGCGGCCCCGGCCGGCTCGGGAACCGAGACCGGCGTCTTCCCGGCGGGCTTGCGGCGGATGGCCGTCAGGTCCGAGAGCGGCACCGAGAGCCGCTTTCCGCCCGTCTTCGATCCGCGCGCTCCGCCCCTCGATTCCGACGACCGTGCCGGTGGCGCTCCCGGCCCGGAGGCGGACCGCGTCTCCCACCCGGAGCTCCCGCGCCGTCGCCTCCACTTCCTCCTCCGCCTCACGGACGGCGGGATCGGCGCGGCGCTCCGCCTCGACTCTCGCGAGGAGCTCGGCGGCGCGCGCCCGGGTCATCTTTTCGCTCCGGATTCTCGACGGCTTCCGCCGCGGCCGCGCGGAATTCCCTCCGCGCCCGGTCGAGGGAATCCCGCCCCTCAGTGAGGATCTTCCGCCGGCGCGCCTCGACCTCCCCGCGCTCCGAGCGGAGGCGCTCCTCCTCCCCGCGCGCCCGCGAGAGCGATTCGGCGAGCTCCCGCTCGCGTTCCCGGAGGCGCGCGAGCGCTTCCTCGGCTTCGGATTCGAGCGTTTCGCGCCGCCGCCAGGCCTCGCCGAGGAGCTCCGACGCCCGGCTGACGGTCGCCGGGGGAAGGCCCTGCTCCCGGGCGGTGGCGATCGCGCGGCTCCGGCCGAGGAACCCCGCCCTCAGCCGGTACGTCGGCCGCCCGCTCGCCTCGTCGAATTCCACCGCCGCGATCTGCGCGTCCTCGCGCCCGGCCGCGAACTCCTTCACGGCGGTGAGATGCGTCGTCACGACCGCGCGGGTCCCGCGCGCGAGCAGCGTCTCGAGCGCCGCCACCGCGATCGCGCCCCCTTCCTCCGGATCCGTGCCGCTCCCCAGCTCGTCGAGGAGCGCGAGGGAGTCGGCGTCCGCGTCGCGCAGCACTTCCGCGAGCCTCCGCATCGCCGACGAGAACGTCGAAAGATCCGAGAGGATCCCCTGCTCGTCGCCGATCACCGTCGGAAACGCCCGGAAGAACGGGAGCACCGCCCGCCGCGCCGGAAGGAGGAAGCCCGCCTGCGCGAGCATCGAGAAGAGACCGACGGTTTTCAGCACGACGGTTTTCCCGCCGGCGTTCGGCCCGGAGACGAGCAGCCACGTCTTCCCCGGCGCGAGCTCGACGTCGAGGGCAACGGCGTCGCGCTCCCCGGCCTCCTCGCCGAAGACGCTCCGGCGCGCGGACGCGAGGGAACGGTCGAGGAGCGGGTGCCGCGCCCCGGAGAGCGTCCACTCGCGGGACGAGAACTCGGGCCGCACCGCGTCGACGGTGCGCGCGAAGGCGCCTCTCGCCTCGATCCCGTCGAGCCCGGAAAGGATCTCCGCCGCGGCGGCCAGGTCCTCGCCGCGCGCGAGGAGCGCGCGCCCGAACTCCCGCCGGATCCGCTCCTCCTCGCGCCGGAGGTCCGACGAGAGGAGCGAGAGCGCGTTGTTGGCGTCGGTGATCTCGAGCGGCTCGACGAAGACGGTCTGCCCCGACCCGGAGCGGTCGTGCACGATCCCCCGGACGCGCGACGCCGCACTCGCCGAGACCGGAACGCAGTAGCGCTCCTCGCGAAGCACGACGGTCTCGCCGGCGGCGTCGGCGGCGTTCCTCGCGAGCCACTGCTTCGCCGTCTCGTAGAGACTCTGGCGCTCGCGCCGCAGACGCGTGCGGAGGGTCTGGAGTTTCGGCGACGCGTGATCCGAAAGCGTGCCGTCGGGCTCGAACAGGCGCGCCGCGGTCCGGACGAGATCGGAGAAATCGGGGAGCGCGAAGATCCGCGACGCGAGCCGCGGAAGGTCGGAAAGGTCCGCGTCGAGGCGCCGGGTGCGCTCGGCGGCGCGCGCGACCGACAGGAGCGGCCGGATCTCGGCGTCGAAGCCGAGCCGGCCGGCGGCGGCGAGCGAGTCGAGCGCGGGCGCCGGATCGTCGAGGCCGGAGATCGGCAGGCGCCCCGCCCGCTCGCGGAGGACGACCGCTTCGGCCGTCTCATCGAGAGCGGCGCGGGCCTCCTCCTCTTCGCGAAAAGGAAAAAGGCCGCGCACCTTCGCGCGGCCCGGTTCGGTCTGCGCGAAGGAGGCGGCCAGAGTCACCACGGCCGTGAAATCGAGGGGATCAGACGCCGGCGCGGCGCTCCTCCGAAAGCTTGCGGAGCATCTTCTTGCGGGCGGCGATCGCTTTCCGCTTCCGCTTGGCGGAAGGTTTCTCGTAGTGCTGACGTTTCTTCAGCTCCGAGAGGATGCCCGATTTCTCGCACTTCCGCTTGAAACGGCGGAGGGCGTTCTCAAAGGACTCGTCTTCTTTGATATGAATCACAGGCATCGCCAATCACCCCCTTCGCTGGAAGATGCGCCCCGCCGGGCGGACTGATAATGATACGGCAGCACCGCACTTCCGTCAACGAGATCGCGATAAGTCCTTTGATCCCTTGGGTTTCTTGACAAGAACGGGATTCCGCGCAAATAATCGCCGGCATGTCCGCTGAAGAAATCCGCCAGAAAATCGAGAAAGAAGCCCGGCGCCGCCTCGACGAGCACCTCGACCAGCTCCGGCTCGAATTCGAACGCATGCGCCTGGAGAGCCACCGGAAGTGGGAAGAGTTCCTGATGCGGCTCGATTTCCCGCTTCCCGAGCTCGTCCCGCCCGGGGCGATTCCGGAGCCCGCGCCCCCTCCGCCGGCCGCCGCCGATCTCGCCGAAATGCGCGAGCTCGCGCGCTCGATCGATGCGGCGGGAAACCAGGTCGACGCCCTGAAGGCGTTCCTCGCCGCGTGCCGCCGGACGTGCGACCGCGCGGTGCTCCTCGTCTCGAAGGGAGACGCGCTCGCGGTCTGGAAGGCCGAAGGCTTCTCCCCCTCGGAGGAAGGGGCGCTCCGAAACGCCGCGGTCGCGCCATCGGCGCACGCGGAGATCCGCGGAGGCGATGGGCGGCACCCCCGTCACGGTCGGCGCGGGATCGCCCGTTTCGACGATCCTCTCCGCCTC
Organism: uncultured Acidobacteriota bacterium; assembly: GCA_963794295.1. Classification (GTDB taxonomy): domain Bacteria; phylum Acidobacteriota; class Thermoanaerobaculia; order UBA5066; family DATFVB01; genus DATFVB01. The sequence continues at coordinate 621,151 of CAWCDE010000001.1, forward strand.
CGGCGCCCGCCGCGCGCTGCTGTGCCCGATCGTCGTCCGGGAGAAGATCTCGGCAGTTCTCTACGCCGACCAGATCGAGGAAGGATCGGCGTTCGATCCCGAAGCGCTCGCGCTTCTGTGCTACCTGATCGGCGTCGCCGTCGACCGGCTCGCCACGCGCAAGCTCCGCCCGTCGCCCGCGCTCACGCCGATCCGGCCGCTCGAGCCGGCGCCGCAGCCGGCTCCCGAACCGGCTCCCGAACCGGAAGCTCCCGCCGCCCTCGAGGTCGAAGAGGCGGCGGAAGCCGAGCCGGAGGCGGCGCCGGAACCCGAGCCCCCTCCTCCGCCTCCGTCGCGGGGAATCGATTTCGACTCGACCGGGGCATCCCTACCGCCCGCCCGCCGGCGTCGTTCCCGCCGGGCCGCGGATCCTCCGCGGTCCGCTCGCCGCGGTCGAAGAAGACCCGCACGAGCACGCGCGGAAGATCGCGCGCCTCCTCGTCTCCGACATCCGCCTCTACAACGAGGCGGCGATCGAGGAGGGAAAGCGGCACAACGACATCTATGCCCGCCTGAGGGACGACATCGACCGCGCGCGCCAGGCGTACAACGAGCGGGTGCCGGAGACGGTCCGCGCGACGACGAACTATTTCCACGAGGAGCTCATCCGGTCTCTCGCCGACGGCAGCCCCGACGCGCTCGGTTCTTGATCCGGCGAGTCTTCCTTCTCGTCGCTCTCCTCGCCGCTCTCCCCCTCCGGGCCGACTTCGCCGAGCCTCCGTCTCCCGACGGGGACGAGATGTTCGCCCGCGCGGCGGAGGCGCTCGATCGCGGCGACGCGGAGAGCGCGCGCCGGCAATTCGACGAGCTCCTCGCGAAATATCCCCTCCCCGCCTGGAAGGCCCGGGTCGACCTCTTCCGCGCGCGCCGCGCGATCGACCGGGACGCGCCGGCGGCCGCGGAGGCGCTGGCCGCCGTCGACGCCCGCGCGATCGGGATGCAGGGCTACCGCGACTGGCTCCTCGGCGAGGCGCTCGAGAAGTCGGGAAAACCGCGCGAGGCGCGGGAGGCGTATCTGCGGGCCGCGAAGGAGGAGTCGGCGCGGGCCGACCGCGCGCCGGCCGCGCTCGCGGCCGCCCGACTCTCGAAAGGCCGGAGCCAGCGGCGGGAAGCGTTGACGGCTCTCGAGGCCGCGGCCTCCGCCGGCTTCGCGGACCAGCGCCGCGATCTGCTCGACGCCCGCGCGCGCCTGGCGGCCGAGCTCGGCGACGACGACGCGCTCGCCCGCGCCGCCGGGGAGCTCGTCGCCGACGACCCCGGGCTCCTCTTCGACCGGAAGCTCGCGCCCGCCCTCGTCCGCGAGGCGCGCCGGCGTCTCGCGGAGGAGAGCGACGCCGCGAAGCTCGGGACCGCCGAGCGTCTGGCGGCGGCGGGCCAGACGACGCCCGCCCTCCAGTTCTCGTCCGGAATCGCGACGGCGGAGCTCGCGCCGGCGGAGCGCCGCCGCCTGCATCTCCTGCGCGCCCGGGCGCTCGCGAAGCTCGGAAAGCTCGACGCCTCGGAACGCGAAGCGCGGCTCGTCGGGGAGGGAGAGCCGGAAGGATCCGCCGCCGCGCTCGTGACGGCGGAAAACGCGCTGCGGCGGGCGCTCGCTCACCGCGGCCGCCGGCGGCGCAGCGGGAAGATCGCCGACCTCCCGCCGGCGACGGCGCGCCGTCTCGCGGAAGGCTTCCACGCGGTGACGTCGGGAACCGCGAGCGACGAGATCTGCATGCGCGGGTTTCGTTCGGAGGTGATCCTCTGGACCGTCGCCGGGGACTCCCCGGCCGCGCTCGACGCCGCCCGGCGGATGACCGCGATCGACGCGGGAGCGACGTGGGGGTTCGAGGCCCTCTGGGCGCCGGTCTGGGAAAAAATCGAAGCGAAGGACTACTCCGGCGCTCTCGACGGCATCCTCGCGCTCGCGTCCGTGTACCGCGAGATCTCCTCCGCGCGCCGCCTGCAGTACTGGAGCGCGCGCTGCTACGCCGCGCTCGGAAAGACCGATGCCGCGAGCGAGCTCGGCCGGGAGCTCCCGTGCGCGGACCCGGCGGACCTCTACGCGGAGTTCGCCGAAGCGTGGAAGACGGGATGCTCGGCCCCCGCGGCGCCGGAGCCCGCCGAGCTTTCCGCCGCCTTCGCGCCGGTCGACGAGCTCCTCCGCCTGCGGTTCTATCCGGAAGCGCGGCGCGAGGCCGAGCGGCTCCCGGATTCCCGCGGAAAGAAACTGCGGCTCGCGGTCGCCGCGTTCGCGCTCGGCGACTTCGCCTCGGCGAGCGCCTCCGTGAAGGCCGCCTTTCCCCGGATCGGAACGGCTCTCGAGGGGGAAGTCCCCGACCAGTGGCGCCGGCTCTACTACCCGCTCGCGAGCGGAGGCCTCGTCGAGTCGGCCGCCCGGGAGTTCGGTCTCGATCCGAGCCTCCTGAGGGCGCTCGTCCGCCAGGAGAGCACGTTCAACGCGCGGGCGCGCTCGAAGGCGGGCGCCGCCGGACTCACGCAGCTGATGCCGGGAACCGCCCGCCTCCTCTCGCGGACCGTCCTGAAGATGCGTTTTCGCCGGGCGTTTCTCTACGATCCCGCGATCAACGTCCGGCTCGGCGCGTCGTATCTGCACCAGCTGCTGGAGGACTTCGGCAACGACCGCCTGATGGCGCTCGCCGCGTACAACGCGGGCCCGGGACGGATCCGCGGATTCCTGCGGGATCATCCCGGGCTCTCGGCCGACGAACGCCTCGAGTCGCTCCCCGCCGCCGAGACCCGCGACTACGTCCGCCGGGTGTTCCTGTATTCGGAGTCGTACAGGGAGCTGTATCCGGAAAAGTAGTTGCGAGTTACGAGTTGAAAGTTAGGAGCCGGGCCCGGGTTTTTGACGGGCGCCCCCTCTTCCCTGACCCACAACTCGGAACTCGGAACTCGCAACCCGCAACTTAATTTCGTTTCGTGTATTACCCGCGTTTCCGCTCTCGCGACTCGTCACTCGCAACCCGCTATCGCCGCGCCGTCGCCACGACGCGGCGATATCTCCGCAGCGCCTCCTCGCGCTCGATCGCGTGGTCGACGATCGGGTCCCGGGGCTCGTGGATCTCGCTCGCGGGGAGGTGCGCGAGCTCCGGAACGTAGCGGCGAACGTAGTCGCCGGAGGGATCGAACTTCTTTCCCTGCAGAACCGGGTTGAAGACCCGGAACCACGGCGCCGCGTCCGCGCCCGTTCCGGCAGCCCATTGCCACCCGCCGTTGTTGTTGGCGAGGTCCGCGTCGGCGAGCTGGCGGGCGAACCACCTCTCCCCTTCCCGCCAGTCGACGTGCAGGTCCTTCGTCAGGAACGAGGCGGCGACCATGCGAGCGCGGTTGTGCATCCAGTCTTCCTCGAGAAGCTGCCGCATCGCGGCGTCGACGAACGGATAGCCGGTCCTCCCCTCCTTCCACGCGTCGAACCGCTCTCCCGCCTCGTCCCACTCGAGCGCGTCCATCTCCCGCCGGAAGGCGCCCGAAGCTGCATGCGGAAAATGGAAGAGCAGCGAATGGAAGAACTCGCGCCAGCAGAGCTCGTCGGCGAATTTCTCGATGCTCGCGCGCTCCCCGGAAGCGGCGTCCCGCCACGCCGCCCGGGCGCGGCCGAGGACCGTCCGCGGCGACACGGTGCCGAAATGGAGGGCAGCCGAAAGGCGGGAAGTTCCTTCCGCCGCGGGGAAGTCCCGCTCCGACGCGTAGCGTGCGCCGCGCGCGAGGAAAGCGTCGAGCGCGCGCAGAGCTTCCTTTTCTCCTCCCCGCGGGGCGCGCGGATTGGCGGTGAGATTCCGCCAGGAGGCCACCCGGTCGATCGGCACGGATCGTCCGGGCGAGACCGCGAGGCGGGCCGGCGCGGGAAGCGGCTCCCGCTTCTCGGCGGGGCGCCACTTCGCGGCAAACGGCGTGAACACCGTGCAGGGCTTGCCCTCTGCCGTCGCGATGTCCCGCGGATCGACCGCGACGCTGTCGGAAAAGAGCCGGAACTTCCCGCCCGCCGACGCAACGGCCTCGCGCGCGGCGGCGTCACGCGCCGCGGGATACGGGCCGATCTCCTCGTTCGCGTAGACGGCCGAGGCGCCGGTCGCCGAGAGGAGCTCCGGGAGCGCGCGCGACGGCGGACCGGAAACGATCGTCAGTCGTCCGCCCGCGTCGCGGACCTCCCGGTCGAGCGCGGCGAGCGATTCCCGGAGGAAGACGAACCGGGAAGGTCCGACGGAGGGATCCTCCGCGTAGTGGTCGTCGAGAACGAAGACGGGATATACCGCGTCGAAGTCGCGCGATGCGGAGAACAGGGCGGTGTTGTCGGCGAGGCGAAGGTCCCGCCGGAACCAGTGAATTGCGCGGCTCATGGTGACGCCCCTGTCGCGCGGCTCACCGCCGCGACGGGACGAGTCGCGGGTCTGTCCGTCGCGAGTCACGCGTCGACTCCGAGAACTTCACCCTTTCACGCTTCCCGCCTCGACGCTCGCGACTCGCGACCTTTTGACTTCTGACTCGAGACCGGTGACTCGCGACTCGTCACTCGGAACTCGCGACGGGCGCGCCGCGCTTCGCGGCGCCGCCGCGGACGATCGAAATCGGAACGCTCGTCCCACGAGGCGAGACGAGCGTCACCCGCGCGCGGCGCCGGCCGTTCTCGACCGCGCATCCGGCGATCGAGGCCGGCACCGGAACGGGTGTTCCATCCGATTTCCGGAGACGGGTGACCGCCGCGAGCCGCTTGCACGGACCGAGCGAGGACGGCGCATCGATCCAGGCGCCGCGGACCGGCACGTCCGCGTCGGTCCCGTTGACGATCCACGTCGTCCGCTTCCCCGCGAGGTTCCTCCCCGCCTCGACGTAGAGCCGCCCCGGTTCGACGACGTCCCAGGCGAGCTCTCCCTTCTGGAGCCGCACGACGAGGTAGTGCGAGAACCCTCCACGATCCGGAGGCGCGTAGAGCGGCGCGCCCGCGCCTCCCGCGACGAAGAAGTCGATCCCTTCGTGATTCTCGTGCGCGTACACGTGCTCGTGCCCGCAGAAGACCGCGCGCACCGGGTACTTGCGGAACAGCGCGATCAGCCCTTCGCGGTCGGCGATCGGCGGATGACCCTTCGCCGCGTCCGGGTCGATCGTCGGGGAGGAGAAGAACTCGGTGTGCGAGAAGACGAAGATCGCCCGCGCGTTCTTGTTCGCCTCGAGGTCCCGCTCGAGCCAGGCCCGCTCATCGGGATCGAGTCGGTCCTCGGAACAGACCTGGGCCGTGTCGAGCGCGATGAAATGCGCCCCTCCCGCGTCGAACGACCCGTAGAGATTCCCGAAACGACGGACGAACTCCCGTTCCGATGCGCGGTCGGCGCACGGATCCTCGTCGAGATGATGGATCTCGTGGTTGCCGGGCGCGTCGAAAACGGGCGCTCCCGCCTCACGCACGGCCCGGGCGAAACGGTCGTACTCGGCCGAGAGCTCGCGCGGGGAGTCGTGGTAGCCGTAGACGGTGTCGCCGGTCCAGAGGACGAAATCGGGCCGGATCAGACCGATCTCGGAGAGGATCGCCTTCGCCACGCGCGGCAGGGGCGCGTCGCGGCCGGTCGGGCGGTTGTCGCCAGCCACGACGAAGAGGAGGTCCGCGCCGTCCTCGATCTTCGGAAGGACGCCGCCGATCGGCGAGATCGCGCGGTCGCTCCCGCCGCGCAGAGCGGCCGGCGAAAAAGCGGCGGCGGCCGCGGCGGCGAGGAGCCATCGTCGCATCGTCACGGAGAGCGATCTTTTCACGCCGTGCCGACCGGTCCAAGTCGGCACGCCTGACCTCGTCTGCAAGCCGCAGGCGCAAATGGCACGGTATTTCCGGGGAGGGGCACTTAGAATGTCGGGGTGAAGCGCGGGCGCGGATCGCTCTCGGCCGAAGCGCGGCGGATCGAAAGCGAGATCGCCGATCTCGCCCGGAGGCTCCATCGGAAGACGTTCGGCGGCGCTCCCTTCCCGGAAAAGCTCAGGATCCCGTTCGAACTGACGCTCCCTCCCGCCGTTCCCGACGATTCCGCGGCCGCTCCGGCGCTCCTCGCCGGCGTGGCCGACGCGCTGCGCCGCGCCGGAACGCGAATCGACCCCGTCGCCGCCGGGCGGGTCTTCTGTTACCGCTGTGATCGCTCCGACTGCGAACACGCCGCGCCGCCTCGTCCCCAGTCGGTCTTCGCCGGCTTCTCGCCGACGGGCCAGCCTCAGTGGAGCGATCTCGCGCAGGTCCTCCTCGATTCGAAGCACGAACGAGTCGACGAGCTCTTCTCCTCCCCGGTTCCGCTCGGGCTCGTCCAGTCGGGACGAGAGCTCAAGGCGAAGCTCCTTCATCCCTTCGGAAAATCGTCGAAAACCTACGATCTGCTCGGCCAGCTCGTCGCCGGCCATTTCGGCGGCGGCGGCGCTCCCGTCTCGGCGCTCACGGTCCAGGCCGTCGAGAGCCGGTCGGCCGATGGCGGAACGCGCCTGACTCTGAACCGCATCGGCGCGGAAGCCGCCGGCTGGCTGGAGGCGCACCCCGAGCACGGCTTCTCCCAGGCTCTCCAGGCCGCCCGCGCAAGACTCGCGCAGATCGAGGACGAGCTCGCGCAGCGGTCCCCCTCCGCCGCCCGCCGGTCCGAGCTCATGCGGAAAGTTCCCGGCATCCTGCACGACCTGCGCCGCGTACTCGAGCGCTCGGGGCGGCAGCAGGAGCGGCGGACGAAGCACGCCGTCGAGCGCCGGCGCGAGAACCGGCCGACGCACGCGGCGCTCCAGGACGCATGGAGCGCGGCGGACGCGGATCTCCTGGCCGACGAGACCCGCCGGACGATGATCGTCCTCGGCCCGCGCGGGCGCGCCCACGCGTTCACCCCCGAGGGCCGTCATGTCACGAGCCTCATCCTCGACCGCGAGGCGCTTTCCCGCCGTCTCGCGCGGAAGCGGTGGCGGCAGGCCACACCCGCCGAAATTCAGGCGCTGCGCACCGCGCTACCCGCGCGGAGCTGACTCCGCGCGGGAAATTCGAAGCACTAAAATCCAAATCCCAGACAAGCACGAATGACGGAAGCTCGAAAATCAAAACGGAGGAAAGGATCCCGAGTTCAGGTTTCGACGTTCGAATCCCGGGTCTTCGCGTTCGCGCGCGGATGGGCGCCGCTCCTGTTTCGGATTTCTGACATTCGAATTTTGAATTTGTTTGGAATTTGGTGCTTGGAATTTAGAGCTTCCGCGCTCATGTGCGGGTCCCGCGCATGAGCGCGGTTCGCCCATATCACTCCCTCCGGCATCGCGACTTCCGCCTCCTCGGCATCGCGACGCTCGTCTCGATCGTGGGCACCCAGATGCAGAACGTCGGGGTCGACTGGCACATCTATCTGCTGACCCACTCGCCCCTCGCCCTCGGCTTCGTCGGGCTGGTGCGCGTGCTGCCGATCATCGCGCTGTCGCTCTGGGGAGGCGTGATCGCCGACCGCCACGACCGGAAGAGGGTCATGTTCGCCGCGCAGAGCGTCATGGCGGCCGCGGCCCTCCTCCTCGCGCTCGCGACACTCGCGCATCGCGAGACCCTGTGGCTGATCTACCTGCTCACCGCGCTCGCCTCCGCGGCGACCGCGTTCGACAATCCGGCGCGTCAGGCGCTCATTCCCCGGCTCGTTTCGACCGAAGACCTGCCCGGCGCGCTATCGCTCAATCTCACGTTCTTCCACGTCGCGATGATCGCGGGGCCGGCGGCCTCGGGCATCGTGATCGCGGCGACGAGCCGGTGGAGCGGCTCCGGAACCCGGGGACTCTCGCTGATCTACTTCGGCAACGCCGTTTCCTTCGCCGCCGTCCTCGTCGCGCTCCTCCTGATCCGAACGTCCGGGCGAGCGGCGAAAAAGGAAAAGGCGCCGCCGACGATGCGGCACGCGCTCGCCGACGGGCTTCGCTTCGTGTTCCGGACGCCGATCATGGTCTCGACGATGGCCCTGGATTTCTTCGCGACTCTCTTCTCGGGAGCGATGTCCCTGCTGCCGATCGTCTCGGACCAGATCCTGCACGTCGGGCCCGCGGGTTACGGATGGCTCCGTTCGGCGCCCGCGATCGGCGCGCTCGCCGGATCGCTCTTCACGGCGATCCACGCGCTGCCGCGGCGGCAGGGGCCGATCTTTCTCTGGGCCGTCGCCGCGTACGGAATCGCGACCGTCGTGTACGGCCTCTCCCGGAGCTATCCCCTGACTTTCGCGGCGCTCGCGGCCGCGGGCCTCGCCGATCTCGTCTCGACGGTGATCCGGCAGACGCTCCGGCAGGTGATCACGCCGGACGACCTGCGGGGGCGGATGACTTCGGTGAACATGATCTTCTTCATGGGCGGTCCGCAGCTCGGCGAAATGGAGGCGGGGTTCGTCGCCTCGCTCTTCTCGTCCACGGCGCTCGGCGCCGCGTTCTCGATCGTGAGCGGCGGAGTCGCGACCGTGGTCGTCGTCGCGACGGTCGCGCTCGCGGCGCCGGTCGTTCGGAAGTACGACCTCGGCGACCACGTTCCTTCCGGGTAGCCCGGGCGGGGCTCGCCTGATTCGGGCCTTCCACGCCGGCTACGATTCCGGATGGATACCGCCGGCCCCGGAACACAGGGGCCGGCGGTCGAGGACGCGCGTCGTTGCTCGAGCGATCTGCGACTACCAGTGAGGCACCGGAATCGGGATCGGAATCCTCCGAATCTCGAAGTGCGGAAACGGAAGCGCGATGAAGATCCGGTGCGTCGTGTATCGCGGATACGGAGACGGACCGTTGTTGTACGCGTAGCCGTTGTTGTACGCGTAGCCGTCGGGGTAATAGTCGTCGGCGTAGGGAGCGTAGGCGTACGGCGCATAGTAGCCATACGCGTACGGCGCGTAGTACCCGTAGCTGTGGCTATGATAGGAGCCATGCCCGTGATCGTGCCCGCCTCCGTAATAGCCGTGGTAGCCGTGTCCACCCCGGCTGCCGCTTCCGTGGCCATGGTTGCCGCCCTGGCCTCCGCCCGAGTAGCCGTAGCTCCCGTGCCGGCCCGAGTCATGGCCACGATGCCCCTGGGCGCTCGCCGGCGCTGCTCCGAGGGCGAGGAACGCTCCGGAAACGATCGAGGCGAGAATGAGTTTCTTTCCTTCCATGGTGACCTCCACCCGGGGGAGGTCGCAACCGCGGTGCCAGCCCGCCTGTCGCCCCGGGAAACCCCAAACAGCGGGAAGCGAAAGGCTTACCGCGGTCGGCGCAAATTCGCCTTCCTTCCGTCCTGTCCGTCCCCATCGACGCCCGCCCTCGGCGGATGACAGCGGGCACGCTCGATGCACCGGGCGGAGTCGTGAAACAGCTCGCGGCCGTTTCGCTTCTCCTGCTGACCGTCGCCTGCGCGCGAACGGATTCCCGCATCTCCGACCACGTCCAGAGCCGCCTCGCGCGGAGCGGGGGAATTCCGACGCAGGCGATCCGGATCGACACGCGCGACGGGATCGTGACGCTCTCCGGCACGGTCGAGTCCCCCGAACAGAAATACCGGGCGCTTCGCGCCGCCCGCGAGACGGCGGGCGTGCGCTCCGTCGTCGACGAGATCCGCGTGGCCACCGCGGCGACGCCCGGGGAGGTGAGCGCGAACGCTCCGAGCTCCCTCACGGGAGCGATGCCTCCGGGCGGAAGGACCTCGGCCTCGTCTCCGCCGCATTGAGAGGCGTCTACCGCGAATGCGCCGCGGCGGCTGCCGCGCGCACGATGAAGACGTCGAACTCGGGCCCCGTCGGAGTCAGCGGCTTCGTGTCCTCGCGGTTCTGCACGTACAGGCCGTGGCCGTGCCCGCGGTCGGGCGCGTTCCACCGGTTGTCCGAGATCGGAGAACCGTAGAACTCGACGTTCGTCGCCTCCTTCCAGAGGCCGACGTCCTGGACTTCGTGGATGACGAGATCGATGAACTTCAGGCCGTCGCCGGTCCGCGACGACTGCTCCGTCTGTACTTGCCCCGCCCGATGTCGGTCGGGTTCGAGCCGGTCTGCTGCGAAACGCGGTTCGGGATCGGAGCTCGATGCAGTTATACTGGCCGTCCCGGATGACACTTTCGGTTCTCCTCCTTCTCGCCGGAACCCTCGCCGCCCCGGGAAGTCGGCGGCTCCCCGCGGCCCCGGGCCGGTGGCAGTTCACGGCGACCTTCGCGATGGGAGGTCTCCCGTTCCCGCCGCCGCCCCGGACCGTCGACCGGTGCGTGAGCGGCGGCGAGGATCCCGGAACCGTCCTCGCCGACATCGGCGCTCCGGAGGACTCCTGCGCGATCGACGGATGGAATGTCGACGGAAAGATCGTTCAGTGGAACTCCGCCTGCTCGGGCCGGTACCGCGGCCCCGCGACCGGCAGGCTGACGTTCGACGGCGGCCGCGGCTCGGGAGAGCTCACGATCGCGATCGAAGACGGGCGGGGCGCGCGGCATCCCGTGCGCTACCGGATCGAGGCCGTGCGTCGGGGCGAGTGCGCACCGTGAAGAAGTGCTGGGCCGGGATCGACCTGGGGGAACGAAGATCCTCGCCGGCGTCTTCTCCTCGCGCGGACGCTGGCTCGGCCGGCTCAAGCGGCCGACCCCTTTCGCCGCCGGAGGGCGGGCGCTCGTCGCCGCGATCGTGGAGACGATCGACGGGGCGCTCGCCGACGCCGGTCTCCGCCGTTCCTCGATTGCGGCGATCGGCCTCGGCAGTCCCGGTCCGCTCGACCCGGAACGCGGCCTCATCCTCCGGTCGCCGCACCTCGCGGTGCGGAAGCTTCCGATCGGTCCGGCGATCGCGAAGGCCTTCTCGCGCCCCGTCGTCATCGACAACGACGTCCACATGGCGCTCCGCGGCGAGTGGAGGATGGGAGCCGGAAGGGGCTATCGAAACCTCGTCGGTTTCTGGGTCGGAACGGGTGTCGGCGGCTGCGTGATCTCCGGCGGCCGCGTGCTCACGGGCATCAACCGGAACGCCGGGGAACTCGGCCACATGATCGTCGACGTGCGGCGCGCCCGGGCAGGGACCGATCGGGGATCGCTCGAATGGGAGGCTTCCAAGAGCGGAATGACGCGGTGGCTGAGGAAGGAGATGCGAAAAGGCCGCCGGACCGCCCTCGGCCGGCATGCATTCCGGTCGGGGCGGCTGCACAGCCGCGCTCTCGGCGACGCCTACCGCGAAGGAGACCGTCTCGCGATCGAGGCGGTCGAGCGATCGGCCCGCTACGTCGGGATCGCTGCGGCGAACCTCTTCGACGCGCTCGCCCCGGAGATCTTCATCCTCGGGGGAGGCGTCGTCGAAGACATCGGCGCTCCTTACGTCCGCCTCGTCCGGAAGTCCGCGCTCGCCCACGCCTTCTCGACCGAGCTCGCGAAACCTCGAATCGTCGCGTCCGTCCTCGGCGACGCGGCGGGCGCGCTCGGCGCCGCAATGGCGGCAATGGAAGAATTTCACCGCCGTTAGCCGGCGAGTTTCCACAGCCCGCCGCTCGCGGCTCAGGATCGAGAAGGCTCCCGGGCGTGTCCGGGGGCCCCGGTTCGGTCCCCGCTTCCGGACCGCGCCGCCGCCCAGGCGGCCTCGGCCGCCCGGCGCTCCGAGTGCCGTTCGGGCAGGCGCATGCGCGCGATGTCGACGGCTTCCTTCAGCAGGGGTTCGGCCTCCACGGGGCGCCTCAGTTCGAGGAGCACGCCGCCGAGCGCGGTCAGAGTCGGAACGAGAATCGGATGCGCTGGCGGGAGCGCCTTTCGCTGGATCGCGAGGGCCTGCCGCAGAACGGCTTCCGCGGAGCCCGGCCCTTCCAGTGCCCGCTTCGCCCGGCCGATGTCGACGAGGGCGGCCGCGATTTGGGCGTGATTCTCGTCGTGGAAGATCTTCTTCCAGACGTCCCGCGCGCGCTCGAACGACGCCAGCGCCTCCCGCGCCCGCCCTTCGGCGAGCAGGAGGCGTCCCTGGTACCGGAGAGGCGCGGCAATCAGGTGGTGGGAGGGACCCCTGACCCGCTCGATCGTCTCGATCGATCGGGCGATGAGCTCCCGGGCTCGCGCCCGGTCGCCCATCGCGAAGCAGAGCTCGCCCAATTCGCCGAGCGTGTACCCGTAGCCGTCGTACTCCTTGCCGAAAGTGCGCTCCTCGTCCGCGAGCGCCTGCTCGAAAAGCGGCAAGGCCCGGTCGAACTCTTCCTGGTTGCGCAGGACACTCCCCAGATTGAGCAGAGTCACGTCCACCTGGACGTCGACTCTTCCTTCCGCGCGGACACCGATCGCCAGCGCGCGCTCGAGCAGGGCCCGCTCGCGCTCGTAATTGCCGAGGGAGTTCTCGACGTCGGCCAGATTGGTGAGCCACTTGTGGAGATTCGGCCCTCCGGCCTTCTCCTCGACGGCGACCGCCCGTTCGAGCAGCCGCTTGGCCTGCGCATAGTCCCCCAGCCCGCTGACGGCGATACCCAGCTCGCTCAAGGCCTCCGCGAGCGCCGGGCCGGAAGCCTCCCTCTCGCGAATGGCGACCGCGCGCTCCAGCAGAGACCTGCCGGAATAGAACTCGCCGGCGCGCGCCTCCAGACGACCCAGAAAGTAGAGGCTCTCAGCGGTTTCGACTTTGTCCTTTCCCAGGAGCTTCTCGCGCATCGCGAGGGACCGCTCGAGCAGCGGACGCGCCTTCGCTGCGAGCCCCATCTCCATGTACACCGATCCCAGGAGCGCGAGCATCGACGCCTGGATCTTCGGCTGCGACGCCAGATCATGGTCGACCCGCGCGGCCCCGGCATCGATCAGGTCCTGCGCGGTGAGCCTTTCCCCCTTCACGCGTCGCGGATAGGAGCTCTCGAAGAGACCCCGCAGGAACGAGGACACCTGCCGCGCCTTCGCCGCCTCCAGCCGCTCCCGGTCACGTTCCGCGCGCGCGACGTTCATCTGGCGCACCGACACCGCGAGCGCCGCCACGAGCGACGCAGCCGCGAGCGCGCCGGCCCCGATTCCCGCCTTGTGGCGCGCGACGAACTTGCCGGCCCGATAGCCGAAGCGGTCTGGCCTCGCCCGGACCGGCAGTCCTTCGAGGTGGCGGCGCACGTCCTCGCTCAACTGTTCGACCGACGCGTACCGCCGTCCCGGCTCCTTGCGCAGGGAAGTCAGCACGATGGCGTCGAGATCCTGGTGCAGGCGCGCCTTCGCGCTCGGTCTCTGGGGCTCCTGCTGGAGAATCGCGCCGGTGACTTCCTCGAGCTCCGAGGTCTTGAGCCGGTAGGGGCGGTCGCCGGTGAGGATCTCGTAGAGGATGACACCAAGGGAGTACACGTCGCTTGCGGTCGTGAGGGTCTCCCCGCGCACCTGCTCGGGGCTCGCGTAGTCGGGAGTGAAGAGCCGGTGAACCGTTCGCGTCCGGTCGAGGAGATCTCCGTCGTGCCCCCCGAGGACCTTCGCCAGTCCGAAATCGAGCAGCTTGACGCGTCCTTCGGAGGTGACGAGGACGTTGCCGGGCTTGATGTCGCGATGGATCACGAGACGCTGATGGGCGTACTGGACCGCCGAGCAGACCTGCCGGAAGAGGCGGAGACGCTCGGCGATTCCGAGTCTTCGCCGGCCGGCGTACGCGAGGATGTTCTCCCCTTCGATCAGCTCCATGACGAAATAGGGCAGGCCGTCCTCGGTCGAGCCGCCGTCGACGACCCGCGCGATGTTCGGATGATCGAGGCCCGCGAGAATGCGCCTCTCCCTCTCGAAGCGCTGAAGGATGTCGTCGGTGTCCATCCCCCGCTTGACGACCTTGACCGCGGCGAGCCTCTCGAATCCCTGGTCGCTCCGGCGGGCCTTGAAGACGACGCCCATTCCGCCCCGGCCGATCTCCTCGACGACCTCCCACGGCCCGACGCGCCGAGGGACAACGGGAAGCAGATCGACGACGACCGGGCGCTCCAGGAACGATCCGGCCCGGTCGTGGGAGGCGAGCAGCGATTCGACTTCGGACCGGAGCTCGCGATCGGCCGAGCACGTCTCCTCCAGGAACGCCGGCCGGCGGTCGGGCGGCAGCACATGAGCGGCATCGAAGATCCGGCCGATCTCCGCCCATCGCTCCGGGTTCATGCGACCGAGAGCTCCCGGAAGAGCCATGCCCGGGCCAGGCGGAACGCCCGGCCGACCGTCGAGGGCGACGCGTCCAGAACCTCGGCGGTTTCGTCGAGCGTCAGGCCGCCGAAATATCGGAGCTCGACGACCCGGGCCTGATAGGCGTCGACCGCCGCGAGCTTCTCGAGGGCTCGATCGAGCGCAATGACGTCGGTTTCCTGCGGCGGGCTCGACCCGTCCGCCGCCTCGAGGGAGACCCGCGTCGCCGCGCCGCCTCGTTTTTCGGCGGCGCGGCGACGGGCGTGATCGATCAGGAGACGCCGCATCATCTGAGCCGCCACCGCGAAAAAATGCCCGCGATTCTTCCAGGTCACCCTCTCCTGATTCACGAGCCGGAGGTAGGCCTCGTGGACGACGGCGGTCGGCTGGAGGGTGTGGCCGGAATCTTCCATGGAGAGATAGTGCTTCGCCAGATCGTGAAGCTCCTCGTAAACCAATGGAATCAAATCGTCCAGAGCCCGAGGGTCCCCCTGGCTCCAGGCGCGAAGAAGCCGGGTCACGTCGCCCTCTGGCGCCCGACCCTTCGCCGTCACGCGTTCATCTTCCATCGTTTTGATCCGGTCTCCCGCGGGAGCGATGGTGAAGAGTTTACTCCCGGCGGAACGCGTCGAACCCTCGCGTGACCGAATTGGTCCCCGTTTTACGCGGATAGGAGAAAAGGAACATCCAGGCCCGAACGCGGGGAAATGGGAGGAGACCACGATGAAAGCCTCCAGATACATGATGGCGGCGGCGATCCTGTCGCTCGAATCCGCGACGGCATTCGCCGGTTTTCCTTCGGCGGAAGTCTTCCTGCCGGCGGTCGGGCGGGTGGCGGGTCAGGGCGGGGCGCAGTTCTTCACGACGATCTGGGTGACGAACCTCACGGGAGCGCCGGAGTCGTTCACGCTCCAGTTCCTCAAGGGAGGGCAGGCCAATCCCGCTCCGGAGACTTTCCCCGACACGCTCCAGCCGGGCGAAACCAAAACCTACGAGAACGTCGTCGAGAGCGTGTTCCAGCAGACCAACGCTCTCGGCGCCGCGCGGATCGTCTCCTCCGGGGAGATCTTCGTCGCCGAGCGCATCTTCAACCAGGCGCCGGGAACCGACCTGGGAGAGACCGAAGGGCTCTTCTTCGCCGGCGTCCCGAAGGAGTTTTCGATCTCGCTCGGCCAGTCCGCCTCGATCCAGGGCATCAACCAGGGAGGGAGCGAGAACTTCCGCTACAACTTCGCTCTGGTCGAGACCGGAAACGGCTCCCCGACCGTCAACGTGCAGGTCTTCGACGGGAGCGGCGCCCTTCTCGGCGAGAAAGCCTTCACCCTCCAGCCCTTCGAGCAGATCCAGCCCAACGTCGCCGACGTGGTCCCCGGCTTCTCCTCGGTCAACGCCCGCATCACCGCGACGGTGACGGCAGGTTCGGGCTCGGTCCTGATCGCGGGCGCCCAGGTCGCCAACGTCTCCCAGGATTCCTCCGGCTTCGAGATGAGCTTCCGCGGCGATCTCCTCGGCGGACAGGATGGGAGCGGCACAGCGGGTGTGATCAGCCTCAACGGCTTGTCGGGTATCCTGAATCTCACCCCCGGAAACGGCATCTCGATCACTCCCTCGATCACCCCCTCCGGAAGTTCGATCCAGGTCGCCTTCACCGGCGGCGGATCGAGCGGAATCACTTCCGTCGTTCACGACGGAACGCTCGCCGGAGACGGGACGGCCGGAACGCCGCTCGGGGTCGCCATTCCGCTCTCGATCAGCGCCTCGATCAACGACAACATGTTGACGGTAACGAACACGTCTACGGACTCGCTCGGGGGAGCTGCTTTCTTCGAGAGTGTCAGCAACACCGCAATGCAGGCGGCAAGCACCGACGGTGACGGTGTGTCGGGGCTCAGTCTGAACCAGTTCGGTGTCTCCGGGGTTTCGAACAAGAAGGTGGGGGTTTTCGGCCAGGTCCGCTCCACCACGGACGACACCGGGGGTGTTATCGGTGATACCGATTTCAACGTATTCTTTAATATCACGGGTGAACCGTCGGCGGGAGTTCGGGGGAAGGCCGCGAGCCATGTCGGCGTTCTCGGTGTGGCTCAATCCGGCATCGGCGTCCGGGGAGTCGTTACTCTCGGAAAGAGCGCTGTCGTCGGCCAGAATCAATCCTCTTCCAACGATTCTTCCGGCGTCTTCGGCATCGACGGCACCGGATCGACGGCGGGGATCCCGAACGTCTTGTCGTCCGGCGTCCGCGGGGAGAGCGCGACGCACTTCGGCGTCGTCGGTCTTTCGGGATCGTCGCGGGGCGTCTTCGGACGGACCAAGTCGAACTCGGACGACGCGGCCGGAGTTTTCGGCACCGACGGAGGGGGCGAGACCCTGGTCTCGACCGCCCCTTCCGCGGGATTGCGCGGGGAAAGCGTCACTCATGTCGGCGTCCTGGGCGTGACCAGAACGGGCTCCGGGGTGACCGGCGTGCTCGGAACGACCGGCGTCCAGGGGGAGCTCGGAGCCGTTCGCAACAGCAAGAATTGGGCGCTCTTCGCGACGGGAAACGCCAACATCACCGGTGGACTGACGGTCGCGGGCACGAAGAGCTTCGCCGAACCGCACCCGACCGATCCGGGCAAGGAGATCCGCTTCGTCTGCCTCGAAGGCCCGGAGTCGGGAACGTATTTTCGCGGGCACGGACGATTCAACGGCGGTGTCGCCGCGATCGAAGTTCCCGAATCGTTTCGTCTCGTCACAGACGAGGAAGGCCTCACGGTCGTCGCGACGGCGGTGGGCGCCCCGGCCGTCATCTGGGTAGCTAAGCTCGGCCTTGATCGGATCGTCCTTCAGGCATCGAGCGATGTCGAGTTCCATTACGTGGTCAACGGCGTGCGAAGGGCCTACAAGGACTTTCAGGTCGTCCGCGAAAACGAGCTCTTCGTTCCCGACGGCCCCGACGATCGCCGCTTCGCCACCTACCCTGCCGAGATCCAGCGCCGCCTCGTCGCGACCGGGATCTACAACGCCGACGGCACGGTCAACCTCGAGACCGCCAAGCGTCTCGGCTGGGACAAGAAGTGGGACACACGAGCCGATCAAGAAAGGACGGAGCGATGAAGAACGCCATCCGGTCGATCACGGTTCTGGCTTTGCTCGCCGCACCCGGAATGGCATTCGCCGGTTTTCCTTCGACGGAAGTCTTCCTGCCGGCGGTCGGGCGGGTCGCCGGCCTCAACGGGGCGCAGTTCTTCACGACGATCTGGGTGACGAACCTCACGGGAGCGCCGGAGTCGTTCACGCTCCAGTTCCTCAAGGGAGGGCAGGCCAATCCCTCTCCGGAGACTTTCCCCGACACGCTCCAGCCGGGCGAAACCAAAACCTACGAGAACGTCGTCGAGAGCGTGTTCCGGCAGACCAACGCTCTCGGCGCCGCGCGGATCGTCTCCTCCGGGGAGATCTTCGTCGCCGAGCGCATCTTCAACCAGGCGCCGGGAACCGACCCGGGAGAGACCGAAGGGCTCTTCTTCGCCGGCGTCCCGAAGGAGTTTTCGATCTCGCTCGGCCAGTCCGCCTCGATCCAGGGCATCAACCAGGGAGGGAGCGAGAACTTCCGCTACAACTTCGCTCTGGTCGAGACCGGAAACGGCTCCCCGACCGTCAACGTGCAGGTCTTCGACGGGAGCGGCGCCCTTCTCGGCGAGAAAGCCTTCACCCTCCAGCCCTTCGAGCAGATCCAGCCCAACGTCGACGACGTGGTCCCCGGCTTCTCGTCGATCAACGCCCGCATCACCGCGACGGTGACGGCAGGCTCGGGCTCGGTCCTGATCGCGGGCGCCCAGGTCGCCAACGACTCCCAGGATTCCTCCGGCTTCGAGATGAGCTTCCGCGGCGATCTCCTCGGCGGACAGGATGGGAGCGGCACAGCGGGTGTGATCAGCCTCAACGGCTTGTCGGGAGTCCTGAATCTCGTCCCCGGCAACGGCATCTCGGTCACTCCCTCCGGAACGTCGATCGAAGTCGCCTTCACCGGCGGTGGCTCGAGTGGCATCACTTCCGTCGTTCACGACACAACGCTCGCCGGAGACGGCACCGGCGCCTCACCGCTCGGGGTCGCTCTGCCGAACAGGCTCGAATCCTCTGCCGCAAGCACTCTTCTGGCAGTCGTGAACAATTCGACGGACGTGACCGGGGGCGGAGGATTTTTCGGGGCGAACGGAGGGGTCGGAATCTTTGCCAACAGCAATACGAGCGTGGGGATCCGAGGCCAGAGCGGCTCCTCCGTCGGCGTCCTCGGTGCGACCGCCCTGGGGGTCGCCGGGGTCCTCGGAGAAACAGATACCGACTCGAACGACACCTCGGGCGTCCTGGGAGACGACGGCGCGTCCACGGTCGCCAATCTTCCTTCTCTTCCTTCGGCTGGAGTTCGGGGGCAGAGCACGAGCCACGTGGGCGTTCTGGGCGTGTCCCAGGACGGAGTCGGCGTCCGCGGCGTCTCTACCAGCGGGAAGAACGCCATCATCGGCCAGATTCAGATTTCAGGAAACGACTTCGCCGGCGTCCTGGGCCTGGACGGCCTCTTGTCCTTGTCGGGCATCACCGGAGTTCTTTCGGCGGGTGTGCGAGGAGAGAGCCGAAGCCAATTCGGAATCCTTGGCGCCTCCGATTTTGGCAGCGGAGTCGTCGGCATTTCGAACGTATCCGGGCCCCTCAGCGCTTCTTTGGACAGTCCGCAAGGCGTCGGCTCCGGCGTCTACGGGAGAGACAAAGGAGGTTTCATCGATGAAGCCCTTCTTCTTAACGTCCGTTCGTCCGGAGTCCGTGGCGACAGCGCCTCGAATTTCGGCGTCCTCGGATATACGTTGACGGGATCCGGCGTGGTCGGACAGGTTGCGCAGGAAGCCCGGGGCGAGCTCGGAACGATCCACAGCAGCCATGACTGGGCGGTGTTCGCCACCGGCGACGCTCACGTCACCGGATTGCTTTCCGTCGAAGGGCTGAAGGCATTCGTCGAGCCCCATCCGACCGACCCGGGCAAGGAGATCCGATTCGTGAGTCTCGAGGGGCCGGAATCGGGAACCTACTTTCGGGGCTCCGGACACGTCGTCGGCGGCTTCGCGAGAATCCAGGTCCCCGAATCGTTCCGCGACGTCACCGACGAAAACGACATCACCGTTCAGTTGACTCCCGTGGGAGGTCTCGCCGTTCTCGCCTGCGTCTCGAAGAGCCTCGACACGATCGTGGTCCAGGGATCGGCCGACATCGAGTTCGACTACATGATCAACGGAGTCCGCAAAGCCTACAAGGACCTCCACGCCATTCGAAAGAACGAGACCTTCGTTCCCGACGGTCCCGACGATCGCCGCTTCGCGTTCTACGCTCCCGAGATCCAGAGGCGCCTCGTCGCAACCGGGATCTACAACGCCGACGGGACCGTCAATCTCGAAACCGCGAAGCGGATGGGCTGGGACAGGAACTGGAGCGACGCCGGCGCAACGACCGAAGATCGCTGAGGCGGGAAGAGGCTTCCCTCGCGGGATTCAGCTCGCGGCGCTCTCCCACCACGGGCGGTCACCGCTCCCGCGCGGCGCAGCGACCGGAGGCCGAGCCAGGCCAGGCGTCCGGCGATCTGCTCGGCCGACGCGGAGGCGCGGGAAGCCGCAAGGGATACGGCGCGGGAAGCCGCGCGTTAGACGCCGCGCGGCGCGCTACTTCGGTTCCGCGCGTTCCGGTCAGCTTCCGCCGACGAGCCCGGCGAGCGAGCGGTCTTCGTGGAGACACGCGACCGCCCGCGCGATGAGCGGCGCGATCGTCACGACCTCGAGGCGCGGCACGGAGGCCGCACGCGGGAGCGTGTCAGCCACGATCACCCGGGCTCCCGCGGCCGCGGCGAGACGCTCCGGGGCGCCCGCGACGAAGAGACCGTGGGTCGCGACGACCGCCGCGACGGAGGCCGCCCCGGCCTTCTCGAGGGCGCGCGCCGCCGCCTCGATCGTCCCGCCGGTCGAGATCATGTCGTCCACGATGACGGCGTCGCGCCCGGCGACGTCGCCGGTGACACCCCGGGCGGCGACCTCGCTCCCGGAGAGCCGGGTCTTGTGGACGATCGCAGCCGGGGCGCCGAGGATCTTCGCGTACCGGTCGGCGAGCTTCGCCGCGCCGAGGTCGGGAGCCACGACGACGGGCCGCGAGCCGGAAGCCCAGGCGCGCAGCGGTTCGGCGAGGAGAGGAACCGCGGTCAAGTGCTCGAGCGGCACGGAGAAGAAGCCCTCGAGCGCGGCGCCGTGCAGGTCGACGGCGACGACGCGGTCGACGCCGCTCGCGGTCATGAGGTCGGCGACGAGACGCGCGCTCACCGGCTCCCGGCCGGACTTGCGCCGGTCCTGGCGCGCGTAGCCGAAATACGGCACGACAGCGGTCAGCCGTGCGGCGCCGGCGCGCCGGCAGGCGTCGGCGAGCAGCAGGAGCTCGAGCAGGTTCTGCTCGACCGGAGGCCCGGTCGGCTGGAGCAGGTAGACGTCCTTTCCCCGGACGCTGTCGAGGATCCGCACGTGGCATTCGCCGTCGGGGAACCGCTCGAGCTCCCGTCCGGCGAGCGGCGCTCCGAGGCCGCCGGCGACGGCCTCCGCCAGCGGAAGATTTCCGGTTCCGGCGATCAGGAGGAGGTCCATCGCGAGGCGGGCCGTGCCGCGTCCTACGTCGCCGCGACGGAGCCCGCCGCGAGCTCGACCAGGATCCGGTCGACCTCTTCGTCCTCGGTGGCCGAGAAGTCGAGGTAAAAGCAGCCGACGGCGCCGAACGGCTCCGGCGTTTCCGGGCAGACGACCTCGTCGGCCTCCTTTCGCAGCGCCTCGCACGTCTCCGCCGCCCCGACCGGGACGGCGATGACGAGCTTCGCCGGGCCCGCCTTCCGGACCGACCGCGCCGCGGCCCGCATCGTCGCTCCGGTCGCGAGTCCGTCGTCGACGAGGAGAACGACCCTGCCGCGCAGGCCGGGGGCCGGGCGCCCGCGCCGGAAACGCGTCTCCCGGCGCCGCGCTTCGGCGGTCTGCTCGCGCCGGACCTTCGCGAGATAGGCGTCGGAGACCCGGAGCGCGGCGATGATCTCCTCGTTGAGGTACTCGCCGCCGTTGGCCGTAACGGCCCCGATCGCAAGCTCCTCCTGGCCGGGCGCGCCGAGCTTGCGGGCCACGACGACGTCGAGCTCGGCGTGGAGCGCGCGGGCGACCTCGGCCGCGACGGGCACGCCCCCGCGGGGAATTCCGAGGACGAGCACGTTCTGGTCCCGGTACCGGGAGAGATGTTCCGCGAGCCGTCGGCCCGCGTCCCGCCGGTCCGCAAAGGGGATCCCGCCCGTTGTGTTCATCGACGCCTCCCTGCGCGCGGAAGAACAGTCTGACACGGGATGGGTCTCCCCTCCTGATGCGAATCGACCAGCGATCGCCGCCCCTCGGGCGCAGCGGCTCAGATCGAGGCGGCGAACGTCTCCGGGACGGCGGCCTCCCACCACGGGGCGGTCGTCCGGCCCGCGAGCCTCCGAGGGCGGAGTCCCAGCCATCCGAGCCGAGCCGCGATCTCCTCCGAAGCCGCGGGCACCGCCGCCCGGACGGCGGGAGAAAGGTGGACGCCCTTTTCCACCTTCCCCGGCACGACGCCGACGAGCGTGATCTGCTTCGGCGCGCAGCCGGCGAAATCGAGCGAGAAGAGCGCCTCGGCGAGCCCCGGATCGTGCGGCGAGACGCGCGGCTGCGGTCCGCGCGCGAGGAGCTGTCCGCGCGAGTAGACCTTGAGCGTCCCGGGCGGGCCGTCCGCCCTGACGGTGTCCACGAGGAACACGGCCTCGGCGTCCGCGAGGTACGGGGTGAGGTCGAGTCCCGGAGTTCCGACGTCGACGACGGAGACGCCTTCGGGAAACTCCCACCGCGCGAGCAGGTCCTCGATCACCCACGGCCCGAGGGCGTCGTCGCCCATCAGCACGCTGCCGATCCCGAGCACCAGCACGGACGGGCGAGGCGTGTCCGGGGCGAAGCTCACAGGACCTTGACCCGCGCGACCTCGCGCCCGCTCGCGTCGTGGGTGTGCACCGCGCACGCCAGGCACGGATCGAACGAGTGGATGGTGCGCAGCGACCTCGAGCGGGCCGCTCCGGGTCGGCGATCGGCGTTCCCAGCAGCGAGGCCTCGTAGGGGCCCGGGCGGTCCTTGCCGTCGCGGGGGCCGGCGTTCCACGTGGAGGGGACCACGGCCTGGTAGTTCGCGATCTTGCCGTCCCGGATGACGACCCAGTGCGAGAGCACGCCGCGGGGCGCCTCGTGGAACCCGACGCCCCGCATCTCGCCCGCGGGGAACTTCGGCTCCTCGTAGATCGCCGTGTCGCCCTTGCCGATGTTCTCGACGAGCAGGCCCCAGTGCTCGAGCGCGAGCTCGGCGAGCACGCAGGCGCGGACGGCGCGGGCGAGGTGCGTGCCGAGCGTGGAGTGGAGGACGGAGGGCGTGAGCTTGGCCCTGCGCGACCGCGCCGGCGAGCGCGAGCCCGCGGTCGGCCCAGCGGCGCGTCGGCTCGTGCCCCTGCTGCGTAGCCGACGAGGACCTGCGCGAGCGGGCCCACCTGCATCACCTTGCCCTCGAAGCGCGGCGCCTTCACCCACGAGTACTTCTTGGCCGTCGATCGAAGTCGTGTACTTGGGACGGTCTCCTCCTCGAAGGGATGGCGCTCGCCAGTCGCCGTCGTACCAGGCGTGCGCGATCGACTCTCCTGCACGTTCTCGCGGAAGTACGGGTCCGTCGAAGGCTCGTGATCGGCCTCACGCTCGGCGAGATCGCCGTCGAGGATGATGCCGCCCGGGAAGGTCGAACTTCGTTCGCCTTGGCGTCGAGCGGCAGATCGGGCACGGCGAGGTAGTTGGTGACGCCGGTGCCGATGCCGAGCCAGTCCGGGTAGAGCGCGCCCACGGCGCAGACGTCGACGAAGTAGACCTGCTCGACGAACGCCTTCACCTCGTCGAGCAGGTCCTTCACGGCGTAGAGCTTCTCCATGTTGAGCGTGGAGGGGTTGTCGAGGTTGATCGCGTTGGCGACGCCGCCGACGGCGAGGTTCTGGATGTTCGGCGTCTTGCCGCCGAGGATGCGCGACGACCTGGTTCGCCTTGCGCTGGCACGTCGAGCGCCTGGAGGTAGTGGGCGACCGCGAGCAGGTTGACCTCCGGCGGCAGCTTCATGGCCGGTGGCCCCAGTAGCCGTTGGTGAAGATGCCGAGCTGCCCGCCTGCGACGAAGCTCGGCGACCCTGTCCTTCACCGCCGTCATCTCCTTCGCGGAGTTGTCGCGGCCAGGGCGAGAGGCTCTCGCCGAGCGCGGACGCCTTCGCCGGGTCGGCCTTCAGCGCGCCGAGTCGACGTCCACCCAGTCGAGCGCCGACAGGTGGTAGAAGTGCACGATGTGATCGTGGAGCGCGTGCGCCGCCACGATCAGGTTCCGGATGTACTGCGCGTTGACCGGGACTCTCGAGGCTCGAGCGCGTTCTCGACGGCGCGCACCGAGGCGATGGCGTGGACGGTCGTGCACACGCCGCAGATGCGCTGCGTGAAGAGCCAGGCCTCGCGCGGGTCGCGTCCTTGCAGGATGCGCTCGATGCCGCGCCACATCTGCCCGGACGACCAGGCGTTCTTGACCTTGCCCCCGTCGACCTCGATGTCGATGCGGAGGTGGCCTTCGATCCGCGTGATGGGGTCGATCGTGATGCGCTTGGCTCATGGTGCGTCTCCCTCGGTCGGTCGCGGCGGGCAGGCGACGGCGAGGATCGGGAAGCGCTTGACGATGAGCGACGTAGCCGAGCATCTCGAGCGCGACGAGGCCGACGGTGACCAGGATCTCGGCGCGCTCGGGAAGTAGCGGCAGGGGCGCCCGGGTCGAAGGCGACGAGGATAGGTGTCGAAGCGGTACAGCGCGCCGGCGAGCAGCATGAGCATGGCGGCGCGGAACAGGTGCCCGAGGATCGCGTGCGCCGGCGCGCCGGCAGGAGCATCACGAGCGCCGCGACGAAGAGCGCGATCTCGACGCGAGGAAGAAGGCGCTGAGCCGGTCGCCCGTGAGCACGAGCCCGAGCTGGCCGCGCCAGGCGAGGTCGCCGATCCGCAGCACGAGGTAGCCGCCCGACGATCGGCAGGGATCGCCGCGGCGAGCCCGCGAGAGCATCTTCGTCTCGGGCTTGCGGCCGAGCGCGAGCGCGGAAGACAGCGCCGATGCGACGACGACCGACGGCGAAGCCCATGGCCGACGCAGCGACACGAGGAAGAGCAGCGGCAGAGCGGCGTGTGCCAGAGCGGGTGGAGCTTGTGGGCCCGACGATGCAGCAGAGCGAGCCGAGCGACGACTGGTGCATCGTCGGCAGGAGCAGCCCGAGCGCGAGGATCCAGATGCATGCGCCTTGTCGAGGATCGCGCAGGCCGCCTCCGCGACGTGCCGGAGCCGGGGCGCTCGCTGCGCTCGCTGCGGCTTCTCGAGGAAGGCGGGCGAGAGCTCGATCCACAGGACGACCATGTAGGTCATGATGCAGAGCGCGACCTCGAGCAGCACCGAGCTGTGGTTCCACTTCCAGAAGTGAGCGGGAGCTGCCAGGCGTTCCACGGCGGCCGACGTCGAGGCCGACCGCGAGGCCGGCGAGCGTGTAGCCCGAGCGCGCTAGTCAGGAGCGCGGGGCGCACGAGCGGGTGGTACTGGCCGCGGTTGAGGACGTAGACGAGGATGGCAATCGCGTAGCCGCCGCAGGCGAGCGCGGTGCCGGTGACGACGTCGAACGCGATCCAGAGCCCCCAGGGGTAGCCGTCGTTGAGCGCCGTCGTGGCGCCGAGGCCCGCGGCGAGCCGCCACGAGGATGAGCGCGGCGGCCGATCGCGAACGAGCGCGGCAGGGTCGGAACGGGCGCGTCGACGAGCGGTCCGCCGACCGGACGCGCGCGTGCGCGCTCATTGACTCGCTCTCCTTTCTCCGCGCTTCGCCGCCGCTTGCGGTTCCGGAGGACCACGGCGCCGAGGAGCGCCGTAGAGCGCCGGGCGCGGCGAAGCCCTGGTAGATGCCGTGCTGGATCGTCTGCTGCGACGTCAGGCGTCGGCTGCGTCGCCGAGCGTCGGGCAGGCCGAGCTTCTCGAACGGCACGTGCGAGAGGTAGAGCACCTGCGTGCCGCCGCCGTCGTGCTCGCCGTAGACCTTCGGCGGGTACGTCCTCGCGGTGCCGTGCGGCCGATGCGCGATGCGCGTTCGCCTCCGCGAGCAGCTCGTCGCGCTCGCCGAAGATGACGGCGCCTGCGCGGGCAGACCTCCGCGCACGCCGGGATCTTGCCCTCGGCGAGCCGGTGCGGCAGAGCTCGCACTTGACGATCTTCGGGGCGGCCTTCGCCCACTCGAACTTCGGGACGTTGAACGGGCACGCGATCTGGCAGTAGCGGCAGCCGACGCAGAGGTTCGGGTCGTAGGCGACGATGCCGTGCTCCGTCTTCTTGCAGCGCGCCGAGCATGCAGCGCGACACGCAGGCCGGGTCGACGCAGTGCATGCACTGCGCCTTGAAGAACGAGCGCTGGCTCGCCGTCGTCGCTCTTGTAGAGCTTGATGACGTTCTTCGTGTCGCCGTCGAGGTCGAGCGGCGCGTCCCAGAGGCCGTCGCCGAGTCGCGTGTCGGGCTGCGAGGCCGTTGGCCTCCCGGCAGCGCGACGACGCAGGCCTTGCAGCCGATGCAGAGCGTCGTGTCGTAGAGCAGGCCGACGGCGTCGGCGGGCGCCATCGGCGGCGCGGCGCCTGGCGCGCGGTGCCCGCCGCGGCGACGGCGGCGGCCGCGCCGGCGGCGAAGGTCACGGACCAGCGATCGTCGATCGAGCGACATGTCACGCCTCCTTTCGCGGGTGATCCTTCGGTCTCGCGGCGCGGGTCTTCGCCGTCCAGCTTCTTCGACGCCACAAGCCCGCGCCGACGAGCGCGCCGCCGATGAGGCCGGCGACGCCCGTCGCCACGGGGGAGACGTGCCCCTGGCTGGGCGTGGATCGGCGGCGTAGGTGTCGGGCGGCGTCGGACGGTCGATGTCGACGGTCGTGAGCATCGGGACGCGGAAGGCGACGCTTCTGCTCGGTGCAGCCGATGCACGGATGGCCGATGCCGATCGGCCACGCATCGTCGACCTCGCCGAAATGGAGCACCGAGCAGTTCGCGTGCGTCTCGGGCCCCTTGCAGCCGAGCTTGTAGAGGCAGTAGCCCAGGCGGTGCCCCTCGTCGCCGAACTGCTCGACGAAGCGGCCGGCGTCGAAGTGCGCGCGGCGCGGGCAGTGCTCGTGGATCGTCCGCCCGTAGGCGAACTTCGGCCGGCCCTTCTCGTCGAGCGCGGGCAGCGTGCCGAACGTCGCGTACTGGAGGACGCGTCCCGAGCAGGTTGTACGGGTTCGCCGGGCAGCCCGGCATCGTCACGACCGGCTTGCCCTTGAGGATCTCGGCGCGCCGGTCGCGCCGGTCGGGTTCGGGTCCGCGGACGGAATGCCGCCCCACGATGCGCAGGAGCCGATCGCGATGATGGCGCCGGCCTTGTCCGCGACTTCGCGGACGATGTCGATCGCGGTGCGCCCGCCGATCTTGCAGTAGATGCCGTTTTCCTTCACCGGGATCGCGCCCTCGACGACGCAGGATGTACTTGCCCGGCGTTGTCGCGCATCGCCTCTGGAGCGCCGCCTCGGCCTGGTGGCCGGCCGCGGCGAAGAGCGTCTCGTGGTAGTCGAGCGAGATGAGGTCGAGGATCAGCTCGGCCAGCGCCGGGTGGGACGTGCGGAGCAGCGATTCGGTGCAGCCCGGTGCACTCCTGGAAGTGCAGCCAGATCACCGAGGGTTTCAATTTCTTCGCCTGGATCGCCTTGGCGACCTTCGCCGCCGCCGCGTACGGCATGCCGACCGCCGCCAGGGCTATCGTGCACACGCGGATGAAATCGCGGCGGTCCACCGATGACCTCCGCTCCGTCCTGAGCTCCACGTCCGTCGACGTCATACCGACCTCCTGCGAGCGGGACCGTTCGAGTGTTCCGCTTCGTTTGCTGTAATCGAACGATGCGCCCCGCTTCCGACTCCGGCCAGAATGCAAATTCATCAATTTCCATTGCGATCGAACGAAGCAATTGCATCAGTCGGGCCGGGCGAAGGGAACGCATACTGCGGACGCAATGCCGCGCGCGAACGAGAAAGCCTGATGCACGAAACCGGGCTCGCGGCCGACGCCTACCGGATCGCCCGCGAGGCCGCCGACGCCCGCGGGGGCGGAGCGATCGAATCGGTGACGCTCGTCGTCGGGGAACTCTCGGCGGTCGAGCCGGAGCTCCTCGGGTACGCCTGGGAGGCCGTCGTCGCCGGGACGCCCGACGCGCGCTCCCGGCTCGTCGTGGAATGGCGGCGGGCGACGCAGCGCTGCGCGGCGTGCGGCGAGATCGCCGAGCGGGCGCCCGGGAGCTGGCTCCGTCTCTGCCCTCTCTGCGGCGATGCGCTCGCCGTCACCGGCGGCGACGAGCTCGACGTCCGGAGCGTGGCTTTCGAGGGAGGAGACGCATGACCGAGATCGACGTCCGCCAGAAGGTGCTCGCCGCCAACGCGGCGGCCGCCGAGGGGCTGCGCAACGGCTTCCGCCGGGCCGGAACCCTCGTCGTCAACCTCATCTCTTCGCCCGGGTCCGGGAAGACGACGTTTCTCGAGGCGACGGCCCGGGCGCTGCGCGGACGTCTCCGACTCGGCGCACTCGACGGCGACATCGCGACGGAACGGGATGCGGAGCGTCTGCGACGGCAGGGAATCCCGGCGCGCCAGATCCTGACGGGCGGCGCGTGCCATCTCGACGCGCGCCAGATCGAAAAAGCGCTCGTGGAGGAGGAAGGGCGCCTCTCGACGCTCGACGTGCTCCTGATCGAGAACGTCGGGAACCTCATCTGCCCGACGTCCTACGACCTCGGCGAGGACTTCAAGGTCGCGCTCCTCTCGGTCACGGAGGGCGACGACAAGCCGTTCAAGTATCCGGCGATCTTCGCGCGCGCTTCCGTGACCGTCGTCACGAAGGCCGACCTCCTCGAGCACGTCGAGTTCGACCTCGACGCCGTCCGCGAACAGGTCGCGGTCCTGAACCCCTCCGGCGCCTTCCTCGTCACGTCTTCGCGCACCGGCGCCGGCATGGACGCGTGGTTCGCCCTGCTCGAAAGCGCGCTCGCCGAGAAGCGGGGCCGCACGGCCCTCGCCGCTCGATGACGCTCGACCGTCGACGGATGCTGGGCGCCGCCGGAGCGCTGCTGGCCGCCGAGCTCACCGCGAGCGCCTGCGGAAAGACGGCGGGGGCGCCGCTTCGTCCCGGGCAGGCGGCGGTTCCGGCAAGCGAGCTCGCCGGCGGGCGACGTGTGGTGGTCGTGGTCGGCGGGAATCCGGTCGAAGTCTTCCGGGACGGCGAGAAGCTCGTCGCGCGGATGCTCCGCTGCACCCATACGGGATGCGTCGTGAAGTGGAACCCGGACCTGCGTGAGTACCTCTGCCCGTGCCACGACGGCCGGTTCGACGAGAACGGGAACGTCATCGCGGGGCCGCCGCCCCTGCCGCTCCGGAGCGTGCCGGTCCTCGTTTCGGGCGACCGCATCCTCGTCGGATAACCCCGGGCGCGGCCGCCGGTTCCCCGGTTTCTCATGAGCGATTTGCGCAGATTGATGCATTCGCACCTCCCGCCCAACAGAGGTCCCGCCTAACTTCGAGTCTGTGAACGAGACCGGCCGCCACATCGAGATCCGCGGCGTCGTCCAGGGCGTCGGGTTCCGGCCTTGGGTCTACGGCTCGCGCGCGAGCGCCGGGCTCACCGGCTCGGTGAGCAACGATGCGGCCGGCGTCGTCATCGACGCGTTCGCGGCGAGCGACGACGCGATCGACAGCGTTCCTCGCGCGCCTCCGCAGCGAGCTCCCCGCCGGCGGCGCGGATCGACGCGCTGCTCGCGGGCGACCCCGCCCGGAACGCGATCGCCGCGTTCGCGACTTCGAGATCGCACCGAGCACCGCGAGGGCACGTGCGCCGTCGATTCCCGCCGGACCTCGCGACGTGCGACGCGTGCTCGCGCGAGATCGTCGACCCGCGCGACCGCCGCTACCGCTACGCGTTCACGAGCTGCACGCACTGCGGCCCGCGCTTCACGATCGCGCGCGGCGTTCCGTACGACCGCGCGGCGACGACGATGGCGCCGTTCCCGATGTGCCCGCGACTGCCTGCGCGAGTACGAGGACCCGGGCGACCGGCGCTTCCACGCGCAGCCGAACGCGTGCCCGCGTGTGCGGGCCGAGGCTCCGCCTCGTCGACGCGCGGGCGGCCGCGATGCGTCGAGCGACGGTGCGACGCGATCGCCGAGGCCGCGGCGCTGCTCGCGCGCGGCGCGATCGTCGCGATCAAGGGCCTCGGCGGCTTCCACCTGGCGTGCGACGCGAGCCGACGCCGACGCGCGTGCGCGAGCTGCGCGGCGCAAGCAGCGCGACGAGAAGCCGTTCGCGGTGATGGTGCGCGACCTCGGCGCGGCCGAGCGCCTCGCCGATGCTCGGCGACGCCGAGCGCGAGCTGCTCGCGGCGCCCCGCGCGCCCGATCGTGCTCCTGCGCGCGCCGCGAGGGGCCGCGGCGTCGTCCGCCGAGGTCGCGCCCGGAGCGACGCGCCTCGGGGTGATGCTGCCGTACACGCCGCTCCACCACGTGCTGCTCGACGACGTCGGCCGCGCCGCTCGTGATGACGTCGGGCAACCTCGAGCGACGAGCCGATCGCGTGCGACGACGACGACGCGCTCGCGCGGCTCGCGCGGCATCGCCGACGCGTTCCTGCATCCACGACCGCGTCATCGCGAGCCGCGCCGACGACTCGGTCGCGTTCGTCGCGCTCGGCAAGCCGGTCGTCACTGCGGCGCTCGCGCGGCTACGTCCCGGCGCGCATCGCGCTCGCGCGCCCGCTCGCGCGCGCCGATGCTCGCGTGCGGCGCGCACCTGAAGAACACGTTCTGCCTCGGCGCGGCGACGGCGCCTACTTCGGGCCGCACATCGGCGACCTCGACAACCTCGCGGCGCTACGAGGCTACGAGCGCGCGATCGAGCGCATGGAGCGCTTCCTCCGCGTCGCGCCCGGAGGTCGTCGCGCACGACCTGCACCCCGACTACCTCTCGACCGACGCTACGCGCTGCCGAGCGCGACGGGCGTCACGCGCGTCGCCGTGCAGCACCACCACGCGCACGTCGCGAGCGCGATCGTCGAGCACGGCCTCGACGGGCCGGTCATCGGCGTCGCGTTCGACGGCACCGGCCTCGGCACCGACGGCACGGCGTGGGGCGGCGAGATCCTCGTCGCCGACCTCGCGGGCTTCGAGCGCGTCGCGTCGCTGCGCGCCGCTCCCGCTCGCGGGCGGCGATCGCGCGATCGAGCACGTCGTGGCGCGTCGCGCTCGCGCTCCTCGACGACGCGTTCGACGGCGAGCCGCCGATCGACCGGCTTCGCGCTCTTCGACGCGAGTCGCCGCCGAGCGACATCGCGCGTCGTGCGCCGCATGATCGCCGACCGGCACGAACGCGCCGCTCGCGAGCGGCGCGGGCCGCTACTTCGACGCGTTCGGCGCGCTCGGCCTCGCGCGGCCGCGCGCGAGCTTCGAAGGCCAGGTGGCGATGGCGTGGGAGCAGGCGGCCGACGCGCCGAGCGCGCGGCCGTACCCGTTCGCGATCGACACCGAGCGCGCTCGCCGTGGCGAGTCGATCTGCGGCCGGCGGTGCGCGCCGCCGTCGCGCGACTTGCTCGCCGGCGCTCCGGCGCCGCGCGATCGCTGCGCGCTTCCACGAGACGCTCGTCGCCGCGACCGCCGAGCGTCGTGCGCACGGATCGCGACGGCGCGGCGCGCTGCCGGTCGTGCTCACGGGCGGCTGCTTCCAGAACGTGCGCCTCACCGAGGGGCTCGTGCGCGCGCTCGGCGCCGAGCTCGCCGTCCAGCTCCACGGCGAGGTGCCGCCCGGCGACGGCGGCCTCGCGCTCGGTCAGCTCGTCGGTCGCGGACGCGTCCGCCGATGCGCCGACAAGGAGGTGGTGATCGATGTGCCTCGGCGTTCCCGGGAAGGTGATCGAGATCGACGGCCTCGTCGCGCTCGTCGACTTCTGGGGCGTGCGCAAGCAGG
Source organism: uncultured Acidobacteriota bacterium (assembly GCA_963794295.1). Lineage (GTDB taxonomy): Bacteria > Acidobacteriota > Thermoanaerobaculia > UBA5066 > DATFVB01 > DATFVB01. Next base: position 652,386 of record CAWCDE010000001.1, read on the forward strand.
TGCGCCTCGACGTCGTCGACGAGCCGGTCGCGGTCGGCGACTACGTGCTGAACCACGTCGGCTACGCGATCCGGCGGATCCCCGGCGAAGCAGGTCGCGGAGACGCTCGCGCTCTACGAGGAGCTGCTCGAAGCGGCGCCGACGACCTGATGGCGCGGACGTGCGCGGCGAGATCGCCGCCGAGGCGGCATGGCGCGCTCGACGCGCCGAGTCGCGACTGGCGCGTCGAAGCCGCGAGCGTCTGTCCGAGGCGCGCGCCGCAATGCCGCGATCCGCGCTGAAGTTCGCGTCCGACCGCGCGGCGCTCGCGAGCGCGCGCGACGGTCGACGGAGATCGGCCGCGACCCCGTCTCCGTGATGCACGTCTGCGGCAGCCACGAGCAGGCCATCGCGCGCTACGGCCTCCGCGCGACGTTCCCCGAAGGAGCTCGACGTCATCATGGGCCCGGGCTGCCCCGTCTGCATCACCGACATGCCCGAGGTCGACGAGGCCGTCGCGCTCGCGCAGCAGGGCGTCCGCATCGCGACCTACGGCGACATGCTCAGCGTGCCCGGCACGCGCGATGTCGCTCGGCGACGCGCAGGCCGACGGGCGCCGCGTCGAGGTCGTCTACAGCATCGCGCAGGCGGTCGAGCTCGCGCGCGCGACCGACGAGCGAGATCGTCTTCTTCGCGACCGGCTTCGAGACGACCGCCGTCGCGACCGCCGCGGTGCTCCTCGGCGATCCGCCGCCGAACTTCTCGGTGCTCTCGGCGCACAAGTACATCCCGCCCGTGATGGAGATCGTCGCCGAGATGCCGGGCACGCGCATCGAAGGCTTCCTCGCGGCGGGCCACGCCGCGACCATCACCGGCTGGGGCGTCTTCGAGGCGTTCGTCGCGGAGCACGGCATTCCGGTCGTCGTCGCCGGCTTCGAGCCGCTCGACATCCTCGCGGGCCTCGTCCGGCTCGTCGAGCTCGTCGCGCGACGGCGCGCCGGCGGTCGTCAAACATGTTCCCGCGCTGCGTCACGCGCGAGGGCAACGCGCCGCGCGCAGGAGAAGCTGTGGAAGGTCTTCCGTCCGACCGGCGGACGCTGGCGCGGCATCGCCCACGTCCCGAACGGCAACCTGCGACTGCGCGACGAGTTCGCGCATCGTCGACGCGCGCCGCCGCTTCGACGATCGACCTCGCCGCGCTCTGGGCGAGCGCGCCGTCGGCGCTCGCGCAGCAATGCATCTGCGGCGACATCATGGCCGGCATCGCCTCGCCGCACGACTGCGCGCTCTTCGGCAAAGAGTGCGTGCCCGACTCGCCGGTCGGCGCGTGCATGGTCTCGAGCGAGGGGACCTGCCGGATCTGGCACCAGTACGGCGGCCATCCCGACCTGGAGACGCTGCGAGACGCCGCGAGGACCGGCCTCGCGTCGTGCTGCCATGAAGAGCTCATCAAGATGAAGCACGGCGCCGGCGGCCGCGCGATGCGCGCGCTGATCGAGGAGGTCTTCGTCGCGCGGCGCCCCGGCGGGCTTCCCGAGCGGCTCGGTCGGCCTCGCGCGCGATGGACGACGGCGCGGCGATCCCGATCGGCGAGCCGCTGGCTCGTCGTCACGACCGACTCGCACGTCATCTCGCCGATCTTCTTCCCCGGCGGCGACATCGGCCGGCTCGCGATCTGCGGCACGGTGAACGACCTGGCGATGATGGGCGCGACCGACGTCCTCGCGCTCACCTGCGCGCGTCGATCCTCGAGGAGGGCTTCCCGCGCGCCGATCTCGAGCGCATGCAGGCGTCGATGCGCGCGGCCTGCAGCGAGGCCGGCGCGCCGATCGTCACCGGCGACACGAAGGTGATGGGACGCGGCGAGATCGACGGCATCGTCATCAACACGACCGGCGTCGCCATCACCGAACCGCGTCGTCCGCGACTGCGGGGCTGCGGCCGGGCGACCGGATCGTCGTCACCGGCACGATCGGCGATCACGGCCTCGCGTCATGGCGGCGCGCCACGCGCTCGGCGCTCGAGGGCGACCTCCGCTCCGACGTCGCGCCGATCAACGGCGCTGATCGCGCACGTGCTCGCGCGCTGCACGGCGACGCGATCGCCGCGATGAAGGACCCGACGCGCGGCGGCCTCGTCGAGCGCGCTTCCGAGATGGCGGACAAGAGCGGGGTCGGCATTCGTCCTCGACGAGACGCGCGTGCCGGTCACCGACGAGGTGCGCGCCGCCGCCGGAGCTCCTCGGCATCGATCCGCTCGCTCGTCGCCAACGAGGGCAAGGCGGTCATCGGCGTGCGCGCCGGACGCGGCCGAAGTCCGTCGTCGCGGCGCTGCGCGAGCATCCGCTCGGGCGCGAACGCCGCGATCGTCGGAACGTGCCTCGCCGAGCGGCCGGGCGCGCTCGTGCTCGACACCGGTTTCGGCCGAAGGCTCCTCGCCGAGCCCGAGGGCGAGCCGCTGCCGCGCATATGCTGACGTACCTGCGACCCCTGCGCGTCGCGCTGCTCTCGTCGCATCGCTCCCCCGGCGCGGCGGAGCTCCTCGCCGACCCGGCGCTCGGCCGCCGCTGGGAGCTCGCCTGCGTCTTCTCGAGCGAGACGGACTTCGAAACGCACGGCCTCTTCCTCGACGCCGAGGTGCCGTTCGTGTCCTATCCGATCCGCGATTTCTACCGGCGCCGCAGCGCCCGGCTCTCCGACATGGGGCTGCGCCGGGAATACGACGCCCACGTGTCCGCCCTCCTCAGGCTCTGGGCGCCGGACCTGCTCCTCTTCTCGTCCTACCTCTACGTCGCGACCCCCGCGCTCCTCGCCACCGCGCCCGAGGGCGCGATCAACATCCACGGGAGCGACCTGTTCCTCTTCGGGACGGACGGCCGCCCGAAGTACCCGGGGCTCCGCGCGGTCGCCGACGCGATCCTCGCGGGCGAGCCGGAGACGCGGGCAACGGCGCACTGGGTGACGGAAGAGGTCGACGCCGGCCCGCCGATCGTCCGGTCCCGGCCGTACCCGGTCGCGCCTTTCGTCCGCGGCCTGCTGGCCACCGGCAACCGCCGCGCCGTGAAGGCCTACGCCTGCGCGCACCAGGAATGGATGCTCGCCGATGCCTGGGGACCGCTCGCGGTCCAGGCCCTTCGCCACGCTTACGCCGGCCGCCGGGCGCCCGATCTCGACCTCGTCCCGGTCGAGGCGCGGGAGGCGTCGCAGTCGTGACGTCGATCCGTATCGAGCGCGACAAAGGCGTCGGCGTGATCACGATCGCGCGCCGCGAGCGCTTCAACTCGCTCGACGTCGAGACCGCGCAGGAGCTCCGGCGCGCCGGCCTCCAGTGCGCGCGCGATCCCGAAGTCCGCGCCGTGATCCTCCGGGGCGACGGCGGGGTCTTCTGCAGCGGCGCCGACCTGAAATACATCCGGGCGGGGGGAAACGCGAAGGACCTCGGCTACCTCCAGGACGGCCGTCCCGGAAACGGCGGATACGGGGCGACCTTCCAGCAGATCCTCGAGTACATCCACAGCGCGATCTCCGAGATCAAGCGCGCGCCGAAGCCTTTCCTCGCGGCGGTCGACGGCGTCGCGGCGGCAGGCGGATTCGGACTCGCGATGGCGTGCGATCTCGTCTTCGCCTCCGAGCGCGCGAGCTTCGAATGGGCCTACGGGAAGACGGGCCTGACGGGCGCCGAGAGCTCGACGTTTTTCCTGCCGCGCCTGCTCGGGCTGCGGCGCGCGATGGAGCTCGTGCTCCTGAACCCGCGCCTCGACGCGGGAAAGGCTCTCGAGTGGGGGTTGATCAACGCGGTTCATCCGGTCGAGGGCTTCGACGCGCGCGTCCGCGAGATCGCGGAACGGATCGCGGCCGGTCCCGCCGAGGCGCTCGGCGTGGCGAAAGGGCTGGTCAACGCCGCCGCCGGCGTCGACCGCCTCGATTTCCATCTCGACCGCGAGATCGAGGCGCTCGCGCGCATCGCCGACGGCGCGGATTTCCGGGAAGGTCTCGACGCGTTCTTCGAGAAGCGAGCGCCGGAGTTCGGCGGAAAGGCCACTTCGAAATGAGCGACGCCCTGTTTTCGACGCTCGCCGCGGCTGCCGTCACCGTCGGCAGCCTCCACACGGCCGCGCCCGACCACTGGGTTCCGTTCGCCGCGCTCGCCCGGGCGCGCGGCTGGTCGGCTGGCAAGACCGCCCGCGTCACCGTCCTCTGCGGAATCGGCCACGTCACGGTCTCGGCGGCGATCGGCCTCGCCGGCGCGTTCTTCGGGATGCGCGTGCTCGCCGCGTTCGGCGAGAAGCTCGGCGCGGTCGCGCCGCTCCTCCTGATCGCCTTCGGCGTCGCGTACGCGCTCTGGGGAATCCGCCGCGCCGTTCCCCGCGCATCCACGGGCACCCGCACGCGCACTACGACCACGTGCACGATCCGTCGAAGACGAGCGCCCGGACCCTCTTTCTCCTGTTCTCCGCCGATCCTTGCGTCGCCGTCGCGCCGCTCATCTTCGCCGCGGCCCCGCTCGGATGGCCGCGCACGCTCGGCGTCGTGGCGCTCTACGAGGTCGCGACGATCGCGACCATGGTCGCCTTCGTCCTGCCCGCGCGCGCCGGAGCGCGGATCGCCCGTGCGCCATGGCTCGACCGCTGGGGGGACGCGGTCGCAGGCAGTTTGATCGCGGCGATCGGCCTGGCCGTCTTCACGATGGGGTGGTGACTTCGTCACCGGTCCCGAGTTCACGAGTTTGCGAGTCACGAGTCGGGAGCCGTTCCCGGTTCGGTCCATTTTCAACTCGTAACTCGCAACTGCCGGGCGCGCGCTGGCGCCGTTCCGAGTTCGCGAGTGACGAGTTGGCGAGTCGGGAGCCGAGCCGTCCGCCGACGCCACTCGCGACTCCTCAGCTCCACTCGGAACCCGCAACTCGTAACTGTCCGGGTTCGCGACGTGCGGAGCGAACCGGGACTACAGCAGCTGATGCCGGTACGCGTAGACGACGGCGGCGAGCTTCGAATGCACGTGGAACTTGAGCAGGATCCGCTGCGTGTGGTTTCGCACGGTCACCGGAGCGATCCCGAGCTTCGCCGCGACCTTGTTCGTCGAGAGTCCTTCGGCGAATCCGAGGATGATCTCCTTCTCGCGGGTGGTCAGGTTCAGGACCGGAGGCGTGGCGGGCATCAACGGCCACCGCGGCGTCGCCGCGTTGCGAGAGATCATGGCGAGCGCCGACTCCGTGGCGGAGAGCTCGTCCCGATCGGCGACGACGTGGACGATGACCGACAGATCGGCGTGGACGGCGGGCACAGCGAACGTCCGGAACCGGAGGGCCCGCTCGGCGCCCGCGGCGTCCCGGACGACGAGCGTGAACGGATAGACGGTTTCCCCGCTCCTCGCCTGTCCCGCGACGGGGCAGTTGCGCGAGCAGTACCGGTTGCCGTTCTCGTCGCGTCCGGCGATGACGTCGAAGCAGTGCTTCCCCAGGACCTTCTGCGCGGGATAGCCGAGGAGCGTCTCGCACGGCAGGTTCCAGTAGACGAGGTGCTCGGTCGAGTCGATGCCGAATGCGGCCTGCCGGCTCTTCGAGAGCAGGTCGATCGTTTCGCGCGGAGTGTACGACCGCCTCCGGCGCGGCTCGAGCGTTCCGGTGTCGATTCGCGTTTCCATCTTGTCCGCCCCTCGAACGCCATTCGAGAACCGAGGGGCTTTCGCGATTATGTCACCCCGCGGCAACCCGCTGGAACGAAGTCGTTTCGGATCGTCCCGGCGGAACCGGGCGTCCGGCAAAGAGAACGCGGGGAACTGTCTGCCTGGCGAGAAGCTCCGCGGGTGTCGGCGGCTGGCGGAGGGCCGCATCGCGCTCCCCGCGAACGCCGATCTCGCCTGCCCACGGGTGTGACAGGAAGAGCGGCATCGATTCCGTGTAGCCGTAGGCGCCCGCGTTCGAGAACGCGACGAGATCCCCGGGTTCGGGAGTCGGAAGGAATTCCCGCTCGGCGAGAACGTCGAGGCTGGTGCAGAGCGGGCCGCCGATCGTGACCGGGCCCGCGGTTCTCCGGCGCCGCCGCCGGGGGATCCCGCGAACGGGATGGCGCCCGACGAGCGCGGGGCGAAGCAGGTGATGGATGCCGCCGTCGACGAGCGCGTGGAACGTCGAGCTCCGCCCGTCCCGCTTCACGTCGAGCACCCGGCAAACGTACACGCCGGCGGGCGCTGTCAGGTACCGCCCCGGCTCGAAGAGAAAGCGTGTCTGCCTGAAGAGCGCCTCCCTCTCGATTTCCGCCGCGATCCGCGAGAGCCCCCGCTTCAACGCCGCGACATCGAGCGGCTTCTCGCCCGGCTCGTACGGGATTCCGAAGCCTCCCCCGAGGTCGACGAGGCGGAGCGCAACGTCCGACCGCCGCGCGAGTTCGAGGACGATCGCGAGGACCCGGCGGACGTTCTCGACGAACGCGACCGCGTCGAGAACGTTCGACGCCTGGAAGACGTGGAATCCCGAGATCGACAGACGCGGCCAGCAGGAGCGCCGGGCGAGCGTCTCGCGCGCGAGGGCGATGCTCACCCCGAATTTTCCGGCGCCTCGGCCGCCGAGAATCGGGATCCGCTCGGCTTTTCTCCCGCGAGGATTCAGCCGCAGCTGGACGTCGACGCGGGACTTCGCGTTCTTCGCGATCGCCTCGAGCCGGTCGAGCTCGGCCGGACCTTCCGCGTTGACCGCGAGGATCCCGGCGCGGACCGCGGCGGCGGCGTCGCGCCCGGACTTCGCCGGCCCGGACATCACGAGGCGGTCCGGCGGGAAACCCGCAGCGAGGGCCGCGTCGATCTCTCCCGCCGAGGCGACGTCCGCCCCGAGCCCGCGGCGCGCGAAGGTCGAAAGGACCGAGAGCGACGGATTCGCCTTGACGGCGTAGAAGAGTTCGAAACGGGAGGGAACCGCCGCGCGGAGCCGTCTCGCCTGCTCGTCGAAGACGTCGAAGTCGTACGCGTAAAACGGCGTGCCGTACCGATCCGCGAGCTCCGCGAGACGCCGGTCGCCGAGCGCGTTCTTCAACGCCGCAATGCCCCTTCGAGCGTCGTCTTCGCATCGGTCTTCGCGTCGCGGAGCTTCACGATCATCGGCGCGGCGAGCGACAGGCCGTGTTCGCGCGCGAAATCGCCCGGCGCGGGCCGCGATCCCATCACGACGACCGCCCCTTCCGGGATCACGAGCGGCACGCCCGAACCCGGATCGGAACGGAGGACCTCGCCGCGCGTCAGGTCGTACACCGGCGTCGACGACGTGAGAACGACACCCGCCGCGAGCACGGCACCCGCGGTGGACGATGGCCCCTTCGTACACGCCGCATCCGCCGCCCACCAGCACGTCGTCCTCGACGATCACCGGCAGCGCGCCCGCCGGCTCCAGCACGCCGCCGATCTGGGCCGCGGCCGACAGGTGCACGCGCTTGCCGATCTGCGCGCACGAGCCCACGAGGGCGTGGCTGTCGATCATCGTCCCCTCGTCCACGTACGCGCCCACGTTCACGTACATCGGCGGCATGCAGACCACGCCCCTGGCGACGAAGGCGCCGTCGCGGATCGCCGACCCGCCGGGCACGATCCGCACGCCGGCCGGGAGCCGCCGCCGCGGCAGGAGCCGATCCCGGTCGCGAAAATGGAAAGGACCTGCCGAGATCTCCGTCTCCGCCGCGGCGGCGAAGCAGGCGAGCACGCCGCGCTTGACCTCCTCGTCGACCCGCCACCCGGTCGCGGAGGCCGGGTCCGGGACCGCGGCCCGGCGTGCGCCGGATTCCAGCGCGTCGAGGAATTCCTCCAGCGGGTCCGCGCCCAGCGGCTCCGCCGCGTTCATCGCGCGGCCTCCCGGAGCTCCCTCGCCGGAGCGAGATCGATCCCCGCCTCGACGAGCGCGGCTTCGAGCGGCGCTTCGAACGCGGCGGACAAGGGGGTGAGCGGCGAGCGGAGCCGGTTGCCGGCGAGACCCATCCGCGCGACCGCCCACTTGACCGGAATCGGATTCGATTCGCAGAAGTTCGCCCGCATCAGCGGAAAGAGCCGCGCGTGGATCCCGCGGGCCGCCGCGAAGTTCCCGGCGAGCGCCTCGGCCACCATCCGCGCGAACGGTCCGGGCGCCTCGTTCGAGACGACCGCGATCGCGCCGTCGGCGCCGAGCGCGATCATCGGGAGCGTCAGGGAGTCTTCTCCGGAGAGGACCGTGAAGTACTTCGGCCGGGCGCGGAGGATCTGCGACGCCTGATCGAGGTTCCCGGAAGCTTCCTTCACGCCGGCGAAGCGCGGGTCCTCGGCGATCCGCAGGACCGTGTCCGGGAGCAGGTTGACGCCCGTGCGCCCCGGCACGTTGTAGACGACGATGGGAAGATCGACGGCGTCGGCGATCTCGCGGAAACAGTCCCGCATCCCGGCCTGCGTCGGCTTGTTGTAGTAGGGGGTGACGACGAGCAGGGCGTCCGCCCCGGCGCGGCGGCAGCGCCGGGCGAGGGCGATCGTCCGGCGCGTGTCGTTCGTCCCCGCGCCGGCGACGACGCGGACCGGACGCTTCGCCGCTCGCGCTTCCTCTGCCACGATCCGCACGACGCGCTCGTGCTCGGCCGGGTCGAGGGTCGCCCCCTCGCCCGTCGTTCCGCACGGCACGAGCCCCGCGACGCCTTCGGCGATCTGCCACCGGACGAGCCCGCGGAGCGCCGCTTCGTCGATCCCCCCCGACGCGTCGAACGGCGTGACGAGCGCGGTGAGGACGCCCTCCAGTTTCCTTTCCGTCATGGCCGGCTCCTTTCGAAAAATTCGTCGAACGTGACCGGCCCTCCCGGCCGGGTCGAAACGATCCATTCCGCCGCGCGCACGGCTCCCCCGGCGAAGATCCGCCGCGAGCGCGCGCGGTGGACGAGCGCGAGGCACTCGTCCGGTCCCTCGAAGAGCAGCTCGTGCTCGCCCGGCTGTCCTCCCTGGCGAAGAGCCGCGATCGGCGGAGATCCCGCTCCCGGGCGGTACGGTTCGATCGCCTCGGCGAGCATCCGCGCCGTTCCCGACGGAACGTCGGCCTTCCTCGCGTGGTGGCGCTCGACGATTCCCGGCTCGAACTCGGGGAATCCCGCGAGCCAGCGGCTCGCTTCGAGCGCCACCCGTTTCAGGACGGCGACGCCGATCGAGAAGTTCGGGGCGGCGAGGAACGGCACGCCGAGACGCGCCGAGAGGGCGGCGGCCCCGGCCGGGTCCCAGCCGGTCGTTCCGCAGACCGTCGGGACGCCGGCCTCGAGCAGCGTTTCGACGTTCTTCGCCGCCGATTCCGGCCGCGTGAACTCGAAGGCGACGTCCGCCCCGCGCGCCGCGCCGATCGCGTCGTTCCGGCCGACGCGCACGGCGACCGCGTGGCCGCGCTCCTCCAGCACCTCTTCGATCGCCCGCCCCATCCGGCCGCAACCGACGATCGCCGCCTTCACGCGCACACCCGCGCGGCGGCGGCGCCCTCTTCGAAGAACGTCCGATGCAGCCGCCGGAGCGCCGAACGCACGCCGGCCTCCTCGATCACGAACGTGAGATTCGTCTCGCTCGCGCCCTGGGAAATCATCACGACGTTGATGTCGCCGAGCGCGGCAAACGCCCTCGCCGCGATCCCCGGAGTCGACCGGAGGCGACGTCCGACGACGCTCACGACCGCGAGATCGCGGATCGTCTCGACCTCGCAGAACCGGCGGAGGTCGTCGACGATCGCGTCGACGGGCGCCGTGCGCGACACGGTCGTCGAGATCGACACCTCGCTCGTCGCGATGACGTCGACCGGCACCCGATGCTTCTCGAAAACGCCGAAGATCCGCGAGGCGTACCCTTCCGAGAGCAGCATCCGCGGATTGCGCGCGAAGATCGCGGCGGCGCCGGGTCGGGCGGCGACGGCCCGCACGCCGCTTCCGGCGGCGTCGCGCCGGATTTCGGTTCCGGGACTCTCCGGCCGGGCCGTGTTGCGGATCCGGACCGGGATGCCGCTCGCGACGGCGGGACGGATCGTCGCCGGGTGGAGCACCTTCGCGCCGAAGAAGGCGAGCTCCGACGCCTCGGCGTACGAAATCTCGGGAACGAGGCGAGCGCCGGCAACGACGCGCGGGTCCGCCGTCATCAGCCCGTCGACGTCGGTCCAGACCTCGATCGCGCCCGCTTCGAGCGCGGCGCCGAGGAGCGACGCCGAGTAGTCCGAACCGCCGCGGCCGAGCGTCGTCGTGTCGCCCGCCGGGTCCCGCCCGACGAATCCGCCGGTCACGGCGACGCCTCCCCGCGCGAGGCGCCGGCGAAGACCCGCGGCGCGCCTTCGGATCTCGCGCTCGTCGGGAACCGCCGCGCCGAAGTCGGAGCTCGTCGCGACGAGCTCGCGCGGGTCCCGCCAGGTCTCGCCGCCCGCGAGCGGCCGGAGCGCCGCCGCGACGATGCGCGACGAGAGGAGCTCGCCCGCCGCGAGGATCGCGTCGCGGGTGCGCCCGCTCAGCTCCCGAAGGAGAACGACGCCGGAGACGATCTCGTGCAGCCGCGCGAACATCGCCGAGACTTCCCGCCCGAGCCGCGCCGCGTCTCTCCCGTCGACCCCGGCTTCCGCGATCGTCCGCAGGTGGCGTTCTTCGAGAGACCGGAGGGCCTCCCGGGACGCGGCTTCGTCGCCTCGCCGGGCCGCGTCGGCCGCCTCCGAGAGCGCGTCGGTGACCCCGCCGAGCGCGGAGACGACGACGAGCCGCCCCTCGCGCCTCCGCGCGCCCACGATCGCGGCCACCTCGCGGATCCGGGCGCCGTTTTCGACCGAGGTTCCGCCGAACTTCATGACGATGATCTTGCCGCCTCCCCGGCCTCTCATCGCGCCGCCTCCGCCCGCGCGCTCTCGACGCCGCCGGCGAACCCGCGCGCGACGAGGAGCTCCGCGTTCTCGAGCGCCGCTCCCGCGGCGCCGCGGATCGTGTTGTGGACGAGGACCGTGAATCGGGCGTCGAAGTAGGGGTCTTTCCGGACGTTGCCGACGAGGACCGCCATTCCCCCGTCCCGCTCGACGTCCCGCGCGGGCTGCGGACGGTCCGCCTCGTCGAGGACGACGATCGGCGCGGCGGGCGCCGACGGGAGGCCCCGCCGCTGCGGCTCCCCGCGGAACTCGGCGGAGAGCGCTCCGGATCGCCCGGAGATCCGCCGGAGTCTTCAGCTTCACGAACACCGATTCCGTGTGGCCGTCGCGGACCGGCACGCGGTTGACGGAGACCGAGATCGGGAAATCGCGGCCCAGGATCTTCCCGGGCTCCCGCTCGATCTTCTCCTCCTCGCCCGCGATGAAGGGCACGACGTTGCCGACCGCGTCGAGGGAAGCGACACCCGGATATCCCGCCCCCGAGAGCGCCTGGAGCGTCGTGACGGTCGCGTGCGCGATTCCGAATTGCGCCTCGAGCGGGGCGAGCGCGAGCACCAGCCCGGCGACACAGCAGTTCGGGTTCGTGACGATCGCGCCGCCGCGCCCACTCCACGGCTGCCGGGAGAGCGCGTCGAGCGATTCGGGATTGATCTCGGGGACGAGGAGCGGAACGTCCGGGTGCATCCGGAAGGTAGAGGCGTTCGAGAGCACGAGATGGCCGTCGCGGGCATAGCGCGGCTCGGCCTCGCGCGCGGTATCGGCGTCGAGGGCCGAGAAGACGATCGGCGACGAGAGCGGATCGCCGACGCGCCGGACGGTCAAATTCGCCGCCTTCGGCGGAATCGCGCCCGGCAGGATCCACCGCGTCGCCTCGGCGTAGCTCCTTCCCGCCGACCTTTCCGACGCCGCCGCCTCGGCGAGCACGAACCAGGGGTGGCGCGCGAGGAGCTCGACGAAACGCTGCCCGACCGCGCCCGTCGCTCCCAGGACCGCCACCGGAATCTGTTCCGCCACCGGATCCGCCTCCTTCCCGAAAAACGCCCACAACGAAAAAGCCCGCCTTCCCGGCGGGCTTCGTTCGGTTCTCTTCGTGCGCTTCTTCTAGGTCGTCTCGAACGAAATCCCGCCGCTCTCAGGCTTGCGCTTGAGCTGCTTCTTCGACTTTCGAACCGAAATCGCGGCGCGGGATTTCATCGGCGAATCAGTGTGCCCGCAAAGGTCCTCCCTGTCAACAGATTTCGGAGCGGCCGGGCGCTAAGATCCCGCCGGGGAGGAGCCCATGAGATCTCGATCGATCCGGTTCGCCGCCATCGCCGCCGCGGTTCTCGCCGGCGTCACCCGCGTCGCGCCCGCCGCGGAGCCCGCGTATACCGTCCGAACGATCGCCCTCCCGGGCGGCCCCGGACCGATCGGCATGGACTACATCGCGTTCGATCCCTCGACGAAGTCCGTGTGGATCCCGGCGGGAAACACCGGCAACGTCGCCGTCGTCGACGCCGCCTCCGGGAGCGTACGGTCGATCGCCGGGTTTGCGACCGCCGAAATGGGAACCGGCGAGCGCAAGCGCCACGTCGGACCGAGCTCGGTCACGATCGGCGAAGGAAAAGGTCTACGTCGGCAACCGCGGCGACTCGAGCGTCTGCGCCTTCGATCCGCGGACGCTCGCGAAGGGGAAGTGCCGACCGGCTCGATTCGATGCCCGACGGGCTCGCGTACGTCGCGGCGACGAAAGAGGTCTGGGTCACGACCCGCGGGACAAGTCGGTCCGCGTCGCTCGACGCCGCGACCCTCGAGGAGAAAGCGAAGCTGACCTTCGACGGGAACCGGAGGGGTCCGCGGTCGACGGCAAACGCGGCCGTTTCTACACGAACCTCGAGGACCGGGACCGCACGCTCGCGATCGACTTCGTGTCGCGCAAGACCATCGCGACCTGGAACCGTCGTGCGGCGAAGAGGGCCTTCACGGTCTGCGCGTCGATCCGGAGGCGGGACATCTCTTCGTCGCCTGCAGCGCCCGCGTCGAGGTCATGAACGTCGAACACGATGGCAAGGTGCTCTCTTCGATCGACACGGGCGCCGGGGTGGACGACATCGACTACGCGCTGGCGACGCATCTCCTCTACGTGGGAGCCGCCCGAGCCGGACAGATGACGATCGCGAAGTGCGACCCGAAGGGAAGCTCTCCGTCGTCGCGACGGTGAAGACGCCGGTCGGCGCCCGCAATCCCGCCGCGACGGATGCCGGTTCGGTCTACCTCGCCCACCCGGCGTTCGGAGGGCTGAGCGGGATCATCGTCGTCGAACCGGCGAAGTGAGCTGACGAAGGAAAAAAGGAAGGCGTGCGCCGAATGCGCGCCGGAGGTCAGCTTTCGAAGAGCTCGCTTTCGATCGGCTCGCCGCTCTCCGCGAGCCGGCAGAGCCCGCTGCCACTTCGCCGCCTTCTCGCCGAGGAGCTCGAGCAGTTTCTCCCGCTCGGCCGCGCCGATCCCCTGGTGCTTCCGCCGATCGTGCTCCGCCTGGAACGCCCAGAACGCCTTGTCCTCTCCCCAGAAGATCGACGCCGTCGCGTCCGTGAATCGCTTCTGGGTCACGCAGGGCGCTCCTGAAGCTCGTCAGCAGGCTTCGAACTTCGCGGATCTTGTCGAGAAGCGGGTCGTGGGACATCGTCACGCCTTTCGGGCTCTCCGCCGCGGCGCCGCGGAATCTGCCGAGGTCGATCTCCATCTCCCAGAGGGCCTTCTCGTGTTCGGGAAAGCCGTGGTCGACCGGACCGAACCAGGAAACGAAATCGCCGCCGTTGCGCCGGACGGACATCTGGCGGATCGGGAGCCGGGGGTCGTCCCCCCGGTGGCCGCGCTGCATCGCCCGGCGGATGCGCTCCTCGCCCGCGGCGCTGAATCGGGGATGATTGAACCTGGATTCTCGTCAAGAGTCGGGTTTCCTTTCTGCCGGCGCCGCCGCCGGGGGCCGGAAATTCTCGCGCCGGATCTTCGAACCGGCATCTCGGGGAAGTCGTCGGCGATTCCGCAGCGAGGCTGTCGAAAGGCGAGCGATGCGAGAAGCTCAGCATAGCACGCGCGATCGCGGTTCCCCCGACGGTCGGGCCGAAAGAGACGGGCGGGCACGAAGCCCGCCCTCCGGTTGCCTCGAAGTGACGACTCAGTGGGTGACCGGCGCCGCCTTCGTGCGCGCCTCGTTCACGGTCAGCGTCTTGCCGCCGACTTCCTTGCCGTTCAACCCGGAAATCGCCGCATTGCCCTCGGCGGCGGCGCCGTACTCGAGGAAGCCGAAACCCTTTGCCTTGCCGGTCGCCTTGTCCATGATCAGCGCCACGCTGTCGAGCGTGCCGAACGGCGCGCCCAGATCGCGGAGCTGTTGTTCGGTCGATTCCGGGGAGAGATTGCCTACGTACACCTTCATGATGAACCCTTCTGCGCCGAGTTCGGCGAAGATTGACGGCGATGATCTAGGGCGCGGCACTCGCCGCCGCGTGCGCACCCTCTCTCGTTGGTTGTTCGTTCGGAGCTCAGTCCGCCGGGCCCGAGGGCGGAAGAAAGGCGAGCGAAAACGAGAACAAGGGCATCTTATCACGGGCGCGGGAGTCCGGCGCGCCGCCCCGGTATTCCAGAAGCGGCGGAGCGTCGGACTCGCGGGGGGCTTTGCTACGACCCGGCGGCGGGAGACGTCGTCTTCTTCGGAGCGGCGGCCGCGCGCTGCGCGACGCGCCGGCGGAGCTTCTTCTTCCGGTTCACGGCAAATCGCGCTTTTTCTCCGTTCATCTTCGACATGCCGGCAGTCTACACCCCGAATTTCACGCGCCCCTCGCCGCCGGATGAAAATGCGCTCCTTCGCCCACCTTCCTCCCTATAATTTCGTCATGCCACACCGAACCGCCGCCGCCGCCGCCGTTCTCCTCTTCGGAGTCGCCTTCGCTCTCCCCCGCTCCGCCGCGGCCGAACCGCTGAAAGTCGGGGATGCCGCGCCCCGGGCCGAGTCCGTCGACCAGGACGGCCGCCCGGTCGAGCTTTCGAAGCTCTACGGCGGCGGCTGGACGCTCGTGTATTTCTTCCCGAAGGCCGACACTCCCGGGTGCACCGCGGAAGCGTGCAGTCTGCGCGATGCCTTCGTCGATCTCACGAAGAAAGGGATCACGGTGATCGGGGTCAGCGCCGACACGCCGAAGGAACAGAAGGCGTTCCGCGAAAAGTACCGCCTTCCGTTCACGCTGCTCGCCGACTCCGACAAGCGGGTGATCAAGGCGTTCGGCGTGCCGACGACGCTCGGCTTCGCGAGCCGGCAGTCCTTCCTGATCAAAGACGGAAAGATCGTCTGGCGCGACCTCCACGCCTCGACGAAGCAGCAGGCGGCCGACATCCTGAAGGCGGTCTCGGCGGGCTCGAGGAACCCTGCCTGGTGACCACGGCTCTTCAGGCCCGCTGAGCGACGCCGATCGCGAGCAGGATCGCGTAGACCAGCGCAAGGCCCGACATCCGCGCCGTCATCGGCGCGAGCTTTCCGGGATCGTCGCTCGCCCGCACGGATCGGGTGACCAGATACCCCGCCGGCAGGGTGAGCAGCGGCGACAGGACGCTCGCCGGGAACCCGGCCGCGAGCCACAACGCGAAGGGCGCCGCGTACGCGAAGACCATCAACGCCGTGACCGCCGCCGTCCACCGTATAGCGATCGCCTTGTCCCGGAGGGACTTTTCCTTACCCCGGGCGGCCCGGCCCTTGAGGCGATTGAATCAAGCGTCGACAGCCCGATGAGGCTATTCTCCCACGCACGGGTAAAAGCGTGCGCGAAATGGGCTTCATCCGGCTCTGATAGGCTTTTTTGCGCACATCGGGGAGTAAACACTTGTTTTCGGCGCTCTGTTTCGACGGAACCCTCGAAGTCACGCCCGTGCCGATCGTTCTCCATCGGATCGTCCAGCGGCGCGCCAAGGGGACGCTCACGCTCTCGCGGCCGTCCGAGAGGATCCACCTCTTCTTCGTCGACGGCGAGCTGAAGGCCGCCAATTCGAACCGCGCCGGAATGCGCCTCGGCGATGCCCTCCTGATCCACGGCGTCCTTCCCGAAGAGGAGTTCGAGGAAGCTCTCCATGCCGTCAAGGGAGGCCGGGGTGGACGCCTCGGCAAGGCGCTCGTCGAGAGGGGACTCGTCTCCCGCGAAGTCCTCGACGCCGAGACGCGCGGTCACTTCGAGGACATCTTCTTCTCCTGTTTCGCCTGGCGCCATGGCGACTTCGCGTTCCTTCCCTCGTTCGGCCAGCTCGATTCCGACGTCTCGCTCGATCTCCCGACGGCCGCGCTCATCATCGAGGGAGTCCGCCGCGAGTCCGTCAACGTCCCCGACGCGGGCGCTCTCGGCGATCCGACGTCGTTCGGACACGCGACGCCGCTCACGACGGCGCTGCAGTCCCTCCGCCTGAGCTCCGAGGAGGCGTACTTCCTTTCCGTCTGCGACGGGAAAACGCGCCTCCGCGACATCGTCCGACTGGGCCCGTCCCGCGCGGAGGCCGTGCAGACGCTCTATACGCTGCTCGCATGCGGGCTGATCGAATTCGTGCCGGAGTCGTCCGCCAGGAAGCTTCTCGACGAGGAGGTTCCCTTCCTTCCGTTTGCCGGCTCCTGGGATGCGGCATCGGAGGCCGACCCGAAAGCCCGGGACGAACGTGCGCGGAGCGGCTACACCGACGCACTGACGGCGCTCGCGAAGGGAAATTATCCGGACGCGATCGTGCTCCTGCTCGAGTGCGTCCGCCTCTTTCCGGAAAACGTCGAGTACCGCTTCCAGCTCGCCGGCGCGCTCTCGCGCAACCCGCTCTGGCGGCGTCGCGCGCTCGTCCAGTATCGCGAGGCGCTCGAGCTCGATCCGTTCCGGGAGGAGCTCCTCTCGAATTTCGCCGAGCTCCTCCTCGCCGAGAAGAAGTTCGCGGCGGCCCTCGAGATCGCCCGCCGGCTCGTCGCGAACTTTCCGAACCCTCCGCGAAACCAGGACCTCCTGGACCGCTGCCGCGCCGCCGCGCCCCCGACCGATTCCGGAGAGGTCGGCCGCCTGCTGGAGCACGGCGGCTGGATTCCCTCGCCCGGCTTCCGCGAAACGCCGCGCTGAAGCGGAGTCGAGATCGGGTCTGCGCGCGGCCCGCCGGCGTGAGAGCCGTTCATCGGAGGCGCCGAGACGTTCCCCTCGGGAAATCCGGCGGGGTCTCGATCAGATCAGCCGCCAGGACGGCGCGATGCCCGCGACCCGCGATCGAGGAGCGCCTACCCGGCCGCGGGCCGTTCGGGATAGAGCTTCTGGAATTCCGGCTCGTCGCGGATCAGCGATAGCGTGGGGTCGCGCCGCACCCAGTCCGAATCGCGGAAACCGGCCCGCCAGGCCTTCGCCAGCGCGTCGATCGCTTCCGCCCTTCTTCTTGAGCGTGCAAACGTGCAGGCGGCGTTGTAGAGCACGGTCGCCTCGTTCGGGCGGAGCAGCATCGCGAGATTGGTCTCCCGCATCGCGTCTTCCTCGCGTCCCTCTTCGGCATAGTAGGCGCCGAGCAGGATCCGGGCGCGCGCGTCTTCCGGGATCTCGCGAATCTGCGCTTCCATCGCCTGGATGACCCGCTGGCGGATGTTCTTTTCGCTTCGTCCTTTCCGAGCGCGCCGAGAGAGTTCATGATCGGAACGTACACGTTGTAGTCCGTGCCGCTCGCGTCGATCGCCTGCTCGGCGATGTTGGCGACCTCCTGGTACTTGCCCGAGGCGTAGAGGCCGCGGAGCAGCAGGTAGTAGGCGCCTTCGCAGTCCGGCTTGCGGGCGACGACGTTGCGGACGAATCGCGACTCATCTCGTCGTACTGTCCCTTGCGCATACAGGATCCACGCCTGGGCGACCATCACTTCCGGAACTCCGGATGGAGCGTCATCGCCCGCTCGGCCGCCGCGCGGGCGCGGTGGATCCAGACGTCCTCGCGGGCGTAATGCGCGTGGTAGTAGGCGCAGACGTTCGCGATCGCCGCGTAGGCGAGCGCGAAGTTCGGGTCCTGCGTCACGGCGTTCTCGAGCATCTGGAGCGCGAACTCGAGGTCCTGGCGCGTGAGCCGCCGCGCGTAGCTCCGGCCCCGAAGATACAGGTCGTACGCCTGCAGGTTGTCGGTCGGCTTCGGAGGCGATCGCCTCCTGTTCCTGGCGCGAGAGCTTGATCCGAAGCGCCTCGGCGATCTTGCGCGCGATCTCGTCCTGGACCTCGAAGACGTCCTTCATCTCGCGGTCGTACCGTTCGGACCAGACCGGGATAGCCCGAAGCGGTGTCGACGAGCTGCGTCGTGATGCGGAGCCTGTCTCCGGCGCGGCGGATGCTCCCCTCGAGCGACGTACGCAGACCCCGAGCTGCTGCCCGACCTGCGAAGCGACGTCACCGGCTTGTCGCGGAACCCAGGACCATCGACCGCGGATTGACCTTCAGCCCCTCGATCTTCGAGAGCTCGGTGATGATGTCCTCCGTGATCCCGTCGCGGAAGTACTCGTCTTCCTTGGCGCCGCAGAGGTTCTCGAAGTAGAGGACCGCGACGGATTTCTCCGCGGGCTTCGCGGCGCCCGCTTTCGAGTCGGACATCTCGGCGGCGCGCCGCTGTCCCGAGTCGAGCTTCCGCTTGAGCCGCAGGAGGTCGGTCTTAGATCCGTCGCGGTCTGGTAGCGGAGCTGCCGGTCCTTCTCGAGCGCCTTCTCGAGAATCTGGCCGAGCGCCGGCGGCATCGACGGGATTCGCCTCGGCGAGCGGCTTCGGGTCCCGGTTCAGGATCGCTTCGAAGACGACGGCGTCGGTGTCGCCCTGGAAGGGCATCTCTCCGGTCGCCATCTGGTAGAGCACGGCGCCGAGGGAAAAGAGATCGGTCCGCGCGTCGGTCAGCTGCCCGCGCGTCTGCTCCGGGGACATGTAGTGCACCGTTCCCATGACCGTTCCCGGCAGCCGTCAGCGGGCCGGAGCCGATCGCGGTCGACGAGCTGCGAGACCTCCTCCCCCGTGCCGAGGGCGCCGCGGACCGCCTCGACCTTCGCGAGGCCGAAGTCGAGGATCTTCACCTGGCCGCGGTCGTTGACCATCAGGTTTGCGGGCTTCAGGTCCCGATGCGCGATCCCTTTCGAATGCGCCGACTCGAGCGCGTCGGCGATCTGGATGCCGTAGTCGAGGAGCTGCTCGACGGGAAACGGCTGCCGTCCCATCTTCTCGGCGAGCGTGGAGCCCTTGATCAGCTCCATGACGATGAAGGGCCGACCGTCGTACTGCTCGATCGCGTAGACCGTGCAGATGCCGGGGTGGTTCAGCGAGGAGGCGGCCCGCGCTTCGCGCTTGAAGCGCTCGAGCATCGGCGAGTCGTCCTGAAGGTTGGCGGAGAGGACCTTGATCGCGACGTGGCGGCCGAGTTCGGTGTCCTCCGCCTCGTAGACGGACCCCATCCCGCCGGACCCCGAGCAGGCCGACGATCCTGTAATGCGCGACGGTCTGTCCGACGAGCGATTCCATGAAAGCCCCCGATTCGACGAGTCCGGCGAGAATAACACGCGGAGTCGGCGGCGCTGCGATGGAAGCGGATGGCTCGATCGAGGCGCACGGCGCAACGTAGAATCGGGCGTCGGCACCCGTATTTTCGGGACACGATCAGGAGCTGGCGATGGAATACGTGACCGACGAACCACATCGCGGGGCGATCGCCGACCCGAGAGCGTTTCGCCAGTCCGGGCTCGAGACGTTCAAGCGCTTCATTCGCGGAGACCTGCCCGGTCCTCCGGTTTCGCGCCTGCTCGGAATGCGGCCCACGGAGGCGGGACTCGGAAAGGCGACGTTCACGATGCCGGTCACGCCGTGGCTCGAGGACGGGTTCGGCCTCTACTGGGGCGGCGTGTTCGCGCTCTTCGCCGACGCTCCTCTCGCTTCGGCGATCTGGACGACGCTGCCGCCGGGAAAGGCGGTCACGACCTCGGAGCTCAGCATGTCCTTCGTGCGGCCGATGAGCCGCAAGACCGCCAACATGATCGGACGCGCCGAGACGGTGCACTCGGGAAGCCAGGTCGGCCTTTCGATGATCCAGATCACGGACCAGGACGGACGGATGCTCGCCTTCGGGAGCAGCCGCTGCCTGATCAGCGACGTCCCGGGCGCGCTGCCGGGCGGCGCGGCTCCTCCGGAGCCGGAGCCCTCCGAAACGCCCGACCCCTTCCGCCGCCCCGCGCCGGGGAACGGTTATTTCAGCGCCGAGGAGATTCTCCGCGGGACTCCGATCGACCTGCAGCGCAAGTCGATGACGCGCGAACCGTTCCCGGTCTGGCGGCTCACCGGCTATCGGCCGACGGTCGTCGAGGAAGGGCGCGTCCATGCGGCGATTCCGTCCTCCGCCTGGTTCTCGAACGGCAGCCCGGGAATCTACGGAGGCCTCCTCGCCTGGGCGTCGGAGTTCACGATGGGCGCCGCGGTCTACTCGACGCTTTCGGCCGGCGACGTGTTCGCGACCCTCGACATGCACATCCGGTTCACGCGCCCGGCGCTCGTCGGATCGGGAGACCTGAAGCTCGCCGCGACGGTGCGCCACAGCGGACGCCGGCTGCGCGTGACCTCGTGCGACGTGGACAACGCCGAGGGGAAGCGCGTCGCGATGGCGACCGCGTCGGCCCTTGTCGTCGACGGCGGTGTGCGCGAGCTCGCGAAAGGCCGCCTGCCGGAGGAGATCCTCGGGATGCCGCGAGGCGAGGCCGAGCCGCGCTGAGCGCCTGGTGGGGCGCCGAGGCGGTCGAGCCGAGAAAGGCGAGCCGCGGCGGTCACATCACAACACATCCCAGTGTTGGGGTCAGATCTTTATTTTACACTATAGGCCGCCGCAGGGGGGCAACGGCCGATCGCCGGGCGGGGAACTACGGGTTCGCCGGCAGCTCCCGGTACTTCGACTCGATGACCTTCCGGGTGCCGTCCTGCTCCTCGGCCGTGACCCGGAGGAGCAGCGGCCGCTTCGACGTTCCCGCGAGGTCGAGCACGACCGGCATCTCCAGATGCGTCGACCACTTCTTGTACCCGGGCTCTCCTTCGAAAATCGCCGGTTTGGATTTGCTCGCGACCGCCTTGTATTCGCCCTTCTTTCCGCTCGCCTTCGAGACCTCGTAAGTCAGGACCTTCAGTCCCTTGTCGCTGTCGGCGCTCACGAGGATCGTCACCTGGGGCGACACTCCGCTGGTCTCCTGTGCGACGTCGATCGAGGTCTTCGGAGTGTCGATGTAGAACTGGACCGGACCCGCTGCGATTCTGCCTTTCGCCACGGTCGTGTGCTCCACCTTGACGATGAAGCAGGCCGACAGGAGGAGCAGGAGCATCGCGGCGAAAATGGGCCGCCATGACCGCGGGAACCTCATATCGCCCTTTCTTTCTCAGCCATCATGTCTTGCTGATCCGATGCGCCGACCCGGTACGGCCATGCTCCAGCCTTGTAGCAGATCTGCGGCGTGGCCGATTGATGCAATCGAACCGGGCGGCAGGCCTGGGGGGCATATCCGAGTCGTGGCCGCCCTGGGGGTCAGTTCTTTATTTTACATTACGCCGCCGTCCGCCTGCTCCCCCGCGCGGCGTCACACAAGCATCCGCGGCACGGCCGCGCCGGCCCCGGAATTAGATCCGCCCCGATGCCGAGGCCGAAAACGAAAGCTTCCCGGCGGCCTCTCGGGGACGCCGTCGCTCTCCTCGAAGAGACGTACGGCCGCCCGCGGAAACCTTCGGTCACCGATCCCTTCGAAATGATCGTCCACGAGAGCTGCGCCTATCTGGTCGACGACGTGCGGCGGGCGCGCTGCGGGGCGTTCCGGACGAAGTCGTTCGCGACGTTCCAGACGGCGGCCCCCCGCCAGTTGCAAGTTCCGAGTCGCGAGTCGAAAGTCGGGACGGCCGGAAGCGCCGCCAGTTTCGAGTCGGGAGTCTGCGAGTTGAAAGTCGGGGCGGCGGGACGAAAAAGGATCGCTCAGGATGAAAGGCGAAAGCGATAGAGATCCCGGCGATGCGCGGAGCACGAGAATTCTGCCAGCCTGTTTCGCGTAGATGACGCGGTAGTCGCCGACGCGGAGCCGCCAGAGACCCGCGAACTCGCCCGATAACTGACGGGTCGGCGGACGGGTCGGCGCGGCAGGCTGCGTCCAGGATGACAGGGAGGAGTCCGAGCCGGTCAGTGCGGCAGCGCGGCGGCCCAGTGGGTCACGAGCGTCAGCGGCGTGGACCGGGACTCGCCCGCCGGAACGGCCGCCAGCAGCCGGCGAAGGGAAGGGCAGTAGTCCGCGGTCCCGCGCGGGAAGAGCGTCTCCCCGAAGATCCGCCGGGGCGATCCGATCGACAGCCCCTTCCCTTCCGGGTTCACCGGCACGGCGTACGCGCGCCGATCGGCGCCGACATAGGCGATCTCGCCCGGGGCGTTCCACCAGCCGCCGAGGACACCTCCGCTCGAGATCTGCCATTTGGCGCCGCCCTCGGGATACCGCGTGACGTAGAGCTCAGTTCTGCCCGACTCGTCCGAAACGTACGCCAGCCAGCCGCCGTCCGGCGAAAAGGTGGCGCCGCTCTCGTTGCCGGCGCTCGCGAGAATCATCCGCAGCGCGCCTCCCGCCGCGGGGACGATGCCGACGTCGAAGCTCTTCGTGTCCATCGACTGCATCGAAAACGCAATGCTCTTGCCGTCGGGAGACCAGCTCTCCGGCGCGGCGAAGTTCACGCCCGTATAGATCGTTCGGGGCGGCGATCCTCCGCCGACGTCCTTCACCTGCATGGTCTCGCCCTGCGCGGTATGGGCGGCATAGACGAGCTGCCGGCCGTCGGGCGACCAGACCGGGCTGGCTGCCACGTCGGTGCCGAACGTGAAGCGGAAGCGGCCCCCCGCCGTGAGATCGACCATCCAGATCTGAAATCCCTCCGGCCCGTCGATGACGGCCGCCGCGCGCTTTCCGTCGGGAGAAACGGCGAGGCCCGAGATGGCCGCCGGCTCGCCGACCGTCGAGAGCTTCTTCCCGTCCATGTCGAACCATGAGAGCTGGCTCGGCGCGACCGCCGTCTCCTGCTGATAGACGAGGAAATCCGGTCCCGAGAACGTGAACTCCGCCGTGCCGCGAAAACCGTTGTATTCCACCTTCTCGGCGACCGGCACCGCCTCGCCCGACAGCCGGAGAGACTTCGGATCGAAACGCTGGACCATGACGTTCTTCTCGCGCACGAACGCGAGGTACCCCGGCGGAACGAAGTAGGCCTCACTGGGGACGGAGAGCACCAGCCTCGCCTTCTTCGTCGCGAGGTCGAGCGCGTAGACGCCCATCTTCTCGGACCGCGCTTTCGCGGCCAGTGAAGCATCGCTCGCCACGCTGACGCTGGCATAGTAGAGGACGGACTTGCCGTCCGGCAGGAAATGCGGGTTCCGGTGGCTCGCGTCCCCCGGAGGGATCGCCGACTCGGCCGCGACCGGACTCCCTCCCGAAGCCGGCACGCGTTGCATCGCGCCGAACACGTTCGGGGTGAACACGATCGTGCCGTCCGGGCCCCACGTCGCCCCGCGGCCCTGCGGCGCGTCGCAGATCGTCTGGACCGCGTTCCCGGCGACCTCGATCCTCTTCAACTTCCCGCCGGCGAAGAATCCGAGCGACCGGCCGTCGGGCGACCAGAAGGGATAGCTCGCGTCCTCGGTACCGGCGAGCACCGGCGCGGCGAGGCTGTCGAGCGTCCGCAGGTAGATCTGCGTCTTTCCGTCGCGACTCTCGGCGACGAATGCCAGGGTCCGGCCGTCGGGAGAGAGGGCCAGCGAGGCGTTCTGCTTGTCGATCGCCGCCGCGTCGGGAAGCTCGATCGCCGCCCGGAGCGTGCGGACCGACGCGGGCTTGCGCCGCGCCAGGATCAGCGCGAGCCCGATGGCGGCGGCGACCGCGGCGGCCGCGACGATCCACGCCAGCCGCTCGCGGCTCTTCCTTCGCGAGACGACGACGGCGGGAGCGCCCGCCTGCGATCCCGCTTCGGCGATCCATTCGAGCTGCAGCTTCACGTCGTGGGCCGTCTGGAAGCGGTCGTCGGGGTCCTTCGCGAGGCAGGTCTTCACGACCCGGTCGAACGCGGGCGGCGTCATCGGCGCGATCGAGGAGATCGGCCGCGGCTCGTCGCGGAGGATCGACGAGATGAGCGAGGCGCGGCTCGTCCCGTAGAACGCCTTCTTCCCCGTCGCCATCTCGTAGAGCACCGCGCCGAGGGCGAAGATGTCGCTCCGCGCGTCGGCGTCCTTCCCCTCGAGCTGCTCGGGCGACATGTACTGGAACGTGCCCATGATCGTGCCGCGCTCGGTCAGCCGCGACGGCTCGGCCGAGGTGGGGAGGGAAGACGGAGCGTCGCCCCGCAGCGCGGCCATCGTCGGCGCGAGCGACTTCGCGAGGCCGAAGTCGAGGAGCTTCACGCCGGACCGGGTGAGCATCACGTTGCCGGGCTTCAGGTCCCGGTGGACGATGCCCTGCCGATGCGCGCGCTCGAGGGCGTCCGCGATCTGGACGCCGAACTTGAAGACCTGCTCGACCGGCAGCGCCCCCTTGCCGATCCGGTCCTCGAGCGTCTCGCCCTCGAGGTACTCCATGACGAGGTACTCGACGCCGCCTTCGCTCCCGACGTCGTAGAGCGCGCAGATGTGGGGATGCGAGAGAGCCGAGACGGCCTTCGCCTCGCGCTCGAAGCGGGCCTTGAGCTCGGCCGTCGCGGCGAGATCGGTCGGGAGGACCTTCACCGCGACGACGCGGTCGAGTCGCGTGTCACGGGCCTTGTACACCTCGCCCATGCCTCCGGCGCCGATTGGGGAGAGCACTTCATAGGGGCCGAGCCTGGTGCCGATTTCGAGGGTCACTGCGCGCAAGAATACATCGGCGTTCGCGGCCCGCGCGCCGCCGTCACCGTTCGAGAACGCCCTTCAGCCGGCGCACGCCGTCGCGAATCTCGGGGACGTCCGTGCCGCCGAATCCGAGGACGAACCCCTGCCGCACGGCCTTGCCGAGATAGCAGGAGGAGAGAGGCATCGCCAAGAGCCCCCGGCGGGCGGCGGCGACCGACGCTTCCCGGTCGTCAAGGCCCTTCCGGAGCGTCGCGACGAGGTGCATGCCCGCCTCCCCTCCGAGCACCGTCAGTTCGCCGCCGAGCTCGTCGCCGATCGCGGCGGCGAGCGCAGAGCGCCGCTCGCGGTAGAGCGTCCGCATCCTCCGGACGTGCCGCGCGAAATGACCCTCCCGGAGGAAATCCGCGAGCACCCCCTGCTGGAAAACCGCGGGGAAGTCGTCCGTGGCGGCGCGAACCGCCGCAAACCGCGGCACGAGCGATTGCGGAATGACCATGTATCCGACGCGGAGCGCCGGGAAGAGAACCTTGCTGAACGTCCCGACGTAGAGGACGCGCGAATCGCGGTCGAGTCCCTGGAGAGAGGCGATCGGAAGGCTCTCGTAGCGGTACTCGCTGTCGTAGTCGTCCTCGACGATCCAGGAGCCGCTCCGGCGCGCCCAGTCGAGGAGCTCGAGCCGCCGGGCGAGGCTCATCGTCATCCCGAGCGGATACTGGTGCGACGGCGTGACGTAGGCGGCGCGCGCTCGCGGACGCCGCTCGACGCCGGCCGCGACGTTCAATCCGTCGTGGTCGACCGGAACGGGGACGAGCTCCGCGCCGCGCAGCCGCAGGACGTCGCGCACGCCGACGTAGCCCGGCTCTTCGATCCACACGGCGCTGCCGGGCTCGAGGAGGACCCGCGCCGTGAGGTCGAGCGCGTGCTGCGATCCGTTGACGACCATGATCTGATCCGGCTCGCACCGGACCGCTCGCGCGGTTCGCAGATACGCAGCGACCGCCTCGCGAAAGGGGCGATGCCCCATCGGATCGCCGTAGGTCCAGGCCGCGGGAACGCGATGCATCGTTCGCGCGTGGCGGCCGGCAAGCCTCGACCAGGTCCCCCACGGAAAGCGGTCGAGAGCGGGCCGGCTGACACGGAACGCGCCCCGTCCCCCGAGCCAGGGATCCGATTCGCGGCCGAGCAGAAAATCGGACTCGCGCGAGACCGCTTTCCGGATCCGGGCCCCGGCCGGGCCACGGGGCTTTTCCCCGCCGGGCGGCCCGCTCCTCGCGGGGACGTTTCGCGCGACGAACGTCCCGGATCCGATTCCGCTCTCGAAGTACCCCTCCGCGGCGAGCTGCTCGAACGCGTTGACGACCGGAAGACGCGAGATCCCGAGCTCCGCGGCGAGCGACCGGGTCGACGGAATCCGCTGGCCGGCCGTGAGGCGTCGATCGAGGATCGCGCTCCGGAATCCGTCGTAGAGCTGGCGGTAGAGCGGCGTCGGGGAGCGCCGGTCGACGGGAACCGCGGGAACGAGGGCGGGCGCGGTGTGCTTCATTGCGGAAATCATAATGGCTATGTCGAATCGAGAATAAGTGGATATTGCCGAATACCTGCCCCGGCGAAAAGATGAGATCCGCAGGGAGGAAGTGATGAAAGAGGTCCGGATTTTTTTCCTGGGATGCGGCCTGGCTCTCCTGTCGATGCCTCTTCGGGGGGAAACCCGGCAGAAGCCCGCGGCCGCGGCAACCGCGATTCCGGCGGCCGCCATCCAACGCGACGGACAGCACGATTTCGACCCGCTTCTCGGGAAATGGAACTACCACCTGAAGCGCCTCCAGCATCCTCTTTCCGGATCGAACGACTGGGTCGAATTCGACGGGACCGGCACCTGCGTCAAGGTGTGGGACGGGCGCGCCCAGTTCGACCAGATCGAGGTCGACAGCCCGACGGGGCACATCGAAGGGCTGACGCTGCGCACCTACAACCCCGCCAGCCACCAGTGGAGCCTCTACTGGGCCAACAGCAAGGACGGCGCGGTCGTCCCGCCCCAGGTCGGCGAGTTCAAGGACGGAAGGGGGGAGTTCTACGCCCAGGACACGTTGAACGGTCGAAGCATCCTCTGCCGCTACGTCTGGACGAACATGAACACGGGCACGCCGCACTTCGAGCAATCGTTCTCGGCAGACGGCGGCAGGACCTGGGAAGTCAACTGGATCACGGACCAGACGCGGGTCAGCGACGCGCCCTCGAAGACGCCATGAGCGCCGTGGGGCTTGCGGCGGCGGGCGCAGCGGCTCTCGCTGCGGCCGGGGCGAATCCCGCCATGAACTCCGTCGCTCACCTGAAGGATTTTCCCGTCGTCGAATTCCGCCGCTACACGATCAAGGACGGAGAGCGCCGGCATTTCGCCGAGTACTTCGAGAGCTACTTCCCGGAGGCGTTCGAGCAGCTCGGCGCGATCGCGTTCGGCCAGTTCCTGGAGCGGAACCAGCCCGCGCGCTTCACCTGGATCCGGGGCTTCCATTCGCTCGACGATCGGGCGGCGGCCAACGGCGCCTTCTACGACGGCCCGCTCTGGAAGGAACACCGGACGACGATGAACGACATGATCGTCGACAGCGACGACGTGCTGCTGCTTCGGCCGCTCGATCCGGCTCGCGGAATCCCGGTCCTCCCGGCGGTCGATCCCGTACGCGAAGCGCAGGGAGCGCGGGGCGTCGTGGCCGCCTGGATCTTCGCCGTCGAGCCGGGCGAAGTCGACGCCTTCGCACTCCGCGCCGAGCCGGCATTCTCCGCCTGCCGCGCGGCGGGCGCGCGCGAGGCGGGAGCACTCGCGACGCTGGACGTGCCGAACAACTTCCCGCGCCTCCCGATCCGGACGGATGGCCCGTTTCTCGTGTGGCTCGGGATCCTGGAGGACGAAGGGAAGCTCGACCGGCTCCGCTCGATCGCGGAGCGCTCTGCGCGGGAGCTCTCGTCTACCGGAATGCTCCGCGGCGAGCCCGAGTTCGTCGTACTCGAACCGACGCGGCGCTCGCGCCTGCGATGGGGGCCATGAACGCGCCGGCGAAAACGGGCCGGACAGTCGCGGCGGCGCTCCTGCTGTCGTTCTGCGCCTTCGCGCAGGGACCGGCGGCGCGCCAGGCTCGCGCGGCGACGGGGCCGCGCGACGGATCCCACGATTTCGACTTCGAGATCGGCGCGTGGACGACGCACCTGTCGCGCCGTCTTCATCCGCTGACCGGATCGAACGCGTGGGTCGACTACGAGGGGACGACGGCCGTGCGGAAGGTGTGGAACGGGCGCGCGAACCTCGTGGAGCTCGAGGTGGACGGGCCGGAAGGGCATCTCGAGGGCCTGAGCCTCCGCCTCTACGATCCCCGGTCGCGCCAGTGGAGCTTGAACTTCGCCAACAGCGCGAGCGGCAGGCTCTCGCGGCCGACGATCGGCGATTTTCGGAACGGGCGGGGCGAGTTCTACGACCAGGAGGCGTTCGACGGCCGCGCGGTCCTCGTGCGGTTCACGATTGCGCCGGCTTCGCCCCATTCGTGCCGGTTCGAGCAGGCGTTCTCGGATGACGGCGGGAAGACCTGGGAAGTCAACTGGATCGCGAAGGACACGCGCCTTCGCACGGACGCCGGGAGGGCGAGATGAAGCCGGCGGCGGACCGGCGCCGCAAGACCCGGGCGACCTGCGACCCGACCGGAAAGACCGCCGCGCTCGTCGGATTCTCGATCGTCCCGACGGAGTCGAGGCGGCAGACCCGAGGCCGGTGATGAGCCTGGTCGAAACGAAAGACGTCGGTCGCGAACGGACGGATGCGGAGCGCGAGTTCGATTTCCTCGAAGGCACGTGGGACGCGGTCTGCCGTGTTCCCTCGGAAAACGGCTGGGCGGAGGCACCGGGGCGGCTCACCGCCTCCTGGATGCTCGACCGGAAAGTCTCCGTCGAGCATTTCGAAGGGATCTACCACGGCGGAACGCTCCAGGGGCTGGGACTCCGCGCCTTCAACCGCGAGACCCGCGAATGGGAGCACACTTGGACGGACACTCTCGAGCCGGGGCGCTTCCACGTGTGGAAGGGCGCCTTCCACGGCGGAAAGATCGATCTCTTCGGCGAGTGGACGGAAGGCGACGGCCGCCCGGTGCGCTCGCGCCTCACCTGGTCCGACATCACGCCGGACTCCGCGCACTGGGAGAGCTCGCGATCCTCCGACGGCGGCGGGACGTGGAAGCTCCACTGGGTGATCGATTTCCGAAAGCGCCGCTGACGGACGTGCTACCCTGACGGCACGAAATCCCCGAGAGTCCTCCTCGCGCTCGTCGTCCTCGCGTTCTCCGGGTGCGTCACCGTGACGCTCAACCCGAGCCGCAGCAAGGGGAGCCGCGCGGCGGGAACGGCCCGGTCGCCGACGCCGACCGCGAGGTCAGCCGTCCCCGCCCGCCGATGAGCTCTTGACAGCACGTACGCAAAAGCGTACGCTTTGATCATGGTCACCGTCAGCGCGACGAAAGCGCGCGCCGATCTCTATCGTCTGATCGACGAAGCGGCGCAACGCCACGAGCCGATCGAGATCACGGGCCGGCGTCACAACGGAGTGCTCATATCGGAAGAGGACTGGCGATCGATCCAGGAGACGCTGTACCTCGTTTCGATTCCCGGCATGCGCGAATCGATCCGGCGCGGTCTCAAGACTCCCCTTTCGAGGACCTCCGCCAAACCCGGCTGGTAGTGGGGACCTGGCGGGTCGTCTACACGAAGCAGGCGCAGAAGGACGCGAAAAGGATCGCCGGCGCGGGACTTCGTCACAAAGCCGAAGCGCTGCTCGGAATCCTGGCGGAGAACCCCCGGCGGAACCCGCCGCCATTCGAGAAGCTGGTCGGAGACCTCGCGGGCGCGTATTCCCGGCGCATCAACATCCAGCATCGCCTCGTGTACCAGATTCTCGAAGGGGAACGGGTCGTGAAGGTGATCCGAATGTGGACGCACTACGAGTAAAGGACCACCCCTTCGGATCCCTGCACACGAACCGCGCCTCCGCCGCCCCCCGGCGGACTTGACCCTTCCCCGCCGGGGGAATAGCGTTCTCCCGGAAATTCGGAAGGAGAAACCATGCGGACCCGGAAAGCCATCCTGGCCTTTCTCGCCATTGCCGGGCTCTGGGCGGTCGCCTGCGGCGGAGGAGACGACGAGAACTTCTTCTCTCCCATGCTCGCGAAGTTCCGACACCGAGTTCACGGCACGATCTCGAACTACGACGCGGCGGCGAAGACCTTCACGGTGACCGACAAGAAGGGTCGGCCGTTCTCCTTCGCCATGAGCGACAAGACCGAGGTCGAAGGGACGATCGCCGACGGCGCGATGTCCACCGTCCGCTACCGCGTCGACCGCGGCAATAAGACCGCGACGAAGGTCAAGGTCTTCCCGGCGTCCGCACCCGGCGCCGCCGCATCGACAGCCTCCGCCGCCCCGGCGCCGACGTCCGCGAGCTCGACGACAGCCACGGCCGGAGAAAAGAAGCAGCCGTAGCGGGGCGCGTACGTTTCCGGCCGAGCGCATCCGATTGCCCCGTCGTCATACCGTGGTCCTGATTCGCCCCCGGGAGACCGGGCTGGCGAGGGAATCGGTCGTCCTCAGCGAAGAATCCCCGCACGGAGCGCGAGCAGAACGACGGCGTAGCTCGCCGCCGTCGCGAGAATCATCACGCGCAGCAGAAACGGCGGCGGCGTCAACCGGTTGACGAGGAAGATCGCCGCGTATCCGGCTGCCGTGCTCACCAGAAGAGAGGTCGCGAGCGCCGCGGGCCCGGTTTCCCCCCGGAATGGCATGTTGGCGGCGAGCGACGCCAGGACGGCGAGCAGGGCCCACGATCCGAGACGCAGGACGGGAATCTTCGAATACACGACCTTCAGGACGACGCCTTCGGCCAGCACGAGAACGACGATGACGAGCGGGCGCGAAAGCGCGGCCAGGTACGGGTTGGGAATCGAAGCACCCATCGCGGTGTCGCGATCATTGTAGATCCCTGCCGGGAGAGGCAGGCTCGTCGTCCGCGACCGGATCCGCGAGGAGCGCCGCGTTCCCGTGAACCCGCCGGAACGGGTCTTGCACGCCTTCCTGCGGGAGGTAAAGCCATGAAAACAACTGCCGAACCTGAAGCCGAAGTCAAGAAAGCGACTCTCAAGAACACCCGCGTGTTTTCGAGCTTCTCCGTCGATGATCTGAAGAAAGCGAAGGCTTTCTACGGCGACACCCTCGGACTCGACGTCGACGAGAAATCGATGGGATTGGAACTCCGTGTCGCCGGCGGCTCGAAGATCTTCGTGTATTCCAAGCCGAACCACACGCCCGCGACCTTCACGATCCTGAACTTCCCGGTCGACGACGTGGAGAAGGCGGTCGACGACCTGTCGCGCAGGGGCGTGCGCTTCGAGATCTACAAAGAGGGCGACCTCAAAACGAACGAAAAGGGGATCGCGAGCGGCAGCGGCGGACCGAAGATCGCCTGGTTCAAGGACCCGGCCGGCAATTTCCTGTCGGTGCTCCAGGAACGGTAGAGAGCAGCGCGCTGCCGGCACACGCGGCGCCATTCAGGTGAAGACGACGCGTGCCGGGCGAACCCGGCACGCGAATCGAAGATTCGAGCTTGCGGCGGCTACTTCGCGGGTGCCCCGGGAGGCGTCAGGCTCTGGAACGCGCGCACGATGGCCACGGTCCAGTGCCCGCCGCGGTTCTGGTAGACCGTGGTCACGTGATGCGGAAACGGCGGAAGCGGATTTCCATTGGGGTCGATCATCCCGGTGACCGTCGAGTCCCAGTCTCCCACCATCACGTCGTCGCAGACCTTGCGCAGCGTGAACGAGTCGATCTTGTAGGTGCTCGCCTTCATCACGCCGGACTGCTCCTGCTCGAAGAGCTTCTCGACCTCGGCCCGGCTGCTGCACCGCACGCCGAACGGGTTGATCAGGCTGACGTCGGCGGCCCAGGCTGCCGCCATCTTCTTCGGGTCGTGGGCGTTCCACGCCGTCACGAAATCCTGGTTGAGCTCCTTGACGGCAGCCTCGTTTGCGTCCGCCGCGCGCGCGGACGCGGGAATGCCGGCCATCGCCACGGCCAGCGCGGTGCTGAGAAAAAGCTTCTTCATTCAGTTACTCCTTGGGCGGGAATGATATCGAAGATGCGGCGTGCGATGCGGCCCGAGGGCCGGGTCCTCCCGCCCGCCCGTTGGTTACCCGGCTGTAACATGAATGACCGGGGAGGTACCCAAACGATGAGAGTTGTCCGACTGCTCCTGCCCGTCGTCGCCCTCCTGACGTTCGTCCAGGCCGCGCGCGGCTCCGACGATCCGAAGAAGCTCGAATCGACTCCTCAGGCGAAGGCGTACCGCGCCCAGCTCGCCGCCGTGCACGCCGGCGACTGGGGAGCCTACGAGAAGGCCTCCACGAAGAAGGCCTTTCAGATCGACGAAAAATTGATGAAGGCGGCCAAAAAGACGCCGAAGACCATGCTGGCGTTCATCAGCCACATGGCTCCGCAGGAAGTCTCGTTCACGTCGCTCGAGGTCGACGGGAAAAAGGCGACCCTGACGGCTTCCGGAATGCTCGACGGCGCAATGAACAAGGGAACGATCCGTCTCATCGAGGAAGACGGCGGCTGGAAGGTCGACGAACAGAGCTGGACCGACGCGAAGTAACCGACGCCCGTGTGCGAGCAGCCGAGCGGAGAAGGTTTGCGGGCTCGGGCCGGCGCCGGGCTTCATCCTGCGCCCGCACCGCGCTCTGCCATTCCCTTTGATGACAGGATGACTGCAGCCTGCGCGCGCGGCATGCGAACGCCCGGGTCTCCCGCTCCGCCACGGCCGCCCCGTCGAGCGTCGCCGCCGCGGATACGCGGCCGGACCTTCCCCGCGCGGTGCGCCGTCGCCGGGCTCGCGCTCTCGCTTGCCTCGATGTCGGGCGCCGCCGAGCGCCGCTTCTCGATTCCCGCCGCGGCCGCTTCCGATCCCGCCGCTCTCGCGAAATCGATGAAGGGTCTCGCGGGAGAGCTGCTGCCGGTTTATGGGGATCCCGACCCGGGCGAGTTCCGGGACATGCTCTTTCGGCTGCAGACGGTCGACGGCCGCGAAGCCGATGCCCTTGCCACACTGTCGGAGATCGCCGCCGCGCCGCCGCCGTCGCGGGCGACCCGGTGGCTCGTCCGTGATCGGCAATACCTGATCCTCGCCCGCGCGCGGGCGCGCGCCGCCGCGGACGGCCTCCCGTTTCCCGAAGCGTTCGCCCGGGAGTTTCGGTCGGTCGTGGGTGCGCTCGACGACGAGAGCGCGGCGGTCGTCCTCCAGGCGTTCGGGATCGGCGAACCGCTCGTGCGCCGCGATCTCGACGCGGCCCTCGAGCCGGCGAAGGCGGGCCGTCCGATGTCGCTCCCCGAGGCGCTCGCGCTCGTTCGCGCGTACCAGATCGACGAGTCCTATCGCGCGTTCTCTCCGCTCGTCGCGCCGCTCGTCGCGGAGGACGACCGGCGGCGGTACGTCATCGAGGACGACGACCGCGTGCCGACCGCCGACGGCGCGACCATCTGCGCCCGGGTCATGCGCCCTCGCTCGGCGACCGGGCGGCTCCCGGCCCTCCTCCAGTTCACGATCTATGCGGACGCGACATCTCTCCTTCGCGACGAGCGCCGCACCGCCGCTCACGGGTACGCGAGCGTCCTCGGCTTCACCCGCGGGAAAGCGTGCAGCCCGGATAAGCCGGTGCCGTACGAGCACGACGGCGCCGACGCGACCGCCGTCCTCGACTGGATCGCGCGGCAGCCGTGGAGCGACGGCCGCGTCGGAATGTACGGCGGCAGCTATTCGGGGTTCACGCCGTGGGCCGCGGCGGCGCACCTCCCGAAGGCGCTGAAGGCGATCATGGTCGGCGCCCCGGCGGCGCCCGGCTTCGACGTGCCGATGGAAGGAAACATCTTCTGGAACTTCGTCTATCCCTGGCCGTTCTACACGACCGACAACAGGACGCTGGACGAAGCGATCTACGGCGATACCGCGCGCTGGCGGCGCCTCGATCGCGAGTGGTACGCGAGCGGCCGCGCCTACCGCGACCTCGACAAGATCGACGGCACGCCGAATCCGATCTTCGACCGGTGGCTCGACCATCCGACGATCGACGCGTACTGGCAGGCGATGGCGCCGGACGCGAAGGCGCTCGCCCGGATCGACATGCCGATCCTGATGACCGCGGGCTATTACTTCGGCGGGCCGGGCGGCGCGGTCCACTATCTCTCCGAACACCTTCGCGCGAACCCGAAAGCGCCCGACCGGCTCCTCATCGGTCCGTACGACCATTTTCAGGCGCAGCGCGGCACCGGGAACCTTCTCGGCCCGGACGACCGTGTGATCTCGGGCGAGACGCGCGACCCCGCCGCGTCGATCGACATGATCGTGCTCCGGTACGCCTGGTTCGACCACGTCTTCCGCGCCGCGCCGCTTCCGGGGATCCTCAGCGACCGAATCAACTACGAGGTGACCGGCGCCGACGTCTGGAAGCACGCCCCGTCGATCGACGCGATGGGCCCGCGGCGCCGGCGCTTCCGGCTGACCGCCGTGCGCTCCGGCGGCGCCTTTCGGTTGAGCGAGGGCGGTTCGCCGGCCGGCGGCGCCATCCCGCTCGCGGTCGATCTCGCCGACCGGACCGACGTCGATCGTCCGGTGCGCGGCGGCGGCGTGCGCGACACGGCGGTGGACTCGCACTGCGGGCTCGTCTTCGAGAGCGAGCCGTTCCCGGAGCCGACGGAGCTGTCGGGGTTGTTCTCGGGGCACCTCGCGTTCGCCGCGAACAAGAAGGACTTCGACTTCGAAATCGATCTCTACGAGAAGACTTCCGCGGGCTCCTACGTCCAGCTCGCCCCGTACTGGGCGCGCGCCAGCGCCGTCGGCGACCTCACCCGCCGCCGTCTGCTGACGCCGGGCCGGCGGGAAACCCTCGACTTCCGGAGCGTCCGGCTCATGAGCCGCCGTCTCGGCGCGGGGAGCCGCCTCGTCGCGGTCCTCCGCATCGTCAAGGAGACGGGACGGCAGATCGACTACGGGACCGGCAAGGACGTCAGCGACGAAACGATCGCGGACGCCGGCGAGCCGCTCCGCATCCGCTGGTTCGACGACAGCTTCATCGAGGTTCCGCAAGCGCGCTGACGGAAGGCTCGTCGAGCCGTCCCGAGCGAGGTGCTTCGTTACCGCCGCGCACGCGAGTTGCGAGCAACCGGGCGGAGGAGGACCGCGTCGTGTGAGCCCGCGCGGTTCCAGCGGAGCGCGAGACACGCGGACGACGGTCGTGCGATAGAGTCTCCGCCATGTTGAAAGGATTCGTTCTCGGCGTGGTGCTGACCGGCTTGCTTCTCGCGGGAGGCGCTTACTGGTATTTCGCGTCGGGTCGCGCGCCCGTTGCCGCGTCGGCTCCTCCGATGCCGTTCGAAAAGACGATGGCACGAATGGGACTCCACGCCTATCTCGAGCGCCTCCCGCACCCGAAGCCTCAGGTCGCGGCGGACGAAGCGAACCTCCTCGCCGGAGCGAAGGTCTACGAACAGAACTGCGCGTTGTGCCACGGCCTGCCGACGATGGACAGGACCTCGATCGCCCGCGGGATGTTTCCGTCGCCGCCGCCTCTCTTCCAGGGAAAGGGCGTGACCGACGACGACGAGTGGGAGACCTACTGGAAGGTCGAGAACGGAATCCGACTGTCGGGCATGCCGGAGTTCAAGGGCAGCCTCACCGAGACCCGGATCTGGCAGGTGACGGTCCTGGTCAAGAACGCGGACAAGCTTCCCCCGGCGGTCAGCAGCGATCTCGCGTCGAGCGCCGCGCCGCCGCCGAACGGTCAGTCTCCCGCGAACAGGTAGCAGCCCCGCGCCGGTCGCGATCCTGCCGGACGTATCCTTTCGGCGAAATGCAGCGCACTCGCGGGTCGCTCCTCCTGGTCGCCGCCCTGCTGATGGGATTCTCGGCGGTCGTCAATGCCCTCATCGTTGTGCCCCATCTGCGAGAGGACCTTGCGGAGATACACGTCCGGGCGACGCTTCTCAGCGCGGTTTCCCTCGCGCTCGATTTCGGAATCGTCGCCATGTTCGGATTCGCGGTGCTCGTTCTCGCCGCGGGCCTGCGAGCATTGCGCGGCTTTTCGACGAGCCGCGTTCAACTTGCGGCGATCGCCGCGGTTTACCTCGGCTTCGGAACGTTCGCCTTCGTTCGAAGCGGGAGCGCTCACACGCTCGGCTACGCGGCTGCGGGACTGCTCATCGGCGTCGCGGCGGTCCTGCCCGACTCCGCGCGCCCGTGAATCCGCGGTGCTAAGATGCTTCCCGATCGAGAGAGGCGCGAGGGAACTGGCCCGATGACCGCCCGGCAACCTGGCAGAGCCGCCAAGGTGCCAAAGCCAGCCCGGAGACGGGAACGATAGGGCTCGGGCCGAGCAACCAAGGGCGCGAGTCCCGCGAGCGTTCGCGGGTTTTTCCGTTTTCAGGGCCGGCGGCGCGGGCCTGTTCCTCCCGTCCGGGAGGAGAGGATGGCGATCGAGGAAACGAAAGTCTTCGGGCTGCGGGTTCGTATTCGCGACCGAGCCCCGGAAGACGCGGTCGAGCTCGTCGCGCTCGCCGTCCGGGACCGGGAGAACAGACATCATCGGCCGGTCGTCCGGCACGAGGATCAGAACTACTTCAACGTCTATGCCCTGGTGCAGGAATCGCCCGGCGCCGCCGAGATCGAGTTCCTGTACCGCCAGTCCCGACCCGGACCCCATGCCGGATGGAACTGTTATCGCTGGTACAAGCCGTTCCTCTGCCGGCACCCGCGGGACGCGCATCACTTCCTCGATTTCCGGGCCGTGGTGAGCGAGCGGCAGACCGTCAGCGCGTTCTGCTACACTCAGAATTTCAGGCTTCTCGGCGCGCCCAACCGGCTCCTCGGCCGTCCGATCTCGGAATTCTTCGCCGCGGAGCTCGCGGCGATGGTGCAGGGCGCGATTTCGGTCGCGGAACCCGGCGGAGATCCCGCGAGGCTCTTTTTCGAAGACATTCCAGGTCTGCCGGCTCTCTGGATCACCCGCCACGAGTCCGGAGGCGCCGAGATCCTCGCCCGCACCACATTCACCCTGCCCGACATCGTCGGTCCGGCACCCGTCCGCCCCCCGCGGCCGGTCAGCTTCCGGCTCGGCAGGCGCAACGGCCTGAGGCTCGTCTGGTCGCGGGAGGAGGCGAATCCGGGAGCGGCGTGGTGGTGAGCGACCAGCGGCATGTTCAGGGATGCCGAAGGCATGATCATCGTTCCCGAGCCGAGGTCTCCGCGCCGGCAGAGACCGCCGACGGATCGACGGCGACGGCGCATGGGAGAGGGCGGCGTACAATACTCGTTTGAGGAGTCCCGAAAATGAATGCGAAACCGATGATCGACAAGGTGGTCGTCGTCCGAAAGGTCGCGGCGGCAAATCCCGCCCCCCACGATTCTTCCTTCGATCCCAAAGCTCATCCGCCGGAGTACGAGATGCACGTCTTCGTGAAGAGCTACGACGATCGCGCGCCCGACGCGATGCTCGATAACCTGCTTGACGGCGTGGGGATCGAGTCGGAAGAGCTCGCGAAGTTCAAGCTCGCGATCAGAGCGTTGAGCTTCGGAGACTACGTGTCGATCGACGTGCCATACCGGGCCTGATCGCCACGGACACCGTCGCCATCTTGCGCCGGCACCGGCCCCCCGCCGCGCCCGGTCGGCTTCCGTCCCGGCAGATGCAACGGACAGAGGCTCGTCCGGTCTCAGGAGGAGGCAGACGGGAGGTCGACGCCAAGGTGACGATATTGTCGACTCAGGAAGACCGAACCCTATAGATCACAGGACCGTCCCCGAACGATCCGGACGCTCCTGACCTTTCCGACCAGGAACGACAATCCCCGTTCGCGTGGACCTGACGGTGCGCCGCGAACCGGGCGGCTGAACCGACCGCGCGAGCGGCGTATCGAATCTTTCTCTCGAGTGGCCTATTTCTTGACGAGCCGGTCGAGCTCCGCGCGCACGTCTTTCATCTTGACCTGATGGTCCTTCTCTTTCCAGAGCACCCTTCCGTCGGCCGATCGGATGACGATGCCGTGGCTCTCGAATCCCAGTTCCTTGACGATCTTCTCGTTTTCCGGCGTCGTCGCGTCGAGGTTCTCGGCGATCACTTTCCCCGGGTACTCGGTCCCGAGCCCGCTCACGGCGGGCTTCACTTTCGCGCAGATCGGTCAGCCGGGCAGGAAGTAGTACGTCACTCGGACCGGAGCGGCGTCCGGCCGCGCGGCCCCGAGTGTCGTCGTCGAAGGAAGGAATGCCGCCGCGAGCGCCCCGACAATTCCCAGCACCAGGCGTCTTCGAGTCGTCATGAGACCTCCTTTCCCCGCGCCATCTTCGCTCTTTCGGACCCGCGGAAGCCGCACGTCGCTTGGGGTCAGTTCTTTATTTTACACACGTCGCTTGGGGTCGGTTCTTTATTTTACACTACACCCATCGGGGCCTTCGTTCGAAGGGCGCTGAGCAGACGGCGGCCCCGATTCCCTTTTGGACCGGAGCCCGGGACTCGTGTAGCCGGTTCCGTCGTCGATTCTCGCCGGACGCTGACCTTACTTCGCCGGCGTCGCGATCGTGATCTTGAAGCCGTCCGGATCGGTCAGAGTGAATGCGCGGGTTCCCCAGGACGTGTCCTCAGGCGCGCTGTCGAGCGTTCCGCCTCGGGATTCGATCGCGCGGGCGAGCCCGTCGATGTCCTGTCGGGTCTCGAGGTAGATCCGGAAGCCTTCGCCCTTCTTGCGGTCGCGGCCTTTCTTCCAGTCGTCCTGCCCGATCATGAACCACACGTCGCCGGCCGAAAGCTCCGCGCCCATCAGCCTGCCGTCGCGCTCCCACTTCTCCCCGATCGAGAAGCCGATGACGTCGGTGTACCAGGCGAGACTCTCCCCGAGATCGTCTACCGTGAAGGACGGCGAGACCGCCGTGAATTTCAGCGACTGCGGCGACGCCGCTTTCTTCGCGGCGGATTTCTTCGGCTGAGCCTTGCGGGCCGAGCCCTTCTTCGAAGCGGGCTTGAGAGACGATTTCTTGGTGGGCATAAAGAACCTCCAAAGAAAAGCCTACACCCGCGAGCGTGGAGTGGCGCTGGCGGGAGTTGGGAGTTTGCGGGTCGAAAGTCGCGGCTGGAGCTCCCTCACCCGCCGCTTCGCGTCGGCCTCTCCCGCGGGGAGAGGCCAGGGATCCATGGTCTCGACCCGTCGCCGCCTGTACATCGCTCGGCGTAACATCCCTGCCGGACCGACTCGAAGGGAGTTCCCCGATGAAAAGCTCACTCGCGACCGAAATTGCGGCGGCGGCGATCATGGCGGCCTCGAGCCTTCCGGCGGCGATCGCGACCTCCCGGGCGGGAGGGCTGAGCCCGGTGATCGTCAACCTCCATCCGGCCGACCAGCAGAAGTACATCGACATGTCGCGGCCGGTCACCGCCGCCGGAAGCTTCACGGACGCCGCGGTGATCTGGACCGGCGGTCCGAACGCCGGCTGCTACGCCGGGTTCAACCTGTTCTTCGTTCGCCCGTCCTCTTCCGGCGCGACGACGCTCACGGTCGTCGCGGCGCGCGGGCCGTTCGCGACGGCCGGCCAGGGGCTCGTCGCCGCGGAGCTCTCTCCCCCGTGCAGCTCGAGGCGGGGGACATGATCGGCATCGACATCCCGTCGGCCGCGTGCGGCGGACCGTCGTTCGGGCCGCAGGTGACCGGCACTCACGCGATCGCCTTCACGGGCCCGGTCGAGACGACGTTCGACTATTCGGTGAAGCCGAACCTCGTCCTCGCGGCCGAGTCGCCGAACCTGATCGCGCTCGCGGGCGGCACCGAGTTCCGCGACGGCATCATCGCCGGCGCCGGATCCTTCAAAGGAGCGACCTCGAATTTCAAGACCGGGATGCAGATCGTCAATCCCGGAACGATCGACATCAGCGGGAGTCTCGTCTTCCACCCGATCGGGCGGCCGGCCGGGCCGTTCGACCCGGCATACCCCTACGCGATCCTGGCCCACCAGTCGATCTCGATCCCGGACGTGGTCGACGCGATGGGAGTCTCGGGACTCGGGAGCATCGACGTCGTGCCGAATCTGAGCTACGCGCCGCTCATCATCACGCACGTGTTCGACGACGACGGCGGCGGGCGGGCGGCCGGATTCACGGAGCCCACGGTCCGCCCCGGCGACGCGTCCGTTCTGCAGGAAGGAGACGAGGGCTGGCTTCTCGCACCCGACGACCTCGTGAACTACCGCATGAACATCGGGGTGCGATCGCTCTCGCAGGGAGCGACTCTCGCGGTCACCGTCCTGAAACCGGACGGCTCGATCGTCGGGACCTTCACGCGGCAACTCGACCCGGACGAGTTCGAGCAGCAGCCGATCAAGGACTACCTCAACCCGAACATCGACCCGAACTATGCGATCGTGATCGACGTCGTCTCCGGAAGCGCGATCGTCTACGGCGTCACCGTCAACAACGCCACGAACGACACGGGTCAGACCTTCGCGAGCCGGACGAGGTTCTAGTGTCCCGTCCCGGAAATAACTTCAGCGTCGCGCCTGCGGCTTGCGGACGAGGTCAAGACGCGTCGCGGGAGCAGATGCCGGAAGCATCGGGCCCGCGACGCAACGCAGAGATCGTTCGCAATGTGCTGGCGCCCTTCGGGTTCGGGCGGCGCGGGGCAATCTGCGGCGCCGCCGCGACTCGACGATGGCACCGCATCGCCGTCATCGCGGCGACTGGCAGCTTACCCCGCGGCGCTCCGAACGACGGTAAAGCTATTTCCGGGACGGGACACTAGCGCGCGGATCGCCGCCGGTCGCAAGTTGCGGGTCAAGGGTTTCCGGACCCGTTGGATCGGCCTCCGTACTACTCACGCCGACACGAGCGTCAGCGTCTTCGATTGCCCTGAGGAGTGGCCGCCGCAACGCGTGCTCGGAGACGCAAGCGCGAAGGGCCCGGCCCCCCGCCGGATATCCATAGTGTATAACATAGAACTGACCCTAAGGATTGGTTGGAGTATCGATCCCGCGCGGAACACGGGCCCGGGAGCAACGGCCGGATAGCCGGCGACCCGCGACCGGCCGTACACTCCTTCGGCCGCAGGGAGCGATTCGTCGCGCAGGGCGACCACTCGTCCGCCCTGCCGGCCCGCCGAAGGAGGCCGCACCGATGCCCGCATACCTCATCGCCGAAATCGAGGTCCTGGATCCCGCGGGATGGGCGGAGTACGTCCGGCTCGTTCCCGCGACGATCGAGCGATACGGCGGCCGCTATATCGCCCGCGGCGGCGCGGTCGAGACCGTCGAGGGGGAGGCGTCGCCCGGCCGCGTCGCGATCGTGGAGTTCGCCGACGTCCCGCGCGTCCACGAATGGCTGGACTCCCCCGAACACCGCCCCGTCCGCGCCATTCGCCTGCGCACGGCGAAGTCGCGGCTACGAATCGTCGAGGGCCTGCCGTAGAAACGAAGTACTCGATCGCTGCGAGCCGCTCGACCGTATTCCAGATCGTGACCATCGACAAGACCGACCTCGACGACCGTGCCGAGGCGCTGACGCTGCGCGCAGTGGAAAAAATCGAGGATGGCGTAAGACTCGTGCGCGGGCTCGGAGCGATCGCGATAAAGGGCCATTCCCAAACCGTTTTCCACGATCATTCGACCTGGCACGGAATCGCTCTGAAAACAAATCGGACCTGATCGCCGCGCATCATCGCGTACGCACGCGATCCGTGCTATGGTGAAGATCCTTCAGAGGTCCAAACCGGTTTCGGTACCTTGTCGAACCCGGCCCTCCGTCTCGGGTTGCCCGATGAAGAGAACACATACACAAGGAAATCAGGAGAACCACCATGAAGTTCGCACGCAACGTCCATTTCCAGATCAAGAGCGGCAAGGAGACGGAATTCACGAAACTTTTCGAGAAGGAAGTCGTTCCGATGCTTCGCAAGCAGAACGGTTTCGAAGAGGAAGTCACGCTCGTCAATCCGAAGGGCGCGCATTTCATCAGCCTCTGGGACAACCGGAAGAACGCCGAGACCTACGAGACCGCGACCTATCCGCTGGTCCTCGAGAAGCTCAACGTCTTCCTCGATGGCGCTCCCAAGGTCGAGACCTACGACACGGTCTCGAACTACGCTCGCTGATCTAAATACGGCGGCGCGCAAGCGCTTTGCCGACGAGGCCCCGCAAGGGGCCTCTTTTCTTTGTCCGGAGATTCCCGCCGCGGCGACGTCCCGACCCGCGAGGCGCGGCGAGACGTGGCGCGTATCGCGGCGCCAGTCATTCAAAATGATCTCGCTGCATCATCCAGATCCGAGTCGCCCGTGCTACGGTGAAAACCCTCCAGAGTTCCGCCGGCTTCGGGTCCCTTGCCGAATCCGACCTTTCATTCCGGGGTACCCCGGTGAAGGGCACCTGCTCAAGGGAAAGGAGAACCACATGAAATTCGCACGCAATGTCCGCTTCCAGATCAAGAAGGGCAAAGAGACCGAATTCACCAACCTCTGGGAGAAGGAGGTCCTCCCGATTCTCCGGAAACAGAATGGTTTTCAGGAGGAAGTGACACTCCTCAATCCGAAGGGCGCGGAGTTCATCAGCCTGTGGGACAGCGAGAAGAACGCCCAAACCTACGAGACCGCGACCTACCCGCAGGTCCTCGCGAAGCTGACGTCGTTCCTCGACGGAACGCCCAAGGTCGAAACCTACGAGAACGCGTCCAGCTACGCCCGCCTGTAACCGACATACCGCGGCGCGAAAGCGCCTCGGCCAGGGAGGCCCCTCGCGGGGCCTCCTTTTTCGTTACCGGGGATTCCGGTTGCAGGTGTCCCGGCGAGACTGACTTCCGCCGCGCAGGACATGCCGGCGCGCGGCGCCCCTTGACCTCCGCCTATTCCGGCGGAGGTTCAATAACATATGAAACATAGGACCGTCCCGAGGGCTCCCACCTATCCGGGGCAGCCTCCGCTGAGCACCACAATGGTGCATAATGGTGTATAGTGGCGCGATGCCAAAGACGTCGACCACCCTTCGCCAGACGGTGACTCTTCCCCGGCCGATTGCCAGCCGGGTCCGCTCGATCGCGAAAAAGCAGCGCACGAGCGCGAACCGCGTGATCGTCGAGCTCATCGAGACCGGTCTCGGTGCCCGAGAGCGCGAGAAGAGGCGTTTTTTCGAGATGGCGGAGCGCCTGACGAAGACGTCCGACGCCGCCGAACAGACGAGGCTCAAGGAAGAGCTGGCCCGAATGACCTTCGGTGAGTAGTGCCGAAGATCCAGTGGACCAATCTCCCACCCGCACTTCGCAATCACCTGTTCGACCGCCTTCGAGATCGCGGGATCACGGCGGATGACCTCTACCAGCTGAAGGTTTGGCGAGAATCCGAGCCGGAAGCCCCCGACGGCCTCTGGTACAAGGACTTCGGATCTTTCAAAATCTGCGGCGAAGGGCAGTTTCCGAAGACCTTTCTGCTCCGCGGACAGGCGGCGAAAGGTCGAAGACTTTAGAGAACTCCCTTAGGCCTGGTCAAAGTTCATAATGAATGATGAAGCTCTGACGCAATAACCGCGCTGACTCCAATAACCGCGCAGGTCCGTCGCCAAAGCTCGTTCATTCCACGCCCACCTCTGATTCAGGAGCCGACGACGACGAGCACCTTGCCGGTCGTGGCGCGGCCGGCGAGCGCGCGGTGCGCGTCCGGAAGCCGTTCGAAGGAAAATCGCGGCCCGAGGACGGGCGCGATTTCTCCGGCGCGCCACTTCCGGAAGATCCCGCGCGCGCTCTCCCGCAGGCGCGCGGTCCGGCCGGGCAGGAGCGAGAGGTTGAACCCGACGAGCGTCCGGCATTCCTCAATCATCCGATAGGGCATGAGAAGCCCCATGGCCGCCAGCTCCCGGGCCGCGCGAAGCCGCGCGACGCCTCCCGGCCGCGACGCCGCCGCAAAACCGTAGAGCACGTAGCGTCCGCCCCGGTCGAGACGCCGCCAGAGCCTCCGGAAGAGCCGTCCTCCGATCGCGTCCACGACGAGGTCGGCGCGCCCTTCGAATTGGGCATCGAGGAGGGTCTCGGCGGAACGGTAGAGCCCGACGGTTTCCGCGCCGAGCCGCCGGCAGAGATCGAGCTTGGCTTCCGATCCGACCAGCGCCAGCGTCCGCATTCCCCTCCTGCCGGCGAGCTGGAGAAGCGCGCTCCCCACGCCTCCGGCCGCCGCGGTGACGACGAGCCGCTCGCCGGCGCGGGCGTCGCCGGCCGAAAGCGCGTAATCCGCGGTCAGAAAGGCGACGGGAATCGCCGCGGCCTCGACGAGATCGGCGCCTTCCGGGATCGGGAACACGCGTGCGGCGGGACAGACGACCGATTCCGCGTGTCCGCCGAAGATCGGAACGGCCACGGCCGGCTGGCCGATTTCCAGACCTTCGACCTCGCCGCCCACCGCGTCGATGACGCCGGAGATCTCCATGCCCGGGACCATCGGCGCCGGGGGAGTGTTCGGGTACGCGCCCGCGCGGACGAAGAGATCGGCGAAGTTCAATCCGATCGCCGCCGTGCGAAGCCGCACCTCTCCGCGGGCGGGAACCGGGTCGTCGCGCTCGAAAAGCATCAGCCTCTCCGGTTCCCCGAATTTTTCGACGATCCACGCGCGCGAACGACCCCTTTCCGCCATCGAACTCCTTTTCCAATCCCGGGCGAGTTTAGCCGGTCTTTCGCGCACCCCGAGCGATATCAGGGCCAGAAGGTCTTCGTCGTTCGATTCCGGAGCTATGTTTATCTCGTGCCGTTCGTGGAAACGGCCGAGGAGATCTTCCTGAAAACGATCATTCCGAGCCGAAGGGCGACCCGGGAATACGGAGGAGAGTCATGACACGACTGACGACACACGAATCGCGTCTTCGGCGTTCGGTCGAGCGTGGAGAGTGGAAGAGCGCGGCCGGGACCGCCGGCCGAAAGAAGACCTGCTATGTGGATGCGGCCAGGACGACCCTTCGAAAGAACCGGCGGATCAATATCCGGATCAACGAGGTCGACCTCGAGGCGATCCAGAAGAAAGCGTTGGAGGAGGGGATCCCGTACCAGGCGCTCGTTTCCAGCGTTCTCCACAAGTTCGCGATCGGCCGAATCGGCTGATCCCTCCAGCGGAAGTACCAGAATGCACGGCCGACCCCCGCCCCTGCCCAATATACCCATAAGCCACGACTGACCCCAATTCCCACTCCGTCGCCA
Organism: uncultured Acidobacteriota bacterium; assembly: GCA_963794295.1. Taxonomy (GTDB): domain Bacteria; phylum Acidobacteriota; class Thermoanaerobaculia; order UBA5066; family DATFVB01; genus DATFVB01. Next base: position 697,360 of record CAWCDE010000001.1, read on the forward strand.
GCCTGCGCCGGCACCGGCCCCCCGCCGCGCCCGGTCGGCGTTCTCGAAGCTCTCCGCGAAAAGAGGCCGTAGTTTGGCTCAATGGGTCCAAGCCAAGGGCCGGGCTATGGACCCGAACTACCACAATGCACGACTGTCCCCAGCCCCCCCGCCAGCTCTTTCTAGCCGACGCGCCGCAGCAAAACCGGCGCGGCGAGTGCCACCGCGAGGAAGAACGCGAGAAGGCCGGGCCATCCGAGGGTCGGAATCGAAGCCCCCGACCGCTGCACGGTGGCATGACTCGTTGTGGTTGCCGTCGCCGTTCCCGGGGCGTCATCGGACAACGTGACCGATAACGTTTTGGGGCCTGCCGCCGCGTACGTGTGCGTTCCGCTGACCGCAAACGATCCCGCGCTGCCGCTGACGGTCCCTGCCGTCGTCGTGCCGTCGCCCCAATCGATCGTCGCCGTGAAATCGGCGGCCGTATTCGTGACGTTCGTGTCAGCGAAATTCGCAACCGTGCCGGAGAACGCCGTTGCCGCCACAGCCGAAAAGCTGACGCCCGTGCCCGAAAGGGCGTCGCCTTCCGTCACGGTGGCGGTCGCGGTCGGGCTTGCAACCAAGCTGTCCAGGATGTCGTGCACCGTAACCTTGTCTGTAAAAGTTCCTTCACCGGCATAGGTGTGCGCGCCACTCACGGCAAAGCTCCCGCTCGAGCCGGACACCGTGCCGACAGTCGTCGTGCCGTCGCCCCAGTCGATGGTGGCCGTGAAGTGCTCCGGACTGTGCGAGTCGCTGTCGGTGAACGTGGCGACCATCCCACTGAAGGCAGAGCCCTCCGTGGCGGCGAAGCTGAGCGCGGTGACGTGAACACCGGCGGGCACCACGGTCGCACTACTCGCAACGGTGGCGGTCGCGGTTCCCGGAGCGTCATCGGACAACGTGACCGATAACGTTTTAGGGCCTGCCGCCGCATAGGTGTGCGTGCCGCTGACCGTAAAGCTCCCGCGCTGCCGCTGACGGTGCCCGTGTCGCGTCGTGCCGTCGCCCCAGTCGATCGTGGCCGTTGAAGTCGCTGGCCGGATTACTGGCGTAGCCAGTGTTAGTGAAGGTGGCGACCGTGCCGGAGAAGGCAGTGCCTTCCGTTGCGGCCAACGTCAGGCCGGTGCCATCCAAGGACATCGCCCTCGGCGACATCGGTCATCGCACTGGAGGCCGTCGCGCTGGCCGTGCCATCGCTGTCCGTCAGGGTAACGACCGGCGAGTACGTGTTCTCGCTCGTCATAGGTGTGCGTGCCGCTCACCGTATACTGCCCGCCGTCGCCGCTGACGGTGCCGGTGTCGGTCGTGCCGTCGCCCCAGTCGATCGTGGCGTTGAAGTCGCTCGCCGGATTGCTGGCGTAACCAGTGTTACTGAAGGTGGCGACCGCGCCGGAGAAGGCAGTGCCTTCCGTTGCGGCCAACGTCAGGCCGGTGCCATCCAAGACATCGCCCTCGGCCACGGTCATCGCACTGGAGGCCGTCGCGCTGGCCGTGCCATCGCTGTCCGTCAGTGTAACGACCGGCGAGTACGTGTTCTCGCTGTCATAGGTATGCGTGCCGCTTACCGTATAGCTGCCGCGCTGCCGCTGACGGTGCCGGTGTCGGTCGTGCCGTCGCCCCAGTCGATGGTGGCGTTGAAGTCGCTGGCCGGATTGCTGGCGTAGCCAGTGTTACTGAAGGTGGCGACCGCGCCGGAGAAGGCAGTGCCCTCGGTCGGGGTGATCGTCCCGCCAGTGACTGTGATGGCCGCAGCGGCGCCGCCGGCGAAGCCCATCGTTCCGGCCAAGGTGAAAAGCAGAATGGGCAGCTTACCTGCAGCGGCGTGACGGATCATCGACAGATCCTCCTAATGACGTAGGGTATTATTAGGTTCGAAGTATAGCATACTCAGAACATATGCCTCAGTTTTTACCGTCCGTACAGCCTCTGCCTGTGCACCGCGGTCTGGGGTCAGTCTTGGCTTGTGGGTATATTCACGCCGTCGGAGCCCGCAGACGCTCGACGAGCGCCGCCGAACGCTTCTGAAGCGGCCTATCTTCGGCCATGAGTTGTTCGAGGCGAGCACGTGGTTTGGGGTCAAGCACGTGGTTTGGGGTCCACGTGGTTGGGGTCAGATCTACAATATAAACTAAGCAGGCGACTCGATCTGCCGTCGAAGTCTTTCGATCCGCCTGGTCAGATGCTTGCGCTTTCCGTCCCGTGACGCGGTCCGGGGTCAGACGCGGTCCGGGGTCAGATCTACAATATAAACTAAGCAGACAACTCGAGCTGCCGTCGAAGTCTCTCGATCCGCTTGGCTAGGTGCTTGCGTTTACCGCCCCAGACGCCCTTGACCACGTTACCGATCTGCGCCGCCGTGACGCCGAATTCCTTGCCGATCTCCGATCCGCTCAAGCCGGTCATCTCGCGCGCGAGGAAAATCGCGACGATTTTGTCGTCGCCGCCCCGCCGCCGCGAGAGCTCCGTCGGCGCCCTCCCGAATTCCCGGGCGACGGCCGCCTTGATCGTGCTGACGTCGCTCGTCCACGGCCGCCTCTGCGCGATCGAAACGTCCCCCGAAAGCCGCCTCCCCTTGAGCCGAAGGTCGATCTCCTTTCGGAATTTCTCTCCTCCGAGGTAGATCTGTCCTCGAACTTCGTCCATCGGCGAACCGGCCCGCCGCCCTTCCGAGACGAACTGCCGGTACATCGCGCGGGCCCTTCCTGGACGCGACGAAAACTGCGAAAGCGTCCAATCCACCTCCAGCCAGTCGGGAGCGGCGGCCGATCCGCTGGTTGCCCCGTAGTTGCTCCAGGGCCACCGGGAAGCGGTTTCGACCACCCCGGCTCGGACGGGATTCAGAACGATGTACCGGCAAAGCTCCAGCAGATGCGCCTCTTTTTCGACGAGGATCGCCTTGTACCGACCCTGCAGCAGATGGCCAACCTTTCGGTGGCGGCGGTTGAACCACTGGGTGTACCGACCGTTGATCCTCTGCATGCCGCGGGAGAGGTTGCCCAGAGGCGTCTCCAAAATAAGGTGGAAGTGATTCCCCATGAGGCAATGGCCGTGCAAAACCCATCGGCCGCCCGAGACGACCTCCCCGAGAATCTCGAGGAATCTTGCCCGGTCGCGATCATCCCGGAAGATCGCGGCCCGGTCGTTTCCGCGACTCGTCACGTGATAAACGGCACCTTCGTATTCCAGCCTAAGCGGGCGAGCCATTCGGCAAACTATACTTTATATTGTAGATCTGACCCCAGGATTCGCCTAGAAATGTGGTGGCTGCCTTCATGGAAGTTGTGGAGGTCGAGAGCGTAATCGGTGACCTGGTCTAGATCCTGCCCAGTAAATCGGGTCTCGCCAACTTTGAATTCAACGACAAAAAGAACAGCCCCGATTAAGATGAGGGCATCGGCTCGGGTCCCCTTGACTACGTTCCCCACGTGATCCATTAGCCTCTTACTTGGGCGATAGCGGCTTTCCTCGATTCGATCGAGAACACGTAGGCCGTCGCCGCCGCCGAGCTTGCCTTTAAGGTAACTGGTCAGCGCGGGTACCTGATCTGCCGAGAATGCTGGGCATTCGCGCAGTATTCTTTCGAAACGAGGTGCGTACAGGAAATCGTTGTCGTTCGCATAATAGTTATGGAGGTACGAGCAGGAATTCACGCCGATCGGGGAATCCCCGTCGTGGAACGCCGTGTGATTATCCTGAAGGTAGAACTGGTACTGGCGAACCTGCGCCGACGGGTGGAGCACTTCTCTCACTCCCGCCAAGCCACGTCGTTACGAGATCCACACCGTCAGCCGCCGAGCAGCCGTCCCACTGCTTAAGCTCCACAATGACCGAGCGATCGGATCCATCCTCAGCCGTGCCGCAGATCAGGCAATCTAAACGCTTGGAGGTAAGTGGCAACTGGTACTCGAGGAGAATGCCATGATCCAGGAGTGAACCCTCCTGGATGACTTGCGAAATAGCGCGCAAGGAGTTTCGCCAGGAATTCACTTCCGAAAGAGGCGGGTGGTACCGGAAATAGTGAAAGAAGTTCAATTCGAGCTGGCCTGCAATCTGGTTGTGAGCCGCGGCCCGGATGAAATCGGGCGACATCCCCGCGTACAGTCGCATTAGCCAGCCTCAGAGATTAATGAATGAAACCCATCTCAAATGTCGGAAAGTATACGAGCTTCCCAGGCTGCCTCGCCCCCCGTCCTCGGCTCATAAGAGGCTCACGCCACCCCACCGCCTTCACCCCTCGCTCGCGGCCTTCTGTTCCGCATTCCCGATCTCGTAGAGCTCGCGCGCGGTCGCGACGGTGACCTTCTCGCACGCCGCGAAATCCACCATACGGTGGCTGTGACATGGAGGCCGGGCGGAAAGCCGGGTCAAACACTCCCATCTAGCCTTGGAAGACGTTCTCGTTGTGGAACGCGAGCTGCGTTGGGTCGGGCCGAAACGCGGCCGAAGCCGGTGCCCTTAGAGGCCGCCCGTGGAACGCGTAATAGTCCCTTCCATTCTCGAATTCTTCCTTGATTCGCCGACTGACTTCCACGTTCAAAGCCGGCGTGACGGTAACGTAACCCTTGTCGAAGAGGCGATGCAGATCTGTTCGGAGCAAAAGTCCGTTCCGAGGATCGTGGGGTCCCCCGTCCTTGTACGGCCGGATGTGCGCCGCGTCAAGAACGGGAAGCGTGCGTTCCCCTGTGACGGCGCATCGCCTCTCGTACGCGTCCGTCACGATGACGCGAAAAGATCCCTGACCTAGCCGAGGCAGGACCATGACGGGCTTTCCATAGCGTTCCTTCTTCTCGGCGACTTCGGCAACGGTTTCGGCTGCCTGAAGTGGTAGCTGCTCAAGGACGGTGTTATACAGCCGCAGCCCTTCGCCGTGGCTGAGATCGTAGGTCTTTCCAACCTGAATGGAGCGAGCCCAATCCTTCGGCACCGCAATCCAATGCTCCGGCGGCAAAAAGAACGGGCTATCGAGAATGATGCATCCGATCGTGTAGTCGCTCCCGGAGGGAGGCACCCGCCGATACTTTTCGATTCGGGCGCGCATTTCCACGAGCGACGTGGCGCCGTTCCGTTCCTCGAACGCCTCCCAAGCCAAGGAGACCGGAAGCAGCGAAAAATGGGCAAACAGGCCGCCGCCAACGATAAAGTCGTCGGGGCTGTGGAGCTTGAACAGGAAAAGCTCTCCGGGGCCGAGGGCGGCAAACCTCTGGCTCCCGCTCGGCTTCCAGAAATTTACCTCGGAAATCCCTGGCTGAGATGCGAGGAAGCTGAACCATTCCTTGTCCGTAATTCCGACGTAGGCCTTCATAGGATGTCGGAATTGTACGGCCGTACCAGGAACGAGGAGGAAGTCATCCCGCGGCTGGTTCCGGTGGGAGGTGGCGAGCCTCCTTCATCCCCTTCTTGAGCGCATCTTTCAGCGCGTTCAGGTAGTAGTTTCGAAGGCCGAAGCCGCTCGCCTTCGTTTCGTAGCGCTTGGCCATGAGGACTTGACCGGTTGCCCGATCGAAAACGATGAACTGGGCGATCGCGCCGACCGGCTTGCTGATCTGGTCCACGAAGAGAAGAGCGCCGAGCTCGCCGTGGCTGTCCGGCGAGAGGTACGGCTTCACCTCGGCCGAAAGCAGCTCCGGAGTCAGAGCGGGAAGGTCGCTTACCGGCGGAGGACCCCACTTTACCGCGGTGACCGCGATACCCTTGTTGATCTGGTCCGACGTTCCGAGATCCACGTCCATCTCGTGTGGCCAGCCGACCGATGAGGGAGCCTCGCCGAAGAAGATCGCGCATTCGCGATTCCAGCTCGGAATCTTGTTCTGCACGAGATCCGTCGTCGGTTCATCCCAGCCGTGCTCCGTCATTGCCCGGCCTTTCAGCAGATGCTCGTCGTAAAACGATGCGCGGGAGAAATCCACGCCCACGAAAACGACCTTCCAGCTCGTCGTGGCTGCCGTGACCGCGGAAACCAAGATTCCAAGCGAACCGATAGCCAGCAATATCCTCGCCTTCACGTCGCCCTCCTGTGCAAATCAGTTTGAGGTCAACCGATTATAGCCCGATCAAAGAACGGGCGCCGGTCAAGGATCGGGATCGTCGACTGCAAGGCTCGGCGCGCGCCGGTTACGCTGCGGAAATCGCACCGCGATTCCTCGCAGCGCTACTACTAACTTGACGGGGCGTCGCGATCCGAGCTCCGCGAGGTCGCGACGTGCTTTCTTTGGTGGGGCGCCGCAGCGGTCGAGCCGAGAAGGCGAGCCGCGGAGGTCACATCGCGGAAAGTCTCGCCGAAGTAACCGAGGCGAGGAGGTCCGCGATGTGGGAGGCCGGCGCGTTCCAGCGCGTCAGCGCGAGCGCGACCGGCCGACGTGAATGGTGGAGGCGGCGGGAGTCGAACCCGCGTCCGGAGAAGTGAATCGGAACGCCACTCCATGCTCAGTTCCTCTTTGATCTCGGGCCGGCGCTCAAAGAGGAACCAAACGCGCCGACCCTGCCCTGAATTGAATGTCTCCTGCAGGTCCGGGGACCCCTGCCAGGATGAGCCCATGTTTGCGACGCCCTTTTCCAGCGCGATGGGCGCGCTCCGGGAAGGACGTGGCCATTACCTAGTTTTTAATTAGGCGGCCAGTGCGAGGTTGCTGTTCGCAACTATTGTTTTCACCCTGTTTTACGAGGCGAGTGAACCTCGGCATGCGACGTTTCGACCAGGCGACCCCGTCGAAACCGTTTCGCCCCCTCAAAGATCGAAGGGCATTTTAGCACGGCGAGCAACCCGTGGCGCTCGCCATGAAACCTCACCCCGCGCTCGCTGCCGCGAGGCAGCGGCGCTTCGGGCGCCAATTCAAGAGTTCCAGGTCAGGCGGTTGAAAGGTGGGCGCGAACGATCATTCCCGAGCGGCCTTCATGGTCCGAGGCCGACTCCGAGCGAAAGGAGCAACGCCACATCGATGCTTCGCATCTGCGCCGGTGCGGCGCGGCCCAGGGGCCGGCCGATGAGCCGCGCTTTGGCAATCGTCAAAATCTGTTCGCATTTGACGAAGCTCGATTCGCGTAATCCATTTCCTTTCGTGGGATCGAGCCGGACATGAAACGGAACGGGCTTGCCCTTCGTGCTGATCGCCAGGATGATCGTGTTCGGGTAGCGGGGGTTCGCGTTGCCGGCATCGTTCTGAATGACGAGCGCGGGGCGCACCCCGGCCTGCTCCGACCCGCGAGCGGGATTGAAATCGACCATCCAGATCTCCCCGCGCTTTGGCGACGGAGCGTCACTCATTCAGAAGCGCTTCGACCTGTGCGGCGAAGACAGACTCGACGTCGGAATCCGCGGCATCCCCCAGGATCGCGTACGCGGCCGACAACCGCTTCGAGGCAGACCGGCGCGCCTTCTCTGTGATGGCGCCCTGCACGAGTGCGTTGATACTGATCCCCTCCATTTTTGCCAGTCTTTTCGCGGCTTTGTAGATCGGCGCGGGGAGCCGAACCGTCAGCGCATGGGCGTTTTCCATCCAATCCTCCGCGCTGATGGTATCACGGATTGATACCGCGCCCCGGATTCGAATCCCTCGTGTCCGACTTCGGCCCGAGTCGAGCTGATCGTGATTTCTCCGCTATTCCGGGACGCTGGCGGCGGCTCAGGGGTGCGGCGTGATGGCAATAATCGTGATCTCTCCGCTCTGCGGCCCGTAGTGCCAGAAGACTCGGTACGCCGCGGGCGCACCTTGCTCGGCATAGGCTTCGAAGACCTTTTCGCCATGAGGGCCGGAGAGCGAAGCGAACGGGTGGGTCCGCAGGCCCGGATGCCGCGGGTTCGATTCGATCAGGGCGAGGCACTTTCGGACCGCCTTCAAACGCTTCGCCAGGCCCTTGTCGGACTGGAGATGCGTCAGGTTGGCCTTCGCCTCCTGCGTGAGGCGAAGGCTGAACGTCACTTCTTTCGCTTGCCCGGTTGTCGGGAAGAGAAGCCGAGCGAGACCGTCTCGCCCGCTCCAGACTGGCGAAGGCCTCGCTTGACGCTCGCCAGCGCAGCGGGATTCTCGTAGAGCCATCGCTCGCGCGCAGGAATCTCCGCGAACGGCTCGAGAAGGATGCGGCCATCCGGCGAGGCTTCCACCCGATAGCTGCTGATCTTCTCGGCCAGGTGGCCGAGCGTGATCCTTCCCTTCGAATCAGGCCGCACCCGGGTCACATATTTGAAGTCGTCGCCGCGTTTCATACCCCCCAGTCTGGGGGCTGGTGGGCTATGAGTCAAGTGGGAGATCCCACCGGCCGGCCGGCTTAGCGGACGAGCGCGTCCGCCGTCACGAGCGGACTCTTCGGGCTCACGCCACTTCGACGGGGCGAAAAATCAGGTCTTCGGAAGGGATCGGCTCGCCATGACAGGTCAGGCTCTCGAGGTAGAGGGAAATGGCTTCCTCGGCATTGGAGAGAGCTTCCGCTTCAGTCGCGCCGGAGGGTTCAATCTCGTACGTCGCGGCTCTCGTAAAGAGCGGATCGGAAGAGAAGATCTACAGCGAGAGTGCAGCGGCGAGACCGCCAGCGAGGGCTGCCAGGGCACCGTCGGGCAGGATGCCGACGCGCTCCGTGAGCTTTGCTCGGTCGAGCGTCGTGACCTGATGGCAAAGCGCGACACTTTCGCGTCTCAGCCCGGCCCCTTTCGCCGGAATCGGAATGGCCGTCGGCCCCCGCGCCGCCTGAGTCGCGGAAGTCGAGAGCGGAACGACGATCACCGACTGCCAGCCCGGCGTATCGTTGAAGGCATCGTGGGAAACGACGATCACCGGCCGTCGGCCGCGCTGCTCTGAGCCGGACCGAGGCTCGAGATCCGCCCACCAGATCTCGCCGCGTTTCATCGTTTCGCCTTCCGAAGATGCCGCACGGCCGCACGCTCGAGCGACGGATCGAGATCCGCGTCGGAGCCCTTCTTCGCGGAGGCGTATTCGGCGATCTGTTCGTGGAGCTCGCTCTTCCGACGCCGTTCGAGCCACTCCGCGATCGCCTCGCGAGCGACGGTCGTCGCGGGACGCCCTTCGCGCTCTGCTTCTCGGCGAAGCTCCTCGTAGGCTTCTGCGGACAGGGGCAGGTGGAAGTTCTTCGTGGCAGATTTCATGCCATGAATTATGGCACGAATGGTTGCCAGTAGTTGCCCCCCCAGAGGGCGCGGCGGAACGATGCTGCTCGGCCGACGGGAACTGCGACCGAGGATCTCTCGGCAGGATCTCTCCCGGGTGAACGGGCTCGTTCCAGCCCCCTCCGGCGCTCGTCCGAGCTGCCAGTCTCGGTAATTCCTCAGCACCGAGAAATGAGGAAGAAAAGTCAGGGTAACGCCGCGGGCTCTCCGCACGTTTCTTGCAGGCAATCCGGAAATCGTTCGAAAGGAGCGCCGATGAATTTGCCGTCCCGCCGGTCCCTGCTGACCTCCTCGCTTGCCGCGGGGGCGGCGCTGATCACGATCCCGAGCCTCGCCGAGCCGAAAAAGACCGCGAACGGGAACGAGAATGAGGAGCCGGAGGTCACCGCGACGGAGGACCTGATGCGCGAGCACGGCATCCTCCGGCGCATCCTGCTCGTCTACCGGGAATCCGCCGTCCGCCTCCGGCGCGACGCGGCGGCGGTCGACGGGGCCGCGCTCGCCGCGGCCGCGAACCTCTTCCGGAGATTCGGCGAGGAGTACCACGAGAAGCTCCTCGAGGAGGCGCACATCTTTCCGGTCGTCAAGAAGCGGGGAGGACGCGCCGCGTCGGAAGCGGACATCCTGATCGCGCAGCACCGGCGCGGCCGGGAGATCACCGGCTACATCCTCTCCGCGACGCGATCCGGAAAGCTCTCCGCTCCCGCGGGCGCCGAGCTCGCCGGGGTCTTCGAGAACCTCGACCGGATGTACGAGAACCACGCCGCCCGCGAGGATACGATCGTGTTTCCCGCCTGGAAGACGGCGTTCACGAACAGGCAGCTCGACGAGAAGGGGGACGAGTTCGAGGACATCGAGCGGAAGATGTTCGGGCACGACGGGTTCGAGGACGCCGAGAAGAAGATCTCCGGGATCGAGGAGACGCTCGGGTGGGCGGATCTCGCGCAGTTTACGGCGCCTCCGCCGCCGAAATAGCATGCACGGCGATGCATCGATCGACTACGGGCGCGTGCCGCCCGTGCCGCCCTGCGAAGTACATTCTTCTTGTCATTCCCGCGTCTGCGGGAATCCAGAGCTCCGGGTCCCCGCTTTCGCGGAGACGACCGCTGTCCGGACGCCTCACCGGGACGTCGCGAGCGCCCCGCATTCCGTCTCGGTCGCGTCTCGCCGCGCCTCATCGTCCTCCTGGCCGAAGTTCGCAGAAGGAAGGAACCGGCAATGAATACCCGGAATCCATCAACCGTTGGCTTCGAGAATCGTCGCCGTTCGGCCCCCGCCGCGACGATCCTCGTCCGTCTGCTCGTCGGCGGCGTGTTCCTTTCGGAAGGAATCCAGAAGTTCCTCTTTCCGGAGGCACTCGGGGGCGGCCGGTTCGCGAAGATCGGGATTCCGATTCCGTACGTCTCGGCCCCCTTCGTCGGCCTGGTCGAGATCGTCTGCGGCGCGCTCGTCATCATCGGTTTCGCGACGCGGCTCGCCGTGATTCCGCTGATCATCGACATCAGCGTCGCGATCACGGCGACGAAGATCCCCATGCTGATCTCGAAGGGCGTGTGGCCGGCTTTCCACGAGGCGCGGACGGACTTCTGCATGCTGATGGGAGGACTCTTCCTGCTGATCGTCGGGCCGGGGCTGCTTTCGATCGACGGGATGATGCGCGCGGTCTCGAGTCGCGAGCCCGCGAGCCGCGAATCGGCGGACCGATCGCCGGAGGCCCGGAGCGCGGCGCCGAAAGATTAGCCGCGGGCCGATAACTGTGCGGCGCACGGCGCCGCCCGCACGGCCCGTTTACAATGCGGCGTGCTCCTCGTTCCATTCCTCGCCGCGGGGTTCCTGGCGATCGCCGCGCCCGACCCGTCGACCGTCACGGTCGTGACACCCGCGAAGACCTTTTCGGTCGCCGCGGCCGAGTCCGGAAGCCTCCTTTCGATCCCCGATTTCGCGGCCGGGCTCGGGGGACGCGCGCAGGCCCAGCCCGGCGCCGCGCTCGCCGTCGAGATCTCCGGCCACCGCATCGTCGCCGCCGACGGGGTCGCGACCGTCGCGTTCGACGACCGCGTCGTCGTGCTCGCCCATCCGACGCGGGCTTTTGCCGGCACGCTCTACGCCCCCTGGGAGTTCTTCGAGAAGACGCTCCTGCCCGCCGCCGGGATATCCGCCGAGTACGACCGCGCGGGCAGGCGCATCCGCGCCCGATCCGGAGCCTCCGGCGCGGCGTCGATCGACGTCACGCTCGTGCATCTGCCGAAGATGACGCAACTCGTCTTCCGGGAGAGCGCGCCCGTCGATTACGAGACCGCGGTCTCGCGCGACGGCTTCACCGTCACGTTCAAGCGGCCGGTCGTTCCCGCCGCCGCCGACCGCTCCTTCGACGATCCCTTCATCTCGCGCGTCCACATCGCAGGCAACACGGCGGCGGTCGTCTTCCGCGAGCCCGGGCTCTCGGTCAACGCCTATCCGCTGAAGTCTCCGGACCGGCTCGTCCTCGAGATCACCCGCCCGGAGTCCGCGGCGGGCGGCGCGCCCTCGACGGCTCCCCGCACTCCCGCTGCCGCTCCCTCCCCCGGTCCCGGCGCCGCGCGCGGTCGTCATCGACGCGGGCCATGGCGGGGACGAGACGGGGGCGATCGGGCCGGGGAACGTCATCGAGAAGGAGATCACGCTCGACATCGCGACGCGGCTCGCGGCGATCCTCGCGAAGGACCCGGCCGTACGGCCCGTGCTGACCCGCACGACCGACACGATCGTCTCGCTCGACGAGCGCGCCGCGATCGCCAACCACGAGAAGGCGGCGGTGTTCGTGTCGATCCATGCGAACTCGTCGCGCGCTCCGGGCGCGCACGGCTCGGAGACCTACTACCTCTCGCTCGGGGCGACCGATCCGGTCTCGGCGGCCGTCGCCAACGACGAGAACGCCGCGGCCGCGCCTCCCCCGGGCACGACCGGAGAGGGCGCGCCCCCGGCGGACCTCGACTTCATCCTGTGGGACATGGCGCAGTCGGCGCACCTGAAGGAATCCGCGGCGCTCGCCGAATCGATCCAGAACGAGCTGAACGCGCTGCTCCATACGGAGAACCGGGGGATCAAGCAGGCGCCGTTCCGGGTGCTGGTGGGCGCGACGATGCCGGCGGTGCTCGTCGAGACCGCCTTCATCTCGAATCCGCAGGAGGCGAAGGAGCTCGCCTCGCCGGAGTTCCGGCAGAGCATCGCCGAGGCGATCGCGCGCGCCGTCGCGTCGTACCTGCAGAACCACCCCGCGGCGCCTCCGGCGTAGGGGAGAGTCCGGACGATGGCTCCCTCACCCGACTCGCTTCGCTCGTCGACCTCTCCCCCGCCGGGAGAGGTGGGGAACCCGGGGCTCCCTCACCCGACTCGCTTCACTCGTCGACCTCTCCCGCCGGGACAGGTGAACCACGGGGAGCTCCCTCACCCGCCGGCCTCCGCTGCCGCTGCGGCGCGGCGACCTCTCCCGCCGGGAGAGGTGGAGAACCGAGGCTCCCTCACCCTCTCCCGCCGGGAGAGGTGAAAGTGCGCCGTGGGTAAAAGAGCCGCATGGGCTCTCCTGATCCTCTCGGCGGCGGCGGTCGTCCTGCTCTTCGTCTTCGCCCGCGAGCGCGCGGCGAAGGGCCGGCGCCGGGAGGGGGGAGAGGTCGTCCGCGCCCGTTCCGCCGCGCCGCTCCGCCTCGCGCCGGTGCCGCTCCCGCCGCCGCCGGCCGAAAAGACCCGCGTCACGCTCTTCTTCGTCTCGAAGGACGACGGGGCGCTCCGCCCCGAAGAGCGAGACGTCGACAAGCCGACCGATGCCGTCGGGTTCGCGCGGACGATCATGCGCGAGGAAATCGCCGGACCGAAAGATCCCTCGCTCCTGCCGGCCCTTCCGCCGGGGCTCACGCTCCGGAACGCCTTCGTCCCCGGCGACGGACGCGTCGTCGTCGACGTCAACGTCGATCCCGCCTGGGCGCGCGCCGCCGGGACCGCCGACGAGCTCGCCTGCGTCGGCGCGGTCGTCAACGCGATGCTCCAGAACCTCGCGCGCACCGATCGCGTGCAGATCCTGGTCAACGGAAATTCAGTCGAGACTCTCGCCGGCCACGTGGACGTGAGCCGTCCGCTCCCCGCGATGAAGGACGTGCTGGGCGCCGCGGTCGAAACCCCTCCCGGCGCGGCGCCCGGCGCGCCTCCCGCCGGTCAGGCCGCGCCTGCCCCGTCGACGGCGGCGCCCGGGAGTTCGGCCTCTCCCTCCCCCGCTCCGCCGCCTCCTCCTCCGCTGCCGCCCCGGGGAACGCTCCATGAGCGACCCGCGGCCGATCGGCGTTTTCGACTCGGGGGTCGGGGGGCTGACCGTCGTGCGCCGGCTGCGCGAGGAGTTTCCCCGCGAGTCGTTCCTCTTCCTCGGCGACACCGCGCGCCTTCCGTACGGAACCAAATCGCCGGAGACCGTCGAGCGCTACTCGCTCGCGAACGTCTCGTTCCTCCTCGCCCGGGACGTGAAGTTCCTCGTCGTCGCCTGCAACACGGCGTCGGCCCTCGCTCTCCCGTCGATCGAGGCGATCTCGCCCGTTCCCGTCGTCGGCGTGATCGAGCCCGGCGCCGAGGCGGCGGTCGCAACGGGGCGCCGGCGGATCGGCGTGATCGGAACGGAGGCGACGATCGCCTCGGGGGCGTACGTCCGCGCGATCGCCCGCCGCGCGCCGGACCGCGAGGTGATCGCCCGCGCCTGCCCGCTCTTCGTTCCGCTCGCCGAGGAGGGATGGACCGGCAACGCCGTCGCGCGCGAGACCGCCGAGATCTATCTCTCCCCGCTCCGCGGGAAGATCGACGCCCTCGTCCTCGGCTGCACGCATTACCCGCTGCTGAAGGACACGATCGCCGCGGCGCTTCCCGGCACGACTCTCGTCGACTCGGCGGACGCCGTCTGCGAGGCGGTGCGGCCGCTGCTCTCGCCCGCGCGGCGCAACGAGGAGGAATCGGAATACCATGTCTGCGTGACCGACGCCGCCGAGAGATTCCGCGCCGTTGCCGAGCGGTTCCTCGGCCGGCCGATCGACCGGCTCGAGCACGTCGAGATCACGGGGAGCGTGTGACGAAACCCCGGCGGGAGGAAAAGGCGGGCGCCGCCCGCGAGGGCCGCGGGGACGGCCGCGGACCGGCGGAGCTGCGCCCCGTCGCGATCGAGACCGGCGCTTCCCGCTGGGCGGAAGGATCGGCGCTCATCTCGCAGGGAGAAACGCGCGTCCTCTGCACGGTGTCGGTCGAGGACAAGGTGCCGCCGTTCCTGAAGGGCACCGGCACGGGGTGGGTCACCGCCGAATACGGAATGCTGCCGCGGGCCACCCACACCCGCTCAGCGCGCGAAGCCGCGAAGGGAAAGCAGGGCGGCCGGACGATGGAGATCCAGCGCCTGATCGGGCGCGCGCTCCGGAGCATCGTCGACCTCACGGCGTTCGGCGAGCGGACGTTCACGCTCGACTGCGACGTGCTCCAGGCCGACGGCGGAACGCGATGCGCCTCGATCACCGGCGCCTGCGTCGCGCTCGCGTGCGCCTTCGCGAAGGTCTCCGGCGACCACTTCCTCCGGAACTGGCCCGTGCGCGAGCTCGTCGCCGCCGTTTCCGTCGGCCGCCACGAGGGAACGACCCTCCTCGACCTTCGGTACGAAGAGGACTCCGCCGCCGACGTCGACTGCAATCTCGTGGGCACGGCGTCGGGACGGTTCGTCGAGATCCAGGGGACGGCGGAAAAGGCGCCCTTCTCGAAGGAAGACCTCGACGACTTCGTGCGGCTCGGAAGCGGCGGCCTCACCGCGCTCTTCGAGATCCAGCGCGCCGCGATCGAGCCGGCCGTCGCGGGACTCGGGCTGTCCGAGCAGGCGTTCCGGCGCATCCCGTAATGGGAAACGATCCGGACGGCGTCGGCCAGAGCGACCCGATCGTCGCCCGCTACCTCGAGTCGGTCTTCGGCCCGGAAGACGCAGTCCTCGCGGACATCCACGAACGGTCGCAAGCCGCGGGGCTGCCCGAAATCCAGGTCGCGCGCCTCGACGGCCGGCATCTGACGGCAATCGCTCGCGCCGCGGGCGCGAGGAAGATCGTCGAGATCGGGACGCTGGGAGGCTACTCCGGCGTTTGTCTGGCGCGCGCGCTCCCCGACGGTGGAACGCTCGACACGTTCGAGTACGAGCCGAAGCACGCCGACGTCGCCGCGGAGTCCTTTCGGCGCGCCGGGCTCGCCGACCGGGTCCGCATCCATCCCGGCCGCGCGATCGAAAAGCTCGCGGAGATCGAGCGGGACGCTCCCTTCGATCTCGTCTTCGTCGACGCCGACAAGACCGGCTATCCCGACTATTACCGCTGGGCGGCGCGGCATCTCCGGCCGGGCGGCGTGCTGCTCGCCGACAACGTCTTCCGCGCGGCGTTCGGACCGCGGGAAGGCTGGAGCCGCGAGAGTGTGGAAGGACTCGACCGGTTCAACCGGATGCTCGCGGCGGGGGAGAGTTCGTGGCGACGTTCTTGCCGACGGTCGAGGGACTGGCGATGGGAGTCAGGATTTAGGCGCGACGATGCATCGAGCCGGGCGGGCGCGTGACACGTCGGCCGCGCGGCGCGCGCTCCGCGCTGGAACCGCGACGGCCTCCCAGATCGCGGACCTCCTCGCCTCGGTTACTTCGGCGAGACTTTCCGCGATCTGACCTTCGCGGCTCGCCTTCTCGGCTCGACCGCTTCGGCGCCCCACCGGAACTGGTTTTCCGCGGCCGCGGGCTCGGGCACCCGCATCCCGCCGGGCTCGCGCCTCCCCGCGCCTAACGGAGGCAACCGGTCGAGGCAGGATCGGCCATGAAGCGACGCGATTTCATCGCGTCGCGATCAGACTTCAACAGAAAGAGGGAACTAGGAGGAGGAGTTGGCTTGACCGCGCGCCGAGTTAAGCGGCGCGGAGAGCGTCCGCTTCAACTCGGCGCCGCTCATACTCGGCGCCGCTCCGTTGATACTAAGTAATCGGGTCTTCCAGGCTCACTCCGAACAACCCGCTGATCATCTTTGGTTCAAAAAGGGTGGATTTCTGCGGCAGCACTTCCCCCTGCGCCACGACGTCCTGCACGGCGTCGATCGGCGTCGGGCGGAGCAGGATCGCCATCTGCGCGCCGCCGCCGTGCACGAGCTCGACGGCCCCGTCCTCGTCCTTCGGGAACGAGAGGTGCTCGCCGCGCTCGATGTGGCCGGCGTCGATTCCGAGCACGCCGTTCAGGAACGCGACCTCGAGCGTCGAGACGTCGAGCTTTCGCCAGGCCGCGCTCTTCTCCGCCGGCCAGGCGACCGCGGCGCCCTCCCGGAGCGTCAGGAGCCGCGAGGCGTCCTTCGTGACCACCAGGAAGCCGGAACGGCCGCGCGGCAGCGCCTCGAGGAGCGCCCGTCCCTCTTCGGCCGACCCGCAGGCCATCACGTCGAAGAACGCCTCCGCCTTCCGGAACACGGCGTCCGCCGAAAAATCGGGAAGCCCCGAGATCGCGCGCGGAATCGCGAACGCTTCGAGGCCGGGAGACGCGACGTCGACGATCGCGCACAGCTTGAACGCGGCCGTCGGGAGCTTTTCGGCCTCGGGCATCTTCGAGAACTTGAGCGCCGTCTCGTAGCGGTGATGGCCGTCGGCGATGAGCGACCCGGCCGTCGAGAGGAGCCGCTGGAACCGCACGTGCTCGGAAGTGTCCTCCACGCGCCAGGCGTCGTGCCGGAAGCCCGCGAGGTCGTGGCACGTGAGATCGGGCGCCCGGCGGGTCTGGAGCGCGGGGTCGAGCGGCGCGCGCGACAGCAGGAAGACCATTCCGAAGTCGGCGTGCGAGGCGAGGAGGAGGTTGAGCCGGTCCTCCTTCGCCTTGGCGAGCGTCCGCTCGTGGGGGCGGATCGAGCCCCCGTCGTACGGCTCGAGGCGGACGAGCGCGACGAGCGAACGGCGAGCCTTCGTCGTCCCGTCGCGTCCGGGGAAGACGACCTGGTGGATCCAGACCGCCGCCGACCGCTCGTGGTGCATCGCGCCGGTCCGGAGCCAGTCCTTCAACTGCCAGTTCGCCTCGGCGTAGACGTCTTTGCCCTCGTCCTTCCGCGCGTCGAACCGGACGATGTTCTCGGGAGCGCGCGCGTAGAGCTCCTCCCGGATCTTCCCCGTGACGCGGTCGTACGGCGGAGCGACGAGGTTGTCGAGACCCCGCTCCTCGATCGTCTTCGCGGAATACCGCAGGGCGCGGAACGGATGAATTTCCATGGCCCGCGATTCTATGCCGCTCGAAGCGGAGTTCGCGAGTTTCGAGGTGCGGGTCAACGATTTGGAACGGTTCCCCTGCCGACCCGCCACTCGCAACCCGTGACTCGCGACGCGGAACTGCGACGGCAATCGTTGCAGCGCCCGGGTCGCGCGAATTCAGTTCACGAGTTTCGAGTTGCGCGTCACGAGAAGGGCCAACCCGGAACTCGGGAACTCGGAACTCGCTACTCGCGCGACGTCGTCGCCTACGTCGTCGCGGGACGCGGCGCGCGCGCCGCTCCGATCGCGAAATCGGAGAACAGGATGTGGTCGTAGAAGTAGTGGATGAGGAGGAACGACAGGACGACGACGTAGTAGCACTGGTCCTGCGGGAATCCGAGGCCGCGCCACAGGAAGAGGTAGACGACCCCCGCGGCGAGCGTGAACCCGATCATCGCGCCGTAGTAGCGGGCCGTCTTCTCGCGCCCCGAAAGCTTCCGGACGAACCCGGAGCCGATCTCCCCGCGCTGCGCCTTGCCGTCCAGGATGAACCAGGTGAGCGCCAGGTACTGCAGCGAGTGCCACGTGTTGAAGCCCTGGAAGGAGACGTCGAGGTTGTCGAAGATCGGGACGATGAACGCCATCCCGATCGTCAGCGCCATGAAGAGGAGCCGGGGCCACCCCGCGACCCCGCGCCGTATCTCCCCCGCCGTCCGGATCGCGTAGAAGAGGAAGAGCGCGGCGAACCCGGCCGCAAAAACGTACGGAAGCTGCTCGAACCGCAGGAATTTCGGGAAGAGCAGGGGCTGCGAGCCGATGATGAATTCCCCCCGCACGAACTTGAACATCGCCATCGTGTACAGGGCGCCGAGGATCACGGCGGCATCGAGCAGCCGGTCGAGGGTCGAGACCGCCTGGTATTTCCGGCGATAGGCCTCGGAGATGTACTGGGCCTGGTGCGTCACGTGAACCGAAGCCCAGAAGAAGAAGGCGGTAAGAAGGACCGGGAAGGCGTAGACCGAGCCCAGGATCACGAGCGTCGGAATCGCGACGAGCGGAAGGTAGGCGGCCCAGCCGAAGCGCCGCCGGAATCCCGGCTCGAGCGCGGTGCGAAGGTAGGTCGAATACATGTGCGGACCGCCGATCATGATGGTCACGGAAAGGCCCACGACGAGGGAGGCCGTCGCGACGGAGATCCCCATGCGCTGCAGGAATCCGTAGCCGAGATAGGGGAGGAAAACCAGAACGGCGGAAAGCGTCAGGAAACCGAGGTCGAAACCCCGGCTCTTGATCCACGGATTTTCGACCGGCACCGACACGTCGGAACCGGAGGCCGCAAACGCCATGCCCGATTTCCCCTCTGCCTTTTCGATTATAGCGTCCCGGAAACGGGCGGGCCCGGCCGGCCGGAAGACGCGCCGGAAGAGCGCGATAGCAACGGGACGACGCCGGCGCCGAAGAGCTCCCGGGCGATTCCGGGGCGCGCCCGCCGGCGGCCGCGGCGGCGTGGGCGGCCTCGAGCTCCGTCTGTCCGAGCCCGGCAAAATCGGCTACCATTCCGGCACGAATGAAACGCATTCTGGCTGTCCTCGGTCTGGCGGTCGCTCTTCCTCTGCTCGCCGCGGACGCGCCGGAGGCGCCCGTCCCGCTTCTGAAGCTGCCCGCGGCTAACCCGCTCGCCTGCGGCGCCGACACGCCGCCCGGCCTCGTGACGCGGGATTTCCCTTCCGGCATCCAAGTCACCATTCCGGAGTTCGTCGCCGTGCGCGTGAACGTGTCGGGGGCGATCGAGGAGATCCTCTTCGTCCACGACCCGATCCCGTCGCTCGAGGCGCAGGAGCGGCAATCGTTCCAGAAATGGGAATTCCTCCCGCCGAAGAAGGGGGGCGTCCCGGTCGCGGGGTGGGCGACGATCGAGCTCGCCCTGAAGATGGAGTACTCGCGGCCCCAGATCACCCGCGCGACGATCGTTCCCGTGACGCCGCAGGATCCCGTCCCGGCCGCGCACGCGGAGCGTTGGGACGAATCGTGGCTGACCTCCGCGCCGCCGCTCGCGGATCTCAAGGGCGCCGAATCGGCCGAGTCGCTCGACCAGCCGGCTCTGCCCAAGCGGACGAAGTGGTACGCCGACCGGTACAAGGGGCCCCTCGCCGTCAAGCTCTGGGTCGAGATCGGCGACAACGGACGCGCCCTTCGCTTCGCGCCGGTCGACGTCAAGGATGCGGCGCTCCTGCCGTACCTCGAGAAGGCGATCGCGAAGTGGACGTTCACGCCGGCCCGCAAGGAAGGGACGGCGATCACCTGCTGGGGCGTGCTGGAGCTCGAGGGGACGATCAGCTACGACGTGAATCTCGTTCGCGCGGCCTCGATCAAGAAATCCGTCGGCTTTTCGGTTCCCTAGCCGGCTCGCGATACGCACTGTTACCGTCGCGGGAGCTTGCTCAGGGACCGGGAACGTGTGACGGCCGCGCGGCTCGTCGAACGAGCGACTCGACCGCGCAGCCGCCACCCCTTCGCTGGCGCTCCCGCTCCCGCATCGCGGAACTTTCGCCTCGGTTACTTCGGCGAAAGGTTCCAGCGATGCGAAGGGAACGGAAACACTCCTGACTCAGCACAGACCGCGTTCCGGCGGGCGTCCGCCCCGTCTTCGGTGCGCAGTTGATGAAAACGGACCGTCCTTCAAGGAGGCCCGAACGTTCGGGGATCGCTTCGCTTCGTTCGCGATGACGGGGCAAGCCTTGCGTCAGCGAGAAGTCTGAGGCGAAGCGAGACGTGCTGGAAGACGGGTTCGGGCGGCTTGGCCCGCGGGTGAGGCGTACCGTGGCGTACGTTGATCCCGCGGGCAAGCCGCACGGACCCGTATAACAGTGCGTATCGCGAGCTTGCTATTTCGCCTGTAACCAATTGTTCCCCACTCCGACGTCGACTTTCAACGGCACCGCCAATGTCGCCGCGCCTTCCATCTCCCGGACGATGACGCTCCGCACGGCGTCGAGCTCTCCCTCGGGCACCTCGAACAGCAGCTCGTCGTGGACCTGAAGGAGCATCCGCGTCCGCATCCGCGCCTCGCGGAGCGCCCGGTCGACCGCGATCATCGCGAGCTTGACGATGTCGGCGGCCGAGCCCTGGAAGGGAGCGTTCTGCGCCATGCGCTCGGCGTTGGCGCGCACCATCCCGTTGCTCGACCGGATCTCCGGGATCGGCCGCTCGCGGCCGAAGATCGTCGTCACGAGCCCCTCCCGCCGGGCGCCTTCGACGACGGACTCGAGGGTCGCCCGCACGCCCGGGAACTGCGCGAAGTAGGCCTCGATGAACTGCTTCGCCTCTCCGGTCGGGACGCCGAGGTCCTTCGCGAGGGAGAACGCCCCCATCCCGTAGAGCAGGCCGAAATTGATCCTCTTCGCGGCGATCCGCATCTCGAGCGTGACGAGGTCCGGAGGCACGTTGAAGACTTTCGCGGCCGTCGCGCGGTGGACGTCCTGCCCCTCGGCGAACGCCTGGATCATCGACGCGTCGTTCGAGACGTGCGCGAGAATGCGGAGCTCGATCTGCGAATAGTCGGCGGCGAGGAGGCTGTGCCCCTCGGGCGCGATGAAGCCGCGGCGGATCTCGCGGCCCGCCTCGGTCCGGATCGGAATGTTCTGGAGATTGGGGTCGGAGGACGAAAGCCGCCCCGTCGCGGCGACCGTCTGGTTGAACTTCGCGTGGATGCGGTGTCCGGCGTCGACGAGGAGCGGCAGCGCGTCGGCATAGGTCCCCTTCAGCTTCGAGATCTCCCGGTGCTCCATCAGGAGCGAGGCGATCCGGTATCCCTGCGCGGCGAGCGCCTGGAGCGTCTCGACTCCGGTCGAGTACGACTTCGTCTTCGCGGTCTTCCTGCCGGCCGGGAGGTTCAGCTTCTCGAAGAGGATCCGCGAGAGCTGCGGCGGCGAGGCGACGTTGAACGACTCCCCCGCCTCGGAAAAGATCTCCGACTCGAGCCGCGCGACGTCGCGCGACATGCGCTCCGACAGCGCCTGGAGGTACGGCACGTCGACCAGCACGCCGGCCGATTCCATCCGCGCGAGCACCGGGGTGAGCGGGCTCTCGATCGCGTCGAATACCTTGCGCAGATTCGGCTTCGCGTCGAGCTCGGCGGAGAGCTTCTCCCGCATCTCGAGGGCCCACCGGGCCCGCTCCGCCGCATACCGCGCGGACGTCGCGAGCGATCCCGGCGGGATTCCCGCCTCTTTCGCCGTCGCGGCCTTTCGCCGGAACAGATCGAGGGCGATCGCCTCGAACTCCGGGTTCGAGGTCCCGCTCGCCAGAACGTACCGGGCGACGCACGGATCGAAGATCGTCGGGAGGTCCTCGGCCCCGTGGCGGAGCAGGAACGCGTCGACCCCCTTGGCGTCCGGGGAGACCCACGCGTCTCCGCGCAGGCGCGCGAGGCGCCGGGCGAGCTCGCCGCCGGTCTCCTCGCCGACCGCGGTTTCGGCGCCGTCGGAGATCGCGAAGAGGAACGCCGGGGCTTCCGGCGTCTTCGCCGGCGCGGCTCCGAGCGGAAGGTTCCCGGACCCGTTCTCCGCCGGAGAGGGCGCCGGCGCGCCCGCCGCGCCGTTGCCGAGCGGCACGATCGAGATGCCGAGCGCCTCGCATCCCGCGGCCGGCGCGAACGGCTCGCCCGCCGAGAGCCTCCGGAACGCGACCTCCTCGACGGAGCCGGGAGCCGCCGCCTCGAGCTCCTCGACGAGCGAGTGGAACTCGAGCTCGGAGTAGAGCGCCTTCAGTTTCTCCGGATCGGCGGGATCGAGCTTCAGCGCCTCCATGTCGAGCTCGACGGGAAGCGTCCGTTCGAGCTCGACCAGGCGCCGCGAAAGGCGGGCGCTCTCGGCGCCGGCCAGCAGCGCCTCGCGCGCTTTCTTCGCCGGGACTTCGTCGGCGTGGGCGAGGACCTCTTCGAGGGAGCCGTACTGCTGCACGAGCTTCTTCGCGCCGACCTCGCCGATCCCCGCGACTCCCGGCACGTTGTCGGAAGCGTCTCCCATGATCGCGAGGACGTCGCCGACCCGCTCCGGCGGCGCCCCGAAGAACTCCTCGACGCCCGCCGCGTCGAGCATCTTCTCCCGCATCGCCTGGTACATGCGGATCCGCGGACCGACGAGCTGCAGGAAGTCCTTGTCCGTCGTGAACAGGACGACGTCGATCCCCTGCGCGGCCGCCTTCGTCGCGAGTGTGGCGATCACGTCGTCCGCCTCGAAGCCGTGGAGCTCGAGGATCGGCATCCGGAACGCCTCGCAGAGGCGCCGGATGTACGGGATCTGCACCGCGAGATCGTCGGCCATCGGCTTTCTCTGCGCCTTGTAGTCGGCGTACGCCTCCTTGCGGGCGGTCGACTCCGAGACGTCGAACGCGATCCCGACGTGCGTCGGCCTGTGCTCGCGGACGAGCTTCCTCAGGATCGCGGCGAACCCGTAGACCGCGTTGGTCGGAAAACCCTTCGAGTTGTTGAGGGACCGGATCGCGTGGAACGCGCGGTGGAGGGCATTGGAACCGTCGACCAGATAGAGGAGAGGACGCTTTCCCACCGAAGGAGTCTAACCCCGGGGGCTCGTGAGCAGCAGAGGCTCTGGATCGCCGACGCGGCGCGAGCGCCGCTTATGATTGCGAAATGTTCAGCAGCACGATTTGAGGTTCCGCATTGAATTTTCGCCGGCCGTCACGGGCCACCTCCGTGTGCTGAACGCGCGTCAGCAGGCGATCGTGCTCGATGGAATCGAGCGTCATCTTTCCGCCGACGTCGCGGTGGAAACTCGCAATCGAAAACCGATGCGGCCCAATCCACTCGCTCCCTGGGAGCTTCGCCTCGGAAGCCTTCGGGTATACTTCGACCCGATCGTCGAGCCCGAATCTACGGTCGTCGTGCTGGCAGCCGGATTGAAGGATCGAAACACCGTTCGGATCGGGAGCCAGGTGATACGAGTATGAAAAGCGTGGAAATTCGCAACGCAACGGATTCGCTAGCCTCTTACGTCCGGAAGGACGGAGTTCCTGTCGTGATCACGCTTCGGGGGAAACCCGTGGCAGCGCTCTTCCCGGTAACGGGCAACGACATGGAGAGCCTCGCGCTCTCGACGAGCTCCAGGTTCCGTCGGATCATTTCCGGCTCACGAGAACGGTGGAAGAGCAAAGGGGGGCTTTCGATCTCGCAGATTCGAAAAAAGCTCCCCGCCACCAGGCACCACTCGAAGTAACCCCGACGTTTTCTTGAAACTGATCGTCTTCGGGGCTATGTCCTCAGAGCGTAGCTCCAGAGTCCTGGACTCGGGACGGTCAGACCGACCTGCGAAGTTCGTCGAGGGATCGGTTTGCCTCAGTGGCGAGTCGCTCCGCGCGACCCCGAAGCCATTCGTCGTACCGACTGACCGGAACGGACGTGAATTCAGGATCGACAAACTGCTGCTCCAGCTTCTCCGTCGAAATCTTGTATCGAGAAACGTAGTCCAGCGGCGCCTTGCTACTTATGCGAATGTTTATCGAGGGACCAATCACCGCAATGGTTGCCACACGAGGAGCGACCCGATCGGGTAGCCGAGCCAGAGAGATTCCGCCAGATCCCTGACTTGAGTCGGCTTCCAGACGAACCCGCGCTGGAATTCCGGGATGCTCCAGCGATGATTCACCGCACGTTCAACGAGCTCCAGGAGTTTGGTTTGTTCGTAAGCCATTCTCATCATCGGCAGCCTCTAAAAGCCATTCAGGCGCGCGTTCGCCGGAGGTGCCGCCAGACATAGAGCGCGACTCCCAGGATGATCGCCGCGCCGATCGCCGCGTCGAATTTGTGAAAGTACGCCCCCAGCACCGTCCAGTGCTCGCCGAGCTTCGAGCCGATCCAGGCGAGGCCGAGGCACCACGGCAGCGATCCCGCGAACGTGTACAGGACGAACCGGCGCATGTCCATCCGCGACACGCCCGCCGGGAACGCGATGAACGTCCGGACGACCGGAAGGAGGCGCGCGACGAAGACGACGGGCTCGCCGTGCCGCTGGAAGAGCCGGTCGGCGAGATCGAGATCGTGAGACGACAGGAGCACCCACTTGCCGTACTTCTCGATGAGAGGCCGCCCGCCGTAGAGCCCGAGGTAGTAGGCCGGGATCGATCCGACGACGCAGCCGACCGCGCCGAAGAAGCCGAGCCAGCCGACCGAGAAGCGCCCCTGCGAGGCGAGGAAGCCGGCGAACGGCATGATGAGCTCGGAGGGGAGGGGGATGCAGGCCGACTCGATCGCCATGAGCCCCGCGACCCCCGCGTACCCGCCCGACTGGATCGTGGCGAGGATGAAATGCGAGACGAGAGTGACGAAGCGGCCGATCAAAGCGGGGCGGAGCTTAGCAGAGCCGGATCGCACAGCCGGGTGGCCCCGTCGTGGCGAGGCCCCGGGTCGGGGGCGGGCTCCAGCCCCCTGCCCCCGCATTGTTTAGAAAGCCTGGCTCCCTGCTCTCGTCATTGCGAGCTCGCGGAGCGAGCGTGGCAATCTACTCCGGTCGTCCACGAGGGTAGATCGCCACGGCCGCGTTGCGGCCTCGCGATGACGGAATCAAAGGTCGACGTGCTCCGAACTTTCTAAACAATGACAGAAGGAAGGTTCGTTCCGCCGGCCCCCCGCGAACCCCCGTGTTATCGTTTTTTCGTGAAGAGCCTGCGCACCCGCCAATTTCGCTCCACGACGGTCCTCTGCGTCCGCCGCGACGGCCGCGTGGCGATCGCCGGCGACGGGCAGGTCACCATGGGAACGACCGTCATGAAGACCGGCGCCGCGAAGATCCGGCGGCTCTACGAAGGGCGGGTGCTCGCGGGATTCGCCGGAACGTCCGCGGATGCCTTCGCGCTCTTCTCGAAGTTCGAGCACAAGCTCGAGGAGTACCGCGGAAACCTCGAGCGCTCGGCGATCGAGCTCGCGCGCGACTGGCGGACCGACAAGGTCCTCCGCCAGCTCGAGGCGCTGCTCATCGTCGCCGACCGCGAGATCTCGCTCCTGATCTCGGGGACCGGCGACCTGATCTCGCCGGACGAAGGGCTCCTCGCGATCGGCTCCGGCGGACCCTATGCGCTCGCCGCCGCGCGGGCGCTCTTCGCCCACACGCCGATGGCGGCTCCGGACCTCGCGCGCGAGGCGCTGACGATCGCGGCGGGGATCGACATCTACACGAACGACCGGATCAAGGTCGAGGAGCTGTAGAGCCATGGTCTTTCTCATGCCGGGGGACGTCGCCGAAGGCGGCACGGCTTCCGCGTCGCCGCTCGACGCCGCCGGCGCCAGGGCCGGCGACGACCTCACGCCCCGGCAGATCGTCGCCGAGCTCGACAAGTTCATCATCGGCCAGAACAAGGCCAAGCGCGCGGTCGCCGTCGCGCTCCGGAACCGCTGGCGCCGCCTCCGGCTGCCGCCCGAGATCGCCCGCGAGATCCTTCCGAAGAACATCCTGATGATCGGACCGACGGGAGTCGGAAAGACCGAGATCGCCCGGCGTCTCGCGCGGCTCGCGCGCGCGCCGTTCCTCAAGGTCGAGGCCTCGAAGTTCACCGAGGTGGGATACGTCGGACGCGACGTCGAATCGATCGTCCGCGACCTGACGGAGGCGGCGGTCGGCCTCGTCCGCGAAGAGAAGACGCGCGAGATCGCTGCCCAGGCCGAGGCGCGCACGGAGGAGCGCCTGCTCGACCTGCTCCTGCCCCGGGCCGCGCCGGAAGAGGCGGCCGAGACGCGCGCGAAGCTCCGGATGCTCCTTCGCGACGGAAAGCTCGACGACCGGATGGTCGACGTGGAGGTCACCGAGCAGGCCTTCCCGTCGTTCCAGATCCTGACGAACCAGGGCGCCGAGGAGATGGACGTGTCGTTGAAGGACATGCTCCCGAACGTCTTCGGGGGGAAGAAGAAGAACCGCTCCGTCCCGATCCCGGAGGCGCGCCAGATCCTCCGGAGCGAGGAAGAGTCGCGGCTGATCGACCCGCAGCAGCTCTCGCGCGAAGCGGTCGCGCGCGCGGAGTCGTCCGGGATCGTGTTCCTCGACGAGATCGACAAGGTCGCGGGAAGGGAAGGGAATCGCGGCGGGCCCGACGTGTCGCGGGAGGGAGTCCAGCGCGATCTCCTTCCGATCGTCGAGGGCACGCAGGTCCACACGAAGCACGGAATGGTCAAGACCGACCACGTGCTCTTCATCGCCGCCGGCGCGTTCCACGTCGCGAAGCCCGCCGATCTCATTCCCGAGCTCCAGGGGCGTTTTCCCGTCCGGGTCGAGCTCGATTCGCTGACCGAGGCCGACTTCGTGCGGATCCTGACCGAGCCGGAGAATGCCCTCACGAAACAGTACCGGGCGCTGCTCTCCGCCGAGAACGTGACGCTCGATTTCACGCCCGAGGCCGTCGCCGAGATCGCGAAGTGGGCCGAGCGCGTGAACCGGCAGCTCGAGAACATCGGCGCTCGGCGGCTCCACACGATCCTCGAGCGGCTCCTCGAGGACGTCTCGTTCGACGGGCCCGAGCTCGCCGGCCGGACGCTTTCGGTCGACGCCGCGATGGTCCGCGAGCGCGTCGCCGATCTCGCGAAGAACGAAGACCTCTCCCGCTACGTGCTGTGAGGCGAAGCACCGCGGGGATGCTCCTCCTCGCCGCCGCGGCGGCCGCATGCGGCAAGAAAGGGGACCCGATGCCGCCGCTCCCGACGCGTCCCGCGCGGACCCGCGATCTCGCGGTCGAGCAGCAGGGGGAATCGGCGGAGATCTCCTTCCCGTTTCCTTCGATGCGCGCCGACGGCGCGCCGCTGCGCGATCTCGCCGAGATCGACGTGTACCGGATGGAGAGCCCGTCCCCCGCGCTGACGACCGAGATCGCCGCACCGGGGGGACGGGCGGACCACGCGCCGATCTCCGGCGAGCGCCGCCGCGCGGAAGCCGAACGCCGCCGCGAGGAGCAGATCGTCTCCTCGTCGCGGCGCGTCGCGGCGATCCCCGCCGACCTCTTCCCGGCCGCGACTCGCGGGAGCCGCCTCGTCTGGCGCGACGACCTCCGCCCCTTCCTCTCGCGTCCGAATCCCCCTCCCCTGGCCTGGGCGATCGTGTCGGTCCGGAAAAACGGCGAGCGAAGCGAGGTCTCGAACATCGCGACAATCGTCCCGGCCGTTCCTCCCGAGGCGCCGGCAGACCTCGTCGCCGAGGCGGAGCCCTCGCGAGTCTGCCTCGAGTGGCGCCCCCCGGAGAAGGACCTCTCCGGCGCGGCGGTCGAGATCGCCGGATACCGGGTGTACCGGCGGCGGCTTTCGGAGCCCGACTACGGCGCGCCGCTCGACGCCGAACCCGTCGACGTCCCGGAGCTCGCCGACACGACCGCGGCATACGGGTCGACCTACGTGTACACGGTCACGGCGATCGCGAAGGACCGGCCGAAAGCGGAGAGTCCGCCCGCGATCCAGTTCGGAATCGACTACCGCGACGTCTTTCCGCCGCCGCCGGTCGCGCGGCTCGACGCGCTGCCGGAAGAGCATCGGGTCCGGCTCTCCTGGGAACCCGTCGACGCCGCGGATCTCGCCGGGTACCGGATCTACCGGAGCGAAGGGGACGCCGCGCCGGTTCTCCTCGGGGAAGCGCCGGCCGACCGGGTCGAGTACGACGACCAGGCCGTCTCCCCGGCGGGACGTACCGATACACGGTCCGGGCGCTCGACAAGAAGGGGAACGAGAGCCTGCCGTCGCCGGAGGCCACGGCGAAGCCGTTCCAGTAGGCGGGCACGCCGACGCAGGGTGAGCGGGCGGCACGCGCTCGCCGCGCTCGATGGATCGCGGGCTCCGGAGACAGAAAAAAGGCGCCCCGAAGGGCGCCTTTCCGACGGACTCCCGAGGCGTTGCCTCGTCGACTTCTCTACATCTTGTGGTGATGCATCTTGCCGCTGTACGGCTCGACCGAGAGCGTCTTCCTGCCCTCGTTGTCGGTCGACTCGATGACCGTCACCTTGCTTCCGACCGCGATGGCCGGATCGACGTTGGACGTCATGTCCTTGTCGTCGAGATCGAAGCTGTAGTCCTTGTTCTTCGGACCGACGACGACGATCTTCTTGCCGGCGTCGAGCGTCTTGACCGTCCCGGTGACCTTCTTGCCCTTCGTCATCGTGTTCGGTCCGGGACCGGTGTGCTTGGTCTCGGTCGTCTGGGCCATCGTCTTGCCGGTGGTCGAGTCCGACGTGTTGGTCTGCGCGGCCGCAGTGTAGGCGAACGCGAAAACCGCCGCCGCCGAAAGAGCCATCCAATTCTTCCTCAATTGACACCTCCTACTTGCACGGACCCTCTTGTTCCTCCGAGGCGGGGGCCAGAACCTCACCGGACAGGAGGATGAAAGAGGTATGCCAGAACGATGCCAGCAGAAGTCGTTTCTCGTCAAACGGCTCGTTTTTTATTCCCGGATCGCGCGCACGATTTGGTCAGGTGGAGCGCCCCGTATCGTCGGCGACCCGGCGGCGGAGCCCGGCGAGGTCGCCGGAGGACATCATGAGGACGACGTCGTCGGGCTTCGCTTCCCGCGCGAGGATCGACTCGATCTCCTCCACGCGGTCGGGAAGGAAGACGCGCCTGCCGAGCGCCGCGAGCGCGCGCCGGACGGCCTCCCGGTCGATCAGCTGATCGGAGGCGAACCGCCCGGCGTGGAAGACCGGAGCGAGCACGACGCAATCGGCGGGAGCGAGCGCCCGCTCGTACTCCTTCTCGAAGAACTTCCTCCCGGCCGTGATCGAGCGCGGCTCGAACAGGCCCCAGACGCGGCGCCCGGGCCAGCGCTGGCGCGCGGCGGAGAGCGTCTCGAAGACGGCCGTCGGATGGTGAGCGAAGTCGTCCACGTAGAGCACTCCGCCGCGCGTGCCGATCACCTCCAGCCGACGCTTGACGCCGGCGAAGCGCGGGAGCGACCGCGCGATCTCTTCCGGCGAGAGCCCCAGCCGGCGCGCCGCCGCGAAGGCGATCGCGGCGTTCCTCACGTTGTGCCGGCCGAAGAGCGGCGAGCGAAGACTCGCCGGAGCCCGTCCCGGCTCGGCGACCGTGAACGCCGTGCCCGACTCGTCGACGGCGATCTCCGAGACCGCGAAATCCGCGGCGCCTTCGAGCGAGACGAAGACGAACCGGAGCCCGCGATGCGGCGGCGAGCGCGCGCACCCGGAGATCGTCGCCGTTGCCGACGACGACGCCCTCGGGCGGAACGATCTCGATCACCCTCCGGAACGCGTCCTCAACGGCCGCGACGTCGGGATAGAGATCCGCGTGATCGAACTCGACGTTGTTGACGAGGAGCGTCCGCGGCTCGTAGTGGAGGAACTTCGGTCCGCGGTCGAAGAACGCCGCGTTGTATTCGTCTCCCTCGAGGAGGAAGTGCGGGCCGGCGCCGTCCCGGAATCCGGCGCCGAAGTTCCTGAGCTCTCCCCCGACGAGGAACCCCGGGTCGCGTCCCGTGTCGGTCAGGAGCCACGCGAGGAGCGCCGAGGTCGTCGTCTTCCCGTGGGTCCCCGTCACGACGACGGAGTGCTTTCCCGGCAGCAGGTACCGCCGGATCGCCTGCGGAAGCGACATGCAGGGGAGACCGAGCTCGAGCATGCGCCCGACCTCCGGGTTCGAGCGCGGCACCGCGTTGCCGACGACGACCGCGTCGGCGTCGGCCGGCACGTTTTCCGCGCGAAACCCGGGAAGGACGGGTATCCCGGCGCGGGCGACGAGGTCCGACATCGGCGGATAGAGCGCCGTGTCCGACCCGCTCACCCGGTGGCCGCGGCCCGCCAGGAGCACCGCGAGCGGCGCCATCGCGGTGCCGCCGACGGCGATGAAATAGAGTTTTTCCCCCTTCATCGTCCCCATTCTGCCTCAGTGCCCCTCCCCGGAAATACCGTGACATCTGTTCGGAGCGCCGCGGGGTAAGCTGCCAGCCGGCGCGATGAAGGCGATGCGGTGTGATCCCTCGGCGTTCGGGACCTCGTCGCGGCGGCGCCGCAGATTGCCCCGCGCCGCCCGAACCCGAAGGGACTCTTCCTGCATGCGAACGATGGCGGCGTTGGCCCTCGTCCGCAAGCCGCAGGCGCAAATACCACGCTATTTCCGGGGAGGGGCACTTAGGGACGGGATTTCGAAAATGCGGGACGGCGGACAGAAACTTGAAATAAAGCCGTCCCGAATGCTAGTTTTCCTCGTTTGTTTGACCAGCTTGAGGAGAAAGGAAGAACCATGCGCCGATTTCTGACCCGCGCGGCTGTTCCGGTGATCGTGGCCGGGGCGGTCGCCCTCGGCTCTTCGCCCGTCCGCGCCGCGGCCCCGGACGCGAAGAAGCCCGCCTCCACGACCTCCGCCAGGGCCGACGAGAAGGTCGGCACGCCGAAGATCTCCGTCGAACCGATGATGAAGGACGCCGGCACGGTCGCCAAGGGCGACCGCATCGAGGCAGTCTTCGCCGTCAAGAACTCCGGCACGCAGGACCTCGTCATTTCCGACGCGCGTCCCTCCTGCGGCTGCACGGTCGCGTCGTTCGACCGGACGATCAAGCCGGGACAGACCGGCAAGATCACGGCCGCCGTCGACACGAAGAACTTCACCGGCCCGATCACGAAGACCGTGTCGGTCGTCTCCAACGACCCGGAGAAGCCGCAGCTCGCGCTCACGATCAAGGCGATCGTCAAGCCCTACGTCGAGGTCGCGCCGCAGGAGTTCGTCCGGTTCTCCGCAATCAAGGGCGACACGGCGAGCCAGGACCTGACCCTCCTCTCGAGCGAGCCGGACTTCCATCCCACGGTCGCGGAAGCGTCGCAGCCGTACGTCCAGGCGCAGATTTCGCCCGCGAGCGACAAGGAGAAGCTCGAAGGCAAGACGGGAGCGCAGTACAAGCTGCACGTGACGCTCGAGCCGAGCGCGCCCGTCGGTGTCCTGAACGCTCCGGTGCACGTCAAGACCGGGGTCGCCAAGCAGCCCGACCTCGAGATCCGCGTCTCGGGGATCGTTCGCGACCGGATCAGCGTCACGCCGGCGTCGATCGTCTTCGGAAACTTCACCCCGGGCAAGGACGTCATCTCGCGCAACGTCATCTTCAGCAACAACAAGCCGGCGCAGGCCGTGCGCGTCCAGAAGGTCGAGAGCACCGTCTCCGGGATCTCGGCCGAGCTCGTGCCGATGACCGAGGGGATCAACTACACGATCGTCCTGAAGCCGAAGAACGACCTCAAGAAGGGAGAGTTCTCCGGAATGCTGAAGATCTACACGTCCGACAAGGATCGGCCGGAGATCGACGTGCCGATTTCCGGCAACGTCCTTTGATCCGGCGGAAGGAAGACCGATGAAGAAATTCCTCTGGGGAGCGGCGGTCCTCGGCGCGGCGGCGCTCTGCGCCGGTCCCGTTCGGGCCGACGAGAAGCCGGCGAAGGCCGGCGACGAAGGAAAGGTGGTGCGCTTGCACGACGGATTGGAGTACCAGGACCTGAAGGTCGGCACGGGCGCCGAGCCGAAGACCGGTCAGACCGTCGTCGTCCACTACACCGGCTGGCTCACGAACGGGAAGAAGTTCGATTCCTCCGTCGACCGCGGCCGTCCGTTCGAGTTCGCGATCGGCGAGGGGCACGTCATCAAGGGGTGGGACGAGGGAGTCGCGACGATGAAGGTCGGCGGCAAGCGCAAGCTCACGATCCCGCCCGAGCTCGCGTACGGTTCCCGCGGCGCCGGGGGCGTCATTCCCCCCAATGCGACGCTCGTCTTCGAAGTCGAGCTCCTCGGCATCAAGTAGAGCGCTCTTTTCGACCCGGTTCCGTTTCCGGCGGCGGGGTCTCCCCGCCGCTTTCCTTTTCGGCTGGGATAGCATTTCCGCGTGAGCCGATCCGCCGTTTCCGTCCGCCCCGCGCGCCCCGACGACGGGCCCGCGATCCTCGCGCTCGAGCGCGAGCTCGCGGATTTCGAGCGCCTCGAGGGCCCTTCGGAATCGGAAGGAAAGCGCCTCCTCGCCTGGATCTTCGACGAGGAACGCTTCCACGCGCTCGTCGCCGAGCACGCCGGAGAGGTCGTCGGAATCGCGCTCTACTTCTTCTTCCCGACGTCGTTCCGCGCCCGTCCGGCTCTCTACCTCGAGGACATCGTCGTCTCCCGCGCGGCGCGCGGCGAAGGAATCGGCCGGGCGCTCATGGCCGAGCTCGCCCGGATCGCGGAGAGCCGCGACTGCGGGCGGATGGAATGGGCGGTTCTCGACTGGAACGAACGGGCCCTCGATTTCTACCGCAGGCTCGGCGCCCGCCAGCACCGGGAGTGGCTCCGCTATTCGCTCGAATCTCCCGAAATCCACGCGCTCGCCGGGGACGACCCGGGCCGGTGAACTCCGGGCTCTAACGCCGCCCCGAGACGCCGGCCGGAGCGGGAGGGGCCGCGGGATCGATCCCGCGGCGCGAGGCCGGAGAGGCCGCGGCGGCGGATTCGTAACCGAAAACGCCGCCGCCGTAAGTTCCCGCGTAGAGCGTCGAGGGCGAGGAGGGATCGAACGCGAGCGAGAAGACGGTCGGGTTCGTCAGGCCGGCGTTGACCGCCGACCAGCTCGCTCCGCCGTCGGTGCTCCGGAAGACCCCGCCGTCCTGCGTTCCCGCGTACAGGGCGCCGCCGTCGGGAGAAAACGCGAGGCTGTAGACGCTCGCCGCCGCCAGACCGGCGCGCGAGGAGGCCCAGGTCGCGCCGCCGTCGGCGCTCGTCCAGATCCCCGATCCGTCGACGCCGGCGAACAGGCGCGAGGGATCCCGCGGATCGATCGCGATCGAGAAGACGGACCCGGAAAAGGCGCCCGCTCCCGCCGCGGCCCACGTCGCGCCGCCGTCGGTGCTGCGGAAGAGGCCGTCGCCGGTGCCCGCATAGAGCAGCCCGCCGCCGGGAGCGATCGCGATCGAGAACACCGTTTCGGCCCCGGAACCGAGCGGAACGGCCTTCCAGGTCGAGCCGGAGTCCGCGCTCCGCATCAGGCCGGCGAGATACGTTCCGGCGTAGACCACCGCGGGATCGGCCGGATCGGCCGCCACCGAGTAGACGTTGTTCGTTCCCGGCGCGCCGGCCGCGGGCGTCCACGCGAGGCCGTCGGACGACGTCCACAGGCCCTGGTCCGTGCCCGCGTAGATCGCGCGATCGCTGCGCGACAGGGCGAACACCGTCAGGGCGTCGAACTCGGCCGGCTGCCAGGTCGCGCCGCCGTCGCCGCTCCGGAGAATTCCGCTTCCGCCGGTCGCGGCGTAGATCGCTCCGCCCGCGACGGTGATCGCGTTGACCACCGTGCCGTTCATTCCGCGGTTTCCGGCGGCCCAGGACGCTCCGCCGTCGCTGCTCCGGAACGTTCCGAGATTCGTCCCGGCCCAGATCGTCCCCGGAAGCCGGGGATCGGTGCGCACCGTGTAGACCGTCGCGCGCGAAGCCGCGAGCGCGCCCGGCTGCCACGTCGTTCCTCCGTCCACGCTCCGCCAGACGCCGGCGTCGAGAGTTCCCGCCCAGACGGTTCCCGGCGAAGCCGGATCGGCCGCGATCGAATAGACGCTCGCGGAAGAAAAGGGAGAAGCAGAGGGCGTCCACGTTGCACCGCCGTCGTCGCTTTTCCAGACGCCCTCTCCAAATGTCGCCGCCCAGAGGGTCGACGGGTTCCCGGGATTGAGCTCCAGGTCGAACACGAACGCCGAGGCGATCGCGCCCGAGGCCGCCGTCCAGCTCTGCCCGCCGTCCTCGCTCGCGAGAACGCCGCCTCCGCCGGT
The DNA here is from genome assembly GCA_963794295.1 of uncultured Acidobacteriota bacterium. Classification (GTDB taxonomy): domain Bacteria; phylum Acidobacteriota; class Thermoanaerobaculia; order UBA5066; family DATFVB01; genus DATFVB01. Next base: position 731,486 of record CAWCDE010000001.1, read on the forward strand.
TCCGGCCCAGATCCGTCCCGCATGGTCCGGGTCCGCCGCGACGGCGTAGACGGGCTCGCCCGCCGCCGCGGCGCCGGCCGCCGCCCAGGACGCCCCCGCGTCGTCGGAGCGGTAGACGCCCTGCGACAGCATCCCGGCGTAGACGGTCCCTGCCGCGTCGGACGCGACGGAATAGACCGTCGTTTCCGGAAGTCCGGCGTTGGCCGGGAGCCAGCTCTTTCCGCCGTCGGAGGATTTCAGGATGCCGTCGTCGGTCGCGGCGAAGATCGCCGCGCGCGAGGCGGCGAGACCGTTGACGACCGCGCCCGCGCCGCCGGTCGCGACCTGCGACCAGCTCGCGCCCGCGTCGCGGCTGACGAAGATCCCCCCCCCGTAGGTTGCCTTCCCACACGACCGACGGCGATGCGGGATCGGGCAGGAGCGCGCTCACGAGTCCGCCTTCCGGCCCGAGGCTCGACCACTTTCCGACTCCCGCCCACGCGGGAACGGCGAGCGCCGCCGCGACGACCGCCGCCGAAATCCTTTCGATTCGACACGACGGACGGCCTGGAGACGAGGGTCTTTTCATCTACTCCCTTTTCGAGGTGTGCCGGGTGTGAACACTCGCCACCTCCTGAAAACAGGGAAGGGAGCAAGAGCCGTGCCCACGTCTATTTCATTGATTTCTCAGCGGGCGGATCGCGTTCTCCCGCGAGCGTTCGTCGATCCGCTCGAGCGCGGCCGGTCTCGCCGAAAACCGTCGAGGCCGCTCCGGAACACCACCGCCCTGGTCTATGGACGGGGAAACGTCAAATGGAACCCGTTAACGAGGAATTTCGCCATTTGCGCGCGTGTGACGAACTTCGCCGTGCCGTACGTTCCGTCGGGAAAACCGTCGACGATCCCGAGCGCCCGGACGTGTCCGACGTCCTTACAAGAGACGCTGCCCACCGGCACGTCGGAAAGACCGCCGTTCGGGCCGGGCGCGGGGCCAGCCGCACAATCGTAGCGGCGGCCAGGGCGCGGGTCCGGAACGACAGCCTCCGGCACCTCGTCTTCTCCACCGGGCGCGACGCCCGCCCGTGCAACGAAAGCCACCATCTCGCCGTGCGTGGCCTCGGTGTTCGGGCAAAAGCTGGTCGCGCCTCGGTCCGGCGAGTGCCGTGAAGGCGGCGGCGAGCAGCCGAAGGGCGAGGCGCGCAGCGATCCGGGGTCGTCACGAGGAATGCACCGTGTCTCCCTCCGAGGCCGTTCCGGACCACACCGGAACGTGGGGCCCGAAGGTCCAAGGGCAATGCCGGCCGGTGCTACAATTCGCGCATCGTTCCCCATGGCCCCGGTGCCGGTCCGGAGGTGAGCTTCGTGAGGTCCGAGGAGTTCGACTACACCGCTCTCGAGTTCGGCGAGACCGTCGAGAACCGAAGCGGAGTCATTGCGATCTGCCCCGCCTGCGGACGCAACGGCCTCAAGCAGTCGCAGGGCCCGGGGGGAGACTCGACCCGGTATCTGCACCGCATGACGAAGGAAGGCGACGACAAGTACACGCCGGATCTCTGCGTCGTGACGCGGCGGAGAGCCTAGCGCGCCGACGGGCGTAGCGCGTCGGCGCGAAATCCGAAATCCCAAATCCGAAATCCGAAACAAATTCAAAATTCGAATGCTCCAATAGCAGAAGGTTGTCGACGCGTGCGTTGAACCCCTTATCCGAGCGGAGCGCCGAGCTCATCGTTCGCCACGGTACCTTTCCGTGAGCAAATCCGAATCCGCCGGATCCCCGACACCATTTGAAAATTTGAAATTCGGACATTCGGATTTGTTTCGGATTTCGTGCTTCGTGCTTCGGATTTCACCCACGATAGGATCTCCCTCCTGGAGGCCCTCATGCCGTTCCCCTTCTCGCCGGGGCTGACCGAACCGAAACTCGTCGATCTCTCCGATCCGTCCGCCGACGTCCTGCTCGACGCGACGCGCTCCGAGCTCACGGAAGCCGTCCGCGCGGGAGACGCCGACGCGCTCTCGCGGATTTCCGGGTCGTTCGCCGCCGTCGCGCAGGACGGCGTCACGATCCGGCTCGCGCGCACGATCGGACGGCCGCTCCGATATTTCGTCGCGAAGCGCTCGACGGGACCGTATCTCGTCGTCGCGGACCGGATCGACGCGATCGCCCGGTACTGTACGGCCGAGGGGATCCCCGAGCAGTTCCACCCCTCCTACACCCGGATGGTCCCGGCGCATCACCTGGTCGAGCTCGATCAGATCGGATGCCCCGACCCGAATCCCCGCTATCGCCGCTTCTTCGCTCCCGAGGCCGGGCGCGGTCCCGCCGACGTCCGCGCGCTCGGCGAGCGCTATGCCGCCGCGATCGAGGAAACCGTCGCCGCGATCCTGGACGGAATTCCGGCGGACGCGCCGATCGGCGTCGCGCTTTCGGGAGGCGCCGATTCGTCGCTGACGGCGTGGGCCGTCCTCTCGGCCGCCCGATCGAGCGCTCGCCCTGGCCCCGTCCGGCTGTTCACCCTCGCCGTCGGCGACGCCGAGGACCGCCGCTCGGCCGAGCGGGTCGCCGACGCGCTCGGCGCCCGCGATGCATGGCGAACCATCGAGGCGGCGCCGGAGGACCTCTCGCTCGAGTCGGCCGTCGCGGCGATCGAGGACTACCGGCCGCTCGACGTGCAGTGCGCGGCGGCGGCGATCGCCTTCGCGCGGAATCTCCGGCGCGCCGAACCCGATCTCGTGCACGTCTTCGACGGCGACGGCGGAGACGAAAACTGGAAGTCGTATCCCCTCGGGGATTCCGAGCTCACGCTCAAGAGCGTGCTGAACAACCCGCTCCTCTACCACGAAGGGTGGGGCATCGACTCGATCAAGCACTCGCTCACCTACTCCGGCGGTTTCTCGCGCGGGGTGGTGCGGGGCTTCGCGCCGGCGCGCGCGTTCGGCTTCGCGGCGCTTTCGCCGCACGCGATGCGCCCCGCAATCGCCGCCGCGCTCGCCGCTCCGCTCCGGGACCTCGTCGGCGAGGATCCCGACCGGCTCGCCGCCCTGAAGGGGGAGGTCGCCGCGGCCGGACTCGCCGCGCGCGGCGTGCGCCTGCCGATCGCCGAAAAGAGACGCTTCCAGCAGGGCGCCGTCCCGGCCGAGCTCTTCCGCGCTTCGCTCGCGGCTTCGCGCGGAGCGCTGCGGGCCATGCACGAAAGACGGTTCGGTCCTCCTCCACCGGCCGCGGAGTCGGGCGGCGGCGGCGAGCCGGGCGCGCTTCCCCTTTCCGCCTTCGCATGATTCCCGGCGCTTCCGCGCCGGAGGCCCCGCCGATCGCGGTCGCGCGGGAATCCGAGATCTTCCCGGACGGGACCCCGCGGCCGATCGGGACCGCGTATCTCCGCAACGGCGCGTGTCCGCTCGCCTGCGTCTATTGCGCGCTCTACCGCCAGGCCGCGGGCGGCCCGGCGGAGGGATCCGGGATCGCGCGCCAGATCCGCTCCGCCCGCCGCCGCCTCGGCGGGATCGCGGGAATCAAGCTGTACAACGCCTCCTCTCTCTTCGAGCCGCGGTCGATCCGCCAGACGGAGGCGGACCTCGCCGCGATCGCGGCGGAGGTCTCCGATCTCGAGCTCGTCGTCGTCGAGTCGCGCTCGGAGCAGGCCGGGCGCGCGGCGGCGTTCGCGCGGCTCCTCCGCGGCCGCCTCGAGGTCGCCATCGGCCTCGAGGTCGCCGACGACGGGCTGCTCCGGAGGCTCGGGAAGCCGACGTCCATCCGGCGCTTCACGGAGGCGGCGCGGGAGCTCTCCGGCGCGGGAATCCTGCTCCGCGCATTCGTCCTGGTGCAGCCGCCGTTCGTCTCTCCGGACCGCTCCCGCGCTCTCGCGCTCGAGACGTTCCGGCTCGCCCGGGACTCCGGCGCCCGCGTCGTTTCGCTGCTGCCGGTCGTCTCCGAGCACGAGCCGATGGAGCGGCTGCGCGCGGCGGGAGACTTCTCCGAGATCTCCCTCGAGGCGTACTTCGAGATCGTCGCCGATTGCGCCGGCGAGGGAGGCGCGGTCGTCCTCGCCGAGCTCGGGTCGCTCGCGCAGCTGCCGGGCTGCGGCCTCTGCCGCGAGGCACGCGTCCGCGCGCTCTCCGGCCTCAACTCGGGGGGCGCGCTCGCGCCGGTGTCCTGCCCCGGGCACCGTCCCGCCGGGGCCCCGGCACGGGCGTGAAGCGTTTCGATCTCGCGGTCGTCGGCTCGGGCTTCGGAGGATCGCTCCTCGCGCTCGTCGCCCGCCGCCTCGGGCGGAGCGTCGTCGTCCTCGAAAAAGGAACGCATCCGCGCTTCGCGATCGGCGAATCGACTTCGCCGCTCGCGAATCTCCTCCTCGAGCGGATCGCGCTGCGGTACGACCTCCCGGGCGTCCTTCCGCTCGCGAAATGGGGAACGTGGCAGGAGCGCCTCCCGCATCTCCGCGGCGGGAAGAAGCGCGGATTCACGTTTTTCCACCATCGCCGCGGCCGCGAGCCCGGCGCGGCCGGCGATCTTCGGAATCCGCTGCTCGTCGCGGCGAGCCCGAACGACCGCGTCGCCGACACGCACTGGTTTCGCGCGGACGTCGATCTCCATCTCCTCGAAGAGGCGCGCGCGGCGGGCGCCGAGTACGCCGACCGCGTCGCGCTCGATTCCTTCGAGACCGATGGAGCCGCCGTCCGCCTTTCGGGGCGGCGCGGAACGGAGCGGTTTTCCGTCGAAGCCCGGTTCGTCGCGGACGCCTCCGGCCCGCGGGGATTCCTCTCCCGGAGCCTCGCTCCCGGCGAGCGGGCGTTTCCCGGCCTTCCCCGCGCGGCGGCGCTCTACGCCCACTTTCGCGGCGTCGCGCCGATGGCGGAGGTCGCCCCGCTCGACGGCACGGTGCCCTACCCGGTCGACGACGCCGCCCTCCACCACGTCTTCGAGGGAGGCTGGATCTGGGTGCTCCGATTCGCCGAAGGAACCGTCAGCGCGGGAGCGATGCTCTCTCCCGAGCTCGCCCGCGAAATTCGCGCTCCGGAGGGAGAACCGGCCTGGCGGCGGCTCGTCGCGATGTTCCCGGCGATCGCGCGCCAGTTCCGGCGGGCGGAGCCGCTTTTCCCCTCCGGTACGCCGGGGACGTCGCGTTCCGGACGGAGGCCGCGAGCGGGCCGCGCTGGTGGATGCTCCCCTCGGCGGCGGCATTCGTCGATCCGCTGCTCTCGACGGGGATTCCGCTCACCCTCCTCGGAGTGGCGCGCGCCGGCGAGGCGCTCGAGGAGTCCGGCGGCGACGAGGACTTCGCGCGGCGGCTCGGCGCGATTTCGGTCCGCACCCTCGAGGAGGCCGACGCCGCGGGCCTGCTCGTCGCCGCGCTCTGGAAACGCTTCGACGATTTTCCGGCGTTCTGCGCGGCGACGATGCTCTACTTCGCCTCCGCGAGCTTCGCCGAGGCTGCCTGCCGGCTCGGCCGCGACGGGCTTCCCGGCTTCCTCGGCTCGGACCGCCCCGACCTCGCCCGCGCGATCGCCGCGGCCGTCGCGCGGATCGGCGATCCGCCGGGCCGATTCACCGAAACGGTGCGCGCCGCGATCGATCCGTGGAACGTCGCGGGACTCCTCGACCCGGCGCGCCGCAACTGGTATCCGGTCCTCGCCGCGGACCTGCGGGCGGGCGCGGGAAAGCTCGGCGCGTCGGAGCGGGATGTCGAAGACCTCCTCGCCGAGAGCGGATTCGGGACGATCGAGTAGGAGTCCCGCGGCCCCGGACGCCGCGGCGAAGGTGCGAGACCGGCGGGGGAACCCATGACCGGGAGTCTCCTCGCCGCTCAGGCGCCGCCACGACTTTGACTAATTTAGTGTCCCGTCCCGGAAATAGCTTTGCCGTCGTTCGGAGCGCCGCGGGGTAAGCTGCCAGTCGCCGCGATGACGGCGATGCGGTGCCATTCCCGCTTTCGCTGGGACCTCGTCGCGGCGGCGCCGCAGATTGCCCCGCGCCGCCCGAACCCGAAGGGCGCCCGCACATTGCGAACGATCTCTGCGTTGCGTCGCGGGCCCGATGCTTCCGGCATCTGCTCCCGCGACGCGTCTTGACCTCGTCCGCAAGCCGCAGGCGCGACGGTGAAGTTATTTCCGGGACGGGACACCTAGCAGGCTGCTGAAAAATGAATCCGGGTGTCGTGTCTCGAGTCTTGCAATTCGTTCGCGTTTGCTGAGCGGCTCAAGAGCGGAATCAACCATCGTGCCGGACTCGATTGACATGCGAACGGCAAGACTCGCACCACCAAGAGGTTGCGGCGGCGCGGGCTCGTCTGCGGCGTTGCCGCGGCTAGACGATGCTCCCGGCATCGCCTTCGCCGCGTCGTCTTGCAGCCGAACCCACGGCGCTCGCAACGCCACCCCGGACCCTTTTTCAGCAGCCTGCTAGGCCGACGGCGCTCCCGGCCGGAACACGTATCCGCACTCGGGGCACCATTCCTCGTCGGATCCGTCCGCCCGCGCGTAGAGCTCCCCGCCGCAGCCCGCGGGGTTCGGGCACCTCCTCACGGCGCTGCCGCCGCGGAACGCGAATCCGCACTTGGGACACCACTCCTCGCCCGAAACGTCCGCGCGCGCGTACAGCTCCCCGTCGCAACCTGCCGGATTCGGGCACCTGCCCGTGGGCTTGACGGCGGCTCCGCCGCGCAGAACGAACCCGCACTTCGGGCACCACTCCATGCCCGAAGCATCCGCTCGCGCGTAGAGCTCTCCGTCGCAACCCTCGGGATTCGGACACTTCCCCGCCGTCGTCATGCACTCCTCCAATTCGGAAAAAGGTGCCGCGAATCGTATCATCGGCCTTGCCGCGCACCGACGCCTCGAAAAGCGCATGATTGGCGCGGATTTTGCTCGATCGCTCGTAACGACTCCGGTTCCCGGGCGGCTTGGGGCGCGTGGCGGGCAGAACACCGCACTCGGGGAGGCGACATGAAGAGCATCGCGATATCGGACGGCGAGACATTTCGGAAAAACGTCGAGAGGTGGTCTCCGAACGAGTGGCCGAACTCCGACTCGGTCGCCGGCGAGAGCGGGATCCTCGCCGGGCGCGACGGGCCCAGCTCCCGCGGCATCTTCTGCGAGCGGTGCCGCTTCGGGCTCCGCCGCGAATTCGGGCCGTTTCCCGTCAACGAGGCTCGCACGAGTCTCACCAACGACTTCACCGACGAGGCCCACCGGCGGGAGTGTCCGCACTGGAAAGCGTTTCTCGAGAACCCGCGGGCCTTCGCCCGGCCGACGGCCGCCGCTTCGAGCCCGGCCAAGCGCGCGCCGGAGTCCGCCAACGGGGTGCATCTTTGCCAGCGATGCTCGGTTCGAGCGAGCGCCCTCTTCCTGTGTCTGGGGCGACGCGTCTGCTACCGCTGCCTCAGCGAGGTCTTCCAGGTGACCGGAGGTTATCGCGGACTCAAGACGCTGATGACCGTGGAGGCGGCGCCCGAGATCCGCGGCCGGCGCCCGCGGCGTGAGCCGGGAATGGGGCGATGCCGCGCATGCCGCGCGTACGGACGCGTCATTCCGATCCGGTCTTACAAGTACTGCCGACCCTGCGCGACGGCCAGGATCGAAAAGCTCCTGGCGAACGCTTCGTAGTCGTTCGACGCCCCGCCTCCGCCGTCACGCGCTCCCGGTCCCCGTGCCCGCTCCCGCGACGGGATCGCCCCGCCAGCACCCGTTGAAATCGCGCGTTCGCACGCCCAGTTCTGAATCGGACGAGGCGAGGCGAGGCGCGAGCCCGCCGGGATGCGGGAGGACCGCGGCGTCCCGAGTCGTACCAAATCGCGTACGTCGAGGGCGCCGCGGCGCTTCACGCGCCCGGCCGGCTCGATGCATCCGCCTTCGCCGAGGCTTCGGCGAGACAGGTCGCCTCGCCAGCTTACAAAGAGGGGCGGTAGTGGCGGACCAAATCAATCACCCTCACCGGATTGACGGGCTTGGGGATCATCTCGTCCACGTCGAGCTCGACGGGATCGACCCGCATCCGCTGCATGGCCGAAACGACGACGACGGGAATCGAGGCGAGGGCCGGGTTCGCCTTCCGGGCGCGCAGGAACTTTTCACCGTCCATCACCGGCATCATCAGATCGAGGAGGATCAGGGAAGGCCGGAAGCCGGCCTCGATCCGCCCGAGCGCGTCGAGGCCGTCGGTCGCGCCGACCGCGTGCACCCCTTCGTTGTCGAGGAGCAGCAGCAGGGCTTCCCGCACGTCGTCGTCGTCCTCGACCACCAGAACGTCGAAGGGGTCCGTCACCGGGCCGCCATCGTAGCAAGTAAGGTGCCGGGCGCCGTCAAAGCTCCAGGCTCCAAATTCCAGGCTCCAGACTTCAATAAGTTGCAAATTCCAAATTCCAGACGGAGTACCGCTCGGCCGCCGAAACTCCGGCGAATATGGCCTCCTCTCCTCGACATCGTGGACTCCTTCCCCCGAGTCTAAAAGTCTCCACGAAACCGGGGCAACTCCAGCTTGGAATTTATTGGAATTTGGTGCTTGGAATTTGGAACTTATTCCCGGCAGCCCACGTGAGAAGGGTGCCCGAGCCCGCTGCCGGAACCCGGGGTACGATCCGCGGCATGGACTCGATCGGCCGGGAGCGCGTCCGGGTATTCGGCGAGCGCGGACAGTCGGAGCGGGAAGACGCTCTCGCCGTCGAGGAGCCGCTCCGGATCACCGTCCGGCCCGCCTCCGGGACGCCGATCGCGTTCGCGACGACGATGCGCACGCCCGGCGACGACGAGGATCTCGCGGTCGGGTTCCTGTTCACGGAAGGAGCGCTCGAACGCCTCGACGACGTCCTCTCGCTCGCGGCGGCGGAATCCCGCCAACCGGGAAAGAAGGAGAACACGCTCGTCGCGACACTCGCCCCGGCCGCCTTCGAGCGGGCGCGCGGGCTCCGGCGGGAGACGGTCATCGGATCCGCCTGCGGGATCTGCGGGAACGACTCGATCGAAGAGGTCGTCGCCCGGTCGAGGCGCCCGGCACCCGGCGGCTTCCGGATCTCCCGGGAGGTCCTCTTCGCCCTTCCGGACCGGCTTCGCTCCCGGCAGTCGGTCTTCGCCGCGACCGGAGGGCTCCACGGCGCCGCCCTCTTCGACCCGGAGGGAGAGATCCTCGACGTCCGGGAGGACATCGGACGGCACAACGCGACGGACAAGGTGATCGGAGCGGCGTTCCGGCGGGGCGCCCTCCCCCTGTCGACTTCCGTGCTCCTCGTTTCCGGCCGCGCGGGCTTCGAAATCGTCCAGAAGGCGGCCGGGGCAGGGGTTCCGGTCGTCGCCTCCGTCTCCGCCCCCTCCAGCCTGGCCGTCGCCCTGGCCGAGGCCGCCGGGATCACGCTGGTCGGCTTCCTGCGCGGGCGGCAGTTCAACGCCTACGCCCACCCGGACCGGATCGCACCCGCCGGCGCCTGATCTGGCGCCCCCCGTCCGGGCCGCTTGACAATCGGGATATTCGGTACTCCAATATTCCCACGCTGAAGGTGAGGCGCTCACGCTAGGAGGTCCGAAATGGAACTCTCGCGCCGCGGATTTTTCAAAGCCACGACAATCGGGGGAACTCTCGCGCTCGGCTTCGACGTCTCGAAGGCGCAGGCCGAGATGCGGGAATTCAAGATCTCGCGCACGACCGAGACGCGGAGCACGTGCCCCTACTGCGCCGTCTCGTGCGGGATGATCATCCACACGCTCGGCGACAAGGCGAAGAACGCCACTGCGGCGGTCGTCCACGTGGAAGGCGATCCCGACCACCCGATCAACCGCGGGACGCTCTGCCCCAAGGGCGCGACCGTCAAGGACGACATCGTCAGCCCGCACCGGCTGATGTCGCCGAAAGTTCGCCGGCCCGGCTCCGACAAGTGGGAGGACATCTCCTGGGACGAGGCGATCGCGAAAATCGCGCGGCACGTCAAGGACACCCGCGACAAATGCTTCGTCGCGAAGAACGCGAAGGGGCAGACCGTCAACCGCAATCCCGGCATCGGGATGATCGGCGGCTGCACGGACACGACCGAATTCAACTTTCTCTACTGGAAGGCGGCGTCCGCCTGGGGAGTCCCGTACAGGGATACCCAGGCACGGGTTTGACACGGCCCCACGGTGGCCAGTTTGGCCGCCACGTTCGGCCGCGGGGCGATGACGAACGGATGGACCGACATCAAGAACGCCGATGTCGTCCTCTGCATGGGCGGCAATCCCGCCGAGAACCATCCCTGCGGCTTCAAGTGGGCGATCGAGGCGAAGAAGACCCGTAACGCGAAGATCGTCTCGGTCGACCCCCGGTTCACCCGGACCTCGGCCGTCGCCGACTTCTATTCGCCGATCCGGACGGGAACCGACATCGCGTATCTCCTCGGGATCATCCGCTACGCGATCGCGAACAACCGGTTCCACGAGGAATACGTCAAGATCCACACCAGCGCGCCGCTCCTGATCAATCCCGACTTCCACTTCGCCGACGGGCTCTTCTCCGGGTTCGACGAGGCCTCGGGCGCCTACAAGCGCGAGTCGTGGGCCTACCAGCTCGATGCGAAGGGAGAGGCGAAGAAGGACCCGACGCTCCAGGACCCGAACTGCGTCTTCCAGCTCCTGAAGAAGCACGTCGACCGGTACACGCCCGAGATGGTCGAGAAGATCTGCGGCACGCCGAAGGACACGTTCCTGAAGGTCGCGGAAATCGTCACGTCGACGGGAAACGCCGCCCGCGTCGGGACGATGATGTACGCGCTCGGCTGGACCCAGCACTCGATCGGCGTCCAGATGATCCGAACCGCGGCGATGCTCCAGCTCCTCCTCGGCAACGTCGGGCGGCCCGGCGGCGGCGTCAACGCGCTGCGCGGCCATTCGAACATCCAGGGCGCGACCGACACCGCGGGCGTCTTCGACATCCTGCCCGGCTACATCAAGACGCCGCACGCGGAATGGCAGTCGCTCAAGGAGTACAACGACGCGAACACGCCGAAGGCGCTCGGCCCCTCCATGAACTACTGGCAGAACTACTCGAAGTTCATGGTCTCGACGCTCAAGGCCCTCTACGGGAAGGCCGCGACGAAGGAGAACGAGTTCGGCTACGCGTGGCTCCCGAAGGTCGACGGCAACTATTCCTGGATGTACATCTTCGACGACATGTACCGCGGCAACTCGATGCGCGCCGGCGGCAAGGAGCCGGGGCCGGAGGGTTTCTTCACGTTCGGCATGAATCCCGTCGGCATCGGACCCAACTCGCCGAAGATGATCGCCGCGCTCGCGAAGCTCAAGTGGCTCGTCGTCGTCGAGAACCACGAGATCGAGACCGCGACTTTCTGGAGGGCTCCGAAGGAATACGGGACTCCCGACGCATCGAAGATCCAGACCGAAGTCTTCATGCTCCCCGCGTCGAACTTCGCCGAGAAGGACGGCTCGTTCACGAACTCCGCGCGCTGGATCCAGTGGAAGTGGAAGGCCCTGGATCCCCCGGGGCAGATCAAGAGCGACCAGGAAATCCTCGCCCGGATCTTCCTCGCGGTGCGCGACCTGTACCGGAAGGAAGGCGGCCCGCTTCCGGAAGCCATCTCCAATGTCGACTGGGCCTACTCCAATCCCGCGGCGCCCGATCTGTCGGAGGTCCTGAAGGAATTGAACGGCAAGGCGCTCGCCGACCTCCACGACCCGAAGGACAAGACGAAGGTCATCAAGACCGCCGGGCAGCAGCTCGACGGATTCGGGCAGCTGCAGGACGACGGCACGACGATGGTGGGCAACTGGCTGATGTCGGGCGTCTACACCGAGGCCGGGAACATGGCGCAGCGGCGCAATCCCGTGGACGACCCGAACGGCCTCGGCATGTTCCACAACTGGACGTTCTCCTGGCCCGCCAACCGCCGGGTGATGTACAACCGCGCCTCCGCCGACGCCGAAGGGAAGCCCTGGGATCCGACCCGCGCCGGCATCAAGTGGAACGGCGAGAAGTGGGTCGGCGACGTCCCGGACATGAAGCCCGACGCGCCTCCCGGAACGTTCGGCGCGTTCATCATGCTCCCGGAAGGCGTGGGCAAGCTCTTCGCTCCGTTGAACGACGGCCCGTTCCCCGAGCACTACGAGGCGGTCGAGCCGCCGGTCGACAACGTGCTCCATCCGAAGGTGACGTCCAACCCGGCGACGAAGAAGTTCAAGTCGGACAAGGACGTCTACGGCGACAAGAAGGATTTCCCGATCGTCTGCACGACGTACCGGCTGACCGAGATGTACCACTACTGGACCAAGCACATCGACCGGCTGAACCAGCTCCAGCCGGGCTTCTTCATCGAGATCCCCGAGCAGCTCGCGAAGGAGAAGGGGATCGTCAACGGCGGAAGGGCGAAGGTGACGTCCGCGCGGGGATCCGTCGAGGGCGTCGCGATGGTGACCAAGCGCCTCCGGCCTCTCGATGTCGACGGAAAGCAGATCTGGCACGTCGGCATCCCGCTCCACTGGGGCTACGAGGCGACGGCAGACCACACCGGCCCTCTCGCGAACTTCCTGACCCCCTCCGCAGTGGACCCGAACACGTGGACGCCGGAATACAAGACGTTCCTCGTCAAGCTCGAGAAAGCGTGAGGCGGCCATGAGTCTCGAAATTCGCCGCTCCTCCGCTGCCGTGCTCGGCAGCCACTCGGGAATGCGAAAGCTCCCGACCGTCTCGAAGTACATCGACACGACGACCTGCATCGGCTGCAAGGCGTGCGAGGTCGCCTGCCAGGAGTGGAACGACCTCCCCGTCGTCGAGACGAAGCAGGTCGGGACCTACCAGACGCTCCCGACGCTCCACGCCCAGTACTGGAACCTGATCCGATTCAACGAGCGCGACGTCGACGGCGGGATCGCCTGGCTGATGCGCAAGGACCAGTGCATGCACTGCGAGGAGCCCGGGTGCCTCGCGGCGTGCCCGGCGCCCGGCGCGATCGTCCAGTACGCCAACGGCATCGTCGACGTCAACGCCGACCGCTGCATCGGATGCGGCTACTGCGAGACGGGCTGCCCGTTCGACGTGCCGCGTTTCCACAAGACGACCGGGAAGATGGCCAAATGCACGCTCTGCGTCGACCGCGTGGAAGTCGGACTCGAGCCGGCGTGCATCAAGGCCTGTCCGACCGGATGCCTCCACTTCGGGACGAAGGACGACATGGTCGCGCTCGGGAATCTCCGGGTCGACCAGCTCAAGGCGAACGGCTTCGCGCAGGCCGCGCTCTACGACCCGAAGGGCGTCGGCGGAACGGGAGTCGTCACGGTGCTCGCGCACGGCGACCACCCGGAGTGGTACGACCTCCCCGCCGACCCGCACGTCCCGATCCTCGTCAAGCTCTGGAAATCGGTGCTCCGGCCGCTCGGCGCCGTCGCGATCTTCGGAACGGTCATCGGCGCGTTCGCGCACTTCACGAAGTACGGACGCAAGGAAGCCGCGGGGACCGACGACGACGACACGAACCTCCCGACGGTGTAGGACGAAAGGGGAACGACGATGAGCTCCGCCAATCCTCCCCGGCCGATCGACCGGGCGGTCATCGCGGCGCAGTCCCGCGAGGACGTGGCCATCGGCAACGAGATCGTCCGGCACGACCGGTCCTCGCGGCTGATCCACTGGACCGTCTCCCTGACCTTCTTCGTCTGCGTTTTCACCGGCATGCCCATCTGGACGCCGGTCTTCGGCTGGATGGCTTCCCTCTTCGGAGGGCTCACCGTCTGCCGCGTCATCCATCCCTGGGCCGGGGTGGCCTTCTTCCTCGCGACGATCGTGATGTTCTTCGACTGGCTGGGCGACATGCGACTCGCGCCCGGAGAGCGCCGCGAATGGGTCAGCGGCGGCCGGGCGATGCGCTACATGCGGTGGGAGACCGACGACTCGGACGTCGGAAAGTACAACGGCGGCCAGAAGCTCCAGTTCTGGCTCGTCTGCCTCGCGGGGCTCGGGATGCTCGTCTCGGGGCTCCTGATGTGGTTCCCGGAGCTCTTTCCGGCGGTCGTGAGGCAGCTCGCCTATCTCGTCCACGACGTGACGTTCATCCTCTTCGCGATGCTCATCGTGATTCACATCTACCTCGGGACCGTCGCCGAGCCGGGCACTTTCGGGTCGATGACGCGGGGAACCGTCACGAAGGCCTGGGCGCGCCTCCACCACGGCCGCTGGTACCGCGACGTCACCGGTGAAGAGCGCAGCCGCTGAGTCGAAGACCGCCCGAGAACTGACCCGCCGCGCCGAACGCGCCGAAGCGCTCGCGGCGGGAGCTTCCTCGGCGGCCGAGCCGCTGCGCTTCGCGGCGGGGCTCTTCCGGGCCCAGGCCCGTGTGGCCGAGTCCCTCGAGCTCGAACACGCGGCCCGGCGCCTGGCGGGCCGGCTCGGCGAGGACGCCGACGCCGTGGTCCTCCACGCCGGACCGATCGTCCGCTTCGCGGCGGAATCCGGACCCGACGCGCTGGCCGAGGAAGCGCGCGAGCGTCAAAAGGAAGACCCGGCGACCGCGCGCACGCGCCTGCTCGTCTTCTGGGAAGGCGGCCGCCCGTCTTCGGAGGACTACCTCTCGCGGGCGATCCTCCGGCCCTACGTCGAGCTCCTGCGGGACCTCGGAATCGCGCCGGACCGCCTCCACCGGCGCGGGAAGTGCCCGTTCTGCGGCGGAGAGCCCGGGGTCGCCGCGCGGCGCGAAGGGTCGATGACGGAGGGCGCGCGCCGCATGCTCGCGTGCTCGCTCTGCGGCACGGAATGGCTCTTCGAAAGGATCCTCTGCCCGTCCTGCTTCGAAGAAGACCCGTACAAGCTCCCCTCCTTCCGCGACGAAAAGCACCCGACCGTCCGGATCGAGGCCTGCGAGACCTGCCGCCGCTACGTCAAGTCGATCGACCTCTCGGAAGACGCGCGGCCGATCCCGGAGGTCGACGACCTCGTCTCGATCTCGATGGACCTCTGGGCCGCCGAGGAGGGCTTTGCGCGCATCGAACCGGGACTCGCGGGGATCTGAAGGTGGCGCACGCGCGAAACACGCGAGAAGTTCCAAATTCCAAGCTCCAAACTCCAATAAGTTGCAAATTCCAAATTCCAAACGGAGTGCCGCTGGGACGCCGTCGGGTTCAAAATCGGGCTTATTTGAAATTCGAGCTTCGCGACTGATTGGATTTTGGCACCTCGAATTTGGAACTCATCCTGCTTCAGAAGGACTTCTGCCGCACGCGACGATCTCGGGGGGGGTGCCGAAGGGTGTGAATCGAGTCTGTTTGAGATTTGGCGTTTCGGAATTTCTTGGAATTTGATGCTTGGGAACTTGGAAATTATCCTGAGACAGGCTTCTGCCGCACTCGACGAGCGCGGGGACGAACGAAGCGTTCTGAATGATACGGGCTGATATCCCCGGGCTCCTCGCGGTCCAGCGGGACCTTCGCAGCCGCTTCGACGACTTCCGGCGCGCGCTCGACCGGCGCGACGAGGCAGCCTACCGGTTCGGGCTCTTCGATTTTCACCGGTGCCTCTCGCGATGGACCGAAGCGGAGGAGCGGGCGCTCCTTCCAGCGCTCCAGCGTTCGAGCACGGGCGGTCGCGGTCCGGCCCGCGAGCTGCGCCTCGAATGCGTCCAGCTTCGCGAGCTGACGCGGTTTCTCGCCGCCCAGGTCGACGAACACGCGCCGATCGCGGACATCCTCGGGCTCGCCGAAAACCTCGAGCGGCGGCTCTCCGCGCACGAATCGGAGATGGAACGCGTCTACCTCCCGGCGGCGGTCCCGGAGCTGAGCGAGGCCGAATGGAAGGTGCTCGCCGAAGCGGCCGCACCCCCGTAGCTAACTGCGCGGAGGAGATCCGCGATGTGGGGAGCGTAAGCGGATGCGCGGGCCGCAGAATCGACGTGATGCGTGTGCCCTCGCGGCGTTCCTGGTCCCGATGCCGTAAGCGATCCGGCTCCGAGAGCGTCGCTCCTGACGCCGCGCAACGTTCTTCAATCCTTCCCGGTGCGAGCTCCGCGAGGCCGGGAACCATCGTCGGGCTCGGGGCGCCGCAGCGGTCGAGCCGACACAAGGCCGCGTCGCGAAGCGGCGCCTCTGCGCGACTTCTCCCGGCGGGAGAAGGTGGCGGCCACACAGGGCCGCGCCGTTGCACCGGCGCCTCCGCCCACCCTCTCCCCGCGGGAGAGGGAAGAGCGGCGGGACGCGCGAAGGGTGAGGGGCGAGCCGACAGGCTCGCAGGCCGCCGGATGAGGGACGACGAGCCGCGCCGCCGTCACGCGATCCGGTCCCCGAGCTCGTGTCTCGTCCCGGGAATAGCGGCGGCGGCGCGCCCGCGGCTTGCGGACGAGGCCAAGGCGCGTCGCGGGCCTTCGCCGCGCCGAAGTGGCTTCGGCCACGCAGGCGGGAGCAGATGCCGGAAGCATCGGGCCCGCGACGCAACGCCGGCATCGTTCGCAATGCGCCGGCGCCCTTCGGGTTCGGGCGGCGCGGGGCAATCTGCGGCGCCGCCGCGACGAGGTCCTCGCGAAAGCGACGATGGCAACGCATCGTCGTCGTCGCGGCGACTGTCAGCTCACCCCGCGGCGCTCCCAACGCCGTCATCGTTATTCCCGGGACGGGACACCACTCCCGCGACTACCCGAGCTGCTGCGTCTCGAAGGTTTCCGTTTCCGGCTTCGGGAGGAGCGCCGTGTAGGCCGCGGCCATCCGCTCCTGCGCCCAGCCGAGGAACACGCCGTCGCCCCGGTAGAGCGGCGTCCCGGCAACGGCGTCGACGAGCGTGATCGAGCCCTGCCCTTCGCCGGCTTCGACCGAGAGACGCCACGCGGACCGCGTGGAGGAGCCTTCGCGGGTACGGATCGGGAACCGCTCGAGCGCGACGCCGCGCGCGTGCGTCAGGCCCGGAACCGGGTCGGCGGCTTCCGACTCGGACGCCATCATCCGCCCCGCGTGTGCATCTCGAGATGCGGATCGCGTCGGAGCGTGTTGACCGGGAGGAGAGGAGAGCGGTCGCGCATCGCGAGGCGCTCTTCCGCGCCGCGGTCGGCCCGGCCGCGCCAGGCATTCTCGAGGATCGCCTTCAACTCCTCGCGCGTGGCGCCCGCCCGAAG
This sequence comes from uncultured Acidobacteriota bacterium, assembly GCA_963794295.1. GTDB lineage: Bacteria > Acidobacteriota > Thermoanaerobaculia > UBA5066 > DATFVB01 > DATFVB01. The sequence goes on from CAWCDE010000001.1 coordinate 748,522, forward strand.
CGGCCCGCGCAGGTCCGTCCCGTTGGCCGCATAGAGGCAGAGATACCAGAGGCCGTCGGCGGTCAGCCGGCTGCGGTCGCACGCGCGGCAGAACGGGGCGGTCGTCGACGCGATGATTCCGAAGACCGTCCCGTCGGAGAGACGGAAGCGCTCGGCCGGCGCCGATCCCTGCGCCGGCTCGGGACGGATCGGTCCGAACCGCCGCGCGAGCGTTCCGAGGATCTCGGCGCGCGGAACGACCATCTCCGGCGACCAGCGGGTCGCGCCGCCGACGTCCATGTACTCGATGAAGCGCACCTCGGCCCCGACCCGCTTTCCATATTCGAGGAGCGCGACGAGCTCGCCCTCGTTGACGCCGCGAATCACGACCGAGTCGATCTTGAGCGCCGAGAATCCGAGGCGCCCCGCCTGCGCGATCCCGGCGAGCACGCGCGCGTGGCCGTCGATGCGGGTGAGCTCCCGGAAGCGGTTCGGGTCGAGCGTATCGAGGCTGACCGTCACCCGGCCGAGGCCCGCTTCCCTGAGTGCCGCGGCCTGATCGGCGAGCAGGATGCCGTTGGTCGTCAGGGCCAGGTCCCGGATCGCGGGCTTGTCCGCGATCATGCGGACGAACTTCGGCAGGTCGCGCCGGACGAGCGGCTCCCCTCCCGTGAGGCGGACTTTCTCGACCCCGAGGTCGGCGAAGACGTCGATCAGGGCCGAGAGCTCCTCGAAATCGAGGATGTCGCGCCGCGGGAGCCACGCGTAATCCCGCTCGGGCATGCAGTACTGGCAGCGCAGGTTGCAGCGATCCGTCACCGAGACGCGGAGGTTCGCAAGAGGCCGTCCGAGCGTGTCCAGGGGAGCCACGGGCCGATTCTATCCGTCTCCGGGCCAGGGCGGCCCGCCGCGCCCGAGGGTAGAGACGCGATCGCCGAAACGGCGCGGATCTCGCGGCGCGGATTTCCGCGTCAGTGGACGAGGGGCGAGGAGATTCGCCGCTCGGGACTCGACGGGGCGGGTTTCCACGCGGCCACGGCCGTCGCCGCCATCGCCCGCTCGATCTCGCTCGCCGCGGTCCGTCCCTTCACGAGGGCCAGGAGGGTGTGATCGATCGGAGCCGGGAGCCCGGCACGCCGCGCATACTCCACGAATTTCCCCTCCAGCCAGTCCACCTCCGTGGGGAGGCCCTGCTGCACGTCCGAGTAGCTCGACGGCATGTGCTCGCGCGCCTTCTCGTGGAACGTCACGAGATCCCGGAGGAAGCCTTCCGGCACCGCGATCCCGTGGGCCCTCGCGATCGCGATGCGCTCGTCCAGCAGATCGACGAACGTCTGGCGGAGAACGGGAATGTCGAGAATGCCGCCGATCGTGAGGCCCGTGACGGCGGAAAGGGAATTCATGGCGTTGGCGATCGCCTTTTCCCAGATGCGCGTGAGAATGTCCGGACTCGCCTTCGTCGGAAGTCCCGACCGGCTCATGGCGGCGGCGACCCCCTCGCAGAACGGATGCAGCTCGGGCGACAGGCCGCCGATGAAATTGGGGCGGTGCCAGAACGTCATGCGCAGATGGCCGGGCTCCACCTGATTGGCGCCGTAACGGACCACGGCTCGCGCCACCCGCGAAGCGCCGAACGTCGCCACGAGAGGGGCCTCGGTGTCGATGCCGTTCTGATAGGCCAGGAGGGCCGTCGACGGTCCCGCGGCCCTTTCGAGCGCGGGGCAGAGAACCGGGACCACGGGAGCCTTGGTGGCGACGATGATGAGGTCGGGATTCCATCCCTCGACGTCGGCGAGGCTCGGGACGGCGTGCCGCACGGGAACCGTCAATTCCGTCGCGCCCGTCACCCGGAGTCCCGTTTCACGCAGCCGGAGAGCGAGGCCCCTGGCGTTGTCCACCACGACGACCTCGTGGCCGCCGTGGATGAGAAACGCCGCCAGGGTCCCGCCGGCCGGCCCGGCGCCGACGACGACGACCCGCAGCTGCTGGATGTCCATGGCCGCCTCCGATCGGGTAATGCGAATGATTCATATTATCATGACTTAGAATTCAAGAATTAGCGGCCGGCCGGCGGCCGGGTGGGAGAACACGGATGGCCGAGGGGCCTCGGATCGCGGCGGCGCAGGCGCTGAAGGACCTCATGGAGGGCCGGTTCCGCGCGCTCGACGCCGCGGCCCGGGATCCCGAACGGCGCGTGGCGTGGTGCACGTCGGTCGGCCCGGTCGAGCTCCTTCTCGCCTTCGGGTTCGAGGTCTATTTCCCGGAGAACCACGGGGCGATGCTGGGCGCCACGCGGACGGCGAGCCGGCACATTCCGCGGGCGGTCGCCGAAGGCTACTCGCCCGACGTCTGCTCCTATCTGACGTCGGACGTCGGCGCATTCCTCGCCGGGGAAACGCCGCTCGCCGACGCCTACGGCCTGGCCGGCGTTCCGAAGCCCGACGTCCTGGTCTACAACACGAACCAGTGCCGCGACGTGCAGGACTGGTTCTCCTTCTACGGGCGCCGCTGGGGACTTCCCGTTCTCGGGATCCAGACGCATCGCGGCGTCGGCGAGGTGACCGACGCCCACGTGGATTCGGTGGCGCTGCAGATCCGGGACCTCTGCGAGCCGCTGGCAAAGATCGCGGGCCACCCGCTGGACGATTCCCGCCTCGAACGGGCCGTCGACGGCAGCCGCGAGACGAGCCGCCTCTGGCGGGCCGTGCTGGAGACGGGCGCCCACCGTCCCGCGGCTCTTTCCTTCTTCGACGGCGCGATCCACATGGGGCCGGCGGTGATCGCGCGCGGAACCGAGGAGGCCAATTCCTACTACCGGCGGCTTCTCGACGAGCTGACCGGACGCGTGGAAAAGGGGCTTGGCGCCGTGCCCGGAGAGCGCCACCGCCTCTACTGGGAAGGAATGCCGGTCTGGGGCCGCCTGCGCGCGCTCTCGAGCCTCTTCCTGGAGCTCAGGACGTGCGTGGTGGCGTCCACCTACTGCAATTCGTGGATCTTCGAGGCTCTCGATCCGAAGGACCCGTTCCGCTCGATGGCCCGCGCCGCCGTCGAGCTCTTCATCGTGCGGTCGGAAGACGAGAAGGAGAAGTCCCTGGCCGAGATGGTCCGCCGGTACGGCGTGGACGGAATCATCTTTCACGACGCGAAAACCTGTCCCAACAATTCCAACAGCCGGTACGGCATGCCGGGCCGGCTCTCGAAGAAGCTCGGCATCCCCGCGCTCACCTTTCAGGGCGACGTCAACGACCTGCGCCTCTACTCCGATGAGCAGACCGCGACCAACATCGAGGCGTTCGTCGAACAGCTCGAAGATCGTCTCCATGCCTGAATCGAACGGATATTTCGCCGGGATCGACGTCGGATCCACGACGACGAAGGCCGTGATCGTCGACGCCGGCGGAGAGCTGCGGGCCGCCGCGGTCTCGCGGTCGGGCGCCGACTTCGAGCGGGCGGCGGCCCGGACCATGGACGAAGCCCTCCGGATCGCGGGGATCCCACGCGAGCGGATCGGGCGGATCGTCTCGACCGGATACGGGCGCCGCAACGTCTCCTTCGCGGACGACCGGCGCACCGAGATCGCCTGTCACGCCCGCGGCGCCTTCGAGCAGGCACGGCGCGCGGTGACCGTCGTGGACGTGGGAGGACAGGACTCCAAGATGATCGTCCTCGACGATGCCGGGACGCGTCTGCGCTTTCGAATGAACCGCAAGTGCGCGGCGGGAACGGGGGCCTTTCTCGAGGAGATGGCCCGCCGCCTCGACGTTTCGGTCGAGGAGCTCGACGCCCTCGCCCGGCGCTCGACGAAGAAGGTTTCCCTCGGCAGCTTCTGCACCGTCTTCGCGGCGACCGAAGTGCTCGCGAAGATCCGCGCCGGCGAAAAGGCGGAAGACCTGGCGCACGCAGCCCTGCGGTCCGTCGCGCGTCAGGCGACGGAAGGGGAGAACGTGTCCGGCCCGGTGATCGCCACGGGCGGCGTGGCCGAGCACCTGCCCCTCTTCGCCGAGATCCTCGCCGACGAGCTTCGGACGACCGTCGAGGTGCCGCCGCACGCGCAGGCGTGCGGCGCCTACGGGGCCGCGCTCGTGGCCCGCGACGGCTCCGGCGCCGACGAGCCGGACCCGCGATGACCGGCGAGCCGCTCGCCGCCGACTCCGCCCGGGAGAGGGTCGCCCCCGGGGGCCTCGACGCGCTCTTCCGTCCGCGCGCGATCGCCGTCATCGGCGCCTCGCCGCAGAAGCTCACGATCGGCCACCGGATAGTGGAAAACCTCGTGGCGTACGGATTCCCCGGGCCCATCTACCCGGTGCATCCGAAGGCCGAGGTCGTGAGCGGCCTCCGGGCGTTCCGAAACCTCCGCGAGATCGACGGCCCCGTCGATCTCGCCCACATCATCGTGAAGAACACGATGGTGCTGGAGCAGCTGGAGGAGTGCGCGAGAAAGGGCGTCGCCGCCGTCATCGTGAACACGTCGGGCTTCCGCGAAGTCGGGCCCGAAGGGGAAGAACGGGAGCGCCGGCTCAGGGACCGGGCGCGGGAACTCGGGATCCGCGTGTTCGGGCCCAATTGCCAGGGCGTGATCAGCACGGACGAGGCCTGCCCGCTCTACTCCAACTTCACGTTCGCCCGCGTGCGGCCGGGCGTCGTGTCGATCGTCGCCCAGGGCGGCGGCATCGGCGAGGTGATCAACAACGAGCTCCAGGAGCGGGGCGTCGGCCTGCGGATGTACGCCTCCAACGGCAACGCCTGCGACGTGAGCGTGCCCGAGATCCTCGAGTACTTCGGAGCGGACGACGGCGCCCGGGTGATCGTTCTTCACGTGGAGAGCATTCCCGATCCCCGCCGCCTCCTCGAGGTCGCCCGCGTCATCACGCGGAGAAAGCCGGTCCTCGCGCTGAAGTCCGGCACGACGCGCGAGGGCGCCAAGGCGGTCGCCTCGCACACGGGCGGCCTCCTCGAGGAGGACGCCACAGCAGACCTCGTTTTCGAAGCCGCCGGCATCGTCCGCGTGCGCTCGACCCGGGAGCTCTGCGACGCGGCAACCGCTCTCGCGTCACAGCCGGTCGCGCGAGGCCGGCGGCTGGCCATCCTGACCAACGCCGGAAGCCCGGCGATCTGCGCCACCGACGAGGCCGTGAACCGGGGCCTTTCCCTCCCCGAGCCCTCCGGCACGGCGAAAGAGGCGCTTCGCGCCTCGCTCTTCCCGACCGCTTCGCTGCACAACCCCGTGGACATGATGGCGACCGCCACCGCGCAGGAGTACGGCGCGGCGATCCGGGCCCTGCTCGGGGATCCCGGATACGACGCGCTCCTCGTCTCTTTCATCACGCCGTTCTTCGTGGACTGCGACGCGGTTGCGCGGGAGATCGTGGCCGCGAGCTCGGGAGCGCGGATCCCGGTCGTCGCCAACGTGATGGCCAGCCCCGAGAGGGCCGACGTGACGAAGATCCTCGAAGCGGCGGGAATCCCGACCTTCTACCATCCCGAGGCGGCCGCCGGCGTCGCGGCGGTGCTCTCGCGAGCCGGGGAGATGCAGGGACGAACGGAGCCGGAGCGCGTCGATCTCCCGCGCATCGACGGGAACCGGGGCCGGGCCGCCATCGCCGGCGCCCTCGGCCGCGGAGGCGGCTGGCTCGAGCCGCCCGAGGCGTTTTCGCTGGCATCGGCCTACGGCATCCCCGTGCCCGAGTGGAGGATCGCCGCGTCTCCCGAGGAGGCCGCGGCCGAGGCCGATCGCATCGGGTTTCCGGTCGTCCTGAAAGCGGTCGCGCGGGGCCTCGTCCACCGCAGCGACGAGGACGCGGTCGTGCTCGATCTGCGCGACAGGAGCAACGTGCACGCCGCCGCGGCCGATCTCCTCGACCGCTTTTCGGGGCGCTCCCCGTCGCTCTTCGTCCAGAGGCAGGCGCCCGCCGGAACCGAAGTGCTCGTCGGGGCGACCGCCGTCCCGAACCTGGGCCACACCGTGGCCTTCGGCCTGGGGGGTATTCTTGTCGAAGTCATGAAGGACATCGCGTTCGGTCTGGCGCCGCTTTCTCCGGGCGAGGCGAAGCGGATGATGGGCTCCATCCGCGGGGCCGGCCTGTTCGCGGCCGCGCGGGGAAAGCCGGGGCCCGACCGCGCCGCCCTCGTCGACGTGCTCCTGCGAGTGAGCCGCCTCGTGACCGACAATCCCGCGATCCGGGAGCTCGACCTGAATCCCGTCATCGCGCGCCCGGCGGGAGAGCCGACGCTCGCGGTGGACGTCCGCGTCCGCGTGGAAGTCCCGCGGTGAAGAACCGGCTCGTCCGCCTCCGGGTCAACGGAGCCGATCACGAGGTCGCCGTGCCGCCCTGGCGAACGTTGAACGACGCCCTCCGGGAGGACCTGCGCCTGACGGGCACGAAGAAAGGGTGCGGCGACGGCGACTGCGGCGCCTGCACCGTTCTCCTCGACGGCCGCTCCGTCGTGTCCTGCCTCACGCTCGCGGTGGACGCGGAGGGCTGCGAGATCGTCACCGTCGAGGGGCTCGCGCAGGGACGGGAGCGCCTTCATCCCGTGCAGCAGAGCTTCATCGAGAAGGGCGCCATCCAGTGCGGCTTCTGCACCCCGGGGATGGAGCTCTCGGCCGTCTTTCTCCTCGGAAAGAATCCGAGCCCCTCCGACCCGGAGATCCGGGCCGGACTCTCGGGCAACCTCTGCCGCTGCACGGGCTACGCCAAGATCGTCGAGGCCATCCGCGACGCCGCGGGCCGGGGAAGCGGCGGAGGCGCGTAGCCGGATGCCGGCGTCCCGCTTCGAGTTCCATTCGCCGCGGAGCCTCCCGGAGACGTTCGCGCTGCTCTCCCGCTACGGCGATCTCGCGCGCGTCCTGGCCGGCGGAACCGATCTCGTTCCGAAGCTCCTCAAGGGATCGTTGCGAGTGGAAGCCGTCGTCTCCCTGAGGCACGTGGAGGAGCTCCGCGGCCTCGCATTCGATCCGGAACGGGGGCTCTCGATCGGCGCGGCGGTCCGCCACGCCGAGGTGATGGAGCACACCGCCGTGCGGGCGCTCTATCCGGCGCTGGCCCATGCCCTCTCGCAGCTCGCGACCGTGCAGGTGCGCAACATGGGGACCATCGCCGGCAACCTCTGCAACGCTTCGCCCTGCGCCGACAGCGCCCCGATCCTGCTCGCCCGGGACGCGCGCCTCGAAATCGAAGGCCCCGCCGGCAAGCGCTCCCTGCCGCTTTCGGAATTCTTCCTGGGTCCGGGCCGGACGGCCCTGTCTTCCGGCGAGCTGCTGACGTCGATTCGGGTTCCGCCGCCGGCGGCGGGCACGGCGTTCGCGTTCCGTTCCATTTCGGGGCGTTCGAAGGTCGACATGAGCGCCGCTTCCGTCGGGGCGATGGTCCGGCTCGTGGACGGCCGGATCGACGGCGCGCGGATCTTCCTCGGCGCCGTGGGACCTGCTCCCCTGCGAGCGGCGCGGGCCGAGGAGATTCTTGCCGGCCAGGTCCCGGGCGATGCCGTCTTCGCCCGGGCCGGGGAGGCGGCCGCCGCGGAGTCGAAACCCATCACCGACGTGCGGGCCTCTTCCGCCTGGCGGCGCCGCATGGTTTCCGTTCTCGCCCGGCGGGCCCTCGCCGAGGCGGTGGAAAGAGCGAAGGGATGAGCGACTTCTCCGTCATCGGCAAGCGCGTTCCGCGCGTCGACGCCTGGGAAAAGGCCACCGGCGAGGCCCGGTACACGGACGACTTCTCCCTTCCCGGCATGCTCCACGGCAGGCTCCTCCGGAGCCCCGTGCCCCACGCGCGGATCGTCTCGATCGACACGAGCCGCGCGAAGGCGCTGCCGGGGGTGGCGGCCGTCATCACCGGCCACGACTTCCCGCAGGTGAAATACGGAAACTGGCGCCTCGTGCCCTCGACTCAGGACGAAACCGCGCTCGCCCTCGACGGGGTGCGCTTCGTCGGCGACGAGGTCGCCGCCGTCGCGGCGGTGGACCGCGATACGGCCGAGGAGGCTCTCGCGCTCATCCGCGTCGAGTACGAGGAGCGGCCGGCGCTCTTCGACATCGACGCCGCGATGGCGGAGGGCGCCCCGCTCATCCACGAGGGAACGCCCGGGAACATCAGCGTCACGAGGGCCATCTCCTACGGGAATCTCGAGGAGCAATTCGCCCGGAGCGACTACGTGCGCGAGGACACCTTCGAGCTCCAGGCCGTCAGCCCGGCCTACCTCGAGCCCTGCTCGACGCTCGCTGTCGCCGACGAGGAGGGACGGGTCACGCTCACCTCGAGCACGCAGACTCCCTACATCGTCCAGTGCCTCCTCGCGAAAGCTCTCGGCATCCGCGAGAACGACGTGCGAGTCGTCAAGCCGGCCCTGGGCGGAGGCTTCGGCGGGAAGATGGAGCTGCGCTCCTGGGACGTGTGCGCGGCCGTCCTTGCGCGCCATCTGGGCAAGCCCGTGAAGTTCACGCTGACGCGCGAGGAGGAGCTCTCCGCGGGGCGTCGGCGGCACGCGGTGCGCATCTGGTCGCGGGTCGGCTTCCGAAAAGACGGCACTCTGATGGCCAAAGATTGCCGCGCGCTGCTCGACGGCGGCGCCTACAACAGCATGGGGCCGACGGCGACGTTCCTGATCGGCAATTTCGGGGCCTTCCTCTACCGCTTTCCGGCCTACCGCTACGAGGGTCTCCACGTCTACACCACCAACGCCCCGGCGGGCGCCATGCGCGGCCTCGGCGCGCCGCAGGCCCTGTTCGCGACCGAGAGTCAGATGAACATGGCCGCCGAGGATCTCGGGATCGACCCGATCGAACTGCGTCTCAGGAACGCCATGCGGCCGGGAGACGAAATCCCCGACATCGCCACCGTCTCGACGTGCGCCTTTTCGGAATGCCTCGAAGAGGTCGCCCGGAAGAGCGACTGGAAAGCCCGGCGCGCCCGGAAGAAGACGGGACGGGGAATCGGCATCGGCTGCTACAGCTTCATCACGGGCGGCGTCTTCAACTGGTTCGACACCGGCTATCCCTTCAGCGCGGCCGAGGTCCGGGCGTACGCCGACGGGACGGTGCACCTGCTGACGATGGCGGCCGACATCGGGCAGGGTTCCGACACGGTTCTCACCCAGATCCTGGCCGAGGAGCTCGGGCTTCCCATGAAGGACGTCCGCCTCACCTCCGCGGACACGGCGATGACGCCCAAGGCGGACGTCGGCACGTGGGGCAGCCGCGTGACGCTCATGGCGGGCAACGCCGTCGTCGCGGCGGCGGCGCAGATCAAGGCCGAGCTCTTCAGGATGGTTTCGTTGAAGTTCGAGCTGAACGTCATCCATGAAATGGAATGCAAAGACGGGATGGTGCGCGCGAAGAACCGGCCCGACCGGGCCATCCCGTTCGGCAAGGCCGTGGCCATGCTGCAGAAGGCCAACCGGGGCGAGCCGTTGATCGCGCGCGGGACCTACACGCCCCGCGACATGGGGCTGGTCACGCCCACCTTCAGCTTCGGCGCCCAGGTCGTTGAGGTGGACGTCGACCGGGAGACCGGCCTGGTGAAGGTGGAGAAGATCGTCACGGCGCATGATTGCGGCCGTACCTTGAACCCGATGGCCGTCGAAGGCCAGGTCGAGGGCTGCATCCAGATGGGGATGGGCTATGCGCTCTCCGAACAGGTCGTCGTCCAGGACGGCCGGACCCTGAACGCGAACTTCCTCGACTACAAGATGCCGGGCGCGCTCGACATGCCCGAGTGCGAGCTGTTCCCGGTCGAGGTCCTGGAGCCCCGCGGCCCCTACGGCGCCAAGGAGACGGGAGAGGGTCCCGTCTCCCCCACGGCTCCCGCCATCGCCGACGCGGTCTGGCACGCGACGGGCTTCCGCGGCAAGACGCTCCCGATCACGCCCGAAAGGGTCCTCGACGGCCTCGACGAGCTCGCGGGCAGGACCACCGAGCGGGAGAGCGAGGACTCGATCGGGCCATCGTGCGGGATGGGATAGAACCGACCGCGTCGACCCGGTCTCGCATCGGTTCCGAAATGACCGGGCGTTCCGAGGGGGAACAGGCTCTCCCGGATCAATTCCGGCGCGCGGCGCGCGCCCGCTTGCGCTCGACCGAGCGCGCGAGATCGTCGAGAGAGCGGTTTTCGAGCTGCCGGGCGAGCCGCTCCTTGGCGGGCTTCCATACGGGGTGCGCGGGGCAGGGCGTCGCGTCGCTGCATTCGGAGAAGCCGAGGACGCAGCGCCCCTCGATCCCGGAGCCGTCGATCGCCCGAATGATCTCGAGAACGGCGATGTCGCGCGCGGCGCGCGAGAGACCCACTCCGCCCGACGGTCCTCGCCGCGCGACGACCAGGCCGGCGTTGCGAAGCCGGTGGAGGATCTGCGCCAGGGACGTGGCCGGGATCCTCGACGCTCGCGCGAGCGCCGATTGGGGAATGAACCCCTCGGAGGCCTCGGCTTCCATGGCCGCGAGCCGCTCCATCGCGCGGAGCGCCAGCTGGCACGTCCTCGAGTAGAGAAGCGGGCGCCGCGCCTCGGCCGCCCTGTTCGAGAACCTGTCGGCTCGCCGCACGGGAGGAACCATAGCACCGCAGGATCGCTCGTTCGACGGCCGCGACGGAATCGGAGCGTCGGGTTCGCGCCCAGGGGATTCGATAGACTGCGCCCCGTGCGCCCGTAGCTCAACTGGATAGAGCATCAGACTTCGGACCCGACGTTGTCGAGCGCTTCGTGAGAGATCAAGCCGCGTGAGTCGAGTCGCTTACGAAATCAGGTCGATCGTGAAATGATCCGATTGGCCGTGTTTTGGCCGTGTTCCTCGTGAAACGCGCCCGTAGCTCAACTGGATAGAGCATCAGACTTCGGATCTGAGGGTTGGGGGTTCGAATCCCTTCGGGCGCGCCAATTTCCTTGAAGGCCACCGGTTCCAGAAGCGATTCGCCTATCGAGACTTGCGGGTATGTTTGTCCCGAAACGATGCACTAATAGTCAGACTCCGTGGTCTCATCCGGCCTCCGCTAATAGTCTGATTGCGTGCTACAGAAGCTTCTTGGAAAGCGAATCGCGGTAATTCGCAGAGCTAAAGGGCTTTCCCAAGAAGGTCTAGCGACGAAATCCAGGTACTCGACGGAGTTCATCAGCTTGGTGGAGCGCGGCGTGAATTCACCCTCAGTTGCAGGCCTCGCTCGTATCGCCAAGGCATTGAATGTCCCCGTCGCAGACCTATTCGATTTCTCGCGTGAGCCGCAATGAATTCGGTTAGCGAGCGGCTCCGCCGCTTACCGAAACTTCCAGCACTGCTAGAACGAAAAATTACAAGACAGGTCAAACCCGTGGAGCCGACGATGACGTCATTTTTCAGAACCGCGTGGGCCGCGACAGCACTGTGCTCATCCCATTCCAGTGTTGGCCCTTGTGCTCCCCCGCCCTCACTGGGACCGTCTATGAGAATGGATACATAGTCCTGATCTCGCCTTCAGAGTATTTCGCGACTCCCAATATCACTGATGTATTGGCCGGACAGGGGCTGGAACTTGGCCGGAATGCCCTGGTTTTCTACGAAACTCGCCGGGATTGGGTGACGCACAATCCCGACTCGTTGGGTTGGACGGCTGCAACCAGCCGTACTGAACCACTTCGCGGGCAATACGTAGCGCGGATACCAGCGACGACGGCTGCCGAGGATGGTGGGCGAATCGTCCGTGGATTCAATCTGACCGCGATGAAGGGTGCTGGTATCAGAGTCTACGAATACGCCAGCAGTGAGACGATCGTCGCCTGCCGTCTGCAGTTGGAGGCGTTGTTTTGGATGTGCGGCGATGCTGACGCCGTGGCGATATCCAACGGAATGAAGCCTGAAGACGCGACAGTGCGAAAGACGGCGATATTGACGAAGTGTGCAGACCTTGGTCTCCTCGAAAGGGACAATCTAGCCAGCGCACGTATTCTCAACGCTCGTGGCAGGACGGTCTGTCCACTGTGCCTCTCTGAACTCTCGAGTCAAGGGTTCTTCAATCGAATGGGACAAGCACAGGGCCGCGTCGTCCCCGACGTGACAGTCACAGAGGTGAATCTATTTCACGTCGAAGAGTTGCAGATTAGCCGCTTGAACCACCGACCATATAACGTTGGGTGGGGACACCATCACTGCAATGTGGTCTGCTCCCCATTTCGGCTAGACACTTTTTGGAGCCTATGATGGCTCCGGAGAGGCTGGTGGGAGATGGGAGAGTTTCCACGGCGTTCTGACGGGCGGCGGGTATTTTCGGCTGAGTTCAAGCGGGAGACGGTGGGGCGGATCAGCTCGGGAGAGAAGACGATGGCCGAGCTGTCGCGAGAGCTCGAGGTGCAGCCGTCGGTGCTGCGTAATTGGATGAGATTGGTCGAGCGAGGCGGGACGACGGCGGTGGCGGCCGGCGAGGACGTCGTGCCGGCCTCGCGGGTCCGGGAGCTCGAGCAGCAGATCAAGCAGCTCCAGCGATTGATCGGCAAACAGGCGATGACCATCGAGATCCTCGAAGCAGCTCGCGAAGTCATAAAAAAAAATCCCAGTTTTCTCAAAGGATCAAGTCGGTGACGGGACGGCCAATGGCTGCCGTCTGCCGAGTGCTCAGGGTTGCCCGATCGACGGGCTACCTGCGACAGCGTCCCCGTGTGGGGAGGTTCTACCGGCGAGCCGATGACCATGAGGTCCTTCTTTCGATCCTAGCGGTCACCCGCAGCCGGGCAAGCTACGGGTACCGTCGTACGCAGGCGCTGGTCAACGTCGATCGCAGGAACCGGGGCGAGCCGCCCTATAACCGCAAGCGGATCCGCCGGGTCATGCGGATCAACGACCTGATGCTGCCCGGCAAGAAGAGAAGCCGCCTGGATCGGCCCCATACGGGCAAGGTGGCGATGCCGTCGTCGAACCAGCGTTGGTGCTCGGACGGGTTCAACATCCGATGCTGGAACGCCGATCTCGTCCGGGTCGCCTTCGCTTTGGATTGCCACGATCGCGAAAACGTCGGCCACGTGGGGTGCGCTCGCGATCTGAACGGGCACGATATCCGCCTTCTCCTGGACCGGTCGATCTGGTATCGCTTCGGAGAACGGACGTTGAAGACGCCGATCGAGATCCAGTGGCTCTCCGACAACGGCGGCCCCTACGTCTCGCTGGAGACGGTTCTCTACGCACGGGAGCTCGGCTTCAAACCCATCACCACCCCGCGTACAGCCCTCAGTCCAACGGGATGGCAGAGGCCTTCGTCAACACGATCAAACGGGATTACGTCAGTCAGGCCGACCTCTCCGACGCCGAGACGGTCATCCGCCAGCTGCCGGGATGGTTTGACGACTACAACTCCATCGCCCCGCACTCGGCCCTCGGACAGATGTCGCCAAAAACCTTTCGAGCGCAGCAATACGGAACACCCCCGGGAGAAAAGGATGCTAAGAGTAGTAACCTATGTGTCTAGTAAATCGGGGAGCAGACCACCTGGGAACGCATTTTCAACGAGTCAGCTAACAGGCATCCTCATCGGAGGCGTCCGAACTGGATCAATGCGACAACTTTCAGACCCTAGTAAACCTATTGCCGAGCAGCAGTCTGAACGCCGTGACAAATGTCTACAGCATTCTGGAGCACATGATCCGCGCAGGAATCATTCAGCCTACACGCGGAGAGCCAGCAGACAAGACGCTGAACAGGTTCCTGAAGGAATTCATCGCTGGTGACAGGACCGCATCGGCGTATTTTCACCGCGTTATCGATGATGCACAGTACTGTCACCTTCCGGGAGAAGAGGGCAAATCGTTCAAGCGTGATCTTGGTCTGATTATGAAAAGGATGCTCCAGGGACGCCGCGGTGAGGATACGAAAGGCAAGCGCCGGATGGAAATCGAGCGAATGTTCTCGGATTTTGACGAAAAGCAGCCGTGGAACAGTTAGGTCTTTCAGCTAACCGGGTCCAGAGAGATGATGCTGATGAGACCTACGGGGCGGCCGGCCCGGCTGGGCGAACGCCGTCGATCCAAGTGACGGTCGGCGTGGGGCATCGCTAGCTATAGGATTCCTCCAGAAGAAGGTCCAAATGAGCAGTGCAGACGATCCCCTTGACGTCATGAAAGAACATCACCCGAGAGGACGTCGTCGGAGCGACTCGCGCGATTGACGCCGGCGAGCCTCACGGCTTCGGCGAATCCACGAGATACGACCTGGTACTCGACGGGCGGAGGTACCCGCCTAAAGCCGTCGTGGGTCTCGCCGCTCGGCGCCTTCTGGGCCGACCCCTGACCCTTAACGAGTTCTCTGGTGGACGTGGGGGCTCAACGTCGGCGAACACCATTCTGCAGAAACTAGGCTTCGATATTCGGCCCAAAGAAGATTCGGGACGCGGCTCGCCCCATGGATGCCGAGGACGTAGCCCACCTGGTCGAGCTCGTATCCGCCGCCGATATCCGAATTGGAAAGCTGCTGCTTCCCGGCCGTGGAGCGGCCGTGTTTTGGCCGTGTCCTAAAAGACACCACACGACATCAGACGACAAAGATCGGACCCGAAACCGCTGAATCTTTAGCGTCTGGTGCATTCTGTTGGCGCCTGTTCTCGAAACCCTTCGGGCTTCGGATCTGAGGGTTGGGGGTTCGAATCCCTTCGGGCGCGCCATGACCGCCAGGTCGCGGGGCGATGCGAGTCATCCGAACTCCCCGGGGCGAGTCACGCGGCGAGGCGAAGCTCGCCCGCTTCAACGAGCCCCCGATCCTCTTCGGCCGCGCCACACCGGATATGCGAGCGTTCCTCTCGAGAGCGCCACTTCCGGGCTTACGGTTCCCGGTGCCAACGGTCTCGGTCTCCTGCGGCCGGAATTCCTCGATGTCGTAGAATTCCCCCATCATCCCGACTCTGACAAGCCACGGGAATGCGTCCTGACCGGTGGGTCGATTCAATCGCGTGGGGGCAAGACGTATTTTCTGCCGCCCCACCATTTCACCAACCCGATCAAGGAGGGGCCAATGCCGCAGAACCGTTCCCTTCTCTCCATCACCGCGTGCATCCTGTTCCTGGCGCCGTGCGCATCGGCTCAGCTCGAGATCCGCACCGCGGACGGCACGGCGAGCATCAAGTTCGGCGCTCTCGTCCAGGTCTGGGGCGATTGGAGCCAGATTGCCGCGACGTCGGGTTACGCGCAGAACCTCTATCTGCACCGCATTCGCCTGATCACGGGCGGTCAGATCATGCCGGGGTTGACGTTCTTCGCCGAAACCGACGATCCGAATCTGGGCAAGTCGACCGGAGGCGCGAAGACGATTTCGAGCGGGTTCATCCTCCAGGACGCCTACCTCGAGTACAGGAAGACCGACGCGATCTTCGTCGATGCGGGGTTGATTCTCGTTCCGTTCTGCCGGAACTGTCTCAACGGCGCTCCCACCCAGATGACTCTGGACGTCGGTTCCTACTCGTTCACGCAATCCGTCGCCACGCAGTCGGTGAACGGCCGCGATACCGGCCTCCAGCTTCGCGGTTATCTCGCCGCGGACCGGCTCGAATACCGCGCGGCGGTCCTGCAAGGGGCGCGCAATGCGCTCTCGAACAACTCGCTTCGATTCACCGGGCGGCTGCAGTACAACCTCCTGGACCCGGAGAAGGTGGCCTTCTTCTACCCCGGCACTTCACTGGGAACGAAGAAGACGCTCGCCGTCGGCGCCGCCTACGACGCCCAGGGCGACTACAAGGCCTGGGCGGGAGACGCCTACTTCGACTTTCCCCTGGGGAGAAACGCGATTACCGCCGAGGGCGACTTCACTCACTGGGACGGCGGAGCCACCCTGACCACGATTCCAGAACAGAACGATCTCATGGCCCAGGCGGGCTTCTATTTCAAAGCCGTGAAACTGCTTCCCTATGTGCGTTATGAGAGCAAGAGCTATTCGGCCACCGCGAAGCAACCATCGAACGAGCGCCGGTACCAGGTCGGCGTCGGCTACTACCTGAAAGGATACAACGCGAACATCAAGGCGGCCATCGGCCGGGTGGATCCGAAGACCGGACCGCAGACCAACGAGTTCACGGTTCAGCTGCAGGGGTTTTATTTCTGAGGCAGGCGAGCCGGCTATCGCCCGGCGGTCGTTCCGGAAGAATTCGAAAGCTCGATCGAAAGTTTCCGGGTGCGCTGTTCGCGGCAAGACAACGACACCGCGAATCCTTCCGCCCGGCCCGGGTGATAGGCTCACGCGAAAAAGGAGGAAAAAATGAAAACCCGAATTCTTTCTCTCCTGCTCTCGGGGATGTTCGTGGCCGCGGGCCTGTCCGCGGAGACGACGACTTCCGGGGTCGTGACGTGCAAACCGGACCCCGGCACCCCCGTCGCCATCGGCGACAAGCCGAACCACTTCTTCGCGGTCGGCAGGGAGCAATGCGGCTGGACCGGCTTCGACGTGGCGGGCCTGCAATCGAAGACCGGCGTCTCCACCTCCCTGCAGGAGATCACCGGCGACTCGATGGTCCTGCTTCGCGGCTACCACGTCACCACGATGAGCAACGGCGACACGACGACCGCGCGGTTCCAGGGCTCGGCCAGAATGAAGGATGGCAAGCTCGTGAGCGGCAAGGGCACCTGGACTTACGTGGGCGGCACCGGGAAGCTCAAGGGCATCAAGGGGAAAGGCACGTTCCAGGGAACGCCGCTCGCGGACGGGAGCGTTTCCTACAAGGTCGCCGGCGAGTACCGGCTGCCGTAGCCGTCGACATCCGTGCTCCGGACGGACGGAGCTTCGGATCCAGGATCTCGGGCCGATGGCCATTCGGATCGTTCGGCTCGGTTCGCCGCGACTCCGGGCGGAAGGCCTGCGCATCGGAACGGTGCGCCGGCCGCCCCGCGGAGTCGCGAAGCTGGATTTCGCCCGGCGCAACTTCTACGACGCGTGGCTTCCGGAGCTTGCGCCGAGCGCGGAGCTCCTGGCCTTCGCGCAGGACGGCCCGTGGACGCCGAAGCGGTGGACTGAATTCGTCCGCCGCTACCGGCGGGAGATGAACGCGGCGACCCCGCAGCGTCTGCTCGCGCTCTTCGCCTCCTTTTCGAAGACGACGAGTCTCTCCGTCGGCTGCTACTGCCCGGACGAGGAGAGATGCCACCGGTCGCTTCTCCGGGAGCTGCTCCGGGCGAAGGGCGCGATCATCGCCGACTGACCCGGGTTGCGCCGCGCGACGCCGCGGGCCTACTTCCCGGCCGCCGCGACCAGCCGTTCCTTCAGCGTCGTGATCCGGCGCCGCGACGAGACGCGGTTGACCGCGATCGCCAGCGCGTTCTTCGTCCCGACGAGGACGACGAGCTTCCGCGCGCGCGTGACCGCCGTGTAGAGGAGGTTCCGCTGCAGCATCACGTAGTGCTGCGTGTGGATCGGAACGACGACGGCCGGATACTCGCTCCCCTGGCTCTTGTGGACGGTCGCGGCGTACGCGAGGGTCAGCTCGTCGAGCTCGCCGAAGCGGTACGAGACGGGACGGCCGTCGAACGCGACGGTGAGCTCCTGTTCCCCGGAGTCGATCTGCCGGATGCGCCCGATGTCGCCGTTGAACACGTTCTTCTCGTAGTCGTTGACCATCTGCATCACCCGGTCGCCGACCCGGAACGTCCATCCGAAGCGCTCGACCGACTCTCCGGCGGGATTCAACGCCTGCTGGAGCTTCACGTTCAGGTTCCGCGCGCCGAGCTCCCCTTTCTGCATCGGGCAGAGGACCTGGACGTCTTCGCGCGGGTTCAGCCGGAACCTCCGGGGGATCGCTTCCGTCACGAGCTGGAGAACGCGCGCGACCGCTTCCTCGGGCTCCGGCGCTTCGACGAAATGGAAATCGGAAGGCTCACCCGTCTCGGCGGCCTCCCGTTCCGGAAAGACCGGAAGGACCCCGCGATTGATGCGGTGGGCGTTCGTGATGATCGCGCTCTGCGCCGCCTGCCGGAATACCTCGGTCAGGCGCAGCACGGGGATCGTCCCCGAATCGATGACGTCGCGGAGGACCGACCCCGGCCCGACGGACGGGAGCTGGTCCACGTCGCCGACGAAGAGGAGCGCCGCCGCCGGAGGGATCGCGCGGACGAGCTGATCGCACAGCGTGACGTCGAGCATGCTCGCTTCGTCGACGACGAAGAGGTCGCCCTTGAGCGGCCGGGCGGCGTCGTGTTTGAACGCGAGGGTTCCGGGGTCGAACTCGAGGAGACGGTGGATCGTCTTTGCTTCGAGCCCCGAAGTCTCCGAGAGTCTTTTCGCGGCGCGGCCCGTCGGCGCGCAGAGGACGACCGCGAGCTTCTTCGCGCGGAGAATCTTCACGATCGAGTCGACGAGGGTCGTCTTTCCGACGCCGGGGCCGCCGGTGATCACCATGACCTTCGAAGTCAAAGCCCTCGAGAGAGCCGCCCGCTGCGTCGGCGAGAGTTTCAGCCCGACCTTCGTCTCGACCCAGTCGGCGGCCTTCTCCGCGTCGACCGGCGGCAGCGGGTGGCGCCCGCGCGCGAGGCGGGCGAGGCTCCGGGCGAGATCCTGCTCGGCGTCGTCGAGCGAGACGAGATAGACGAGGGCAACGCCGTCCGGACCGGGGTGTTCCGTGAGCCGCTTCGAGACGACGCCGTGGGCGATCGCGTCCTCCGCGATTCCGATCGGAACGCCGAGGAGCTCCGAGGCCTTCTTCGCGAGATCGGCGAGGGGACAGGCGCAATGCCCGTCGCGGGTCAGCTCCTGCAGCGTGAATTCGACGCCGGCGCGGGCCCGCAGCGCGGAATCGACGGCGACGCCGAGCCGCTCCGCGATCGCGTCCGCGGTCTTGAAGCCGATCCCGCGGATGTCGCGGGCGAGGCAGTAGGGGTCGGCCTGCACCTTCGCGATCGCCTCCTCGCCGTACGTCTTGAAGATCCGGTAGGCCCGGGAGGAGGAGACGCCGTGGCTGTGAAGGAAGACCATGATCTCCCGGACGGCCTTCTGCGCGCGGAAAGACTCCGTGATCGCGCGCTGTCTTCCGCGCCCGATCCCTTCGACCTCCCGGAGCCTTGCCGGCTTCTCGGCGATGACGGCGAACACATCCTTGCCGAATTTCTTCACGAGCCGCGCGGCGAAGGCGGGACCGATTCCCTTGATCAGGCCCGACGCGAGATACCGCTCGATCCCTTCGGCGTTGTCGGGCGCCGACGTCCGGATCTGGTCCGCCTTGAACTGCGGGCCGTGCCGCGGATCGATCGTCCACTGCCCGCTCGCCGTGAGCCATTCGCCGACCGAGACGGAGGGCACCGTCCCGACGACCGTGCAGAGCTCTCTCCGGCCGCGGACGCTCACCTTCACGACGCAGAAGCCCGATTCCTCGCTGTGGTAGGTCACGCGTTCGACGAGGCCTGTGACGCCCTCGGCCGCGGCGGACGGAGGGAGCGTGGAGCTCTCCGGCGAACGCATTCCCGCTATTGTGGACGAAAAGGCGCCGGGCCGGAAAAAGCCGTGCCCACGGTCGGGCGGCCCTCGGTTCCACCCGAAAAAGGGGTCAAGTCCTTCCGCCCCTCACGTTCCAGCGCCCGATCGAACGAGCGGAGGCGAGCGATCGATTCGATCGCGACGTTCGATTTCGGAGGTGGAATCGAGCAGGGAGCGCGGAAGATTCGCCAGATTCGCCGCGATCCGCGGTCCTCCAACGACTCACGGCGGCGGCTGCGGCCCCGTTCGCCGATCGCAACATTCACGGAATTCCGGCCGACTTTCGTCGAAAAGGGGAATTCCCGGTGTCGCGATGCGTTAACCTTCCTGTCAATGCGTCGAACATCGATCCTCATCGCCGCCGGCTTCTGCCTCGTGCTGTTTGCGCGGGTTCGGACGGGCTCGGGCCGCGGCATCGAGCTCGCGTCGCTCCACGACGCGGGAGGGATCTCCGGAGCGATCCAAGCCCTCTTTCTCACTCCCGAGGAGGCGACGCGGATCGCGCCCGAGAGCGACGCCCGGCCGGGAGTTCATGCCGTCCCGAATGCGCCCGGCCTCGTCGAGGTGGTCCTCACGCCGTTCTCGGCGAAGGTCGACGGCCGCATCGGGCGCTACGATCTCGGCCGCTGGCCCTTCGAGAACGCGCCGAACTCGATGAGCCCCGCCTACGCCGATCCCCGCGGTTTCGTCGAAGTGACCCCGGAAAACGCGTCGCTCCACGTCTCCGAGCACTTCACGCTCGGCGAGTTCGTCACGAAGAACCAGTCGAACCTCTGGCCGAAATACATCGTCCTCGAGCCGCGCCTGCTCGACAAGCTCGAGCTGACGATCGCGAAGCTGAAGGACACGGGGCATCCGGTGCGGAACCTGTTCGTAATGAGCGGATTCCGGACTCCCGACTACAACGCCCTCGACCTCGGCCCGAAGGCGCGTTCGAAAGTGTCGCGCCACATGTACGGCGATGCCGCTGACGTGTATCCGGACGACGACGGCAACGGCGTGCTCGACGACTTGAACGGCGACGGCCGGGTCGATCTGGCGGACGCCCGGATCCTCGCCGCCGCCGCCGAGGACGTCGAGCGCGAGCACCCGAGCCTCGTCGGGGGGATCGGGATCTACTCGGCCAACCGTGTGCACGGGCCGTTCGTCCACATCGACGTGCGCGGCAAGCGCGCGCGCTGGTAGGGACGGCCACGAAAGTCCCTTCCGGCTCGCCGCGCTCCTCGACAAGGAACGCGGACTTCCTGCGCTCTCCCGACCCGCCCCCGCATCGCGAACGAACCCGACGCATCCTCGCGGCGCATCCGGAGGTCCGGCGGTTCATCGGAACGAATCCCGCGAGTTTCGTGATCATCGCCGCCGGGGTGGGTCTTCAGCTCGCTCTCGCCGTCGTCCTGCGGTCGCAGCCGTGGTGGCTGGTGGTCGGCGCGGCGATGCTCCTGGGAGCGTTCGCCAGCCACGCTCTCTGGGTGATGATCCACGAGTGCACTCACAACCTGCTGTTCCGTGATCCGCGGGGAAACACGCTCGCCGGCATCCTGGCGAATCTGCCGCACATCCTTCCGAGCGCCGTCTCCTTTCAGCGGTATCACCTGAAGCACCACGCCTACCAGGGGGTCTACGAGCTCGACGCGGACCTGCCCAACCGGTGGGAGGCGCTTCTCATCGGACACTCCCCTCTCGGGAAAGCGGTCTGGATGCTGCTCTTCCCGATCTTCCAGATCACGCGCCCGCCCCGCCTGCGGGAGATCCGGCCGGTCGACCGCTGGGTCGCCGCGAATTTCCTCATCCAGATCGCCTTCGACGCCGCCGTCTGGGCATGGCTCGGTCCGAAGGCGTTCTTCTATCTCCTGTTCTCGACGTTCTTCGGCCTCGGGCTCCATCCCCTCGGCGCCCGGTGGATCCAGGAGCATTACGTCTTCGCGCCGCCGCAGGAGACGTACAGCTATTACGGCCCGCTCAACACCGTCGCATTCAACGTCGGATACCACAACGAGCACCACGACTTCCCGTCGGTCCCGTGGAACCGCCTTCCGCGGATCCGCAAGACGGCGCCCGAAGCGTACGAGGGGCTCGTTTCCCACCGGTCGTGGAGCGCGCTCCTGTACCGGTTCCTGTCCGATCCGGCGGTCACGCTCTTTTCACGCGAGGTGCGCGCGCAGCGCGGCGAGGGTGACGCGACGTCCTCCTGACGGCTGCCGCGCGTCACCACCCCGGCGGATACCTCGCGAGGATCGCGCTCGCCGCGACGTTGAACGCGTTTCCGGTATCGACGTCGAGCGGAATGTTCAACGCCGCGCGGCATGCGGAGCAGAACTGGTCGGCGTTCCTGTCCATGATGCAGCCGCTCTCGCCGGGGGGGAAATGCTGGCCCGTACCGGTCGTGGCGTCGGTGTCGTAGTGGTGGCGAAGATTCAGGACGTGGCCGAACTCGTGGTTGAAGATCGTCTCGAAGTGCAGGCTCATCGTCCGGCCGGTCGTGGACGACGTGGTCGAGGGCAAGCCCAGGATGGCGTGCGCGTAGCAGGAAGCCGGATCGACGCCGAATCGGAACTCGAAGTGGTAGCCCGGGTATGCGGGTTCGGCCATGTGGTCGAGCGCGGTCATGTGTTCCGATTCGCTCGACCACGGCGGGTTGTAGGGTAGCGGGGCCTGATACGTGACCGCGATCGGCAGAGGACACGGCAGAACGTGCGCGGCCTGGAACACGGGCGCGTACCGGTCCCGGTTGGCGAGCATCCATTCGACCCATCCGGCGCTCTTCCCGTAGCGCGCGGCGAACGACCGGACCTGCACCTCATAGGCATCCGTTACCGAGTCGGGCACGGGAGCGGCGGTGACCCAGAAGGGCAGCGTGTTCGTTTTCGCCCGCTGGTAGGCACCGAGCGGCGGTCCGAAGGCATACACGCCGTACTCGCCGGGCGGGACGCCCTGCGGAATCCGGACCCGGACGCTGTCGGCGAACCACTGCACGACCTCGAGCGCGAACTCGCCGCACCGCGTCAGGCGCGGCGGCACGGCCGGAGGCGAGCCGAAATTGTCGAGATTCGTCCCGTTGATCGTGAACTCTTCCCCGGGGGCACCTCGCTGCCGATCGAGAGAGTCGATGTGCGTCTTGCTGCAGGCGAGCGATCCCGCAGCGAGAATCGCCGTGAGCCCGAGCGCCAGGAACTCGCCCCGCCCGCCGGCCGAAGACACGGTACCGAACTGGCTCACTTTGGCGCAATTGTACGCCCGCGTGCGGATGCTGGCTCGAAGCGGTCTGCGGCGTGGGAGGCGTCCGCGCCCACCGCGCGCCGGTCGATCCGGCGGCAGTTCAGCTCCGGACGGCGCTTACCGGGTAGAGCTTCTCGAACTCGGGGAGGTCCTGGATCAGGACGAGGTCGGGATCGCGACGCGCCCAGTCGGCATCCTTGAAGCCCGCGTTCCATGCCTTCGTCAGCGCCTCCATCCCGTCCTCTTTCCGGCCGAGCTTGCAGAACGTGCAGGCCGCGTTGTAGTGGACGGTCGCTTCGTTGGGCCGGAGGATCATCGCGAAATTCGCCTCGCGGATGGCCTCGTCGGCACGGTGCTCGTCGGCGTAGTCGGAGGAGAGCAGAATGCGCGCCCGCGCGTCCTCGGGGACCTCGCGGATGTGGTTCTCGAGCACCTGCATGCGGCGAAGCCGGACGTTGCGCTTCGCCTCGAGTTTTCCGAGCGCGCCGAGCGAATTCATGATCGGCACGAAGACGTTGTAGTCGGTGCCGCAGGCTTCGATCGCGGCCTCCGCGATCTTCTCGACCTCCTGGTGACGCCCCGACGCGAAGAGACAGCGGAGGAGCAGGTAATAGGCCCCTTCCGAGTCGGGCTTTCGGGCGATGACGTTCCGCACGACCTCCGACGCGTCCTCGTACTGGCCGCGCGCGTAGAGGGTCCAGGCCTGCGCGACCATGACTTCCGGGAGCTGGGGCTGGAGAGCGACCGCGCGGTCGGAGGCCGCCCGGGCCCGATCGATCCACGCCGATTCGCGCGAGTAGTTGCAGTGATAGTAGGCGCAGACGTTCGCGATCGCGGCGTAGGCGAGGCCGAAGTTCGGATCCTGCGTCACGGCGTTCTCGTACATCTGGAGCGCGAACTCGAGGTCCTGACGCGTCAGGCGCCGCGCGTAGCTCCGGCCCCGCAGGTAGAGATCGTAGGCATGCAGGTTCTCGGTCGGCTTGGCGGCAAGGTCTTCCTGCTCGCGGGGCGTCAGGGTCAGGCGCAGCGCTCCCGCGATCTTGTGCGCGATCTCGTCCTGCACCTCGAAGATGTCCTTCATCTCGCGGTCGTAGCGCTCGGACCAGAGCGGGAAGTCGGTATGCGCGTCGAAGAGCTGCGTGTTGATCCGGAGCCGTTCGCCGGCCCGCCGGATGCTCCCCGAGAGCACGTAGGCCGCGCCGAGCTGCTGGCCGACGTGGGACGGCGTGACCTGCTTGTCGCGGAAAGCGAGGACCGAGGGCCGCGGGAAGGTCTTCAGGCCCGCGATCTTCGAGAGCTCGGTGACGACGTCCTCGGTGATTCCGTCCCGGAAGTATTCGTCCTCCTTCGCGCCGGAAAGGTTCTCGAAGTAGAGGACCGCGATCGACTTCTCCGAAGGCTTCGCGGCACCCGACTTCGACTCCGAGAGCTCCGCGACGCGCTTCTCGCCGGATTCGAGCTTCCGCCTGAGCCGCAGGAGGTCGGTCTTCAACTCCGTCGCCGTCTGGCATCGGAGCTGGCGGTCCTTCTCGACCGCCTTCTCGATGATCCGGCCGAGCTCGGCGGGCATCGCGGGGTTGACCTGCTCGAGCGGCTTCGGATCGCGGTTCAGGATCGCGTCGAAGACCATGGCGTCGGTATCGCCGCCGAACGGCAGCTCGCCCGTCGCCATCTGGTAGAGGACG
The DNA here is from genome assembly GCA_963794295.1 of uncultured Acidobacteriota bacterium. Taxonomy (GTDB): domain Bacteria; phylum Acidobacteriota; class Thermoanaerobaculia; order UBA5066; family DATFVB01; genus DATFVB01. The sequence continues at coordinate 772,789 of CAWCDE010000001.1, forward strand.
GTCCCGAGCGAGAAGAGGTCGGTCCGCGCGTCGGTCAGCTGGCCCTTCGCCTGCTCCGGGGACATGTAATGGACGGTGCCCATCACGGTCCCGGCCGTCGTGAGCGGTCCGGAGGGAGCGGCGGTCTCGAGCGCCGAGACTTCCTCCCCCTTCGTCGAAGCCGCTGCCGCCTCGATCTTCGCGAGGCCGAAGTCGAGGATCTTGACCTGGCCCCGGTCGTTGATCATGAGATTCGCGGGCTTGAGGTCCCGGTGCGCGATCCCCTTCGAATGCGCCGACTCGAGCGCATCAGCGATCTGGATTCCCAGGTCGAGGAGCCTGTGGATCTCGAACGCCTGCCGGCCCATCTTCTCCGCGAGCGTCGATCCCTTGATCAGCTCCATGACGATGAACGGCCTGCCCTGGTACTGTTCGATCGAGTAGACCGTGCAGATCCCGGGATGGTTCAGCGACGAGGCCGCCCGCGCCTCGCGCTTGAAGCGCTCGAGCATCGGCGCGTCGTTCTTGAAGTCGTCGGAGAGGACCTTGATCGCGACATGGCGGCCGAGGTCCGCGTCCTCGGCCTCGTAGACGCTCCCCATGCCGCCCGAGCCGAGCAGACCGACGATTCTGTAATGAGCGATCGTCTGTCCGACCAGAGATTCCATCATTTCATTTCCCTTCCGTCCGTTCGGGAAACAGCTTTTCGAACTCCGGGTCCCCGCGGAGGAGCGCCAGATCCGGGTCGCGGCGCGCCCACTCACCGTTCCGGTATCCGGCGCGCCAGGCCTTCTGCATCGCCTCCAGCGCATCGGCCTTGCGCCCCAGACCGCAAAAGACGCAGGCCGCGTTGTAGTGGACGGACGCTTCGTCCGGACGGAGCACCATCGCGAAGCTCGCCTCGCGAAGGGCCTCTTCGGCCCGCCCCTCGTCGGCGAAGTCGGAAGCCAGGAGAATCCGGGCGCGGGCGTCCTCCGGCACCTGACGGAGCTGGTTCTCCAGCACCTGGATGCGCCGCAGACGGAGGTTTCGCCGCGCCTCCGTCTTCCCGAGCGCCGAAAGGGCGTTCCCGATCGGAACGTAGACGTTGTAGTCGGACCCGGCGAGCTCGAGTGCTTCTTCCGCGAGATTTGCGATTTCCTGATACCGCCCGGCGGAAAAGAGCCCCCGGAGGAGCAGGTAGTGGGCTCCTTCCGTGTCGCGCCGGCTGGCGATCACCTTCCGCGCCATCGAAACGACCTCGTCGTTGTGGCCCCCCTGCGCGTAGAGGATCCAGGCCTGCGCGACCTGCGCCTCGGGGAGCTCGGGCTTGAGCTCGATCGCGCGCTGCGCCGCTTCGCGGGCCCGTTCGAGGAGGTTGAGATCGCTGCCGAACGCGCCCTGGTACTGGGCGCAGACGTTGGCGGTCGCGGCGTAGGCGAGCGCGAAGTTCGGGTCCTGCGCGACGGCGCTGTCGTACATCTGGAGAGCGAACTCGAGATCCTGGCGGGTCATTCTCCGCGCGTAGCTCTTCCCCTTGAGGTAGAAGTCGTAGGCTTGAAGGTTTTCCGTCGGCTTCGCGGCGATCGCCTCCTGCTCCTGGGGACTCAACGTGACCCGCAGAGCCTCGGCGATCTTCCTCGCGATCTCGTCCTGAACCTCGAACACGTCGGCCATTTCCCGGTCGTATCTTTCCGACCAGAGCAGCGAATCGGCGCCCACGTCCACGAGCTGCGCGCTGATGCGCAGCCGGTTTCCGCCGCGGCGGATGCTCCCCGCGAGCACGCAGCCGGCCTTCAACTGCTGGCCGACCTGCGCGGTCGCCACCGGCTTGTCCCGGAAAGGGAAGATGGCCTGTCGGAAAGGACCTTCAACCCCTTGATCTTCGAAAGCTCGGTGATGATGTCCTCGGTGATGCCGTCGCGGAAGTACTCGTCTTCGCGGGCGCCGCTCAGGTTCTCGAAATAGAGGACGGCGACCGACTTCTCGGAGGGCTTCGCCGCGCCTCCCCGGGAATCCGAGAGCTCGGCGGCGCGCCTGGAGCCCGAGTCGAGGGAACGCTTCAGGCGGAGCAGGTCGGTCTTGAGATCCGTGGCGGTCTGATACCGGAGCTGCCGGTCCTTCTCCAGGGCCTTGTCCAGGATCGGGCCCAGCCCGGGCGGCATGGACGGATTCGCGGCCGCGAGCGCCTTCGGATCGCGGTTCAGGATCGCTTCGTACACGACGGCGTCCGTGTCCCCCGGAAACGGCAGCTCGCCCGTCGCCATCTGGTAGAGGACGGCGCCCAGCGAGAAGAGATCGGTCCGCGCGTCGGTCACCTGGCCGCGCGTCTGCTCCGGCGACATGTAGTAAACGGTCCCCATGACCGTCCCGGCCGTCGTCAGCGGGCCGGATCCGACCGCGGTGACGAGCTGGGAGACTTCCTCGCCCTTGCGGGCCACCGTCCCGGTCGCGTCGACCTTCGCCAGGCCGAAGTCGAGGATCTTGACCAGGCCGCGGTCGTTCACCATCAGGTTCGCGGGCTTCAGGTCCCGGTGCGCGATCCCCTTCGAATGCGCCGACTCGAGCGCATCGGCGATCTGGACCGCGAAATCGAGGAGCTGACCGACCTCGAACGGCTGGCGGCTCATCTTCTCGGCGAGCGTCGAGCCCTTGATCAGCTCCATCACGATGAACGGGCGGCCCTGGTGCTGCTCGATCGCATAGACCGTGCAGATCCCGGGATGGTTGAGCGACGAGGCCGCCCGCGCCTCGCGCTTGAACCGCTCGAGCATCGGCGCGTCGTTCCGGAAGCTGTCGGAGAGGACCTTGATCGCGACGTGGCGGCCGAGCTCAGAGTCTTCGGCTTCGTAGACGCTCCCCATTCCTCCGGACCCGAGGAGACCGACGATGTCGTAATGGGCGATGGTCTGGCCGACCAGGGATTCCACCATGTGCCTCCGATGAGAAGGAGCCTCGCCGGATCAGCTCGCGGCGGATTCCTCCGGATAGAGCTTCTCGAACTCGGGATCGCCGTGAAGAGACGTCAGATCGGGATCGCGGCGCACCCAGACCGAATCCCGATAGCCGAACTTCCAGGCCTGCTTGAGCGATTCGAGCGCCTCGGACTTCATCCCGAGCGCGCAGTACGTGCAGGCCGTGTTGTAGTGCATGGTGGGATCGGTCGGACGCAGAGCGATCGCGAACTGCATCTCACGGACCGCGTCGTCCCGGCGGCCGATCTGCGAATAGTAGTTCGAGAGAAGCGATCGGGCTCGCGCGTCCTCGGGCACCTTTGCGATCTGCCCCTCCATGGTTTGGATCGCGCGCTGCAGGATGTTGCGGCTCTGGTCCTCCTTGCCGAGGGCGTTCAGCGCGTTCAGGATGGGAACGAACACGCTGTAGTCCTCGCCCGAGGCGTCGATCGCGGCGTCGGCCATGTCCGCGATTTCCTGGTAGTTCCCTGAGCTGAAGAGGGAGCGGCCGAGAAGATAGTAGGCCCCCTCGCAGTCGGGCTTCGAGGCGACGACCGCGCGCACGATCGCCTGCGCTTCGCCGTTCTTCCCCTCGCTGTGGAGCACCCACGCCTCCGCGACCCGGACCTCGGGGAGATCCCGGCCGAGCGCGCTCGCCCGCTGCGACGCAGCGACCGCTTTTTCGGTCCACTTCGGGGTCCGCTCGTAGTCGAAGTGATAGATCGAGCAGACGCTCGCAATGCCCGCCCAGGCGAGCGCGAAGCCCGGGTCCTGCGCGACCGCGTTCTCGTACATCTGGAGCGCGAACTCAAGGTCCTGGCGCGTCCGGCGCCGGGCGTAGCTCCGGCCCCGGAGGAAGAAGTCGTACGCCTGCAGGTTCTCGGTCGGCCGGGCCGCGATCGCCTTCTCCTCCTTCGGGCTGAGCGTCAGGCGCAGCGCCGAGGCGATTTTGCGGGCGATCTCGTCCTGCACCTCGAAGACGTCCTGCATCTCGCGGTCGTAGCGCTCGATCCAGAGCGGGAAATCCGTATGCGTGTCGACGAGCTGGGCGCTGATCCGGAGCCGGTTGCCCGCCCGTCGGAGGCTCCCCGCGAGGACGTAGGCGGCGCCGAGCTGCTGGCCGATCTGCGCCGGCGTGGCCGGCTTGTCGCGGTAGGCGAGGACGGTCGGCCGCGAGAAGACCTTCAGCCCCTCGATCTTCGAGAGCTCCGCGATGATGTCCTCGGTGATCCCGTCGCGGAAATACTCGTCCTCCTTCACGCCGGAGAGGTTCTCGAAATAGAGGACGGCGACGGACTTTGCCGCGGGTTTCGCGGCCTCGACCCTCGAGTCAGAGAGCTCCGCGGCGCGCTTCGGGCCCGAGTCGATGTCTCTTTTCAAGCGGAGGAGTTCGGTCTTCAGGTCCGTCGCGCTCTGGTAGCGCATCGCGCGATCCTTCTCGAGCGCGCGACCGATGATCCTCCCGAGCTCGGCCGGCTGCGCGGGGTTGACCTGCGAGAGCGGCGGCGGGTCGCGGTTCAGGATCGCGTCGAAAATGACGGCCTGGGTGTCGCCCTGGAACGGAAGAGTGCCGGTCGCCATCTGGTAGAGCACGGCGCCGAGCGAGAAGATGTCCGTCCGCGCGTCGGTGAGCTGGCCGCGGGCCTGCTCCGGCGACATGTAGTGCACCGTCCCCATCACGGTGCCCGTCATCGTCAGCGGGCCGCCGCCGATCGCCGTGTCGAGGCTGGAATCGTCGCTCTTCTGCGCGAACGCGGCCTCGACCTTCGCGAGGCCGAAATCGAGGATCTTGACCTGTCCCCGGTCGTTGATCATCAGGTTCGCGGGCTTCAAATCCCGGTGCGCGATCCCCTTGGAGTGCGCCGACTCGAGAGCGTCCGCGATCTGGATTCCGAGATCGAGGAGCGCGCTGATCTCGAACGGCTGCCGGCCCATCTTCTCGGCGAGTGTCGATCCCTTGATCAGCTCCATCACGATGAACGGCTGCCCGTCGTGCTGTTCGATCGCGTAGACGGTGCAGATGCCCGGATGGTTCAGCGCCGAGGCCGCTCGCGCCTCCCGCTTGAACCGTTCGAGCATCGGCGCCTGGTTCTTCAGGTCGGCGGAGAGGACCTTGATCGCGACGCGGCGGCCCAGCTCCGCGTCCTCCGCCTCGTACACGGAGCCCATCCCTCCCGTGCCCAGAAGGCCGACGATCTTGTAATGAGCGATGGTCTGGCCGACCAGAGACTCCATGGAGCGCCTCCCGATGCGATTGTCGTGTGAAGATACCACCTCTGCGAACGTTCCGGGCCCGCGCGGTCGCCACCCGATGAATCATGTATTATCGCCGTGCGGAGCGCGGCGCTCTTCGCCGGTCCGGGTGGCCCGGGAGGGATGAATGGAAGGGCGGGGCGATGAGTGACCCGGGGAGGCGCGACCCGGCACCGAAAAAGGACATGACTGCCGATCCTTCATCCGTCTCGGCAGAGACGCCGGCACTATGCGCGCATTGCGAGCTTCCCCTTCCGCGGCGTGCCGTTGTGGAGGACGGCCGATCCTTCTGCTGTGCCGGCTGCCGCACCGTCTTCCGGCTCGTGGGAGAGGAAGGCGGGGCGAGCGGCTGGTATCTCGCCCGACTGGCGCTCGCCGGACTCCTCTCCGGAAACGTGATGCTGTTCCAGACCCTCCTGTATCTCGACTCGTACCGCGCTCTGGGCCTGCCGATCCTCCACACTACCTCCTGGATCATGCTCGGTCTGTCGGTCGCCGTTTACCTTCTCGTCGGCTTCCCGATGCTCGTCTCCGCGCTGGCCGCGGCCCGACGCGGCGTGATCGGGGTCGAGCTGCTCATCGCCGCCGGCAGCCTGGCGGCCATCGGCGCTTCGGCGCGGACGACGATCCTCGGCGGCTTCGGCACTTACTACGACTCGGGAACGATGATCCTCGTGCTCGTCACCCTGGGGGGCTACCTCGACGCGAAGGCCCGGGAAAGGGCCTCCGCCGCGCTCAAGGGCGCTGTCGGCGAATCGGTGGGCCTCGCGCGCGTGCGCCGGGGTTCGGGCGAGAGCGAGATCCCGCCGGAACGCGTCGTCGAGGGAGATCGCGTCCTCGTCCAGGCCGGCGAGCGGGTCCCGACCGACGGCATCGTGATGGCGGGCCGCTCCGACATCGAAGAGTCCGCGCTGACCGGCGAATCCGTTCCGCGGACCGTCGCTCCCGGCGACCGGGTCTTTTCCGGCTCGACCGCGCTCGAAGGAGCTCTCGAGATCCGGTCGACCGGAGTCACGGAAACGCTCGCGAGCCGGGTCCACCGGCTGGCTCTCGAGGCCCGCGCGCGCCGCGCGCCGATCGCCGTCATGGCCGACAACGGATCGCCTCCGCGTTCGTTCCCGCCGTGATCGTCGTTTCGGCCGGCAGCCTCCTGGCCTGGGGAACCCTGCGCATGACTGGCGGGCCGGGGGGCTCGCGGCGCTGGTCGGTTCTCGTCGTCGCCTGTCCCTGCGCGCTGGGGTTGGCGACGCCGCTCGCGACGACGGTCGCCCTGTCACGCGCCGCCTCGGACGGAACGATCGTCCGGAGCGGCCGGGCGCTCGAGACGCTGGCACGCGTCCGCTCGGTCGTCTTCGACAAGACCGGAACTCTGTCGGAAGGCCGGCCGCAGGTTTCCTCGTCGACCCTCGACGACGGAGCGCTCGCCGCGGCCGCCGCCGTCGAGAAAGGGATCAGGCATCCCTTCGCCGAGGCGATCGTGCGCGAGGCGGAGCGGCGCGGCCTGCCGATCCCGACCGCGACCGGCATCCGTTCGATTCCGGGAGGCGGCGCCGAAGGCCGCGTCGGGAAAGACGACGTTCTCGTCGGTTCCCGACGATTTCTCGCGGGGCTCGGCGTCGTCGCCGGGGACCCCGAAACGGACGAAACCGAGACGGCGTGTGCCGTCGGAGGGCGGTATGCGGGCCGCGCGATCCTCTCCGATCCCCTTCGCCCGGAAGCCGCGGCGGTCGTGACCGCGCTCGCGGCCGAAGGCATCGAGATCGCGCTGTTGTCCGGTGACCGCGAACCGGCGGTGCGGGAAATCTCCCGGCGTCTCGGAATTCCGGACGCCCGGGGTGGTCTTCTCCGGAAGACAAGGCGAAGGAAATCGCCGGCCGACGCGCCCGGGCCGGGCGGGTCATCGCGATGGTCGGCGACGGTGTCAACGATGCCGCGGCCCTGGACGCCGCCGACGTCGGGATCGCTTTCGGGAAAGCCGCCGACCTCGCCCGCGAGCACGCCGCCGTCACGGTTCTCGGCGAGGATCTCGAATCCGTTCGGAGGCTTCTCGCTGGCGCGCCGGACGCTCCGGACGATCCGGGTCAATCTCTTCTGGGTGTTCTTCTACAACGTGGGGGGCATCGCCCTGGCGGCCGCCGGCCGCCTGTCGCCGATCGTGGCGGCGGCCGCAATGGTCGCCTCGAGCCTCATCGTCGTCGGGAACTCCAGCCGACTCCGGAGCGTCCCGCTCTAGAACCGGTTCTCCGCAGTTCCGGCCGGTCAGATCCCTTCCGTGACGACATCGAGCCCCGGGAACTTCTGGTGATAGACGACCCGCAGGAGCCGAAACAGGAGCAGGAACGCGCCCGCGGTCATCACCGCCTGGAAAGAGACTTCACCGACGAAACGGAGGAAAAGGGCGTCCTTCGTCCGGCCGTCGGGAAGCGAGGCGTAGCTCGTCGTCATCCCCAGCACGATTCCGGCGAACAGGAGGTTCGCCGCCGCGTACATGATCCAGGCCAGGATCGTCAGAGGACGGCCTCCGATCTCGACCGGAACACCCGCCCAAGAAAGAATGCCTCCCGCGAGGAGAAGGGACGACAGGATGACGTAAGCGCGCTCCAGCAGGCGAAAGCGATCCTCGAACCGGAAGCGCGGGGCCTGCCGAAAGGCCGATACGACCGTCCGCCCGAGCCAGAGGAGCGGAATCAACAGGGCGGGAACGACGAAAGCCGTGAAAACGGTTTCGACAGCAACCTTTCCGAACGAGAGCACGAATTCAGTATATCGCCCGACACGATTGACCGGCGCGCTGCGCCGGCCCATAATTCCGCGAATGAAAAACGCTCACTGGCTCGGGCGCGCTCTCCTCCTGGGATTCGTCTGGGTGTTCCTCTTCGGTTTCGCGTACCTGCTGCTGGATTCGCTCGGCGTCTGGCAGACGCTGCCGCTGGAGGTCACGCGGACCGTCGACCTGATCACGGGCGCCGTCCTCGCGGCCGAGCTCGTCGGCCATCTCGTTCTGACGACCGGCCGCCTCCCGAACGCTTCCCCGCCCCCCAAAATTTGAAGCCAAACCAACATCCTGCTTGACGAGCCGGGAGGCGCCGCCGGGCCCACCGGCCGTCCCGTTCCGAAGGCTGGATGCCCTCCGCCCGCTTCCGCCCTTCAAAAATTGAGACGAATTGAAAATTCGTACTTGACAGGCCGGGAGGCCGCCCTTAGCCTTAATCCAATTTTTAGGAGTAAATAATGAAATTAGGGCTGCCGCACGGCCGTGCGCCGAAAGCCGTATTTGCCGGTTTCGCCGTCTTTCTGATGGCGACTTTTTCGGCTCTCGCCGCCGCTTATCAGGCCGAACCTGTCACCAACGGAGGCCGGATCACGGGCGTCGTGAAACTCGCCGGGACGGCGCCGGCGGTCGCGCCGATCAAGACGACGAAGAACCAGGATTACTGCGGGATGACGATCGCCAATCCGCTCTACGAGGGCAAGGAGGGAGGGCTCGCGAACGTCGAGGTTTACATCAAGAGCATCGCCAAAGGAAAAGCCATGCCGACGTCCCCCATCACCCTGACGAACACCCATTGCATGTTCAGCCCCCGCGTCCAGGGAGCCGCCGTCGGGCAGCAGGTGAAGATCGTGTCGGCCGACCCGATTCTCCACAACACCCATCCCCAGATCGCCGCGACCAACGCGACGCTCTACAACGTCGCGCTGCCTTTCAAGGGATTCTCCGTCGTCAAACCGCTCCTCCCCCAGGCGGGGCTCGTTCGGGTCAAGTGCGACGCCCACGAGTGGATGCGCGCCTGGATCGTCGAGCTCGACAATCCCTACTTCACGACCACGGACGAGACGGGAAAGTTCGACATCACCGACGTCCCCGCCGGGACGTACACCGTCGTCGCCTGGCACGAGGTTATGGGCGAGAAAACCGGGACGGTGACCGTCGTCCCGGGTAAGCCTGCGCAGTTGAATTTTCAGTTTTCCCCGAAATAGCAAACTTGAGGAGGTGATCCATGGGTCGACTCCGGTTCCTCTCGCGACTCGGATTGGCGGCCGCCACCTTCGCCGTTTTCAGCACGCCCGCCTCCGCCATCCCCGCCTTCGCCCGCAAAACCGGCCTTCGGTGCACGAGTTGCCATGAGTCCTGGCCGGTCCTGAACGACTTCGGCCGGGCCTATCGCGACAACGGCTATCAGCTTCGTCTCGGAAAGGACGACCCGACCACGACGCCTCCGGGATACTGGCCGGTGGCGATCCGCATCACCCCCCACTACGAGTTCAATTCGCTCTCGAATCAGGACACCGATCAGGGACTCAAGGACTTCAAGACCGGCGGCGTCGCCGACGGCGCCATGGACCTGCTCGTGGCCGGTACGCTCGCCCAGAACGCGTCGTTCCTCGTCGTGCCGACGGGATTCGCTTCCGACGGCTCCGTCAGCCTGGAGTCGTACTGGATCTATCTCACGCGGTTCCTCTTCAAGTCGGACTGGTTCAACGTCCGGCTCGGCAAGCACGAAGTGGACCTCCCCGTCTCCGCGCACCGTTCGATCAACCTGACCAACGGATATCTGATTTACGGGTATCACCCGGCGGCTGATTCGGATGCCGCGGCGCCGTTCGACATGGGAGCCAACCAGCGGGGCATCGAGATCACCGGCCACGATCGCGGATCGTTCACGCGGTACAACGTCTCGATCTTCAACGCGAACGATTCGAGCGGCAGCCGGAACGCGTGGGATTCCACCTCCTACTACGGCCACTTCCAGAAGTACTGGCAATTCGACTCGAACGGGCTTTCCGAGTTCGAGATCGGCGCGTTCGGCGCCTGGGCGAACTATCCGACCACCGCGTTCACTTCAGGAGGCGAACCGATTCCCGGCGAGGGGGGAAGCCTCAAGATGTCCTCGCGGTACGGTGCCGAGGCCCAGTTCTGGCTGGGACCTCCCGTCACCCCCCTGCATTTCGAGCTCGTCTACGCCCATGGCAGCGACGCCCGGGATCTCTACGGCGGCGCGGCCAGCCGTGCCGGAACGTGGAACGGCGGCTTTCTGGAGGCGGTCTGGGTCCCTTCGGCCGACCTTCTCCACTGGGGACTCTTCGGCCGCTACGACCTCATCCGGAATTCCGATCAGCCGATTTCCGGCACCCCGAAGGACTTCAACGACCAGGACCAGCTGACCGGGGGCATCAAGTACACGCTGAACTACAACAACCGGGCCGAATACGCTCTGCACGCGGAGTATCAGACCAATCGGATGAAGAAGATCGCCTCCGACGGGTCCGACGTCCGCGCGAACACCGTCTTCTTCGGCATCGACTTCGCTTTTTGAGGAGGTACCGATGAACCGCTTCGCGCAACGCCCCATCGCCCTGGCGATCGGAGTCCTCCTGGCGGGCTCCCTCGAGCTCCGGGCCGCGTCGGGCCCCGGAGACCCCGTCCGCGGCAAGCTCGTGTACGAACGGTATTGCCTCTCCTGCCACGGCCCCGAGGGCAATGGCGGAGGGGAGTACGCCGAGTGGACGTCCCCGAAGCCGAGAGACTACCGGCAGGGAACGTTCAAGTGGCGGTCGACGCCTTCGGGATCGCTTCCGACGGATGCCGACCTCGAAAAGACCTTGAAAAGCGGGCTCTACGGAACGGCGATGCCGACGTGGTTCGCGATCGGGCACCGCTCGCGTCTCGACGTCATCGCGTACATCAAGACGTTCTCCGACCGGTGGCAGAAGGAGAAACCGCAGCCCTCGATCGTGATCCCTCCCGAGTCGCCCAACGACGCCGCTTCGATCCAGCGCGGGAAGGCCCTCTACGTGAAGTACCAGTGCGTCCAGTGCCACGGCGAGAAGGGCCAGGGCGACGGGCCGTCCGCGCACGAGCTCAAGGACGACTGGGGCAATCCGATCGTCCCGTACAACCTGACGGAAGGGCACATCAAGTGCGGCGACACGGCGAAAGACATCTATCGCGTGTTCATCACCGGCCTGAGCGGAACCCCCATGCCGTCCTTCGCCGACTCGATCAACAAGGATGAAGCCTGGGATCTCGCGCATTTCATCCTGAGCCTCGGCCCGGCCGGACCCCGGCGTACCGAAGAACAGGGTCCCTAGGGAGACGACATGGAAACCGAGGAAAACGAGCCCGAAGAGGTCAATCGTTACGAATATTCCGGCATCGAGGAGCGCCACGGGTTCATTCCGGCCTGGCTGATCGCCGTGATGACGATCCTCGGCGTGTGGATGGTCTATTACCTCGTGCGCTTCTGGCGTCCCTAGGAGGAATGAACCAATGAGCAGTGTTGCCGAGCGGCCGGCCGACGCCTTCGTCGACCGCACCCTGGTGCTTCGGTTCCTTCTCTCGGGCGCTTTCTGGCTCGTCTTCGCGCCGACGATCGGCGTCATCCTCTCGATCAAGTTCAACTACTACGATTTTCTGGGCGGCGTGCCCTGGCTCACATGGGGGCGACTCCGTCCGGTGCACGTGATGGGAGTCGTCTTCGGCGCGTTCACGACGACGATCTTCGGCCTGACCTACTACATGGTCCCCCGCCTCTGCGGCGTGCGAATGTACAAGGAAAGCTGGAGCCGGGCGATCTTCTGGCTCTGGAATCTCGGATTCACGGCGGCGCTGATCTCACTGCCGCTGGGACAGAACCTCGGCATCGAGGCGGGAGAGTTTCCGACGTGGGCGAACGTCCTCGTCGAAATCGTCCTGGTGATGATCACGATCCAGGTCATCATGACGATCGTCAAACGCCGGGAAAAGATGATCTACGTCACGCTCTGGTACCTCACGGCGGCCTACGTCTGGACCGTGTTCAATTACGCGTTCGGGCACTTCCTCCTTCCGTTCCACTTCGCCGGCGTCAACAACGCGGCGATGCACGGCCTCTACATTCATTACGTCGTGGGTCTCTGGATCACGCCGGCGGGGCTGGCAGTGATCTATTATTTCCTCCCGCTTGCGGCGCAGCGGCCGCTCTACAGTCACAAGCTCTCGCTGATCGGCTTCTGGTCGCTCGCGTTCTTCTACCCGTTCGTCGGCACGCACCACTACATCTACAGCCCGATTCCCTACTGGACTCAGACGATCGCGATCGTCGCCTCCATGATGCTCATCATCCCCGTCTGGACGGTGATCCAGAACTTCTACGGCACGATGGTCGGAAACTGGAGGCGCTTCCAGCAGTCGTACACCGCGAAATTCCTGATCGTCGGCGCGCTCTTCTACCTCCTCGGCTGCTTCCAGGGCTCGACCGAGGCGCTGCGCGAAGTGCAGCGCCTGACCCATTTCACGGATTTCGTGATCGCCCACTCGCATCTGACCGTGTTCGGCACCTTCATTCTCTGGATCACGGCCGGCCTCTACTACGTGATTCCGCGGCTGTCGGGCCGGGAGCTCTACTCGCGAAAGCTCGCGCAGTGGCACTACTGGCTCACGGTCGGAGGATTTTCCGTGATGGCGGGCGTGCTCACGCTGCAGGGCCTCCTGCAGGGGGAGATGCTTCAGAGCGGCGCGGACTTCGTCGAATCGATGGTGGCGATGAAGCCGTACTGGTTCACGCGGACGCTCGCGGGAGTGACGATGGACATCGGCGCGATTCTCGGAATGTGGAACCTCTACCTGACGGCAGTCGGGGGTCGGGTGCTCGGAAAGGCGCCCGCGCATTCGCACGTTCACCCTCACTCGCCCGAGCCGCGCTGGGCATAGTCTCATGAAGCGCATCGAACCGATCATCCTGATCGCCGCCGTCGGCTTCTATGCTCTGGCCATGACGAGCCAGGGGCTTCTTCCCTGGCTCGAAAAGAAAACGACGCGGCCGGGCACCGTCCAGACGATCGAAGGGAAGACGATTCCCTCGCCCCGCCGCACTCCCCTCGAGGAAGCGGGCCGAAAGATCTACATCCGGGAGGGATGCTGGTACTGTCATTCGCAGTACATCCGCCCGGTCAATCGCGACACGGACAAGTGGGGTCCCATCTCGCAGGCCGGCGAGATCGCGTTCGACCTGCCGCAGATGTTCGGCACCCGCCGGATCGGCCCCGAGCTCTCCCGCGAGGGCAACCGCCGTTCGGACGAATGGCACTACGCGCATCACTGGAACCCGCGCGCCGTCGAGCCGCAGTCGATCATGCCGTCGTTCCCATGGCTCTACACGGACGACGGCGCCCGCGACCGGATGGTCAAGGAGTTCATCGCGAAGAACGACAAGAACCACGACGGCCGCGTCACGAAGAGCGAGCTCGACAAGAACTCCGACGGAACCGTCACTCCCGACGAGCTGCCGCCGGACTGGAAATCGCTCGACGTCTGGCCGGTCAACGCCGACGGAACGGTGGGCGACGGGATCATCGACATGCACGACTATGGCCCGCGGCCGACGGAGGAAATGATCGCGGTCGAGGCCTACCTCCAGAAGATCGGGACCGCGATCGGCGACTGGCGGGTCTGGGAGCCATGGCCGACGAACCAGCGGCCCGCTCCGACCGAGCCGCTCGAGCTTCGCGTGTCGCGCGGAAAAGCGATCTTCGAGAACAAGTGCTCGGGTTGCCACGGGGTCTACGGCAACGGCCGCACCAGCTCGGACGCCAGCGCGGCCGCGAACTTCAACGACGCCTACCACTTCCTCAACCCACAGCCGCGGAATTTCACATTCGGCGTCTTCAAGAGCCGCACCACCCCGTCCGGAGCGCTGCCGCGGGACGAGGACATCTTCCGCACGATCACGCGGGGCGTCCGCAAGGGTCAGATCATGCCGGCATGGGGAAACATGCAGGACGGCCATTTCCTGCCGGAGCAGGACCGGTGGGACCTGGTCGACTACGTCAAGACGTTCTCCGACCGCTTCAAGAACGAAGCAGTGCCGCCTCCGATCACGATCCCGGTTCCTCCCTACCCTTCCGCGCACGAGGTTCCGCCCGAAATCCTGACCCAGGGGCGAATGGTGTTTCGCCTGCTCCAGTGCTGGGGCTGCCACGGCATGACCGGGAAGGGAGACGGGCCCTCGGCGTCGGCGCTCACGGACGACTGGGAAGTGCCCATCCGGCCTTTCGACTTCACGACCGGCAACTTCAAGTTCGGCGACTCCCCTCAGGACGTCTACCGGACGTTCAACACCGGATTGAACGGCACTCCGATGCCGTCTTTCTACGATTCGATCCTCTTTCCGCGCGAGGCTTATACCGACATGGGACCCTTCCGGCAGCTCGTCCGCGGCAAGCCAGCATTTTCGGAGGAGGAGATCCAGGAGATCCAGAATTACGTCGCGACGCTGCCCACGGCGGACGCGCTCTCGAAGATGAGTGACCTCGAGAAGAACGCCCTCGCCGAAACCCGGCGCTGGGCGCTCGTCTACTACGCCCTCTCGCTGGCCCGGTCCCGAGGGCTTCCCCCCGTCCCCACGCTCGCCGGATTCCCGAATCCCGGCGGCGCCGAAAGCCGCTGAGTGGACATCACGGTCTATCTCTTCTTCATGGCCTTCCTCATGGGAATTGCGGCGTGGTGCGTCTTTCTCTGGGCGATTCGGACGGGTCAGTTCCGCGACGTTGAGGACATCAAATACCAGATCTTCCCGAAGGAGGGAGCTGAGAAGACGAGTCCGCGGACGAAGAACTGATCCGGCGGACCATGCATCACCACGACCTGCCGTCGGGCGACCTGCCGTTGCTCTTCCTCGCCTCGGTCCTGGGGAGCTCGCATTGCGTGGCGATGTGCGGGCCGTATGTAGCAATCTGCTCCGCCCGGCTCGGCGGCAGCGGCCCCGGATCGCGGGCGGTGCTGCGGGGTCTTTTTCTCGCGGGCCGAATCACGATGTATGCGGCCATCGGAGCGATCGCCGGAGCCTTCGGACAGATCGGGGAGGCCGTGACCGTTCGGGGCGGGATCTCCGGGGCCGTATCGGTCCTGGCGGGGATCTTCGCGATCGCCTTCGCCCTTTCGACGGCCGGAGTCCTGCCGGGCCCCGAACGGCTGATCGCGGCCGCGGGGCTCGACCGTCTGGCGCGCGCCGGGGCAAAGGAGGCGTTTCACGCTCCACCGTATGCCTCGGCCGCGCTCCTCGGCATGGTGCAGGGGCTGCTCCCCTGCTCGCTCGTCTACGCGGCGGCCAGCCGAGCGGCGGCGGCCGCCTCGGCGGGCCGAGGCGCGCTGACGATGCTCGTTTTCGGGCTGGGTACGGTTCCGGCGATTCTTCTCCTCGCGATCGGGGGAGGATCCGTCTCCCCGCTCCTCCGGTTTCGCAGGTTGGCGCCCCTCTTCCTCGGCGCAATCGGGCTGCTGCTCATCCTGCGCGGACTCGCGGGATGGGGGCTTCTCTCCCATTCGCGATTCTGGTGAACGCCCCGCAGCGAAAGTACCCGGAGGCGATATCACCCCCGGGAGCGGGGGTCCGCGACGGCGGAGACGAAATGACCGCGGTCTAGAGCTGAGGCTTCGGGATCACGCAGGTCTCCCGGGTTTCGTCCGGGCCGATCCGCCGGTGATCGTAGGTCGTCAGGCCGCCGGGCTGTTCCCTGAGTCTTCCCATTCGGTGGCACCGAGGGCAGCGCGCGATGACCGATCCATCGGAGGTGCGGGAGCCCTCGACCATGTCGGTGTAATCCTCGAACGTCGTTTCCAGGTCCACGCGCGATCCTCCTGCCGCGGCCCCCTGCAATCGCGGTGCCGTGCGGAGCGGGGCTCGGGAGCTCGGGAACGCCGCGATTTCCGAGGGCGTTACGGCAGGATACAGACTTCCCGGGTCTCGTCGCCGACGCTCGGCCGATGTTCGTAGACGGTGAACTCGTTCTCGACGAACATCAGTGCCTCGCGGCCGCAGCGGGGGCACGGCAGGAACAGCCCCATTGAGCTGACCGCCGGAGCCGCCGGCGGGTGAATCTCTTCCAGTACGGCTGGCGCTTCCATCGATGTCATCCTCCGGAAAGGACGGCTAGCAAGAGAGATGCCCGACCGTCGCGGAGGCGTGCTCGCGGACCGGCGATGCGTGCCCGACGCGCGGCTCGCCCCCGCCCTCATCCGTCGGCCTGCGAGCCTGTCGGCTCGCCCCTCACCCTTCGCGCGTCCCGCCGCTCTTCCCTCTCCCGCGGGGAGAGGGGTGGGCGGAGGCGCCGGTGCAACGGCGCGGCCTTGTGTGGCCGCCGCCGAGCGTGAGTAGAGCGTCAAGTCGACTCGGCTTAGACGAGCCGAAAGCGCGGGGAGGCGCGAGCCCGACGCGATGCGGGCGCCCGAGCCCGCGGCCGCGGCGTACCGGCGCGTACGTGAGTGCCCCGGAACGGGAATAACGGTAGCGGCGCGCCTGCGGCTTGCGGAGGAGCTCAATGTCGCGCACCGGGAGCAGATGCCGTTGCGCATCGGGCCCGGGGCGCGACGCAGAGATCGTTCGCAATGCGCCGGCGCCCTTTGGGTTCGGGCGGCGCAGGGCCATCGGCGGTGTTGCCGCGGCTAGGTCCCCGCGAAAGCGGGGATCGCCACCGCATCGCCTTCGCCGCGTCGCCTTGCCGCTGACCCTGCGGCGCTCCGAACGCCGCTAGCGCCATTCCCGCTCCGGGGCACCGGGCCGCGGGTCGCGGCGCACGTGCGCGTCCGGCTCGATGCATCGCCGCGCCGGCTCAATGAGGGTGGACCATGCCCTCCGGCCGCACAATGGCATCGAACTCCTCGCCGGTGAGGAACCCCAGCGCGACCGCCGCTTCGCGAAGGGAAATCTCTTCCTGGTAGGCCTTCTTCGCGACCTTCGCCGCGTTGTCGTAGCCGATTTTCGGGTTGAGCGCCGTCACGAGCATCAGGGAGTTCTCGAAGGTGAAGATCGATCTGCTTCCGGTTCGGCTCGATCCCCTCGACGCAATGTTTCGTGAACATCGTGCAGGCATCGGCGAGGAGTCGCACGGAGTGCAGGAAGTTGTGGATGATGAGCGGCTTGAAGACGTTCAGCTCGAAGTTCCCCATCGAGCCGGCGATTCCGATCGCGGCGTCGTTGCCCATCACCTGGACGCAGACCATCGTCATCGCCTCGCACTGCGTGGGGTTCACCTTTCCCGGCATGATCGAGGAGCCGGGCTCGTTCGCCGGAAGGATCGAGCTCGCCGAGTCCCGCTGCGCGGTCCGGAACCGAGCCAGCGGATGTCGTTGGCGATCTTGATGAGCGAGACCGCGAGCGTCCGGAGCGCTCCGCTCGCCATCACGAGCGCGTCGTGCGCAGCGAGGGCCGCGAACTTGTTCGGGCGCGGAGACGAAGGGAAGCCCGGTCAGCTCGGCGATCTTCTTCGCTCCGAGCTCGGCGAACTCGGGGATGCGTGTTGAGGCCCGTGCCGACGGCCGTGCCGCCGAGCGCGAGCTCGTAGAGGGCCGGCAGCACCATGCTCGATGCCGCGCGAGATCCGCGTCGAGCTGGGCGACGTAGCCGGAGAACTCCTGGCCGAGCGTGAGCGGCATGGCGTCCATCAGGTGCGTTCGGCCGATCTTGACGATGTCCGCGAACGCCTTCGCCTTCGCGTCGAGCGCGTCGCGCAAGTTCCGCACCGCGGGGACGAGGCGCGTCGCTGGATCTCGTTCGGCGGCGGCGATGTGCATCGCGGTCGGGAACGTGTCGTTCGACGACTGGGACATGTTCACGTCGTCGTTCGGGTGGATCGGCTTCTTCGAGCCCATCTGCCGCCGGCCAGCTCGATCGCCCGGTTGGCGATCACCTCGTTGGCGTTCATGTTGGTCTGGGTGCCGCTGCCGGTCTGCCAGACGCGGAGCGGGAAATGCGCGTCGAGGGTTGCCGGCGATGACTTCGTCGGCCGCGCCGGACGATCAGCGTCCGCCTTCGTCGGCCGGCAGCTTGCCGAGCTCGCGGTTGACCAGCGCCGCGGCCTTCTTCAGGATGCCGAACGCGCGGATGATCGGCCGCGGCATCCGTCGCGCGCCGATCGCGAAGTGGACGCAGCGAGCGCTGGGTCTGGGCGCCCCAGTAGCGGTCGGCCGGGACCTCGATCGGGCCCATGCTGTCGGACTCGATCCGCACCCCGGATTTTCGTTCTTTCGCCTCTACGGCCATGTCGCCTCCGAAGAGAAGATTGTATCCGCGGGCCGGCGGAACTCCTGAGGAGGATGAATCACGCGGAGACTCCCTCATCCGGCGGTCTCGCTCCGCTCGACTGCCGCCTTCTCCCGCCGGGAGAAGGGAGAGAACGCCGCCCAGGCCGGCCCGGCTCCCCCGTCATCGCGAGGCCGCAGGCCAAAGCGATCTCCAGAACCCGACCCGGAGATCGCTTCGCCGCGCTCGCGACAACCTGAAAGCGCGGCGAGGCGCGAGCCCCGGCGGGATGCGGGTCGCCGGCCGGCCGCTAAGGCGTACCGGAAGCGTACGTCGTGCGGGCGGCCGGCGGCACGCGCCCGCCCGGCTCGATGCATCGCCGCGCCCGCTATTCTTTGTGCCACACCGGGATGCGCCCGGGTGTATACGGCGCTCCCGCCCCCTCCAGCCTCTGCTCGAGTCCGCGCAGGTCCTTTTCGACGAGCGTCCTCAGCGCCGCGAGCTGGACCGTGAATTCGTCCGCCGCAATGTCGTACGCCTCGAGACTCGTCCCGGTCGGGGCCGACGTCGCCGCCCACTGCGTTCCCACGATCCCCTCGACCCGGTCGGTGATCGACGGCCCGGTCGGCATCTCGTACCGGGCCGCGACCCGGTCGCCGCGGAGCGCCCGGTCGATGTCGTTCAAACGCACGTCGAGAGCGCGCGCCTCGGCGCCGAGCGCCGAGGCGTCCTTCCCGGACGTGTCGAGGACGGCCGCCTTGATCTTCTCCAGCCGGTCGCGCACGTCCTCGACGAGATCCCCGGCGCCGAGGACCGCGCGCTCGAGGCGCGCGGTCTTGCGCTCGAACGCGAGGAGCGCCTCGCGGTCCTTCGCCGGAATCGTCCCGACTCCGGAGGCCTCGAACGTCTGCGGCTCGCCGACGGGCGTCGATCTTCCGTCGACGCGCGTCGCGAGAGACACCGTGTAGCGCCCGGGGACGACCATGGGACCGGTCGGCGCGGGCGAGAAGGGATTGACCTCGGCGGGCTTGAGCGAGGCCGGGTTCGCGGCCGGGTAGCGGAGGTCCCAGGCGATCCGGTGCACCCCCTTCTCCCCTTTCGCCGTGAGGCGCCGCACGACGTTTCCTTCCGCGTCCGAGACCGTGAAGACGAGCGCCGGCTCCTCCTCGGCGGCTTCCGCGCGGAGCTCGGGGAGGGAAGCGAAAGGCATCTCGCCTCCCTCCTTCTCGACCTTCTTCTCGCGCTCGTGGCGCGCCGCCTTCTTCGTCTCGAGCTCGTCCTTCAGGTAGTACGTGAAGACCGCCCCGAAAGGCGGGTTCGGCGCCGCGTAATACGCATCGCCCTGGAAGGACTTTCCGGCGACTCCGAGCGGAGACATCGGCATCGCGACGCGCGCGTTCTTGACCGGAAACAGGACGGCCCCCTTCTCGAGCGACGCCGCCGTCGCGTCGCGGAGCGGCGTGTAGTCGTCGAGGATGTAGAAGCCGCGGCCGAACGTTGCCGGCGACGAGATCGTTCTCCCGCTTCTGGATCGCGAGGTCGCGCACTTGCGATCGTCGGGAGTCCGCCCTTGAGCTCGATCCAGTGGCTTCCGCCGTCCTTCGTGAAAAAGAGGCCGAATTCGTTTCCGGCGAAGAGCAGGTTCTGGTCAGCCGGGTCCTCGGCGAGCGCGTAGACGGTTCCGCGCTTCGGAAGGTCGCCGGCGATCGAATGCCACGTCCGGCCCTCGTCGTCGCTCCGGAGCAGATACGGCGCGAAGTCGCCCATCTTGTGATTGTCGAAGGCGGCGTACACCGTTCCGCGTTGTGCGTGCGAAGACGCCGCAGGCGGCTCACATACGTCATGTCGGGAACGCCCGGGAACTTCTCGATCTTCCGCCAGTTCGTGCCGCCGTCGTCGGTCACCTGCATGAGGCCGTCGTCGGTGCCCACGTAGATCAGGCCCTCCTGGACGGGCGATTCCGTCAGCGCGACGATATTGCCGTAGAACGACGTCGAGCCGTGTCCTGGTCGACCGCGTCCGGGCGGCCAGACCTTGCCCATGACCGGAGCCTGTCGCGGTCGATCTGGCGCGTGAGGTCGGGGCTGACCGCCTTCCACGTGGTCGCCGCGGTCGTCGCTCGCGGAAAAGCCGGTTGGCCGCGAAGTAGATCCGCGTGTGCTTGTGCGGCGAGACGAGGATCGGCGAGTCCCAGTTCCAGCGGAGCGGCGGCTCGCCCTTCCCCGGCTGCGGCTGGATGTAGAGCTGCTCGCCGGTGCGCCGGTCGCAGCGGTTCAACGCCCCGTACTGCGCCTCGGAATAGATCGATGTTCGGGTCCTCGGGATCGACGACGCGAATGGAACCCGTCGCCGCCCGGACGTGACGAACCAGTCGCCGTTCGTGATCCCGTGCTGCGTTGTCGGTGCGCGACGGACCGCCGAGGGTGAAGTTGTCCTGCGTGCCGCCGTAGACGTTGTAGTAAGGGCCGCGTTGTCCAGCGCGACTGGTAGAACTGCGTCATCGGGCAGGTTCGCCTTGAACGTGCCACGATGGCCCCGCGGTCGTCGGTCTCGTACACGCCGCCGTCGCAGCCGACGAGCAGGTGGTCCGTGTCTTCGGGATCGATCCACATCGCGTGGTTGTCCACGTGCTTGTTCTTCTCGCCGAGCGGTGGAAGGTCTTGCCGCCGTCCTCGGAGACCTGGATGCACGATGTCCATCGACGTAGACGCGGTCGGCGTTCTTCGGGATCGACGAAGAGTCCGGGTAGTACTGCCGTGCCGCATCGGCGAAGTACTCGGTGCGCTTCTCCCAGGTCGCGCCGCCGGTTCGGCGGAGCGGAAGATGCCGCCCGCCTTGTTCGCCGCCTCGATCGATCGCGTAGACGACGTCGGGATCGGCGGGCGCGATCGCGAGGCCGATGCGGCCCATGTCCTCCTTCGGCAAGCCCGCTCGTGAGCTTCGTCCAGGTCGCGCCCGCGTCGGTGCGACTTCCAGATCGCGCGACTCCGGGCCCGCCGTCGATCATCGTCCAGACGTGGCGGCGCCGCTGGTAGGACGGCGCGTAGAGCACGTCGGGATTCCGCGGGTCGCATGCACGACGTCGGTGACGCCGGTGTTCTCCGAGATCTTCAGCACCGGCTTCCAGGTCTTGCCGCCGTCGGTCGTCTTGTAGAGCCCGCGCTCGCCGCCCGCCGACCAGAGCGGCCCCTGCGCGGCGACGTAAACGACGTTCGAATTGCGCGGGATCGATCGACGATCGGCCGATGTGCTCGGAGGTCTTCGAGTCCCATGTTCTTCCAGCTGCCGCCGCCGTCGTCGGAGCGGTAGACGCCGTCGCCGTAGTCGACGGCTGCGCTGGCTGTTGTTCTCGCCGTTCCCACCCAGACGACGAAGGGATCGTTCGGATCGATCGTCACGCAGCCGATCGAGTAGGAGCCCTCGTGGTCGAATACCGGCGTCCAGGTGGTTCCGTCGTTGTCCGTCCGCCAGACCCCTCCGGAGGCCACCCCGACGAAGTACCGGCGGCCGTCGGCCGCGGGATCGACCGCGAGGTCCATGATCCGCCCCGAGGCGATTCCCGGCCCGATCGAGCGAAGCTCGAGGCCGCTCCACGTCTCGGCCGACATCGGGCCGGACGGAGCCGTCGATTTTTGCGCGGGTTTGGATTTGGCGGCGGCGGCCGGGAGGACGGCCAACGCAAGCAGAGAGGCGCAGACGAGGACTTTCTTCACGACGGCTCCTTCGAAAAAAGGTTTGTCGGGCGGAAGAATACGACAAGAAACGGGAAAGGTTCGAAGGAGCCCGCGCGGGCGGCCCGAATCTGGCAGAATCTTTCCCATGGAGAAGGAAGTCGCGACGTTCGCGGGCGGATGTTTCTGGTGCATGGAGGCGGTCTTCCTGCCGCTCCGCGGCGTCGAGAAAGTCGTCTCCGGCTACACCGGAGGCACGGTGAAAGACCCGACCTACCGGCAGGTGTGCAGCGGAACGACCGGGCACGCCGAGGCGGTCGAGATCACGTTCGAACCGGCGGTCGTTTCGTACGAGGAGCTGCTCGAGATCTTCTTCGCGCTGCACGATCCGACGACGAAGAACCGGCAGGGCGCCGACGTCGGAAGCCAGTATCGCTCCGCGATCTTCTACCACTCCTCCGCGCAGAAGGCGGCGGCCGACGCGATGATCGAAAAGCTCGGCCGGGAGGGGATCTTCCCCGCCCCGATCGTGACCGAGGTCGTTCCCGCCGAGACGTTCTACTGCGCCGAGGACTACCACCAGAACTACTTCGAGCAGAATCCCGGTCAGCCCTACTGCCAGGCCGTCATCTCGCCGAAGGTCGCGAAGCTCCGCAAGAAATACGCGGAGAGGCTCGCGCGGTAGCGAGACTCCGTCATCCGCTCACGGCGCTAGGCGCGGCTCTGCTTGACCTCCATCCGGAGGAAGTAGGAGAGGACCGTCCGGATCGCCACGATCGCCGCGAGGACGCCGACCTTGCTCCACGTCGGACTGACGACCGAACTGATGATGTCGCCGGCGATGAAGACCTCGAGCCCCAGCAGCAGATGGGCTCCGAGCTGCTGCCGAATCGTCTCGCTGCGGACGATCTCGTCCCCGCCCGTCCCGATGGACACCTTCATCCGGAGGAACCGCACGGCCGTCTGGACCACGCCCCAGAGCACGATGAGGCCTCCGATGGCGCTGATGACGATCGAGACGACGGACGCGACCTGGCCGACGGACTCCATTCCGAACCCATCGGTAGCACGCGACGCGGCCGTGGTCATGATTCATGTGGCTCACGGTTTCCCCGGCGCACCGGTCGACGGCGGCAGCGGCTCTCATCCGCCCCGGGCGGACGAGGTCAACGAAGCGAGGAGAAGACCTCCCAGATCGCGCCGCAGGCGTCGAGGTTCCCGCTCGTCCTTCCGATCATCCGCTCGGTGAGATACGGCATCCCTCCCGGCCACGCGTGGCCGCCCCCCTCGACCCGATACAGGATGACGCGGGCTCCGGAGCCGCATCCGGGATATTCGATCTCGCGCACGCTCGTCCCGTCGGACACCTTCGCGGGCAGGTCCGTCTCCGCGGGAGTCATCCGGCAGCCGGCTTTCTTCGCCCACGATTCGGGGGTCGCCGGCGCTCCCGTCACCCGCCCGCGTCCCATCCACAGGACCCTCACTTCCCCGCCGCCGTACGGCACGATCGGGTCGGCGGTTCCGGCGATCTCGACGACGGAGACCCGCGAAGTCGCGGGACACGTCGCGGCGGCGTCGTCGGAAAGGGACGCCGCGACGGCGGCGGCGCCGCGGAGCTCAGGGAGCGAACAGGCGAGGCGCATCGCCATCATGCCGCCGTTGGACATTCCGGCGACGAACACGCGGTGCCGGTCGATCGGATACCGGCGCGAGAGCTCTGCAATGAGATCGCGGACGAACCCGACGTCGTCCACGTTCTCGCGCGTCGCCTCCGAGCGGAGGTCGTGGCGTCCGTCGTTCCACGACTTTCCGACGCCCTGCGGATACGCCGCGACGAAGCCGTCGCGGTCGGCGAGCGCGTCGAAGCCGCCTTTCGTCAGCCTCACCATCCCCTCCGCAGTTCCGCCGCCGCCATGGAGGACGAGGAGGAGCGGCATCGGCGCCCCGCCTTTCTTCGCGGGCGCGTGGACGAGGCACGTCCGCTCGACCCCGCTGGAGACCAGGCGGATGTCCTGCCCGGCTCCGCCCGCCGAAGCCGCCGACCCACTCGATGTTGAGGCGGCGAGGAGAAAGGCCGCGATAAAGGATCGGAACATCGCGGAGATACTACACGAAAACTGTGTTGCGGGCGCCCTTCACAGGTTGGGGCCGCCCTTCACAGGATGAGGCGCGGCGAGACGCGAGCGAGACGGGATGCGGGTCGCCTCGCGCCATCCCGAATCGTACCGAAAGCGTACGTCGAGGGTGGCGCGGGGCGGCACGCGCCCGTATTCGCTCGATGTATCGCCGCGCTTCAGTCGATGCCGCAGGCGCGGCGGCACCTCGCCAGCGTCGCGCTCGCGATCTTCCGCGCCTTCGCGGCGCCCTCCTCCAGCACGCCGTCGACGTAGGCGGGATCCTTCGCGAGCTCCTTCCGCCGCTCGCGCGCCGCGCCGAACCGCTCGTCGAGGAGAGCGATCAGCCGCTTCTTGATCTCCGAATACTTGAGTCCCCCGGCCGCGAACCGCTCGCGCCATTCGGCGGTTTCGCCGGGAGACGCGAAGAGCTTGACGAGGTTGAAGACGTTGTTCGTGTCCGGATCCTTCGGCGCCTCGACAGGCGCCGAGTCGGTCACGATCGCCATGACACGCTCCTTCAGCGCCCTTCCCTCGAGGAAAATCCCGATGTCGTTGCCGTAGGACTTCGACATCTTCTGCCCGTCGATCCCCGGAACGACTCCCGCCTCCGGGAGGATCCGCTCCTGCGGGAGCTTGAGTACGTCGCCGTACAGATGGTTGAAGCTCCCGGCGATGTCACGGGCGACCTCGACGTGCTGCTTCTGGTCCTTGCCGACGGGGACGACGTCGGCGTCGACGATCAGGATGTCGGCGGCCATCAGGACCGGATACGAGAAGAGCCCGTGATCGGGAGAGAGGCCGCGGGCGATCTTGTCCTTGTAGGAAGTGCAGCGCTCGAGGAGGCCCATCGGCGTCACGGTCGTCAGAAGCCAGGAGAGCTCCGGAACCTCGTGGATGTCCGATTGCTTGTAGAAGGCGGCGCGCGCCGGGTCGAGGCCGAGCGCCAGGTAGTCGAGCGCGACGTCGCGAACGTTTTCCCGCAGGAGCTGCGGGTCCTTGACGGTCGTCAGGGCATGAAGATCCGCGATGAAATAGAACGCGTCGCCGCTCTCCTGGAGCTCGATGTGCTGCCGGATCGCCCCGAGGTAGTTTCCGAGGTGGAGCTTGCCGGAGGGCTGGATGCCGGAGAGGATTCGCATCGGTGCGGCATCCTAACAGGAGGGCAGGTGCGGCGATACATCGAGCCGGACGGGCGCGTGCCGCTCGCGAGACCCTCAACGTACCGCTCGTGTACGCCTCGGGATCTCGCGAGCGACCCGCATCCCGTCGGGCTCGCGTCTCGCCGCACTTTCGGCGTCTTCCGGAAGGCTACGCGCTCGTCAAGAACTGGAGAGGCGGCTCCAGCTCCGCGAAACGCACCTTCGCTTCCATCCGGTTGGAGATTGCCGCGGTCGCTTCCCGCCTTCGCCGAGGCTTCCTCCTTCGCTGAAGCTTCAGCGGCCGAGTCGGCGCGGCAGGCCGCTCCCTCGCAATGACCCGCCATTGAAACGAGGAAACCTAGAGATTCCGGGGCCTTCGCATCGCGGGGGACCCTCCGCGAAGTAACCCGGAGCTCCCTCACCCGCCCGCCTTCCCGCCTTCGCCGAGGCTTCCTCCTTCGCTGAAGCTTCAGCGGACGAGTCGGCGCGGCAGGCCGCTCTTCGAGCTTCGGCGCGGCGGCCTCTCCCGCCGGGAGAGGCGATCCCGGGAGCTCACGACCGCCAGACAACACCATTTCAGTGATTGACGATCGGGCGCGCGAGGCGCGAGCCCGACGGGATGCGGACAGCCCGGGGCGCCCGCAGGCGTACCGGAGCGTACGTCGGAGGGCGACACGGGCCTGTCCGCGCCCGTCCGGCTCGATGCATCGCACGGCCGATGACACCGTCGCACCTTGACGCAGATCTATCCTTCTTCTAAGGTGCACTCGATGCGCGGAGACGACATCGTCGTAATGCTCACCTCGGTCGGCACGGAAGAGCAGGGCCTCGACATCGCGGAGGCGCTCGTCCATCGCCGCCATGCGGTCTGCGTCAACATGGTCCCGTCGCTCCGGTCGATCTACCGGTGGAAGGGAAAGGTCTGCGAGGACACCGAGTACCTTCTCGTCATCAAGACGATCGCGAAACGTTTTCCCGACGCCGCGGCGACGATCCGGGAGATCAATTCCTACGAGCTGCCCGAGATCCTCTCGTTGTCGATCCGGAGCGCCGACGCCCGCTTCTGCGACTGGATCGTCGACGGTGCCGAGGAGCCGAGGAGACGGAGGAAGGCCGCCCCCGCCGCGAAGGCTTCGCGGCGCGCCGCCCCGAAAAAGTCAAAAGGCCGAAAGCGCCCGGCTCAGATCCGCAAGTAGGTCTTCTTCGTCCTCGATCCCGACCGAAATCCGGACCAGTCCCGGCGTGATGCCGAGCCTCGCGCGGTCCTCGTCGGGGACCGACGCGTGCGTCATCGTCGCGGGATGGCAGATGAGCGTCTCGACGCCGCCGAGGCTCTCGCCGAGCGAGCAGATCTTCACCGTGTCGAGGAGCGCCTTGGCGTTCCCGTAGCTCCCGAGGTCGAACGAGATCAGAGCCCCGAACCCGCGCATCTGCCTCTTCGCGAGGGCATGCTGGGGGTGGGAGGCGAGCCCCGGGTAGAAGACTTTCCCGACCTTCGGGTGGGACTCGAGGTACGCCGCGACGGCCCGGCCGTTCGCCTCGTGGCGCTCCATCCGGACCGCCAGGGTCTTGACGCCCCGCAGCACCAGCCACGAGTCGAAGGGCGACAGGATCGCCCCCGCGGAGTTCTGGACGAAGCCGAGCCACTCGTCGAGCTCCTTCGTCTTCGCGATCGCCGCGCCGCCGACCGAGTCGGAATGGCCGTTCAGGAACTTCGTCGTCGAGTGGACGACGATGTCGGCGCCGAGCTCGAGGGGGCGCTGGAAATACGGGGTCGCAAACGTGTTGTCGACGACGACGAGGACGTTGCGCCCGTTCTCTTTCGCGATCGCCGAAATCGCCGCGATGTCGCAGAGCGACATCATCGGGTTCGTCGGCGTCTCGAGATGGAGGAAGCGGGTGTCGTCGCGAATCGCGCGGCGAACGTTCTCCGGGTCACGGGTATCCACGAAGGAGAACGCGACCCCCATGTGCGCGAGGATCCTTGAGTAGAGGCGGAACGTCCCGCCGTACGTGTTGTCGGAGACGACGACATGGTCTCCCGCTTTCGCGAACGTCGCGACGGCGGAGATCGCCGCCATGCCGGAGGCGAAGCAGCGCGCGGCGGCGCCCCGTTCGAGCACGGCGAGGTTCTCCTCGAGCGCGCGCCGCGTCGGGTTGGCGGTGCGGGCGTACTCGTAGCCCTTGTGCCGGCCGAGCTCGGGCTGGACGTACGTCGACGTCTGGTAGATCGGCACCGAAACCGCGCCGGTCGTCGGGTCGGGCTCGTTGCCCGCGTGGATCGCGTCGGTCGAGAATCCCGTCATTCGAGGATCCCCTGTCCCGGGTAGCGCTCCGCGGCGTCGGGGAAGATCGTCACGACGGTCTTCGCCGGCCCGAGCCGGCGGGCAACTTCGCGCCCGGCGGCGGCGGCGGCGCCCGAGGACCCGGCGACGAGGAGTCCTTCGGTGCGGCCGAGCTCGCGGCAGACCGCGAACGCCTCGTCGTCCGAAACCATGATCGACTCGTCGATGAGCGACCGGTCGAGGATCTCGGGAAAGAACGACAACCCGACTCCCTCCACCTTGTGGGGACCCGGTTCTCCTCCCTGGAGGATGGAGCCCTGCGGCTCGACCGCGACGCGGAGGAGACCGGGATGCCGTTCGCCGAGGTAGCGGGCGCAGCCGATGAACGTCCCCGTCGATCCGACGCCGATGACGAGGGCGTCGATCTTCCCGTCGCACTGCTCCTCGATTTCGGGACCGGTCGTGTCGTAGTGGGCGCGCGGGTTGACGGGGTTCCGGAACTGCTGGGGCATGTAGGCACCCGGCCGGGACGCGACGATCTCCTCGGCCTTCGCGATCGCGCCCTTCATCCCTTTCGCGGGGTCCGTGCGGACGACGATCGCGCCGAGGCCCTGCATCACCTTGCATTTCATGTGCGCGTAGCCTTCGGGGACGACGAAGATCGCCGCGTAACCCTTCGCGGCCGCGACCATCGCGAGACCGACGCCGGTGTTGCCGGAGGTCGGCTCGACGATCGTGCCGCCGGGTTTCAGGAGCCCGCGCTTCTCGGCGTCTTCGACCATCGCCTTCGCGATCCGGTCCTTCACGCTGCCGGCCGGATTCAGGTATTCGAGCTTCGCCCGCAGGTCGAGGCCCGGCGCGAAACGCGACAGGCGAAGCATGGGCGTGTTTCCGACGAGATCGATGAGGGAATCACACGTGCGCGAGGCGAATGCGGTCGTCATGCGGCGGGCGGAAATCGTAACACGTCGCGGGAGCTGGCTCGGGGACCAAGGGTCGTGACGGCGGCGCGGCTCCTCGAACCGCCCTCATCCGGCGGCTTGCAGCCGCCACCTTCTCCCGCCGGGAGAAGTCGCGATGAAGCTCGCTTCGCTCGCGGCCTTGTGTGATTCGACCGCGCCCGCCGCCACCCCTTCGCCGACGCTCCCCTCTGCTTCCGGCCCGAAAAAAAAGAGGGGGCTTTTCGCCCCCTCCATCATGAATGTGAGAAGAAGTGCTCAGTAGGCCTGGGATTGCGGCTGGCGGCGCGACTGGTAGCAGTCGCGGCAGTAGACCGGCTTCCCGTTGGTCGGGTTGAACGGCACCTGGGTCTGCTTTCCGCACGCGTCGCACGTGACCGTGTAGAGCGTGCGCTCGCGGGAGTCGCCTCCGGCGGTCTTGCGCTTGTCGCGGCAAACCTTGCAGCGCTTCGGCTCGTTGGTGAAACCCTTGCGGGCGTAAAACTCCTGATCGTCGGCCGAGAAAAGGAACGTCGCGCCGCAATCCACGCACGTGAGGTTCTTGTCCGTAAACTGGTTCATGGTGACTCTTCGTGACTCCCGGGGATTCGAGATCCCCAAAAAACGTTAATTTTTAAAAGCAACCCGGCGCCACGCGCCGGCAGGGGAAGATTGACCGTCTCGATTCGAGGTCGGCGGGGCGATCCCTGGCCCCTCAGGTTTCTACTGCGACCGACCCCCTTTCAAAGACAAAGCCGCGCCGAGCGCGCAAGAGAGCCGATTCATTGTTCAGGACGGAATTCGATCGGGTGATACACGGTTGTGGCTCTGGCTCGGTTAGCTATTCGACACGGAAACATTAACAGACAATGACCGGGGGCGCAACAGGTCAGGGCCGCTCCCGGGCGGTCGATCCCCGGTCCGCCGAGAACAACCGTGAAATGAGCTACTTACCTGGAATGCCCTCGATCGGGGACGAGGCCGTCGCATAGCGTTTCTTCGGGATTCTGCCCGCCCGGAAAGCCTCGCGCCCCGCCGAAACCGCCTCGCGCATCGCCCGCGCCATCCGCACGGGGTCCGACGCCCCCGCGATTCCGGTATTCATGAGAACGGCCGCGACGCCGAGCTCCATCGCAATGCACGCGTCGGAAGCCGTTCCGACTCCCGCGTCGACGATCACCGGAACGGACGCCCGCTCGAGGATGATCGAGACGTTGTTCGGATTCTGCAGCCCGAGGCCCGAGCCGATCGGCGCGCCGAGAGGCATGACCGCGGCCGCGCCGGCCTCCTCGAGCTTCCGGCACACGATCGGGTCGTCGGAGGTGTACGGAAAAACCGTGAATCCCTCGGCGACGAGCGTCCGCGTCGCCTTCAGCAGCTCGTCGTTGTCCGGAAAAAGGGTCTGCTCGTCGCCCAGCACCTCGAGCTTGACCCAGTCGGAGAGGCCGACTTCGCGGCCGAGCCGCGCCGTCCGGATCGCCTCGTCGGCCGTGTAGCACCCGGCGGTGTTCGGAAGGATCGTCATCTCCTTCGGCAGCCAGTCGAGGAGCGACTCCTTCGTGCGGTCGGTCAGGTTCACCCGGCGGACCGCAACCGTCACGATCTCCGATCCCGACGCCTCGAGCGCCTCCTTCATGAGAGGGAAGGACGAATACTTCCCCGTCCCCACGATGAGACGGGATCGGAACTCGCGGCCGCCCAGGCGGAAGACGTCCTCCCGCGCGGCGGTTTCGGCGGCGGGAGCCGCGGCGGCGGTCACGCTCCGACTCCCTGGAGCTCGCGGGACTTGATCTCGGCGACCGCGTTGTCGCCGTCGACGAAGACGAGCGCCGGTTTCGGGCGCGGCTCGCCGACCTCGACGGTCCCGTACGCCGCGATGATCACGAGGTCGCCCGGCTGGACGAGGCGTGCCGCCGCGCCGTTGACCGAGATCGTCCCGGAGCCCTCCGGCGCCTCGATCGCGTAGGTCGCGAATCGCGATCCTCGGGTGACGTCGTAGACCTCGACGCGGTCGTATTCCTCGATCCCGGCCGCGCGCAGGAGTCCCGCGTCGATCCCGATCGAGCCTTCGTAGTCCACCTCCGCCTGCGTGATCGTGGCGCGGTGGATCTTTCCCCTGAGAATTTCCTTCTTCATGGCTGTCGCTGTCCTTCCAGTAAAACGTTGTCGAGCAGGCGGATCTTCCCGAGCCGGACCGCGGCGGCGAGCGCCGCCCCCCGCCGCGGCTCGGAGGTCCGCCGCATCGTCGCGGGGTCCACGACCTCCGCGTAGTCGACCTCGAAGCCGGCTTCCTCGAGCTCCCGCCGCGCGCGCTCCTGCGCCGGCGGGACCGGCTCTCCCGCGGCGATCCGTTCGGCGGCCGAGAAGAGGACCCGCGGAAACCCCGCCGCCTTCCGGCGCTCGTCGGGCGAGAGGTAGGCGTTCCGAGACGATCGGGCGAGGCCGTCCTCCTCGCGCGAGATCGGCGCGACGACCAGCCGCACCGGGAAATCGAGGTCCTCGACCATGCGGCGCACGACGGCGGCCTGCTGCAGGTCCTTCCGGCCGAAGACCGCGACGTCCGGCGAGACGACGTGGAAGAGCTTTGCGACGACCGTCGCGACGCCGACGAAGTGCCCCGGCCGCGCCGCGCCCTCTCCGCCTTCCGAGACGCCGGCGACGTGGATCGTCGTCGAGAATCCCGGCGGATAGAACTCCGGGGCCGCCGGCGTGAACACCGCGTCAACGCCTTCCCGCTCGAGGAGCGCCAGGTCCGCCTCGAGCGTTCGCGGGTACTTCGCGAGGTCCTCCGACGGCGCGAACTGGAGCGGATTGACGAAGATCGAGACGACGACGGCCGACGCTTCCCGCCGGGCGATCCGCACGAGCGAGAGATGCCCCTCGTGGAGCGCGCCCATCGTCGGCACGAAACCGACGGGTCCGCGCGCGCGAAGCGGCGCGAGCGCCGCTCTCAGCTCCGGAATCGAGGCGGTGACGATCACGCGGTTCCCGCTCCCCTCAGTAGACCCGGCGGAGCGGCGGCGCGTCGGGGACGAACGTCTCTTCCCGGGACGGGAACGCTCCGGACCTGACGTCCTCGAGATAACGGCGCGCGGCGTCCTCGATCACCGGGGCGAGCTCGGCGTACCGCCGGACGAACTTCGGGCGGAATTCGCCCGACAGCCCGAGGAGGTCGTGGTAGACGAGCACCTGGCCGTCGCAGTGCGGACCGGCGCCGATGCCGATCGTGGGAACCGGAACGGTCTCCGTGATCCGGGCGGCGAGCGCGTCCGGCACGCACTCGAGGACGATTGCGAAACAGCCGGCCGCCGCGAGGGCGATCGCGTCCTCGAGGATCTCTTCCGCCGCGCCCGCGGTCTTGCCCTGAACCTTGAAGCCGCCGAATTTCCGGAACGACTGCGGCGTCATGCCGACGTGCCCCATCACCGGGATGTCCGCCGCGAGGATCGCCTCGACCGACGGCAGCACGCGCCGCCCTCCTTCGAGCTTGACCGCGCCGCAGCCGCCCTCGGCGAGGAATCGTCCGGCGTTCTTCACCGCTTCCGAGGGGCTCGCCTGGTAGGAGAGAAACGGCATGTCGCCGACGACGAGCGCGCGTCTGGCCGCGCCCGAAACGGCCGCCGCGTGGCGCACGAGCGCGTCGAGGCTCGCCGTCAGCGTGGACTCCTTCCCGTAGACGACCATTTCGATGGAGTCCCCGACGAGCAGGACGTCGATTCCCGCGGCGTCGAGAATCCGCGCCGACGGCGCGTCGTAGGCCGTCAGGACCGCCATCTTCTCCTGTCCTTTGCGGGAGACGAGCTCCGGGATGGAAACCGGGGTTTCCGCTGTCTTCACGTTCGCTCCTCGTCCTCCGGTCGGCCCCCGAGGGTGGCCGCCGAAAAGGGCTCGTGAAAAATGTCTTCCGTCTCGGTCCCGCTTATCGGGATCCGATCGGAACGTAATATTGTACGCCCTTTTTGATCTTCTTGATCTGCTCGACGAGATCGTCGAAATGTTCCGGGCGGTTCACGAAATCGATCTCGTTCGTGTCGACGACGAGGAGCGGGGTCTCCTCGTAGTGGTAGAAGTAGTAGTTGTACGCCTCGATCAGCTGCTTCAGATAATCGACCGAAATCGACTTCTCGTAGCTCAGGTTCCGCTTCTTCACGCGCTTCAGGCACGTCTCGAGAGATCCCTGCAGGTAGATGACGAGATCCGGCTTCGGGACGCTTTCCGACAGCAGCGTGTAGAGCTTGTCGTAGATCAGGAGCTCCGAGTCGTCGAGGTTGAGACACGCGAAGATCTTGTCCTTCGGGAACGTGTAGTCGGCGACGACGAGCCCGGAAAAGAGGTCGAGCTGGGCGATCTCCCGCTGCTGCTGGTAGCGCGACAGGAGGAAAAAGAGCTGCGTCTGGAACGCCGCGCCCTTCTTGTTCTTGTAGAAATCGGGAAGGAAGGGGTTGTCGATGTCCTCCAGGATCTTGACCCCCTGGAAGCGCTTGGCGAGGAGCTCGACGAGCGAGGTCTTTCCCACCCCGATCGGACCATCGATCGCGATGTGGTGGAGGGGAAGCTCGCTTCTTGGAGAGGTCACGGTTGAGGGATTCTAACGCCGGCGCGGCGATACATCGAGCCGGACGGGCGCGTGCCGCCCGCGAGACCCTGCAACATACGCCCCGGTATGCCTCGGGATCTCGCGGGCGACCCCCATCCCGTCGGGCTCGCGTCTCGCCGCGCCTCGCCACATAGTGTTCTTTGCCGTGGAAGACAATGGAAGAGCCAACCCGGCGCCGAGGCCGCGGTGCGGGAAGACCGCCGCTCGCAGGTGAACGGTTTGGATGGTCTCCGCAGCTATCTCACCCACAAGTCCGCTATCCCCAGCACCCCCACCGCGACCGACAGGAATCCGTTCGCCGTGAAGAACGCCGCGTTCAGCCGCGACAGGTCGTTCGGCCTCACGATCGCGTGCTGCACCGCGAGCGCGAGCCCGGCGATGACGACCGCCGCCGCGAGGAGCGGCCCTCCGCCGACCGCGCGGTCGAAGAGCACGAGAAAAACGAGTGTCGCGACGTGGAAGAGGCCGGAGACCCGGAGCGCCCCGACCGTCCCGAGCCGCGCCGGAACCGAGCGCAATCCGCGCTTCCGGTCGAACGCCTCGTCCTGGAGCGAATAGAGCACGTCGAACCCCGCCGTCCAGAAGAGGACGGCGAATCCCAGCGCGATCGGCGGCCACTCGATCTTCCCGCGGAAAGCCACCCACGCGCCGACGGGCGCGATCCCGAGGCACAGCCCCAGCACGACGTGCGAAAGCGCCGTGAACCGCTTCGTGAACGAGTACCCGAGGAGCACGGCGAGCGTCGGGAACGCGAGCGCGAACGCGAGCCCGTTGAGCTCGAATGCCGCGGCGAGGAAAACGAACGATCCCGCCAGACAAAGTCCCGCGGCGAATCCGACCGGCAGCCTCCCCGCAGGCAGCGCGCGGGTTGCCGTCCGTGGATTTTCGGCGTCGATCGCGCGGTCGGCGATCCGGTTGAACGCCATCGCCGCGGTCCGCGCCCCGATCATCGCGACGATCACCCACGCACCGGTGCGGAGCGACGGCTGCGGCCCGGCTGCCCGGAAGTAGGCGAGCAGCGCGAACGGGAGCGCGAAGACCGTGTGCGAGAACTTGATCATCTCCAGCGATTCGCGGAACCGCCCGGCGGCGACGGTGCTCATGCGGACGAGAGCGAATCGCTCATGCGCGATGCGGGTGGGGACCGCGCCAGACGAAGTCGCCCGGGAGCTCGAGCCCGAAGACGCGCGCGACGCGGAAGTAATAGGCCTGCATGAGGCGCTCGATCGACGGCGCCTCGATGTAGAAGGCGGGCGAGGGGGGCATCACGATCGCTCCGGCCCGCGTCGCCGCCGCCATGTTCTCGAGATGGACGAGCGAGTAGGGGCTTTCGCGGAACGAAAGCACCAGCGGGCGCCGCTCCTTCAGGGTCACGTCCGCGGCGCGCTGCAGGAGCCCGCGCGAGATGCCGTTCGCGATCGAGGCGAGGGTTCCGGCGCTGCATGGGACGACGATCATTCCGGCCGTCGGGTAGGAACCGGACGAGATCGCGGCCGAGACGTCGTCGTCGGAGTGGACCTCGATCTTCCCCGCGACGCGCGGTTCCAGACCCAGGACCGTGACGAAGCTCCGGGCGTCGTGGATCTCGGGCCCGACCTCCTGCCGGGCGACCGCGAGCGCAGAGGGGGAGACGACGAGATGGATCCGGAAAACGGCGTCGAGCGGAAGGATCGACTGCAGGAGCCCGATCGCGAGAGCGCTTCCGGAAGCGCCGGAGATGCCGACGACGATCTCTTTCCCTTCTCCCGGCACGCCGCGCGATTATAGAGCCGACAAAATTCCTGTCAGGCGCACGGAAATCCGTCGGCGGCCAACTGCCTGGAACGACGGACATCGCGCCTCTTTCTGCGGCACCCCCGAAAAGACTTTTGTCAGCGGATCTTCGTGCGATCGGCATAACTCTCTCTTTTCAAGCATGTTGCCGTGAGTTTCCGATGGCCCGCCTTTCGCCTTCCCGTCCTCCGAACAATTTTTTGCGGAGGTGACGATGAAGGAATAGCCGCGGAAAAGGTGATGAGGACAAACGCCCCGGAAATCGAATCGAAACATCGAAATCAGAAAGGAAACGCCCATGCCGAAATGGATGATCGCCACGGTTCTCCTCGCCGCAAGCGCGTTCGCGCCGCTCCGAGCCGCGACTTCGCCGAAAAGCGCCGACGCCTCCTCCCCCGCCGCGAGCGGCGTGATCAACGTCAATTCCGCCTCCGCCGAGCAGATCGCGCTCCTCCCCCGCGTCGGGCCGAAGCTCGCCGATCGGGTCGTCGAGTACCGGAAGACGAACGGCCCGTTCAAGAAGATCGAAGACCTGATGGAGGTCAAGGGAGTCGGCGAGAAGCTCTTCGTCGTCCTCCGGCCGCATCTCACGGTCTCCGGCAGCACGACGCTCACGCAGAAGATCAAGTCGACCGGAATGCGCTCGCGCGCCCGGACGAAGGCCGCGAAGGCGGCGTGATCGACAGAGCCCGGCGGCGCCGCTCCCTCGCGCCGCCGGGCTCCCTTTCGCTCAAGACGATGAAACCGAACGGCTTTTCCCTGGTCGAGCTGCTCGCGGCCGTTGCGATCGGCGCGACGACGCTCCTGATCGCGATCCCGGCCGCGCAGGGCCTCTATGCCAACGTGCGGATCCACACCGCGGGGCAGGAGGCCGCAATGACGTTTCGCGTGGCCCGCCTGACCGCGATCGCCAGCGGGCGTGAGACGGCGGTCCGAATCGAGATCTTCCCGGCGGGCTACCGGCTCGCCGTCTACCGCGACGGCAACGGCAACGGAGTTCTGACGAAGGAGATCGGTTCGGGCATCGACAGGCCCGCTCCCGGATCGCACGGATGGGACCGCGGCGACGTCCGGATCGGCATCCTCCACGGCGTTCTCGTGCCCGATCCCTCCTCGCCGTCGAAGCCGCTCACGGGCATCGACGACCCGGTCCGCTTCAACCGAAGCGACATCTGTTCGTTCTCGCCGCTCGGAGAATGCACGCCGGGATCGCTCTATCTGACCGACGGGCGGTCGCGCATGGCGGTCGTCCGCATCTACAACCGCACCGGACGCATCCGCGTCCTGTACTACACGGCAGGCGCGCGGCGCTGGGAGGAATCGTGAAAAGGAATCCGGACGGTCCCGAGCTCCCCGGGCCAGAGAAACATCCCGTCGACGGTTTCGGCGCGGCCGATGCGCACCGGTCCGACGAGGCTGCCGGTCACGGCGCACCCCTCCGCGAGCTCGGCGCCGTCGAGGAGAACCGAGCCCTCGATGCGCGCGTCGTCCGCGATCCGGGCGCGGCCGACGACCGAACGAGCGACTCGCTCGGGGACGGCGCCGGGATCGACGGCGAGGACCTTCGCGCCGGGGTCGAAGAAGCCCTCCGCCGGCTCGAAATCGCGGCCCGATTCGAGCGCCGAAAGCGACGCCGCGAGGACGTCGGCGGGAGTCCCGAGGTCGAAGAAGCTCCCTTCATGGAAGACGACTCCGATCCTTTCCCTCCCTTCGGCGAGGAGGGGACGCCAGAGATCGTCGACGAGGGAGCGGGTGCCATGCGGAATCCGCTCGATCGCGCGCGGGGCGAGAATCGAAACTCCCGTGAAGAGGACGGGCGGGCCGGCGCTCTCACCGGCGCTTCCGCCAGCCTCGCCGATCCGCACCAGACGCGACCCCTCCGTCTCGAGCGGCGTGAAGCGCCGCGGCTCCGGGTTCCCGGCCACGAGAAGGGTCGCGGCGTTGTCGTCTCGGCGGTGCGCGCGAAGGAGGGCTCCGAGGTCGGCATCGACCTCCGCGTCCACGTTCCAGACCGCCGCTTCCTCGTGTTCGAAGAATGCCTCGGCGTTTTTCACCGCGCCGCCGGTGCCGAGGATGACCGGCTCCCAGAAGAAACGGATCGCCGCGCCCGCGGCCCCGCTCTCGCCCAGGTGCTCCACGATCTGACGTCCTTCATGGTGAAGATTGACCGCGACCTGCGGAAATCCCTGCCGGACGAGCGCGCGGAGCCGCCGGTCGACGAGCGGGACGTTCAAGAACCGGAAGAGCGCCTTCGGACGGTCGAGTGTGGCGGGGCGCAGGCGCGTGCCGAGGCCGGCGCAGAGGACAATCGGCTTCACTCGCGGAAGACCATGTCGGGCGGAAGCGACGGGTCCTTCTCCCTCGCGCGGCGGTACAGGCCGGCGTAGGAACGGCGCTCCGCATCCGCATGACGCAGTCCCACGAGCGCGGCGCAGACCGCGATCGCGGCGGGGTCGCCCTCGATCTCGACGAAGGAGCCGATCGGCGTCTCGTCGAGCGCGACGAGGCATCCGACGCAGCGAAACTCCTCGCGCCGTTTCGCGTAGCGGAACCTCGGCCGGAACCCGAGCCGTCCGAGGATCCGCTCGGCGGCGTCGGCGTCGCTCACCTCGATCTCGATCTCCTCGCGCCGCTTGACGGCGCCCTCGAACGCGGGCGATCCCTTGAACGTCAGGATGCCGCGCCCCCGCGCGCGCCGCACCCGGAGCGCGCATCCGGACGACGCGAGTCGCCCGTCGTCGTCGTCGAAGAGGACATTCATCTCGTCATGGAGCTCGGAAACCCGGGAGGCGCCGTTGGCGGCGAGGCGGGATCGAACCGGGGCGAGATCGGGCACGGGGACCTTGATCTCCGATTCCACGGAGACGCGGCTGGCGTTCACGGGCGAACGCCGCGAGGGGTCGCGGAAGCACGAACGCGGCGAGCGTTCACGGAAGGAGTCGCTGCGCGATCTCCTGGGCTCGACGGCCGTCGACCTTCCCCTTGTACCGCGACATGAGCTCTTTCATCACCGCGCCGACTTCCTTCTTCGAGGTCAGGGAGCGCTCCTCGATGATTCCCTTGACCGCGCTTTCGAGCTCCTGCTCGGAGAGTCCCTGCGGGAGGTACCCGTTCAGGAGGTCGAGCTCCGCCGTCTCGGCGTCGACGAGATCCTGCCGATTTCCCTTCGCGTACTGCTCGATCGAGTCCTTCCGCTGCTTGACGCCGCGGCGGATCACCGCCTCGATCTCCTCGTCGGTCAGATCGCGGTGCGCCTGGATCTTCTCGTTCTTCAGCGCCGCGAGCAGGAGGCGGAGCGTCGAGACGCGCGGCTTGTCGCCGGCGCGCATGGCGTCCTTCACGTCCGATTCGATCTTCTTGAGCATCTCGGGCACGGAAGAAGGCTATCCCATCGCGGCGCGGGCCGACAACCGCCGGGGCGATTGTGTCCGCCTTATTCGCGCCACAGCTTGCCGCTTCAACAGCACGTCTTTCCGAACGGAGAGAACGCCGCGTACTTGCGGCAGGTCGCCAGCCGACTTGGCAGCGTCGATTGCTCCCTCTTTTCGGACAAGGGAAGTTCTGAGTGCGGATGGCAGAAGATCGTCGCTGGTAAGGAAAACTATCGTTCACCGACGTGGTTGGCGGGCCCTGAGAAAAGGGGTTTGGGGAAAATTCTTTTCCCCAGGTTGGACGAGGGCCGAAACGATCGCGGGCGGCGGCCGCGATGCGCGGAGCGCGCTGCGAAGCACGTTTCGGCTGATGTCGATCATCGAACGCCATCGCCGCGCCCTCTCTTCGTGAGATTAAATAGGCTCGTGCAAATCGCGCGGCGCTTCATCGTGGGGACGGCCGGCCACATCGATCACGGGAAGACCGCCCTCGTTCGCGCGCTCACCGGGATCGACGCCGACCGGCTGCCCGAAGAGAAGGCGCGCGGGATCACGATCGATCTCGGGTTCGCGCATCTTTCGCGCGGCGACGCCAGGATCGGCTTCGTCGACGTCCCGGGACACGAACGGTTCGTCCGGAACATGCTCGCCGGCGCCGGCGGAATCGACGCGGTCCTCCTCGTCGTCGCCGCCGACGAGAGCATCAAGCCGCAGACGCGCGAGCATTTCGCGATCGTGCGGCTCCTCGGCATCCCCCGCGGCGTCGTCGCGCTGACGAAGACCGACCGCGTCTCCGACGACGTCGCGGCGGTGGCGGAGCTGGAAGTCCGCGAGCTCGTCGCCGGATCGTTTCTCGAAGGCGCTCCCATCCTCCGCGTCTCCGCCCGCACCGGCGAGGGCGTCGACAGGCTCGCCGATACGCTGTTCGCGATCGCCGGCGACGCGGCCGGACACCGCGACCGCAAGCCCCTGCGCCTCCCGATCGACCGCGCGTTCTCGATCGCGGGCTTCGGTCGTGTCGTGACCGGAAGTCTCGTCGACGGGACATTGACCGCCGGCCAGAAGGTCGAGATCCTGCCCGAGGGAATCGAGGCGCGGGTCCGCCGCGTCGAAGTCCACGACGAGGCGATCGAGACGGCGCGCGCCGGGGAGCGGACGAGCGCGAACCTCGCGGGCGTCGAGCGGGAGCAGCTCCGGCGCGGGCAGATGATCGTCGCTCCCGGATCGATCGTTCCCTCCTCGCGTCTGCTCGTCCGCCTGACGATGCTCGCGGATGCCCCCGCGCTCGAGGACGGCGCCGAGGTCGCGTTCCACCATTTTGCTTCGGAGCACGTCGCCCGCGTGCGTCTGTGGGAGGAGGCGGGGCCCGCGGCGGAAATCGCCGCTCTCCTGACGCTCGAGACGCCGGTCGCGGCGCGCGCCGGCGACCGCTTCATCGTGCGGCGGCTCTCCCCCGCGGCGACGATCGGCGGTGGCGAGATCCTCGACGTCCATCCGCCGCGGAAGATCGCGGCCGAGGACCGGCGGGTGTTCCTCTCGGGCTCGACGGCCGATCGTCTGGTTCGCCGCATCGAGCGCTCGGCGGCGGGCGCTTCGCGCGAGGAGCTCGCGCGGGAGGAAGGGCTGCGCGAGGAAGAGGTTCGGCCGCTGCTCGCGGAGAGGCTCAAAGCCGGAGATCTTCGGGACCTCGATTCCGGGCGGCTCTTTCTTTCGAAGATCCGGTGGGAGGATCTCGCAAAGCGCGCCGCGGCGGCCGTCGCCGAGGAGATCAAACGGCGGCCCGGCGCGGTCGACGCTTCACGGGCGGCGGTACTCGAGCAGGTGTTCGGGGCGTTTTCGGCTCATGACGCCGAGG
Source organism: uncultured Acidobacteriota bacterium (assembly GCA_963794295.1). GTDB lineage: Bacteria > Acidobacteriota > Thermoanaerobaculia > UBA5066 > DATFVB01 > DATFVB01. Next base: position 812,695 of record CAWCDE010000001.1, read on the forward strand.
TCGTTCTCAAATCGATCGCCGATGCCGGCAGGGTCGTCCTCGCCGGGGAGACGGTGCGCCTCCCCGGAGAGCGCGCGCTTCCCGGCGGCGAGCAGAAGATGGCGGAGCGGATCGCGGCGCTCTTCGATGAAGGCGGTCTCGAGCCGCCTTCTCCCGGGGACGTCGCGGTGAAGCTTTCCGCGAAGCCGAAGATCGTCGAGGGGCTCCTCGCCTACCTCGTCAAGGAGCGGCGTCTCGCGCGCCTCCCCGGCGGCTTCTTCGTCTCCCGTGCGGCGGTCGACAGCGTCGTCTCGGAGCTCCGGGCCTCCGGCAAGTCGCCGATCTCGGTTCCCGAGTTCAAGGAGATGTTCCACCTCACTCGCCGGATGGCGATCCCGCTTCTCGAGCATCTCGACGAGACGAAGGTCACACGGCGGGCGGGGGACAGGCGGGAAGTGCTGCTCCCGCGGTGACGAGTCGAGCGGTCGCAGTTCCGAGTTCCGGGTTGCGAGTTTCGCGTTAGGGGAGCTCTTCCGGTCCCCGGGGCTCGCCAAGCTACTTTCAACTCGCCAACCCGCAACGCGCAACTATTTCCGTGTTGATTTCCTGCGGGGTTTCTTCCAAGATCATCTCCCGAGAGGGGGTGACGCCGATGGGAGACAAGTCGCCGAAGAAGGAAACCAAGAAACCGAAGCAGAAGAAGAAAAAGTAGCCGAAAGGTTACGGAGCAGTTTCAAAAGGCCGGGAGCGATCCCGGCCTTTTTTTGCGGCCGGTCCGCCGACAAGCCGGAGCGCGCTCGGATTCCGCTCGTCAGCTCGAAAGGAGCGCTGGACGCGTCGCCTTCGCCGCGCCTCGCGATGCCGTAGTCGCTACCGCGGAGGGCGCTCGCATCCCCCGCACGGAACCATTTTCATCGACCTTACTACGCGATCTTGAGATCCGTCCGCCGAAAATCGTCGCCCGTGCACAGCAGGGGAAGGTCGGCCAGACGGGCGACGGCATAGGCCATGCAGTCGCCGAAATTCAATGCCGCCCGATGGCGCCCCTTGCCGTATCGCCGGAAAGCGCCGATGGCTTCGCGGGCATGCTCGGCCGAGAACGGGAGAACGGCGGCGCCCGACTCTTCGAGGAATCGGGCAAGAAGGGAACGGGCGTCGGCGTCGAGGCGCGACGAAAGAACGATCCCCGCTTCGGCGAGCGTCGGAGCGCCGATCGCGATCGATCGCGCGTCGTCGATCGCGTCGAGCAGGCGTTCGATGCCCGGCTCGCGGAGGAGGATCGCAATGATCGCCGAGGAATCGAGGATCACACTCCCGCCCTGCCGTACCCGAGGATCGCCTCTCGTTCCCTTTTCGTGATCTTTCGGCCGAGGACCTTCGGAGGAACCGCCGGCCACGCTTCGTCTTCCAGGAAGCGCCGGAGCCGCCTCTTGCGCCCACCGGCCGGCTTCCCCAGGGACAATCGCTCGATGCGTTCGGCGAGCGCCGTGCGGATCGCGCCGGTCTTGGTCTCCCCGGTAAGCTTCGCGGCCTCCGCCGCGAGCCGTTCCGCGGTCGGGTCCTTGAGGTTCAGCGCCATGGCCCGATTCTACCTCATGTAGATATTTTCTACCCTAGGCGCATCGCCCTGCCGTGCGACCGGGGCGCGGCTCGGGATCGGGCCATGCGGCCGATCGGCGGCGGGCCATTCGCGATCCGAGCGTCGAGAGGTCGCGAATGCCTTCCGGAGCCAGGGGCGCCGAAGTCGTCGAGTCCCTCAGGGACGAGCGATGGAGGCCAGATCACGGAAAGTCTCCTCGACGGGATGAACGCGCAGCACACCGTGCGCAAGCCCTCGGCGAGGAGGAGGTCCGTGATCTGAAAGGCAGCAAGCGGTCGAGCGCCTCAGACGCGAGCCGTGCTGCCGCTATGGTCCGCGCCTGAATACTTAGCGCCGCGAGGCGACCTGGACCCTCGCCAGCGCGGTCTCGAGTCGCGCATTCACAATCTGGAACGTTTCCGGGCCCACCTGCCTCATTTCCTCCTCCGCCTGCGCCTGATCGCGCTGGGCCGCGGGGAGGTCGATCTCGGCCGGGAGATCCGCGAAGTCGCAGAGCACCGTGACGGTGTCCTTCGAGACCTCGGCGAAGCCGCCGCCGATCACGACGAAGCTCTCCTTCTTGCCGATCCGGTAGGAGGCCTGGCCGATCTTCAGGAGCGCGACGAGAGGAGTGTGGCCGGGCAGGACTCCGAAGTAGCCCTGCTCGCCTGGAAGCTCGATTTCGTCGCACTCGACTTCGAGGACCTTCCGCTCGGGCGTGACGAGGCGCAGACGCAGCATCCTAGGCGGCTTCCTTCTTCAGCTTCTCGGCCTTCTCGAGCGCTTCCTCGATCGTGCCGCCCATGTAGAACGCCTGCTCCGGGACGTCGTCGTGCTTGCCCTCGACGATTTCCTTGAAGCCCTTCACGGTGTCGGCGATCGGCACGTACCGCCCCTCGAGGCCGGTGAACTGCTCGGCGACGAAGAACGGCTGCGAGAGGAACTTCTGGATCTTGCGCGCGCGGGCGACCGTCAGCTTGTCGTCCTCCGAAAGCTCGTCGATTCCCAGGATGGCGATGATGTCCTGCAGGTCCTTGTACCTCTGCAGCACCTGCTGCACGTCGCGGGCGACATCGTAGTGCTCCTCGCCCGACGATGCGCGGGTCGAGGATCTGCGAAGTCGACGCGAGCGGGTCGACGGCCGGGTAGATGCCCTTGTCCGACGATCGAGCGCGAGAGGACCGTCGTCGCGTCGAGGTGCGCGAAGGCCGTCGCCGGCGCCGGGTCGGTCAAGTCGTCGGCGGGCACGTAGATCGCCTGCACCGACGTGATCGAGCCCGTTCTTCGTCGACGTGATCCGCTCCTGCAGCTCGCCCATCTCGGTGCGCAGGGTCGGCTGGTAGCCGACGGCCGACGGCATGCGGCCGAGCAGCGCCGACACCTCCGAGCCCGCCTGCGTGAAACGGAAGATGTTGTCGATGAAGAGGAGCACGTCCTGCTTCTCGACGTCGCGGAAGTATTCGGCGACGGTGAGCGCCCGTCAGTCCCACGCGCAGGCGCGCGCCGGGCGGCTCGGTCATCTGGCCGTAGATCAGCGCGCACTGCGATTTCGCCGGATCGCCGGGCGTGATGACGCCGCGACTCCTCATCTCGAGCCAGAGGTCGTTGCCCTCGCGCGTGCGCTCGCCCACGCCGGCGAACACCGAGTACGCCGCCGTGCTGCATGGCGACGTTGTGGATGAGCTCCATGATGAGGACGGTCTTGCCGACTCCCGCGCCGCCGAAGAGGCCGGTCTTGCCGCCCTTCGAGTACGGCTCGAGGAGATCGACGACCTTGATCCCCGTCTCGAACATCTCGACCTCGGTCGACTGGTCCTCGTAGCGCGGCGGATCACGGTGGATCGACCAGCGCTCCTTCGCGTTGACCGGGCCGAGCTCGTCGACCGGCTCGCCGACGACGTTCAGGATCCGGCCGAGCGTCTCCTTGCCGACCGGCATCGAGATCGGCGCTCCGAGGTCTGTCGGCCGCCATCCCGCGCGTGCATGCCGTCGGTCGTCTTCATCGAGACGGCGCGCACGCGGTTCTCGCCGAGGTGCTGCGCGACCTCGGCGATCAGGTCGATCGGCACGCCCGTCTGCTTCCCGTCGTCCTTCACGCGCACCGCGTTCAGGATCGGGGGCAGCGTGCCGTCGGGAAATTCGATGTCGAGGACGGGTCCGATCACCTGGACGACTTTTCCGATGTTGGCCATGGTTTCTTCCTTCCCTCCGGGCTTCAGTCGAGCGCCGCGGCGCCCGAGACGATCTCGATCAGTTCCTGCGTGATCCGCGCCTGTCGCGCGCGTTGTAGTCAGCGTCAGCGAATCGATCATGTCTCCGGCGTTCTTCGTCGACGAGTCCATCGCGGTCATCTGCGCGCGCGATTTTCGGCCGCGTTGGACTCGAGGAGCACCTTGAAGACCGTGAACTCGACGATACCGCGGAAGGAGACGCGCGAGGATCTCGGCGGGGTCCGGCTCGAAGAGATAGTCGATCGCCTGCTCCTCGGTACTCATCGCCGTCCGCGCGATCGGAAGGAGCCGGTCGACGCGCACGACCTGCGCCATGATCGACTTGAACTCGTTGTAGACGACGTACGCCGAGTCGATCTCCCCGGAGACGAACTTCTCCGAGAGGATCCCGGCGATCTCCTTCGCGTGCGCGTACTCGAGCCGGGAGAAGATGCCCGGATACGACGCGACGATCGGGATCGACCGCCGCTTCCAGAAGTCGAACGGCTTTCTTGCCGACCGGCAGCAGCCTGACCTCCTCCCGCGACTTCTCGCGGAGCAGCGCCCCGACCGCCCGGTTGACGTTCGTGTTGAAGGCGCCGGCAAGGCCCTTGTCGCGCCGTGACGACGATGAGCAGGACGTCTCTGTCTCGAAGCCGCGCTGGCGCGCGAGCAGCGGGTGCCGGGCTTCGCGACGCGCGCCGCGACGTTCGCGAGCACGTCGCGGAGCGACGCGGCGTAGGGCCGGGCGGCGATCACGCGCTCCTGCGCGCGCCGCAGCTTCGACGCGGCGACCATCTTCATCGCCTTGCGTGATCTGCTGGATCGACTTGACGGCGCGGATCCGCCGCCGGATGTCGATCAGGGAAGCCATGGCTTCTACTTCGCCTTCGCCTTACGCCGCCTTCGCCCTGGCGTCCGCGTTCTCCTTGAAGAAGCGCGTCTTGAATTCCTTGATCGCGGCGACGAGCGCCTCCTCGGTGGCCTTCTCCATCTTCCCGGTCTCGAGGATCGCCGAAGGGATCTCGTTCTTCTCGGAGCGGAGATACTGCGTGGAAGCCGGTCTCGCACGCGGCAATCGCTCGATCGGGACGTCGTCGAGGAAGCCGTTGGTCGCCGCGTAGATGATGGCGACCTGCTTCTCGACCGGCAGCGGCTGAGTACTGCGGCTGCTTCAGGATCTCCGTCAGGCGCTTGCCGCGGTTGAGCTGGTTCTGCGTCGCCTTGTCGAGGTCGCAGCCGAACTGCGCGAAGGCCGCGAGCTCGCGGTACTGCGCGAGGTCGAGCCGCAGGCGTGCCCGCGACCTGCCGCATCGCCTTGATCTGCGCCGAGCCGCCGACGCGCGACACCGAGATGCCGACGTTGATGGCCGGGCGCACGCCCTGAGTTGAACAGGTCCGCCTCGAGGAAGATCTGCCCGTCGGTGATCGAGATGACGTTGGTCGGGATGTAGGCCGACACGTCGCCGGCCTGCGTCTCGATGATCGGCAGCGCCGTCAGCGACCCGCCGCCGTTCTCGCTTGTTGAGCTTCGCCGCGCGCTCGAGCAGCCGCGAGTGCAGGTAGAAGACGTCGCCCGGGTACGCCTCGCGGCCCGGCGGCCGCCGCAGCAGCAGCGAGATCTCGCGGTAGGCCTGCGCGTGCTTCGAGAGGTCGTCGTAGACGCACGAGCGCGTGCCCGCCGTTGTCGCGGAAGTACTCGCCCATCGTGCACGCCGAGTAGGGGCGATGTACAGCAGCGGCGCCGGGCTCGGACGCCGTCGCGGCGACGACGATCGTGTACTCCATCGCGCCGTTCTCCTCGAGCGTCCGCACGACCTGCGCGATCGTCGACTGCTTCTGGCCGATCGCGACGTAGATGCAGATGACGCCCTTGCCCCTTCTGGTTGATGATCGTGTCGAGCGCGACGGCCGTCTTGCCGGTCTGGCGGTCGCCGATGATGAGCTCGCGCTGTCCGCGGCCGATCGGCACCATCGCGTCGATCGCCTTGAGCCCCGTCTGCAGCGGCTCCTTCACCGGCTGGCGGTCGACCACGCCGGGCGCCAGGCGCTCGATCGGCATAGAACTCCGTCGTGGCGATCGGCCCCTTGCCGTCGATCGGCTGCGCCGAGCGGGTTGACGACGCGGCCGAGCAGAGCTCCGGCCGACCGGGACCTGAGATGATCGGCCCGTGCGCTTGACCGTGTCGCCTTCCTTGATCTCGCGTGGTCTCGCCGAGGAGCACGGCGCCGACGCTGTCCTCTTCGAGGTTCAGCGCGATGCCGAAGACGCCGTGCCGGAAACTCGAGCATCTCGCCCGCCATGGCGCTTGCTCGACGCCGTGGACGCGCGCGATGCCGTCGCCGACCGAAATGACGGTGCCGACTTCCGCGACGTCGATCTTCTTCTCGTAGTTGGCGATCTGGTGCTTGAGGATCTGCGTAATCTCGTCAGATTTGATTTCCATGCGCCTCTTCCTTGAATCTTTCGATGGCCCCGAGGGCCGATGCGTCGTAGACGGTCGATCCGACGCGCGCGACGAAGCCCGCGAGGAGTTTCGGATCGGTCGCGAACGTTGCGCGGACTTTCTTTCCGGTCGCCTCCGAGAGCGCGGCGGAGACGCGCTCGCGCGCGGCCGCGTCGATCTCCGAAGCGACGGTCACCTTCGCGGGCACGATCCCCTCGCGGGCGTCGATCGCCTCGCGGATCGCGTCGAGGACCTCCCCGAGCCGAACGATGCGTCCCTTGTCGAGGAGGAGGCGGAGGAACCGCTCCCCCAGCTCGTCGACTCCCGCCTTCTTTCCGAGCGACGCCACGATCTCGCGCTTGGCGTCGGCCCTGACCGAGGGGTTGGCGAGCACCGCCCGCAGCACGCCGCTGCCGGCGATCGCAGAGGCGACGTCGCGGAGCGGCGCCGACCAGCGCGCGGCGTCGAACGACGGAGGCACGCTCTGGAGGAGCGCGTCGGCGTACGGCCGGGCGAACCGCTCGCTCACGACGCCTTCCTTCCCGCGGCCACGTCGGCGACGCTCTCGTCGAGGAGGCGCCGGCGGTCCTCTTCCGTGATCGCGCCGGCGACCGCGTCGCGGGCCCGGTCGGCCGCGAGCGCCGCGGCGGCGGAGGCCAGGTCCTTCCTGGCGGCGGCGAGGCGCCGCTCGATCTCGTCGGCGGCGTTTCTCCGCAGCGTCTCGGCTTCGCGCGCGGCCGCCTCGATCTGCGCCTGCTTCTCGCTCTCCCCTTCGCTCGCGCCCCGCGCGCGGATCTGCGCGATCTCCTTCTCGAGTTCGGCGAGCCGGGATCTCATCTCCGCAGCGAGAGCGAGAGCCTTCTCGCGCTCGACGCCCGCGCGGTCGATCGCGTCGTCGAGATCCTCGCGCCGCTTCCGGAAGTGCGTGTTGAAGGGCTTGCCGAGGAAGTACACGAGGAGCCCGAGGATCAGCAGCAGATTGACGAGTTTCCACAGGTCGACCGGCAGGCCGAGGAACTTCTGCGCGGCCTCCTCTCCCTCGGCCGCCCACGCGGGCGCCGACGCAAGAAGGAGGGCGGCGGTGGCGAGACAGGCAAGAAGCCGCCGGAGGATCATCTTCACGCGGCCGCCTTCCGTCCGAGCACCTTTTCGACGAGCGCCGAAACGATCGTGGAGACGCGGGAGGGAAGCTCCTCGCGCGTCCGGCGGGCGTCGGCCTCGAGCTCCGCAGCCGCCGCTTCGAGGCGCGCCGCGGTTTCCTTCTTCGCCGCCTCGACCCGCTCCTCGCGGACCCGGCGTCCGTCCGCGCGGTTCTCCTCGCGGATCTTCAGGGCCTCGCGGCGGGCGAGCGAGAGCTCGTTTTCGATCTTCGCGGCTGCGGCCCGGAACTCCTCCTCCGCGTCGGCGAGCTCGCGCGCGGAGGTCTCCGCCTCGCCCCTCCGCTCGTCCAGGATCGCGGAGATCGGCCCGAAGAGGAAACGGTTCAATACCCAGAGCGTCGCGAAGAAGATCGCGAGGATCAGGAGCAGAGACACGTTGGGAACCTGAAGCATTCAGCGCCCTCGAAAAGGGCTGGAAATTATCAGAACTCGTTCATGCAGCGCAAGAAGCAGAGACATTCGGGGAGCGGCCATCCATCGAGCGATTACGCGCGTCGCTCATGGACGCCGTCATGCCGAAAGTGGCGGCGCCGCGAGACGTGCTGGAAGACGGGTTCGGCGGGCCTGGCCGCCGGTGAAGGCGTACCGGGGCGTACGTCGAGCCGGCGGCAGGCCCGACGGACCCGGTTAACGGCGCGTATCGTCGGCGCCGCCCACTTCGCCCTGGAAAGTCGCGCCTTCTTCGATTTTGAGTACCGGCGCCTGCAGCTTCGCGTACACCTTGCCGCGCGGATGAATCTCGATCTTCTCGCTCGCGACGACCGTTCCGCGCAGCGTCCCGTCGATCGAGACGCTCCCGACGCGCACGTCGGCGTCGACCTGGCCGGTGTCGCCGATGATGAGCAGGTGATCGGAGCGGATCGTTCCCTCGAACTTTCCGTCGATCCGCATCGTGTCCTCGAAGGTGAGCTCCCCCTTGAAATGGCTCCCCTCGTCCAGGAAGCCGTTCAGCACGCCGTCCGGTTTCTTCGCCATCAGCCCTTCCCCATCAGCATCTCGAAGATCCGGATGAGATCCTCTTCCGACGCGAAATCGATCTCGATCTTTCCCCCGCGCTTGCCGCGCTCGAGGCGCACGCGCGCGCGGAGCCTTCTCGACAGTTTCTCTTCGGCATCCCGCGAAAACGGATCCCGCGGCTTCTCGCGGGCGACCCGCGGCCCGGCGCCCGACATCGCCGACGCCCGCTTTTCCGCCTGGCGGACCGAGAGATCGCGGCGCACGATCTCCTCGGCAAGGCGGAGCTGGTCGTCGGCGGAGGGGAGCGCGCTCAGCGCCTTCGCGTGCCCGGCCGAAAGGGCGCCCCCGCGGATCATGTCCCGCACCTTTGACGGTAACTTCAACAACCTCAATGAGTTAGCCACAGTCGACCGCTCTTTGCCGACCCGTTCGGCGATCTGCTCCTGCGTGAGCTTGAACTCCTCCCGCAGGCGGCCATAGGCTGCCGCCGACTCCATCGGATTCAGGTCCTCCCTCTGGAGATTCTCGACGAGCGCGAGTTCGAGCCGCTCGCGGTCCCCCGCCGCCTCGCGCACGACGATCGGGACCCGCGCGAGCCCCGCAGCCTTCGCGGCCCGGAAGCGCCGCTCCCCCGCGAGAATCGTGAATCCTCCCGCGGAGCGCGGCGAGACGACGATCGGCTGAACGATGCCGTTGACCCGGATCGACTCGGCGAGCTCGGCGAGCCCGCGCTCGTCGAACGCGGTGCGGGGCTGGAGCGGGTTCGGGTAGAGCGAGCCCAGATCCGCCTCGCGCGGGCCCGCCTTCGCCTCCCCTTCCTTCCCGGGCAGGAGCGCCGAGAGTCCCCGGCCGAGCGTCCTGCGCTTCTCGTTGGCCATCAGCGCGCGAGCACCTCGGCGGCAAGGCTCAGATACGCCTCGGCGCCCCTGGACCGGATGTCGTATGCGAGGATCGGCTTCCCGAACGAGGGCGCCTCCGCCAGGCGCACGGAGCGCGGAATGAGCGTCCGGAACACGCGATCTCCGAAATGCGCGCGAATATCGTCCGCGACCTGCCGCGCGAGATTCGTGCGGTCGTCGTACATCGTCAGGAGCACGCCGGCGATCTGGAGCATCGGGTTCAGCGTGATCTTCACCCGTTCGATGGTTTCGAGCAAATCGGTCACCCCTTCGAGCGCGAAGTACTCGCACTGGATCGGGATCAGCACGGCGTCCGCCGCGCACAGCCCGTTCAAGGTCAGGAGCCCGAGCGACGGCGGGCAGTCGATCAGGACGTAATCATAGGAGTCCCGGAGCGCGTCGATCGCCTGCTTCAGCCGGTGCTCCCGATCCGGAACATCGACGAGCTCGATCTCCGCGCCCACGAGGTCCCGCGTCGCCGGAACGAGGAAGAGGTTCGGGAACTCGGTCTCGCGAACGCTCGCCGACGGCGATTCCCCCTTCAGCAGTTCGTAGGAGGTCGGGCCGTCGCCCCTTTTCGGGAAACCGAGACCGGAGGTCGAGTTCGCCTGCGGATCGACGTCGACGAGGAGGACCCTCCGGTCGAGGCTCGCGAGGGAGGCTCCGAGGTTGATCGCGGTCGTCGTCTTTCCGACTCCCCCCTTCTGGTTCGCGAACGCGAGGACCTTACCCATCGGCGGGGGCATTGTTCCACGTGGAACATTTCCGGAAAAGGACGATTTCTCGCCTTTGGGAAAGGGGGATCGGGACGCGGCGCTCGAGGGCGAACCGGGAGGCGAGATCCTTCGCGAGGCTCTCGGCCGCGGCGGTCCAGACGAGCAGCTTCCCGCCGCCCACGAGAAAGCTTCCCTTGCCGATCAGGGCCGGGAGGTCCCCCACGCCCCGGATCGTGGCAGCCGTGAACGGCTTCCCGACCACATTTTCCAGATCTTCCAGCCGCCCGGTTCGGACCGCCGCCCGCAGGCCGCCGAGCGTCCGCACGACGTGTCGGAGGAAGGCGGCGCGCCGTTCACGCGGCTCGAGGAGCGTCACGTCGAGCCCGGCAATCGCGAGCGGAACGCCCGGAAAGCCTCCGCCCGACCCGATGTCGAGAATCCGGTCGCCGCCGGCCAGGAGCGATGCGCCCAGAAGCGATTCGAGCCCATGGGCGGCGAGCTCCTCGTCGGACAGGCGGCCGACGAGGTTCGTCGACGCGTTCCAGCGGGCGAGCTCCGCGAGATACGACGCGGTGCGGGCGAGGACCGGCGGCTCACCGCGGATGCCGAACTCAGGCGCGAGCCGTTCGAGGCACTCGAGGATCGCGCTTTCGGACACGGAAAGCGAGTATAGCGACCGCCGCTGGCGTGACACCCGGGATCCTCGCCGCCTCGCCGACCGTCCGGGGACGGCGCCGCGAGCATTTCTCGACGATCTCCCGCGACAGTCCTTCCACCGCGGCATAGTCGAAATCGGAGGGGATCGGCTCCCCCGCGAGCTTCCCGACCGTCCCCGCGCGCTCGCGCTCCCTCCGGATGTACCCGTCGTAGCGGACTCTCGACTCGAGGATCGCCCGCTCGTCGGAAGACCACCCGGCGAGGAGATCGGGTTTCAACCGCGAAAGCGTCGCCGCGTCGACGTCCTGGCGCTGGAGATACGAGAAGAGCGTCGTCGGCCCGGCGATCGGCGGAGCCTGCGCCCTCTCGAGGTCGGCGAGCGTCGCCCGATCGGGCCGGAGGATTTCGGACCGCAGGCGCTCCAGCGCGGCCTCGACGCGCCGCTCGGACCGAAGGCCGCCGTCGAGCTCGGCTTCCGAGACGAGACCGAGCGCGCGGCCGACCGGCAGCAGGCGCGCGAGCACGGAATCGACGCCGAGCAGGAGCCGGTGCTCCGCGCGCGACGTGAACATGCGGTACGGCTCCTCGACGCCCGACGAGATCAGGTCGTCGACGAGCACGCCCATGTACGCCTCGTCGCGGCGCAGCGCGAACGGTTCGAGGCCGAGGATCTTTCGCGCCGCGTTGACCCCGGCCCAGAAACCCTGAGCCGCCGCCTCCTCGTATCCCGAGGTTCCGTTGATCTGGCCGGCGAGATAGAGCCCCGGCATCGCCCGCGACTCGAGCGCCGCGTCGAGCTGCTCGGGAAACGCGAAGTCGTACTCGACGGCGTACCCGGCGCGCACCATCACCGCGGACTCGAGGCCCGGAATCTCGCGCAGGACCGCGCGCTGCACGTCCTCCGGAAGCGACGTGGAAAGCCCGTTGACGTACATCTCGTCGGAATCGAGGCCTTCCGGCTCGAGGAAGATCGCGTGCGAAGGCTTGTCCGCGAATTTGACGACTTTGTCCTCGACCGACGGGCAGTACCGCGGCCCGAGCCCGGATATGCGGCCGGCGTAGAGCGGCGACCGGTGGAGGTTGCCGCGAATGATCGCGTGGACCCGCTCGTTCGTCGCCGTGAGCCAGCACATCACCTGAGGATTGGTAACCGACCGGTTACGGAATGAGAAGGGGATCGGCGGATCCTCGCCCGGCGCCGGCTCGCAGCGCGCCGTGTCGACCGACGCGGCGAGCAGGCGCGGCGGCGTGCCCGTCTTGAAGCGGCCGAGCCGGAGCCCGGCCGCGCGGAGCGACGCCGAGAGGTGCGCGGCCGACTTCTCCCCGACGCGCCCCCCGTCCCGCTGCGCCTCGCCGACGTGCATGCGCGCGGCGAGGAACGTCCCGGTCGTCACGACGACGGCGCGCGCCGCCAGGCGCGACCCGTCCTCGAGGACGACTCCCGACGCGCCGCCGGAGTCCCCCGGGATCTCGACGGCCGTCCCCTCGACGATCGAAAGTCCCGGGGTCGCCTCGAGGATCTCCCGCATGCGGCGCGAATACATCGCCTTGTCGCACTGCGCCCGCGGACCCCAGACGGCGGGACCGCGCGAGCGGTTCAGCATCTTGAACTGGATCGACGCCGCGTCGGTCACGCGCCCCATGAGCCCGCCGAGCGCGTCGATCTCGCGGACGATGTTCCCCTTCGCGACTCCGCCGATCGCCGGGTTGCATGACATTTTCGCGATCGTCTCGCGCGAGAACGTCACGAGCGCGGTCGAGAGGCCGAGCCGCGCGGCCGCGTGCGCGGCCTCGCAGCCGGCATGCCCGGCGCCGATGACGATCAGGTCGTACCGCCGCTCCGTCATGCGGCGATTACATCATCTGCGCGCCTGTCGCGATAAGGCGGCGACGAAATTCCAGACTCCAAGTTCCAAACTCCAATAATTTCCAAATCCGAATATCGAAACGAGAACGGAGCGCTGCGGTCGCGGTCCCTGGCCCTGGCCGGCGAAGCGCGCTCGGAGTGCGCGGACGCTCTTCGAAATTGGATTTTCGACACAGGCGTTGAAACGCTGGAAAGTGGTGCTCCGCCCGTATGACCGGGTGCTCGGACGATGCCGACTCTCGATTCCCGTTTTGGAAATTGGAATTTCGACCTTTTTGAGATTTGGAGTTTGGAATTTGATGCTTCGCCCGCGCTGGGCTCCCGCCTATTTCCCAATGCAGAAGCGGGCGAAGATCCGATCCAGCACGTCCTCGGTCGTCGACTCGCCGACGAGCTCCGCGAGCGCGGCGAGGGCGTCCTCGACGCCGAGGATCGCGATCTCGGCGGAGTCGCCGCGAGCGAGCGATTTCTCCGAACCGCCGACGGCCTCGCGCGCGCGGAGCAGGAGATCGCGCTGGCGGCGCGAGACGGACTCCCCTGCGGCCTCCGCCGGAAAGTCAGCCGAGAGCCGCCGCGCGATCTCGCCCGCCAGCCGCTCTCCGGCGTCTTCGGAAATTGCCGAGAGGGCGATCGAATCCGTTTCGTCAGGGGGGCAGGCAAGATCTATCTTATTGAAAACGAGCAACTTCATGCGCGATTCGAGCTCGTTCCAACCCTTCCGGGCAGCCGCGTCCCAGGGCTGCGACGCATCGTGAACCCAGACGGCGAAGTCCGCGGCGCGCCCCTCCGCTGCGGCGCGCGCCACACCTTCGGCTTCGACCGCGCTCACCGCCTCCCGGATTCCCGCGGTGTCGACTAAACGGACCGGGAGACCTCCGATCTCCACGTCGGCCTCGAGCGTGTCGCGCGTCGTCCCCTCCTCGGAAGCCACGATCGCGCGCTCGAACCCGACGAGCCGATTGAAGACCGTCGACTTCCCCGCGTTCGGCGCGCCGAGGATCGCGACGCGGAACCCGGAGGCGATCCGGGCCGCGAGCTCGGCTCCGCGGCACGACCGGTCGAGCCGTTCCCGCGCCGCGGCGAGGTGGCGGCCGATCTCCGCCGGATCCTCCTCCCCCGCCTGCTCCGGAAAGTCGATCGCCGCGGTCCAGAGCGCGTGCGCCGTGAGCAGCGCGGCGCGGACACGCTCGAGCGCGCGCTCTCCCCCGCCGGACAGCCGCGCGAGCGCGCCGCGCGCCGCAGCCTCGGTGGAGGCGTCGATCAGCTCCGCGACCGACTCCGCCTCGATCAGCGACAGCTTCTCGTTGAAGAACGCGCGCCGGGAGAACTCCCCCGGCTCGGCGAGCCTCGCGCCGGCGGACTGCGCCGCGGCGAGCAGCGTCCGCGCGAGCACGGGATTTCCGTGGAACGAGACCTCGACGACGTCCTCCCCCGTGTAGGAAGCCGGAGCGGGAAAGAACGTGACGAGAGCGCGGTCGAACCTCTCCCCTCGCGCGTCGCAAAGCTCGGCGAGGATCGCGGTCCGCGGAGCCGGCGCCGGCGGCAGGCCCGGCGCGATCCGCCGCGCGATCGCGAGCGCTTCCTTGCCCGAGAGCCGCGCGACCGCGATCGCGCTTCGCGCCATCGGCGTCGCGAGAGCGACGATGGTGTCGAGCTGGTTGGCGCCTTTTGGCTTCACGGACGAATTATCTCCGGGTGAGACCGGGGTTCCCGCTTTCGCGGGAATGACGACATGGCGAGAAGGCTAACGATCTCTCTCCTGAGAGACAAACGGTGAGGCGCGGCGAGGCGCGAGCCCGGCGGGATGCGGGCGTCCGAGCCCGCGGCCGCGGCGTACCGGGGCGTACGTTAAGGCCGCGGGTCGTGGCGCACGCGCCCGCCCGGCTCGATGCATCGCCGAGCCTGATCTACCTTTTTGGGAGGATCGCCACTCTCTTGAAGAACCCTTCCCCTTCGCTCTTCGTTTCGACCTGCACGTCATCCGACAGCGACAGATGCACGAGGCGGCGGTCGGCCGGCGACATCGGGTCGAGCAGCACCTTGCGGCCCGAGAGCTTCACGCGCTCGGCGTGGCGCCGCGCGGCCTCCTGGAGGACCTCCTGGCGGCGCTCACGGAACCCGTCGGCGTCGAGCTGCGGGAAGACCGGGCGCCCGAGCTTCTTGCCGGCGATCCGCCCCGCGAGCGTCTGCAGCCCCTCGAGGCCCTCTCCCTGCCGCGCGAGGAGATGCGGCAGATCGTCTCCGGCGAGATCGAACGCGAGGTTGGCGCGGTGCCGGACGTCGACGCTCAGCTCCGCCGCGACGAGAAGCTCGCGCAGGACGTTCGACACCTCGGCGATCGTCGCCTCGTCGGCGGGCTCCTCGTTCTCGGGCGCCGCGAGGACCGGAGCGGCGGCGGCGAGCTTCATCGTTCCGTCGGTGATGAGCTCGACGACGACCTTCCGCGCTCCCCAGAACGTCTTCTTGTCCTCGACGATCCGGTACTGCAGGTCGTCGGCGGGCCGTCCGACGGCCCCCGCGGCGAGCTCGAGCGCTTCTTCCAGAGTCTTGCCTTCGTATCGCATCTCGAAAAACCCTATCCTTTCGCCTTTCCGGCCTTGACCTTCTTCCCGCGGACCGCCGGCGCCGGCTCGTCGCGGTACATCCGGTTGATGAGCATCTGCTGAGCGATCGTCAGCACGTTGGAGAACAGCCAGTAGAGGACGAGCCCCGCGGGCATGTCCTTCATGAAAAATCCCCAGAAGAGCGGCATGATGAGGAACATCTTGCGCTGCGCCGCGTCGACCGTGGACGGCGTCATGAGCTGCTGCAGGAACATCGTCCCGATCATCACGATCACGAGGACGTAGGTGGGGTCCTTCGCGGAGAGGTCGTGGATCCAGAGCGCGAAGGGCGCGTGCCGCAGGACGATCGCGCGCTCGAGGACGACGTAGAACGCGAAGAGGACCGGCATCTGGAGGAGCATCGGAAGGCAGCCGCTCATCGGGTTGTAGCCTTCCGCCTGGTACAGCGCCATCATCTCCTGGTTCATCTTGTTGCGCTGCTCGACGTCCATCTTCGCCTTTTTGTACTTGTCCTTGATCACGTTGATCTTCGGCTGGAGCTTCTGCATCTTCTTCATGCCGACGAACGATTTCTGCATGAGCGGGAAGAGGAGCAGCCGGATCAGGAACGTGACGGCGAGGATCGCGACACCCCAGTTGGCGACGTACCGGTGCGAGGCCTTGAGCAGCCAGATCAGGCCGCGCGCGATGATCCCGAGGTTGATTCCCATCGTCCGGAAGCTGACGGTCTCCTCGAGATGCATCCCGAGCGAGGAGAGGATGTCGAGGTCCTTCGGGCCGATGTAGAGCTGCGCGTCGAGGACGGAAGGGGCGACGGCGCCCGCCCGGACCTGGAGATCCTTCTTGCCGTTGTCTTCCTCCCGGACGGGGGAGAGCCACCATCGGCTTTCGCCCTTCGGAACGAGCGCCGCGAGGAAGTAGTTGTCCTCGAGCCCGACGAAGCCGGACTTCGGAAGCGGGCCCCCCTCGACCGACTCGACCTTCTGGCGCGGGATGGAACGGGCGCGCTCGCCGTCGAAATACACGGCGCCCGACGCGCTCGTGAAGCGGTTTTCCTTCTCCTGGGGAGAGAGGTTGCGGAGACCCGGCCCGAGCGTCACGGCAAACGGCTGCCGGGCGCCGACGCAGGCGACGTGGACGCCGACGAGATAGCCGTCTCCGAACGTGAGCGTCTTCTCGAACGAGCGGCCGGCGGCGGCGAAACGCAGGCGGACGACGTCGCGGCCGCCTTCCTGGCCGCGGTCGACCACGTAGAGCCCGGAGCTGGCTGCCTTGGTCGAGTCTCCATCCGCGCCGAAATCGAGCGCGAGCGGGAGGTCGGGCGACTCTCCGTGGTGCACCATCTCGAGCCGCTGGTGCTGGTCGTCGTCGTATTTCTTCAGAACGAACGACGTCAGGACGGCGCCCCGGTTGTCGAGGACCGCCCGGTAGAGCGGGCGGTCGATGACGGTCGACTGGCGGGAAGCCGCCGCGACCGGCGCGGGGGCGGCCGCGGGAGCGGGCGGGGGAGCCGGGGTCGCGGCCGAACCGGGCGCCGGCGCCGGCGAGCTCGCCGGGGCGGCGGGCGCGGCGGCGGGGGCCGTCGCGGGCGACGGCGGGGGGAGATTCTTCGCGGGCTTGGGAGTGATCGCGTCCCACAGGAGCAGGACGGCGATCGAGAGGGCAGCGGCGAGGAGGAGGCGTTTTTCCACGCTATTTCACCGGGTCGAAACCGCCCGAGTGGAACGGGTGGCATCGGCAGAGGCGGCGCAACCCGAGCCAGACGCCCCGGACCGCGCCGTAGCGCGCGACGGCCTCGGCCGCGTATTCCGAGCAGGTCGGCACGAATCGACAGGAGGGCGGCAGCAGGGGAGAGATCACCCGCTTGTACGCGCGGAGGAGCGCGAGGACGACAGTCTTTCCGACAGCATGGTCAACTCGCGGCGCAGCTCCTCGATCGTCGCTTCCGGCGCTCCCGGCCGCGCCAGAATGCATAGGTCCCGGGGGGGGCTCGCGCCCGGCGCCCGCCGGACGATCTCCCGGAGCCGGCGCTTGACGCGGTTGCGCTGGACGGCCGGACCCACTTTCTTCGGTACGGACAATCCCCATCGCGAGCGGCCGAGCGCGTTGTCGAGCGCGAAAAGCACCAGCCATCGACCCGCGGCTCGTCTTCCCTTCTTCTGGCACTCCGTGAAATCCCGCCGTTTCCGGAGCCGCATCTCCTTCGGGAAACGCTCCGGAGGGGTGGACGGCGTCAGACCGCCAGGCGCTTGCGCCCTTTGCGGCGGCGGGCGGAGAGAACGGCGCGCCCCGCCTTCGTGCTCATCCGCACCCGAAAACCGTGGGTTTTCCTGCGCCGGCGGTTGTTGGGTTGGAACGTGCGCTTCATGATCTTCCCGTCCTTTTCGTGTCAAAACTCTGATTCTATGAGCGCATCTTCCCCAAGTCAAGGATTGTGCTAACATCCGCCGCCGAGCTTTCCACAGCTGTGGAAAACCCTGCGGAAAAAAATGAGCCGGACGGATCGCTGGAAGCAGTTTCTCTCGGCCCTCGAGCCTCAAATCGAGGAGAAGGAATTCCGCACATGGTTTCTCCCCGCCAAATTCGGGGGTCAAAGCCCCGAAGGGGAGCGGCCGGTCTGGAAAATCCTCGTTCCCAACGCGGTTTTCGCCGATTGGATTCCGTCGCATCACTCGGCCGCGCTGCGCGCCGCGGCGGAAAAGATCGGCATTCCCGACCTGACGCTCGAGTTCTTCGCCGCCGAGGCCGGCGCCGAGCCTCCGCCGCCCTCCGAGCCGCCGCCCGGGATCAACCCGCGGTACACGTTCCAGAACTTCGTCGTCGGGTCGTCCAACCAGTTCGCGCACGCGGCGGCGCGGGCGGTCGCGGAAGCCCCATCGCGCTCCTACAACCCCCTTTTCGTCTACGGCGGAGTCGGCCTCGGAAAGACCCACCTGATGCAGGCGATCGCGCACGAGATCGTGCGGCAGAAGCCGGGCGCCCGGATCCTCTACCTCTCGGCCGAGAAGTTCATAAACGACCTCATCAACGGGATCAAGAGCGAGCGGATGCACGAGTTCCGCCGCCGCTACCGCGAGCTCGACGTGCTGCTCGTCGACGACGTGCAGTTCATCGCCGGCAAGGAAGCGACCCAGGAGGAGTTCTTCCACACGTTCAACGCGCTGCACGAGTCGCAGCAAGCAGATCGTGCTCTCTACCGACGCGCCGCCCAAGGAGATCTCCTCGCTCGAGGAGCGGCTCCGGTCGCGCTTCGAGTGGGGGCTGATCGCCGACATCCAGCCGCCCGACCTCGAGATGAAGGTCGCGATCCTCCGGAAGAAAGCGGAGGAGGAGAAGGTTTTCATCCCGAACGACGTCGCGCTCTACATCGCGGCGAGCGTGAAGAGCAACATCCGCGAGCTCGAAGGCCGCGTCAACCGCGTGCTCGCGTTCGCGTCCCTGACCGGAAACCCGCTCACGCTCGAGCTCGCGAAAGAGACGTTGAAGGACATGGTCGTCACGGAAGACCGCAAGGCCACTCCCGCCGAGATCCTGAAGGCGGTCGCGTCGCACTACGGGATCCGCGTGTCGGACCTGAAGGCCAAGTCCAACGCGAAGACGATCGCGTTCCCGCGCCAGATCGCGATGTATCTCTGCCGGCATCTCACCCGGCTCTCCTTTCCGGAAATCGGCCGCCTCTTCAACGACAAACACCATTCGACCGTGATGCACTCGGTCGAAAAGATCCAGCGAATGTACGAAGACGACGCGGATTTTCACAAGACGCTCGACGGGCTGAGCTCGTCTTTCCGCTGATTTCGGGTCCTCGTGGAGAGCTTCCACAGAGGCGTTTTCCACATCGCCCGGGAGCTCCGAAACGTCCCTGGATTTTCCGCCGCGGCCGCCCGTTTTCAGCTGTGGAAAAGTGACCCATAAGTACCTGGAATAACGTGATTTATTGGAAGAAAAAATCAGGCTTCCACAGGCCTGTTTCGACCATCGGATGTGATATTCTCTTTCTTCAATCAGGAGTGATATGGAACTGACAATCGAGCGGGGAAAATTCCTGGACGAACTCCAGGTTCTGCAGGGTGTGGTCGAGCGGAAGAACACGATCCCGATCCTCGCCAACATCCTTTTGAAGGCCGAGGACGGGGGGCTGGACCTGACCTCGACGGACCTCGATCTGACGCTGCATACGCGTGTCGACGCGAAGATCCATTCCCCGGGAGGGGTGTGCGTGCCCGCGCGGAAGCTCTTCGATCTCGTGCGCTCGCTCGACGAGCCGGGAGTCAAGCTGAAGCTCCTCGAGAACCACTATCTCGGCGTGACGGCCGGATCCGGACGCTACAAGATGGTCGCGCAGCCGGCGGAGGATTTCCCGACCGTTCCGAAGGTCGAAGGGAAGGCTTCGCTCTCGGTTCCGCTCTCGACGTGGAAGACGATGACGAGGAAAGTGCTCTTCGCCATCTCCGCCGAGGAGAAGCGATTCCAGCTCTCCGGGGCGCTGCTCAAGGAAAAGGGGAAGGACCTGGAGCTCGTCGCGACCGACGGGCACCGGCTTGCGCTCGTCGAGTTCCCGAAGCCGCCGGGCAAGAGCTCTCTCCCGCCGATCCTCGTGCCGAAGAAGGCGCTGACCGAGATCCTGAAGATGGACGGGGACGACGAGACGAAGCTCGAGATCCAGCACGCCGAGAACCACCTCGCCTTCACTGTCGGCGACCGGAAGCTGATCGCGCGGCTCCTCGACGTGAACTTCCCCGATTACGAGAAGGTCCTCGGCAAGGACAACGAGAAGAAGATCACCGTCTCTCGCACTATGCTCGAGAACGCGGTTCGCCGGATCGCGCTCTTCTCGTCGGAGCGCGCGCGCGGCATTCGCCTCGCGTTCGAGGCGAACGCGCTGACGGTCTCCTCGGCCTCGCAGGAGCTCGGCGAAGGGACGGAGACCGTGCCGGTCGAGTATGCGGGCGATCCGCTGACCCTGGGGCTGAACGCCCAGTACCTCCTCGACTTCCTCGCGGAAGCCGAGACGGAGAACGTCCGGCTCGAGGCGAAGGACGAGAACACACAGTGCCTTTGCCGTCCCGCGGAAGAGATTCCCGGGATCTCGAAATACATGTACGTCGTGATGCCGATGCGGCTTTGAGGGGGGCGATTGCTCGAGAGCTTCTCCGCCACCGGTTTCCGCAACCTCGCCTCGGCCCCGTTTTCCTTCGCACCCGGCGTCACGCTCTTCTCGGGAGAGAACGGCGCCGGGAAGACGAACATCCTCGAGGCGATCGCCGTCGTCTCCGGCCGCCCCTCGTTCCGGAACGCGGAGTCGCGCGACATGGCGCGCGAGGGGACGTTCTTCGTCCGGGCGGCGGTCCGGGGCGAGAGCGGCGCTGATCAGGTCGCCGTCCACTGGGCGGCGGGGCAGCCCCGGCGATTCTCGAAGAACGGCGAGAAGGCGACGTTCGCCGGGGCGGGAGAGACCCTTCCGGCGATCTTCCTCGCCCCGGAGGATCGTGGGCTCTTCCTCGGAAGCCCGGCGGTCCGGCGCCGTTTCCTCGACCGGCTCGCGGTGACGCTCTTTCCGGCGGCCGCGGAGAGCTACGACCGCTTCCGGCGCGCGCTCGCGCAGCGCAACGCCCTCCTCGCCTCGCCGTTGCCCCGCCGGGACGAGCTCGACGCCTGGACGGAGGAATTCGTCCGGTGCGCGCGGGACGTCGCGGCGCGACGTCTCGAGGCGTGCGCGCTGTGGAAGGAGAAGCTCGCCGCGCGTCTTGCTTCGTCCGGAGCCCTCTCGGATCTCCGGGCGGACCTGAAAGCGGAGCCTCCCGAGGAGTATGCGGGGCGGGCGCGGGCGCTCGCTTCCCGGGAGCGCGAGCGGGGGCACACGCTCTTCGGGCCGCAGCGCGACGACCTGGAGTTCACGCGCTCGGGAAAGGGTTTCGGGAGCTCGGCTTCGACGGGCGAGATCATGCGCGCCGCGTTCCTGGTGCGGCTGTCCGAAGGCGACACCGTCGCCGGCGCGCGGGGAGCCGTCCCGTTCTACGCGCTCGACGATTTCGACGCGGAGCTCTCGCCGGGAGCCGCGGAGTCGCTGCTCGCGGAACTCCCGGAAAGCGCGCAGGTCGCGTTGACGAGCGCGCATCCCGACGCCGCTGCCCGCTGTCCGCGGCGCCCCGACGCGGTCTTCGAGGTGGCCGGAGGGAGCGCCCGGCCGCGAACGACGAAGGAAAACCTGAGAAGGATCGGATGAGAACATGAGCAGCAGCTACACGATCGACGACATCAAGCTCCTCAAAGGCCTCGAGGCGGTTCGCAAGCGCCCCGGGATGTACATCGGCAACGTCGACGACATCAGCGGCCTCCATCACATGGTGACCGAGCTCGTCGACAACTCGATCGACGAGGCGCAGGCGGGATTCGCCGACAAGGTGACGGTGACGATCCACCCGGACAACTCCGTCACCTGCGAGGACAACGGCCGCGGCATCCCGGTCGGGCTCCACCGCGAACACAAGCGGGAGACGCTCGAGATCATCCTGACCGACCTGCATTCCGGCGGGAAGTTCGACAACAACTCGTACAAGGTCTCGGGCGGGCTCCACGGGGTCGGCGTCTCGGTCGTGAACGCCCTCTCGCTCCGGCTCGAAGCCGAGATCCGCCGCGACGGCAAGGTCTGGCAGCAGGCGTACGCCCGCGGCGTGCCGGTCGCGCCGATCGCCTCGACCGGGACGTCGAAGAAGACCGGCACGAAGATCACGTTCTGGCCCGACCCGGAGATCTTCTCGGTGACGGAGTTCCACTTCGAGCAACTCTCGCAGCGCCTGCGGGAGCTCTCGTTCCTGATCCCGGGTGTGGCGATCACGATCGTCGACGAACGGACCGATAAGAAGCACGAGTTCTTCTACGAAGGGGGGATCAAGTCCTTCGTCGAGCATCTCAACAAGGCGAAGACGCCGATCCACGACAAGGTGATCTTCCTGTGGGACATCCGGGGAGGCACGGGCGACCCGAAGCGGGACGCCGACAAGGAGCGGATCGAGGTCGCGCTCCAGTGGAACGAGGGATACGCCGAGACGCTCTACGCGTTCACGAACACGATCAACAACCGCGACGGCGGGACGCACCTCGAGGGTTTCAAGAGCGCGCTCACCCGGGCGCTCCAGCGGTACGCCGACGCGAACAACCTGACGAAGGTGCTCAAGGAAACGAGCCTCTCGGGAGACGACGCCCGCGAGGGGCTCACGGCGGTGATCTCGGTCAAGGTCCGGGACCCCAAGTTCTCCTCGCAGACCAAGGACAAGCTCGTTTCCTCCGAGGTCAAGACGTGGGTGCAGCAGGTCGTCTACGAGAAGTTCGGCTCGTACCTCGAGGAGCATCCGCGCGACGCGCGCCGGATCATCGAAAAGATCGTCGAATCCGCGCGGGCCCGCGAGGCGGCGAGGAAGGCCCGCGACCTCGTTCGAAGGAAGGGCGCGCTCGACTCGGGGTCGCTTCCCGGAAAGCTCGCGGACTGCCAGGAGAAGGATCCCGCCTTCTCCGAGATCTTCATCGTGGAGGGCGACTCGGCCGGCGGCTCCGCCAAGCAGGGGCGGAACCGGCGATTCCAGGCGATCCTGCCGCTCCGCGGCAAGATCCTGAACGTCGAGAAGGCCCGCCTCGACAAGATGCTCTCCTCGCAGGAGATTCGTGTATTGATCACGGCGCTCGGCTGCTGCGATCGGGCAGGAATTCGACGTCGGGAAGACCCGGTACCACAAGATCGTCATCATGACGGACGCCGACGTCGACGGATCGCACATCCGGACGCTGCTGCTCACGTTCTTCTTCCGCCAGATGCTCCCGGTCGTCGAGCGCGGCTACCTCTACATCGCGCAGCCGCCGCTCTTCAAGGTGGCCGAGGGAAAGAAGGAGATCTATCTCAAGGACGAGCGCGAGCTCACGAAGTTCCTGCTGGCGCGCATCGGCGACGACCGCACGCTCACGCAGGCGAAATCGAAGCAGTCGGCCTCGGGCGCGAAGCTCATCGCGCTGCTGGAGAAGATGGAGTCGTACCGGACGCATCTCGCCAACCTCGAGGCGAAAGGATGGCCGGAGCCGTTCGTTCGCGCCTGGCTCGACTCGAACCTCTTCCGCGCGGAGGACTTCTCCGAGAAGAAGCGGGTCGACCTCCTCGCGCGCGAGGCCAGGGCGCTCGGCGAGTTCACGCGCGCCGACGTCGTCTCCGACGCCGAAGGGGAGTCGTTCGCGGTCGAGCTGACGCGCTCGGTCAACGGCATCGAGAAGAGCTTTCGGGTCGATCCCGAGTTCGCTTCGTCCCACGAGGCCAAGCGGCTCCGCGACGCCGCGAAGGCGATCGGGACGTTCCTCGTGGGGCCGTACGAGATCGCGCAGGGAGAGGAGAAGACGCTCCTGCGCCACACTCGACCGGGACGCTCGAGACGATCTACGAGGGCGCCAAGAAGGGCCTCGCGATCCAGCGGTACAAGGGCCTCGGCGAGATGAACCCCGAACAGCTCTGGGAGACGACGATGGATCCCGAACGGCGGCACCTGCTGCAGGTCAACATCGAGGACGCGGTCGAGGCGGACGAGATCTTCTCGATCCTGATGGGCGACGAGGTCGAGCCCCGCCGCGACTTCATCGAAACCAACGCCCTCGCGGCGAAGAACCTGGACATCTGACATGACCTCCGTGCTGGACAACGAAAAGAAGAATCCCGTCTCGATGGTCGAGGAGATGCGCCGGTCGTACCTCGACTACGCGATGTAGCGTCATCGTCGGCCGCGCGCTCCCGGACGTCCGCGACGGCCTGAAGCCCGTCCACCGCCGCTGCCTCTACGGAATGTGGGAGCAGGGCAACGTCTACAACCGTCCCTACAAGAAGTCGGCGCGCATCGTCGGCGACGTGATGGGCAAGTACCACCCGCACGGCGACGCGGCGATCTACGACACGATGGTCCGGCATGGCCCAGGACTTCTCGATGCGCTACCCGCTCGTCGACGGGCAGGGGAACTTCGGCTCGGTCGACGGCGACAACGCCGGCGGCGATGCGGTACACCGAGATCCGGCTGACGCGCCTCGCCGCCGAGATGCTCGCGACGACATCGACAAGGAGACGGTCGACTGGGTGCCGAACTACGACGGATCGCTCGCGCGAGCCGACCGTCCTGCCCGGCGGGTTCCCGAACCTGCTGGTCAACGGGTCGGCCGGGATCGCGGTCGGGATGGCGACCAACATCCCGCCCCACAACCTCGGCGAGGTGATCGACGCGACGATCGAGCTGATCGCAGAAGCCCGGAGATCACGGTCGCGAGCTCATGCGGAAGCGTCCCCGGCCCCGACTTCCCGACCGGCGGCGTTCATCCACGGCGCGCAAGGGGATCAAGCGACGCGTACTCGACGGGCCGCGGGATCATCCAGATGCGCGCGCGGCCGAGATCGAGAAGCAGGCCCGCGGCGAGAAGGAAGCGATCATCATCACGGAGCTTCCCTACCAGGTCAACAAGGCGAAGCTGATCGAGCGGATCGCCGAGCTCGTCAACGAGAAGAAGATCGAGGGGATCTCGCGATCTCCGCGACGAGTCGGACCGCGACGGGATCCGCATCGTGGTGGACTTGAAGCGCGGCGAGAACTCGCAGGTGATCCTGAACAAGCTCTTCGCGCAGACCGCGATGCAGTCGACGTTCGGCATCATCTTCCTCGCGATCGTCGACGGGGCGCCGCGCGTCTGCAACCTGAAGGAGCTCCTCCAGCACTTCATCGACCACCGCAAGACCGTCGTCGTCCGGCGGACGAAATTCGATCTCCGCAAGGCCCAGGAGCGCGCGCACCTGATGAAGGGCCTGGCGCTCGCGCTCGGGAATCTCGACCTGGTCATCAGGATCATCCGCGCGTCGAAGGACCCGAAGGAGGCGAAGGGCCGGCTGATGGCCGAGGTCTCGATGACCCGGGCGGGCCTCGAGAAGTTCGTCGGACAGAAGATCGAGGAGGAGAAGGCGAAGCCGGCCGACGTGATCCATCTCGACGACGTGCAGGCGCAGGCGATCCTCGACATGCGCCTCCAGCGGCTGACCGGGCTCGAGCGCGAGAAGATCGTCGCCGAGTACAAGGAAGTCCTGGCGCTGATCGCGCGCCTCCGGGAGATCCTCGCCTCCGAGCAGCTCGTGCGCGAGATCATCATGACCGAGCTCAAGGACATCAAGAAGACATTCGGCAACGACCGGCGGACCGAGATCGTCGCCGACGTGACCGAGATCGACGTCGAGGACCTGATCGTCGAGGAGGAGATGGTCATCACCGTCTCCCGCGGCGGCTACATCAAGCGTTCGCCGCTCTCGCTCTATCGCGCGCAGCGCCGGGGCGGCAAGGGGCGCGTCGGCGCGACGACGAAGGAGGAGGACGTCGTCGAGCACCTCTTCGTCGCCTCCACGCACGCCTACATCCTCGCGTTCACGTCGAGGGGCAGGATGCACTGGATCAAGGTGTACGACCTTCCCCAGCTCGGCCCGGCGACGCGCGGCAAGGCGATCGTGAACCTCCTCCAGCTCTCTCCCGACGAGAAGCTCGTCGCGCTCGCCGCGACGAAGGACTTCCCGGAGGACCGCTTTCTCCTCTTCGCGACGAAGGAGGGCCTCGTCAAGAAGACGCCGCTTTCGGCCTACGGAAACGTCCGGAGCGGCGGCATCAACGCGATCAACCTCGAGGACGACGACGAGCTCCTCTCGGTGCGCATCACCGACGGCACGCGCCAGATCTTCATCGGGACGCGGAGCGGCCTCGGCATCCGGTTCCCCGAGGCGGACGTCCGCTCGATGGGGCGCGTCGCGACGGGCGTCTACGGCATCCGGTTCAAGCGCGACGAGGACTGCGTCGTCGAGATGGAGGCCGTCGAGGAGACCGGGACGATCCTGACCGTCACCGAGAAGGGCTACGGCAAGCGGAGCCTCGCCTCGGAGTACCGCCTGCAGTCGCGCGGTGGATCGGGCGTCATCAACGTCCGCGTGACGGAGAAGAACGGCCCGGTCGTCGGGATCAAGTCGGTCACCGACGAGGACCAGGTGCTCCTGATCACGGAGAAGGGGATCCTGATCCGGCTGAAGGTGAAGGACGTCCGCGAGACCGGCCGCGCCGCGATGGGGGTCCACCTGATCGACCTCGACGAGGGAGACCGCGTCGTCGCGGTGGCGAAGCTCGCCGAGCGGGAAGATGGCGAGGAAGAACTCACCCCTTCTACCGGCGTGTTACCGGGAGCTACACCCTTCCTCAAAGACGAGTAAGGGCTGCAGGCTCGCGATACATCGAGCCGGCCGGGCGCGTGCCGCCCGCGAGACCCTCAACGTACTACCTGTGTACGCCTCGGGATCTCGCGGACGGCCCGCATCCCGGCGGGCTCGCGTCTCGCTTCGCCTCATCGTCGTACCTTGATCTCCTGGAACGAGCTCTCCTCCCTCGACGCCCGCAAAGCCTCTCGAACGGGACACGATCGAGGCGCGGCCAGACGTGCTGGAAGACGCGCGCGGAGACGCGGGCCGGCGGGGAAGGCGTACCGGGGCGTACGTTGACCCCGCCGGCCGCGTCTCCGCGTCCCGTATAACGGCGCGTATGGTCCGCGCCCGCTGACCACCCCGTTATAGGATTCTCAAGATGAGATTTTTCTTGGAGTCCGCCCGCCCCGACGAGGCCAAAAAGGTCAAGGAATGGGGGCTGCTCGACGGCGTCTCGGTCCCGCCGGCCGCGGCGGCCGCCGAATCGCGCGACTACCGGCAGATCGTGCGCGAGATGTCGGCGATCACCGACGGCCCGGTCTTCGCGGAAGTCGAATCCTCCGACGCCAAGGGGATGTACAAGGAAGGGCGCGAGTACCACAAGCTCGGGAAAGACGTCGTCGTGAAGCTCCCGATGACGCCCGACGGAATGCGGGTGGTGCGGCTGCTCTCGCAGGACCAGATCGCTGTCAACGTCTCGCTCTGCTTCTCCGCCGCGCAGGCACTGATCGTCGGAAAGGCGGGCGCCGCCTACGTGTCCCCGTTCGTCGGGAGGCTCGACGACATCGGGGCGATCGGGATGGACGTCATCGAGCAGATCATCCGGATCTACGACAACTACGGCTTCCAGACGCTCGTCGTGGTCGAGTCCGTCCGGAACCCCGTGCACGTTCTCGATTCCGCATTGATGGGCGCCGACGTCGCGACCCTGCCGTTTACGATCGTCGACCAGCTCTTCCGCCATCCGCTGACCGAGAGCGGTCTCGCGCAGCTCGCGCGCGACTGGGAGCCGGCCTCGCGGAAGCACTCGTGAGGATCTCGCCCGACCGGGCGCTCTATCTCTCGCGGCTGCTCCAGAGGAGCCTCTCCGCCGATCCGAAGCTCCTCGTCCAGGTGGACGTCGAGACCCTCCGGCGGGCGCTCGCGCGCGAGGTCGCGGAGACCGCCAAAGAGCTCGAACAGATTGAGGCCGAGGTCCGGGGAAAGCTCGAGAAGCGAAAGGGGACGACCCGGGACTTCGACCTCCTGTACGCCCGGGACCTCGAGGACGCGCTTCGGAAGCACGGAGCCTGACCATCGCCGGCCGCGCGGCGTGCTCCGCCGGAACCGAGCGGCCTCCCACAACGCCATCCCTCCGCCCCTCGGTAGCTCGCGCGCTGAAATCCCGTCGGGGAGACTAATCGCGCCGGGCGACGCACCGGCCAGGAAATTCGCGAGTTCTCGGAGGTTCAGGGGTCAGCTCTTGACATATGAGGTTAGCGAGCGTAAATTGGCTCGCGGATGAGCCAATTGGTTCATGACCTCTATACGCCGATCCAGTCGGGGGATTCCCGTCCGCTCTCGGAGCAGGTCGCCGATCAGATCCGGGCCCTGATCGATCGCGGAACGCTCAAGAACGGCGACCGCCTTCCGGCGACACGTGAGCTCGCGGAGCGCCTCGGGGTCAATCGCGGCGTTCTGCTGAAGGCCATCCGCGGCCTCCAGGAAGACGGCGTGCTTCGTGCCCGCGTCGGCAGCGGGATCACCGTCGTCGCCGCCGGGAGGGGCTCCGCCGCGAGCTGGGACGCGCCGCTCTCTTCGGCGATTTCGCGGATCTCGGAGACCGGCGCCGCTTCCGGCGAGGCGGTCGTCGCCGACTTTTCGCGTCTGGCTCCCGACGACCGCTACTTCCCCTACGACCGCTTCGCCGAGCTCCTCGCGGCGACGGGCCGCGATCATCGCGAGCTGTGGCAGTACGCCGATCCCCACGGTCTTCCGGAGCTCCGCGCCGAGATCGCCCGCCGTCTGGCCGAAACCGGCGCCCCCTGGGCGGAGGACAACGTCCTCGTGACGTCGGGCGCCCAGCAGGGGCTCGATCTCCTCTTCAAGGCGTTCGTCGATCCGGGCGATCTCGTCGCCGTCGAATCGCCGACGTATCCGGGAATCGTTCCGCTCCTGCGATTCTACGGAGCCCGGGTCGCGGAGATCCCGGTCGACGGCGACCGGCGCGATCTCAGCGCCCTCGCCGGACGTTCCGTCAAGCTCATCTACGTGATGCCGGAGCGGCACAACCCGACGGGAGTGACGATGGACGCCGGGGAACGCCGGCGCTTCCTCGACGCGGCGCGCGCGACGGGAGCGGTCGTGGTCGAGGACGGCTACGACGCGCCGACCTCCGGGCTTCCCGCGCTCTCCGCGGCGGAGCCGGAGCGCGTCGCCACACTCGGGTCCTTCTCGAAGGAGCTCGTGCCCGGGTTCCGGCTCGGCTGGATCGCTGCGGACCGGCGGATCGTGCGCGCGCTCGCGCTCGCCAAGCAGGCGACGGATCTCCAGACGCCGCTTCCGATCCAGGCGGCGGTCCGGGCGTTCCTCGCCGAAGGCGCGGATCGCGACGTTCGGGCACGGCGCGCGGAGCAGACGGAAGCCCGGCGGCGGGCGCTGGCGGCCGCGCTCGCGCGCGTGCTTCCCGAGATCCCGTATCTCGGCGGCACGCCGGGGCAGGCGCTCTTCTGGCTCAAGCTTCCGGCCGGGACGAGCGGCCGCGACGTCGCGCGCCGCGCCCGCGAGAATGCGGTCGCCGTCTCGCCCGGAATCGATTTCGATCCGCTCGGCCGCGACATCGCGGCTCTGCGGCTGTCGGTCTCCCGCGTTCCCGCGGAGACCGTTCTCGAAGGCGTGGCGCGCCTCGCGCGCGCGTTGTGGCAACGGGAGTCCCGCCCGGCCGGGCCGGTCGCGATTCCGACGATATGAAGGAGGCAGCGATGGAGCCGAGGGAGGATTTCCGACTCAAGGTGGGCCTGGCCGAGATGCTGAAGGGCGGAGTCATCATGGACGTCGTCAACGCGGACCAGGCGCGGATCGCCGAGGACGCGGGCGCCGTCGCCGTGATGGCGCTCGAGCGGGTCCCCGCCGACATCCGGAAGGAGGGGGGAGTCGCGCGGATGTCACCGGTCTCGAAGGTCCGCGAGATCCAGCAGGCCGTCTCGATTCCCGTCATGGCGAAGTGCCGGATCGGCCACATCGCCGAGGCCCGGATCCTCGAAGCCCTGAAGGTGGACTTCATCGACGAGTCGGAGGTGCTCACCCCGGCCGACGAGGAGAACCACGTCTACAAGCACGACTTCCGCGTCCCGTTCGTGTGCGGCTGCCGGAACCTCGGAGAGGCGCTCCGCCGGATCGGCGAGGGCGCCGCGATGATCCGCACGAAGGGAGAAGCGGGAACCGGGGACATCGTGCACGCCGTCAAGCACCTCCGGCAGGTCAACCGCGAAATCAAGACGCTGACGACACTGACGAAAGACGAGCTGATGTCGGAGGCCAAGCGGCTCGGCGCCCCGTTCGAGCTCGTCGTCGAGGTCTCCGAGAAGGGAAGACTCCCCGTGCCGAACTTCGCCGCGGGCGGAATCGCCACGCCCGCCGACGCCGCGCTCTGCATGATGCTCGGCGCCGAGGCGGTCTTCGTCGGATCCGGGATCTTCAAATCGTCCGATCCGGCTGTCCGCGCGGCCGCGATCGTCAAGGCGACGACGCACTGGAAAGACGCTTCCGCGCTGATCGACGCCTCGGCGGAGCTCGGCGAGGCGATGAAGGGCGTCGACGCGGCGGCGCTGCCCGAGTCGGAACGGCTGCAGACCCGGGGATGGTAGGCGGGCGCAAGATGCGCCCGCACCTTACCCCCGTCCCCTCCCCAGTTGGGGAGGGGTGGCCGAAGGCCGGGGAAGGGTGCGCGGAAAACCGCGCCACCCCCGGCCCCTCTCCAGGTAGAGAGGGGGAGAAAACGGGACGAGGCGGCGGCAACAGCCATCGATCGCCGGTCGGCGTGCTGGCGATCCAGGGCGACTTCGGCAAGCACGCCGACGCGCTCTCGCGCGCGGGTCTCGAGAGCCGGGAGATCCGCCGGCCGGAGGAGCTCGCGGGCGTCTCGGGCCTGATTCTTCCCGGCGGCGAATCGACGACCTATCTGAAGTTCTTCGAGCGGGAGCCGGGGTGGCGCGAAGCGCTGGCGGAATTCGCCGGGAGCGGCATGCCCGT
Organism: uncultured Acidobacteriota bacterium; assembly: GCA_963794295.1. Taxonomy (GTDB): domain Bacteria; phylum Acidobacteriota; class Thermoanaerobaculia; order UBA5066; family DATFVB01; genus DATFVB01. Next base: position 843,203 of record CAWCDE010000001.1, read on the forward strand.
GCTCGCGACCTGCGCGGGACTCATCCTCCTCGCCTCGCGCGTCGAGAACCCGCCGCAGCCCTCCCTCGGCTTTCTCGACGTCGACGTCGTCCGCAATGCTTACGGGCGGCAGCTCGACTCGTTCATCGGCAGAGTCGCCGGCGAAGACGGCGCGCCGATCGAGGCCGTGTTCATCCGCGCGCCGAAGATCGCCCGCGTGGGCCCGGGCGTCGAGATCCTCGCCCGCGAGGGGAACGATCCGATCCTCGTGCGGAAGGACAACGTCTACGGCGCGACGTTCCACCCCGAGCTCTCCGCGGATTCGTCGCTCCACCGGCGGATCTTCGCGCGTTGAACGTCGAGGAGGTCCTCGAGGCGCTCGGACTCGAGCGCCGCCGCCCGGGTGCGGCATATCTGCGCGAGCTCTTCGGCGCGTTCAACCGCAGGGTTCCGTTCGAGTCCGCGTCGAAGATCGTGCGGGACCGCGACGTCGCCGCTTCCTCCGGGAAACCGCGTCTCCCGGAACTGTTCTGGGAGGAGCACGTCGCGCTCGGAACGGGCGGAACGTGCTTCGCCCGGGTCGCGGCGTTCGCCCGGCTGACGGAGGCCCTCGGGTTCGAGCCGGCGCCGATCCTCGGCGGGATCACCGGACCGCGCAATCACGCGTCGATCCTCTACGCGCTCGAAGGCCGGACGTGGCTCGCCGACGCCGGATACCCGCTTCCGGCGCTGCTGCCGCTCGAGACCTCCTCGCACGAAACGGCGATCGGCTCCTGCGAATTCTCCGTGTCGGCGAGGTCGGCGTCGCTCCGGTTCGTGTCCGGACCGGAAGCGGGCCGCGTGATCGACTTTTTCTTCGATCCGGTCTCCGAAGACGAGTTTCGTACCGAGTGGGAGCGGACGTTCGCGAAGACGTCTCTCTTCCTCCGGGAGGTCGTGGTCCGCAAACCGGACGCCCACCGCGTGCTCCGCTTCTTCCGCGGCGCCGTCGACGTGACCGACGCGCATTCCCGGGCGACGGTCCCGCTCGCCGGAAACCGCGCGGAGAAGCTCGCCTCGATCTTCGAGATCGACGCCGGGCTTCTCTCCCGCGCGCTGTCGATCGCCGGGGACGCCGATCCCGCGAGGCCGACGGCGCGGATCGAGGCTTACGGGCACGCGCCGGACGCGGAGATGCGCTTCCGGGCGCTCGCGACGCCGGAAGGTTACGCCCGCTTCCTGGCCGGGCTCGGGGCCGTGGAGATCGAGGAGGCGGGCGAAGGGCGCTGGCGCGCGATCGTGCGCCCGGAGTCGGGAGATGCCGCCGTCGAAGAGATCGAGGCGGCCGGCGACCTCCTCCGGATTCGGCGCGCCGGAGCGTTCCCGGAATCCGGGTTTTCGCTCGACCGGTCGGCGGGCGAGCCCCGCCTCGTGCGATTCGCCGAGCTCCCGGACGCGCGGGAGGAGTTCCTGAGGGTGGATGCGGGACGCGGAAGGATCGCGGGGATACTGGCGATGGATCTCCTGGCGGTGGCACGTCTTTAGCTGCCCGTCATTGTTTAGAAAGTCCGGCTCCCTGCTTTCGTCATTGCGAGCTCGCGGAGCAAGCGTGGCAATCTACCCTCGTCGTCCACGAGGGTAGATCGCCCCGGCCGCTTTGCGGCCTCGCGATGACGGAACCAGGGCCGAGTGCTCCGAACTTTCATCCGCCAGGGCGAGACTCCCGTCTCATGAGGTATTGCGTCTCCAGACGATTTGGAGATCCCTCGCTCGTCGGGGATCGCCGCAGGCGGCGATCGGCGAGCTCGGGATTTCGTCCTCCGCGCTCATGGCGATGAGCGCTCCGGACTAAAACTCCAGTACCTGATTCTGCTCCACGAACCGGAGACGCGGGTTCTTCAGCGCCTTCACTTCGCGGCGGATCGCGGCGGCCGACGGCGGCTTCAGATGGTAAAGGAAGACGGGGACGTTCCGGGACGTCTTCGCGATTTCGGCCGGGATCAGGCGCGGGATGAGGTGCTTCGAAGCGCGGGCGATCGCCTCCTGTGCGTTCGAGAACGACACCTCGAGGAAGATCGCCTTGAGGTCGTCCGCGGAGTCGGCGAGCTTCCAGAGGGCGCTCGTCGGCGCCGTGTCTCCCGAGAAGAGGACCGCCGAAGATCCGCTCGAGACGAGATACCCGAACGTCGGCACGATGTGGTTGACCCGGACGGGGCGGAACGCGAGGCCGGCGGCGCGGAATTCCTTCCCCGCGGCGATCGGCCGCAGCCGGACGGTCGGGCGTCCGCGCGAAGGAAGCCGGGTGAAGTCGGGCCAGAGGGCATCGTTGAAGAGGTGGCGTCGAAGCGCGGCGAGCACCGGCGGCGGCGCGGCGATCTCGATCGGGGTCCGGCGGCCGAAGACGTTCTCGAAGAAGAACGGGAGGGTGGCGACGTGATCGAAATGCGCGTGCGTGACGACGACGCGGTCGATCTTCCGCTGCTCCGCGATCGAGAGGACGGGCGTGAGCGCGCCGGCGTCGAGCGCCGTCGTCTCGTTGACGAGGAACGTCGTCATGCGGCAGTCGGGTGCCGACCCGCCGAACGGGCCGACGACACGGATCCTGAGGCGCTCGTTCCCTTTTCCGCGACTGGTCAAGCGCCGGAAATTGTATCCCGGATCAGAACTCCGTCCCGATATAGAAAGACGTCCTGAGGCCCGAGATCGTCTTCCGAAACGTCCATTGCTTGGCGAAGTCCCAGTGCAGCTCGACTCCGAGGAGGTTCAGCGAGAAGCCCCAGCCGTAGTCCGCCTTGCCGTTGATGAGCTCGTAGGGCTCGTACGTCTTCGGTCCGGTGTTGTTGATCGGATCCGAGTACACGATTTCGTGGCTCGAGCCGTTCCAGAACCTCCAGGTCGCGGGATGGCCGAAATCCAGGTGAGCCGCCCCGACGTCGACGAAGAACTTGCCGCGGATGTTCGAGAGGCCGAAGCCGCCGAACAGAACGATCTGGTCGACGAGGGGAAACCGGTACTCGATGTTGCCGAACGCGACCTGGGTTCCGATCTCGGATCGGAAGTCGTAGCCGCGGACCGTGTCGACTCCGCCGAAATATGAAATGTCCGGCAGGGTTCCGGTGGAACGGATGCCGAACGCGCGCATGGCGAGGACGGAGCGCTTCGTGATCCGGAAGTACTGGCGGTAATCGACCGCGAGCGACTGCGTGAGCGTTCCGCCGCGCTCGACGACGATCGGGCCCTGGGAATCCGCGCCGACGATTTCCGTCCCGGACTTGAAATCCGGTGTGTAGGAGTACGCCACCGTGTAGCGGTGGCCCGCGAGCGGGCCGAGCGCGCTGTAGAGCGCCGTGTCGCCGGTGAAGGAGACGGATCCGGTCGGGTTGCTGTCCTTCTGATTGGAGATGAGGACCGCCTGCGTCCCGTCGTTGTTGGTCGCCGCGATGGGGTAATCGATCTCGCGCGACACGTAGCCGAGGCTCCCCTCGAACCGGTGGTAGCGGTCGAGCGGGTAGGACCAGAGGCCGAGCCCGCCGGTTTCCCGGTAGAACTGCTGGTCGCGGCTGACGAAGCCCGTCGAGGGATCGGTCGAGGCCGCGATGAAATACTGGCGGTCGTCGTAGAGCATCCCGCCGAGCTGCAGCCGGTGCTTGAGGTTGTAGTAGATCAGGTGGATGTCGGTGTACGACGAGATCGACTGCAGGTTGATCAGCGCGCGCCGGTCGCCGAGGTTGTCCGAGAAGATCAGGCTGGTGTCGGAGAAGAGCGTCCCGTCGCTGTTGACCCCCGCCGCGACCTGGGCGTTGTCGATGTAGAGCTTGTGCGAGGGTTTCGGCTGGAATTTCTCCGGGTCGAGGGAGACCTCGATCGCGGGCGTGTAATGGGTGGCCGAGTGCGCGTCGACTCGGACCGGCGGCGGGTTGAGCGCCGCGAGCCGCGCATCGACGTGCTGCTCGTCCTCCTCGTAGAGGCCGAAGCGCTGGCGATAGAAGGAGCAATAGATGAGCCTGGCAACGCCGTCCGAACCGGCGAAGACGCTCGGCTGGAAGGCGCCCCCGCTCACGTTGGTGTGCTTCCACGTCTCGCCGGTCGCGAGGTCCACGGAAAAGATGTTGTAGATGCCCGCGTCGCGGTCCGACGTGAAGAAGAGTCGCGCGCCGTCGGGAGACACGGAGGCGTCCTCGTCGTTCCAGTCGCCGAACGTGACCTGCTCTTTCACGGACGCGTCGGCCGGATTCACCCGGAAGATCTTCGCGAAGGAGCCGGAGGTGGAGGAGTAGTAGATCCATTTGCCGTCGGGAGACCACGACGGGGCGACGTCGTACGCCGAGTCCCGGGTGACGTTGGTCACGCCGTGAGAAGCGATGTCGTACGACCAGATGTCGAAGCTGCCGTTCGACGTGCCCGAGAAGACGACCTTCTTGCCGTCCGGGGAGAAGCTCGGCGCGATCTCCTGGTCGATTCCGGGGAACGGCACTTCGTCGACGAGCTTTCCGGACAGCACGTTCCAGAATGCGAGGCTGCGTCCGCGCTCGCGCCGCACGAACGCCGCGATGAGGTTGCCGTCGGGAGACACGGCGACGGCGCGGCCGGGCTGCTCGTTGCTGATCGTCACCGCCTGGGTGATCAGGTACTCGTACCGCGTCGTGTATCCCTTCGAGAGGTTCCGGAAGAGCTTCCGGTCCTTCGACGAGAACACGACGACGTCGGGACTCTCGTTCAACGTCGGCACGGAGAGGTCGTACGTGGATACCGCCGCGATCAGGTCGCCCGACGGGAACGGCACCGGCGAGACGTCCCAGGAAAAAGCGTTCTCGTTCACGCGGATGTGGAACTCCTCGCCGAAATCGACCGGCTCGCCTTTGGTCGCGATCACGGGGATGTACCTCTGGCGGAGGTAGCGCCGGTAGCGGATGTCGAAATCCTCCGGCGTGAGGTCGAAGGAGCGTTTGATGATCTTCTGGATGCCTCCGCCCGTCCGCCATTCGTACACGAAGTCGCGGACGGCGTCCTTGCCCCACTCGTGCTCGATGAAGTCGAAGACCGCGTGGCCGAACCGGTAGGCGAAGTAGGGGTTGATCTCCTGGCCGTGCGCGATCGCCGGAACGTGGTCGGTGATCACCGCGTCGCGGAGGTACATGCGGGAGCGGTTCGTCTCGTCCTGGCCGTAGTAGGACGCGAGGCCCTCCATGAACCACTGCGGGATGTTGGACGTCACGGCACGCAGGAAGTTCCCCTGGAAGAGAATCTCGAATTCGAAGATGTGCGTGAGCTCGTGCTGGATGACGCTCTGGAGCAGCGGATCGGGGTAGTCGATCGGGAGCACCATCCGGTCCCGGGAGGGGAGAGCGAACGCGCCGGTCCCCTCGTCGATGAACTCGAGCTGGGTGTTCGTCTGCTCGAACTCCGCATGGCTCGAATAGAAGATCAGCGGGATCGGATGGGGAATCTGGTAGTTGAGCGACCGGGAGAGCTCGTCGTAGGCGCTTTCGGCGAAAGACGCGACCTTCTCGAGCGAGCCCTTTTCCTTGGAATAGAAGTAGAGCTGGAAATGCGTCGAGCGGTAGATCTGCCAGTCGAACTGGTCGTACGCGATCTTGTTCTGGCCGAACTGGGCGGACGCGGGAGCGGCCGCGGCCGCCAGCGCCGCCGCCAACACGACTCGTCGCAAGAGCTTGTTCATCGCCTCACCGCGTGAAGAGATAGCGTTCGACCGTTCGCTCGCGCGGCACGAACATGTTCAGGATCTGGTCCTCGAGCGAGAAGAGGTTGTCGAAGAGGCCGATCATCTCGTTGGTGCGCCGCCGGTTGCGCTCCCGGAAGTCCTTGAACTCGTCCTGCAGGATCTTGTCCCCGGTCTTTCCGTCGAAGACGAGAAAGACGATGTCGAAGAGGTAACCGGTGCGCTCGACGTAGATCTGCCGGAACGACGTCTGCCCGGTCACCGGAGAGACGTATTCCTCGGTCTTGTATCCGGCGGAGTCCTCGATCTTGAACTCGAGCGACCCGGAGACCACGATGTCGGCGGCGCTCTTCTGCCCGACCGAACGCCAGAAGTCCGTGGCCCGCGAAAGCGGAACGAGCTCCTTCGACGGGAGCGAGACGTCCGTGCCGAGGTCGATCACCTGGAGCTTCGTCTTCTTCTTCAGGCGCTGGATGATGTAGCGGTGGAACTCCGCCTGGAGGTCGATCGTCGCGAGGTCCGCCTTGTCCTTCGGCTTGTCCGCCGACGCGACGATCAGGAACGGCGCGATCGCGACCCGCTCGTTGCCCTTGAGGGGAATTCGCGGCTTGAGCGGGAGCTTCATCTTCACCTGGTGGACGCTGCTGCAGCCGGCCGCGAGCGCGGCGGCGGCGGCGAGGGAGAGGAGGAGTTCCCGCTTACGGAGCAGAGCTCACCTTTCCGACTTTCTTCGTGTACGCCGTGTAGAACTCGGCGAACCGGGTGTAGTTCTTCTGGATGTCCCTGTCGGTCGAGTCGAGCGACACGGCCTTCTTGTATTCGTCGAACGCGCGGGAAAAGTCGCCGTCGGCCTCGAGGGCGACGGCCAGGTTGTTGTGCGCCCGCGCGTTGTTCGGCTCCCGCGCGACGACCTTCTCGAATCGGAAGCGCGCCTCCTGCCAGTATCCGAGGCGGGCCATGCGGGCCCCGTACTGGAGCTCCTTCTCCGGAGAGGGCTCCGTCGAGCGGCCCGTCGCGCAGGCGCCGAGCAGAAGCGCGCCGGCCAGAGCGATCCCGGTCGCGTACCTCAATCCGCGGGCCACTCGCCTCCCTCCAACCGCGCCGTATTCTACCCGTCCCGCGCCCGTCCGGAATTCTTTTTACAATGCGGCGATGCCCGTCGCGGAAGCCGCGCGCCTCGCGCTCGCCTGGTCGAAGGTCCCCGGAGTGTCCCTGCGCCGGTTCTGGAAAGCGTGCGACGCCGCCGGGGGATGGCGGGAGATCGTCGGGGGCGATCCGTCGCGGTGGGCCGGCGTTGTCCGCTCGGAAACGGCCGCGCGGATTCTGGCCCGCCCCTTCGACGTCGACGTCTCCGCCGAGATCGCCGCGACGGAGCGGTCCGGGACGCGGCTGCTCACGCCCTTCGAGGGACCGTACCCTCCGCTCCTGCGGGAAATTCCCGACGCGCCGCTCGTGCTCTGGGCGGCGGGCGACGCCGACCGGCTCGCTCTCCCGGCCGTGGCCGTCGTCGGAGCCCGGGCGGCGACGCGGTACGGGCGGGACGTCGCCGCGCAGATCGCCGGCGATCTTTCCCTGGCGGGAGTCTGCGTGGTCTCCGGACTCGCGCGGGGAATCGACGCCGCGGCGCACGCGGCGGCGGTCGGGAATCCCGGAGGGACGATCGCCGTTCTGGGGTCCGGAGTCGACGTTCCCTACCCGAGGGAGAACTCGGAGCTCTGGAAGAGGATCGCCGCGGGCGGCCTCCTCCTCTCGGAGCACCCGCCCGGGACCCGGCCTCTCCCGGCGCACTTTCCGGTGCGCAACCGCGTGATCGCGGGGATGGCGGCGGGAACCGTTGTCGTCGAGGCAGCGCGACGCAGCGGATCGCTCATCACGGCGCGGCTCGCGAACGATTTCGGGCGCGACGTCTTCGCCGTTCCGGGGTCCATTCGTTCGGAGTCGTCCGACGGCTGCCACGCGCTCCTGCGGGAAGGCGCGATTCTCTGCCGGGGCGCGGCCGACGTGCTGACGGAGCTCTTCCCGTCGGTGGGAGCGCCGCCGGCCGCCGGCGGCGGCCCGCCCGCCGGCCTCGAAGGGGATGCCGCCCGGGTCGTCGCCGCGATGGCCGGCGACGAAGCCTGGGACGCCGACGACCTCTCGGAGGCGACGAAGATCCCGACCTCGTCGCTGCTCGCGATCCTCTTCGATCTCGAGGCGAGGGGGGTCCTCCGGTGTCTCCCGGGGGGCCTCTACAGCGTCGCCGGCCCGGGGAGGTCTTGACAGGCACCGTATGATCCGCCTTTCACGTCGGGCGCTGTGCGGGGACGGTCCGCGGCGCGGTTCGGGAAGGAATGCACGAATTTGGTTAAGTCCCTCGTCATCGTCGAATCGCCCGCGAAGGCGCGGACGATCGAGAAGTTCCTCGGGAAGGACTTCAAGGTGCTCGCCTCCTACGGGCACGTCCGGGATCTCCCCCGAAAAGGCCTGGGCGTCGACCGGGAGCACGGGTACAAGCCGACCTACGAAGTGCTCAAGGGAAAGGAAAAGACGCTCGGCGACCTGAAGAAGGCGGCGCGGAGCGTGGAGCGCGTCTACCTCGCGGCCGACCCCGATCGGGAGGGAGAGGCGATTTCCTGGCACCTCCTGCAGGAGCTCGCGCCCGGCAGCGGAAAGGTCGAGTTCAAGCGCGCCCGCTTCAACGAGATCACGAAGAAGGCGGTGCAGGCGGCCGTCGAGAACGCCGGCGCGATCGACGAGAATCGCGTGGGCGCCCAGCAGGCGAGGCGGATCATCGACCGCCTCGTCGGATACGAAGTCTCCGATCTCCTCTGGAAGAAGATCTGGCGCGGCCTCTCCGCGGGGCGGGTCCAGACGGTCGCTCTCCGGATCATCTGCGAGCGTGAGAAGGAGATCGAGGCCTTCGTGCCCGTCGAGTACTGGAGCCTGGACGCGCGCCTGGCCGGCTCCGCGCCGCCGGAGTTCCCCGCGCGGCTCTTCTCCTGGGACGGCGAGAAGCTCAAGTTCGACGGATCGGACCCGAAGCTCGCCGACGCGGAGTCGTCCGCGCGCATCCGGCGGGAGATCGAAGGCGCCCGCTGGACGGTCGAGCGGGTCGAGAAGTCGGAGCGGAAGAAATCTCCTCCTCCGCCCTTCATCACGTCCCAGCTCCAGCAGGCGGCCGCGCGGCGCCTCGGGTTTTCGGTGCGCCGGACGATGCAGATCGCGCAGCGCCTCTACGAAGGGAAGGAAGTCCCGGGGCGCGGCACCGTCGGGCTCATCACCTACATGCGCACCGACTCGACCCGGACGTCCGACGACGCGCTCGCGGCCCTGCGCGAGCACATCGCGGCGACGTACGGCCCGGACTACGTGCCGGACGCGCCCCGCTTCTTCCGGTCGCGCGCCGGCGCGCAGGAAGCGCACGAGGCGATCCGGCCGACGATGATGGACCTGCCGCCGTCGGCGCTCGGCGGCTCGCTCACCTCCGAAGAGGCGAAGCTCTACCGGCTGATCTGGGAGCGATTCGTCGCGTCCCAGATGAATCCGGCGGTGTACGACGTCGTGACGGCGGACATCGCGGCCGCCCGCGCGCGGTACCGCGCTTCCGGCTCGACGGTGAGGTTCCCGGGCTATCTCGCCGTGTACGGGGTCGCCGAGGACGACGAGGAGTCGGCCGAGAAGGACGGCGGCTCGGCGATCCCGCCGCTCGCCGAGGGGGAGACCCTCCGGCTGGTCTCGCTTTCGCCGGAGCAGCACTTCACGCAGCCGCCGCCGCGCTTCAACGAGGCTTCGCTCGTGAAGTACATGGAGGAGAACGGCATCGGCCGCCCTTCGACGTACGCCGAGATCCTCCGCAAGATCGAAGACCGCGAGTACGTCCGGAAGAAAGACAAGCGGTTCTATCCGACCGCGCTCGGCCGGGTCGTGATCGAGATGCTCATCCCGTATTTCGACGACTTTTTCGAGACCGGATACACCGCCCGGCTCGAAGAGGAGCTCGATCAGGTCGAGGAGGGGAAGGTCACCTGGACGAAGGCTCTCGCCGACTTCGACAAGAAGTTCACGAAGGACCGCGACCGCGCGCTCGCGAAGATGGCGTCCCAGAAGGCGGGGATTCTCCTGAAGGACGCGCGCAAGGCCTTCGGGTTCGCTCTCGTCCCGGAGATCGCCGACACGTGCCCGAACGACGGAAAGCCGCTGAAGCTCCGCATGGGGAAGAACGGACTCTTCATCGCGTGCTCCGGGTACCCCGACTGCGAGTTCACCTACCACGTTCCGGAGACGGAAGAGGACGCGACCGATCTCTCCGAGTACGAGAACCAGAGCTGCGAGGAGTGCGGCTCGCCGATGAAGCTCCGCCAGTCGGGCGACCGGCCATTCCTCGGATGCTCGGCGTATCCGAAGTGCCGGAACACGGTCGCGATCGCGGCCGCCGCGAGTCGCGCGGCCGCCGAGCCGCAGCTGACCGGCGAGAAATGCCCGGAGTGCGGGGGCGACCTCGTCAGGAAGCGCGGGCGGTTCGGCGAATTCGTGGCGTGCGGGAACTATCCGAAGTGCAAGTACCGTCCGCCGAAGCCTCTCGTCGAGACGGGGGTCTCGTGTCCGAAGGACGGCGGGAAGATCGTCGAGCGGCGGGGCCGCTTCGGCTTCTTCTATCCCTGCGCGAACTACCCGAAATGCGACTTCGCGTTCCGGCACAAGCCGGCCCCGGAGCGCTGTCCGAAATGCGGCCGCCCCTACTTGCTGCAGAAGAGCACGAAGAAAGAGGGACCCTTCCTTTTCTGCGACAACCCGGAGTGCGACTACCGCAGGAATCTGTCGAAATAGCGGACTTCTCCGGCCGTTTCCCGTACAATGTTTCCTCAAACGGAGGAGACGTGAGCCCAGCAGACCGGCTGTCCTGCAGCGCGTGCGGCAAGGACGGGATCATCTACATGCATGAAGGCTCTCCTTACTGTCCCTCCTGTCTCGCCAGGAAGCGTCCGCCCCTCCGTTACACCGGTCCGGAACGGCGCCGGCGTCAGGTCCCGACGATGTACCTCCGACGCGAAGGGGACTTCAAGGGAAAGAAGCCCTCGAAGGGCTGACGGATTCCGGCGGTGATTCCTCCTCCTCCTCCATCCGCGTGCGCGATGTGCGGCAAGGGAGGCGTGCTCTACCTCGTCGAGGGGAAGCCTTACTGCCCCGCCTGCATGTACAAGAAACGCCCGCCGCTCACCTACGAGGGACCCGAACGGCGCCGCCGTCCCGTTTCGACGCCGTTCACGCGTCGAGGCGACGATGGCGGCTCCAGGCGCTCCGGCTGAACCCATCGACGCACGGGCCGCCCCGCCGGCATTTGATTGCGCTGGACCGCCGCTCGTCCTGGCAGGCTGCTGAAAAACGAATCCGGGCGGCGTGACGCGAGACTTGCAAGGCGTTCGCGCTACCGCGCGACGCCACCTCGGACCCTTTTTCAGCAGGCTGCTGGTGTCCCGTCCCGGAAATAACTTCAGCGTCGCGCCTGCGGCTTGCGGACGAGGGTCGGAGCCCCGCCGGGGAGCGCTGGGGGTTGCGCGCGCGGGGCTTGCGGTCGCAGACCAGACGCGAGACGCGATTCGATGCCGGAAGCATCGGGCGCGGCTCGCAACGCCGTCTGCGGCCGCAATGTCCGCGCGCCCTCCGGGTTCCGGCGGCGCCGGGTCGCCTGCGGCGTCTTGCAGGCAACCCGGCGGCGCTCGGAACGCAGCCCCCATGGCTCCCCGGCGGGGCTCCCAACGCGTCGCGGGAGCAGATGCCGGGAGCATCGGGCCCGCGACGCAACGCCGCCATCGTTCGCATGCAGGAAGAGTCCCTTCGGGTTCGGGCGGCGCGGGGCAATCTGCGGCGCCGCCGCGACGAGGTCCTCGCGAAAGCGGGGATGGCACCGCATCGCCTTCGTCGCCGCGACTGGCAGCTTACCCCGCGGCGCTCCAAACGACGCGAAAGCTATTTCCGGGACGGGACACTAAAGCAGCGCGAACGCCCGGACCGGGAAAGTCCCGAACTCCCGCACTTTCGGCGGGACTGCGAAGAAGCGGAATCCTTCGTCCGGGAGCGCCGCGAGTCCCGTCAGGTGCTCGACGATCGGGATGCCGCGGGCGAGGAGCGCCGAGTGCGCCGGGCGCTCGCCTCCCTCGATACGATCGATGTTCAGCGAATCGATTCCGACGAGCGCCGCTCCGGCTTCCGCGAGACGGGCCGCGGCCTCGCCGGTCACGTGGGGGTGCGAGGCCGCGTCGAGATACGCTTCCGTCCCCCAGTACCGGTCCCAGCCCGTGTGGAAGAGGACGGCCTTGCCGCGCAGGTCGACCCCGGCGAAGACGTCCGAACCGATTTCCCTCCCGCCGACCGCGCGGATGACCACCCCGGGAACGTTCGCCACGCGGCCGAGGGGAAGCTCCGAAAGATCCGCCGCTCCGGCATAGCGGTGGAAGGGAGAGTCGAGATACGTCCCCGTGTTTCCGACCATCGATATTCGTCCGATCTGGAACTCGGTCCCGGGCGCGTAGCGCGGGCGCGATTCCTCCCGGGCGAGGTGGTCGGAAATCTCGGGGCCCGGGAGACCGGGGTAGGTCGCCATTCCGTGCGCGATCGCGTGCGAAAGGTCGACGAATGTCATGAAAGGCGATCGGGACTCAGTCGACCTTGAGCACCGCGAGGAACGCTTCCTGCGGGATGTCGACGCGGCCGACCCGCTTCATCCGCTTCTTGCCTTCCTTCTGCTTCTCGAGGAGCTTGCGCTTGCGCGTGATGTCGCCGCCGTAGCACTTGGCGAGGACGTTCTTGCGCATCGGGGAAATCGTCTCTCGCGCGACGATCTTCGCGCCGATCGCGGCCTGGATGGCGACCTCGAACATCTGGCGCGGGATGATCTCCTTCATCTTGCGGGCGAGCTCCCGCCCCTTCGCCGGCGCCTCTTCCGCGTGGACGATGAGGGAGAGCGCGTCGACCGGCTCTCCGTTGACGAGGATGTCGAGCTTTGCGAGCTTCCCTTCCCGGTACCCGGAGAGCTGGTAGTCGAAGGAGGCGTACCCCTTCGAGAGCGACTTCAGCTTGTCGTAGAAGTCGAGCACGATCTCGTTCAAGGGAAAGTCGTACGTGAGGACGACCCGGTTGGCGGAGAGGTACTCCATCGACTTCTGCGTGCCGCGGCGCTCCTCGCAGAGCTTGAGGAGCCCGCCCAGGAAGTCGTCGCGCGTGATGATCGTCGCGGCGATATACGGCTCGTCGATCCGGTCGATGTTCTCGGGCTTCGGGAGCCTGGCGGGGTTGTCGACTTCGATCACGTCCCCGGAGGTCGTGCGGACGCGGTAGCCGACCGACGGCGCCGTCGTGATGAGATCGAGGTTGAACTCCCGCTCGAGGCGCTCCTGGACGATGTCCATGTGGAGGAGGCCGAGGAAGCCGCAGCGGAACCCGAAGCCGAGCGCGGAGGAGGTTTCCGGTTCCCACGAAAACGACGCGTCGTTCAGGCGCAGCTTTTCCATCGCGTCCCGGAGCGCCGGGTAATCGTCAGCGTCGGTCGGGAAGAGGCCGGAGAAGACCATCGGCTTGGCCTCCTCGAATCCGGGAAGCGGCTCCGCCGTCGGGTGCCGGGCGTCGGTGATCGTGTCGCCGATCTTCGTCGAGTGGAGGTCCTTGATGTTTGCCCAGAGGAATCCCACTTCTCCCACCGAGAGCGCCTCGACCTTCTCCGCCTTCGGGGAGAAAATTCCGACCTCCTCGACCTCGACCTCCTGGCCGGTGTTCATGAACCGGATCTTCTTCCCCGCCGCGAGGGTCCCGTCGAGAACCCGGACGAGGGACGTGACGCCGCGGTACGGGTCGTACCAGGAGTCGAAGAGCAGCGCCTTCAAGGGAGCCTTCGGATCTCCCTTCGGCGGCGGGATCCGTTCGACGATGCGTTCGAGGACCTCCGCCACGCCCGTGCCCTGCTTGGCCGACACGAGCACCGCGTCCTGCGCGGGGAGACCCACCACCTGCTCGATCTGCTCCTTCGCCTTCTCGGGCTCGGCCGACGGAAGGTCGATCTTGTTGATGATCGGGACGATCTCGAGATTGTTGTGAATCGCGAGATACGCGTTGGCGAGCGTCTGCGCCTCGACTCCCTGCGTCGCGTCCACGACGAGCACGGCGCCTTCGCAGGCGGCGAGCGACCGGGACACCTCGTAGGAGAAATCGACGTGTCCGGGAGTGTCGATGAGGTTGAACGTGTAGGTCTTCCCGTCGCGCGCGGGATATCGGAGCGTGACGGAACGCGCCTTGATCGTGATGCCCCGCTCCTGCTCGAGCTCCATGTCGTCGAGCATCTGCTCGCCCATCTCGCGTTCGGAGACGGCGCCGCAGAGCTGGAGGATGCGGTCGGACAGCGTCGTCTTTCCGTGGTCGATGTGCGCCACGATCGAGAAGTTGCGGATGAGAAGGGGATCGGTCACGGAAGGACCTCGAGGCCGAGCGTCCGGGCGGCCGCGCCGAGGCGCCGGTCGAAGGTGAAGATGGCCTCGACGCCGGCCAGGCTCGCCGCCGCGAGATGGAGGCCGTCCGCCGCCCGAACGGGGACGCCCGCGAGCATCAGACGTTCCGCTTCGCGGTGCACTTCGGGCGTGAGCTCGAGGCGGACGAACCGCCCCGCCTCGAGATGCTCCAGGATCGCGTGGTACAGGCGCGAGACGAGCTCGGCCGGCGCCGTCGATTCGCGCAAGCGCCGGGCGAGAGCGGAAACGCACTCCGTGATCGACAGGTCGGAGACCGCGAGGTCCGTCCGCCCCGCGGCGGCACTCCCCAGAGAGTCACTGCCCGGTTCGTCGATGTAGAGCTTGACGAGGGCGCTCGCGTCGAGATAGCGCATGGGGAACGGGGCTCAGTACGGACTCTCGTCGCGCTCGCGGAGGATCGTCTCGGAAAGCGGAGGATCGAGCTTCGGCATCCGCTTCCGGAACTCGGTGAGGTCCGGAAACGGCAGTCGCGACCGTTTCTCGAGCGGCGCCAGCCTCGCGACGGGCTTGCCGCGATCGGTGATGACGATCTCGCGGCCCTTTTTCACCTCGTCGATCAGCGCGGAGAGGTTCTGTCGCGCTTCGCGGATGCCCGCCTTCCTCATCCCGCCATGATGCTACATGTAGCACATCGAGTCAAGCTGCCGTCGCCGACCGGCGGCGGGCAGAAGTGGCCCGGTCGTCGCGCGCTCGAACGGCTATTGCGGAGCACGCCCTGTCGCGGGCACGCTTCCGGAGCACTCCCGCGATCGAAAGGAGCTCTATGAAATCCGTCGCGATGGCCGTTCTTCTCCTCGGCGCGGCGCGGGCTTTCGGGCAGCCCCCGCCGGCGCCGACCCTGAAATCCGTCCTGCTCGCGCAGCTGAAGAGCACGCACGACGTCCAGGAATGGTTCGTGCCCGCGATCAAGGCCCTGGACGGCCTCAGCGTCGAACAGGCGAACTGGAAGCCGGGCGCCGGCGATCATTCGATCGCACAGCTCGTCAATCATCTGATCTTCTGGAACGGGCGACAACTGGCCCGGTTCAAGGGCGAGCCGCCCGCGGCATACGGCGGCCACAACGACGAGACCTTCGTGCCCGCCGACGATCCGTCGAGCTGGAGCTCCGCCGTCCGGCGACTGGACGACGTCATGACGGCGTGGGAGGCCGCCGTCGAAAAGGCCGACGACGCGAAACTTCAGTCCTGGTATTCGACGATCGCGCACATCAGCACCCACAACGCGTACCACACCGGGCAGATTCTCTACATCCGAAAGCTGCAGGGATCCTGGGATTCCGCGAAGGGTGTCAAATAGGAAAGCCGCGCGTCGGCGGGGCTTTCAGAGGTGCGCGCGCAGGAACTCGATCGTCCGGACGATGATCTCCCGGGAGCGGGCGTCGTTGTCCAGGAAATCAAAACCGTGGCGGCCTCGAGGGTGGTTCATGACGTCGATTTCGGCGTTGGCGGCGAGCGCCTCGCCGACGAAACGATCGATGGACGCGTTCATGAACGGGTGGTCGAGGCCCGCGCGCGCGACGAGGATCGGGGCGGTGCGGCCCGCCTCGTTCCGGACGTGGAATCCCGGAGAGAAATCGCGGCGCATCTCGTCCGTGATCGCCGAGGACGCGCCGGGAGGCTTCTCGCGGATGTCGAGGGCGGCGTAGTAGGCGACGGCGGCGCGCACACCGGCCGGCGTCCCCTTCAGCGCGAGGGAGAGGAGCGGCCCGCCTCCGGAGAAGACCCAGACGGCGATTCGATCGGGATCGATCGTCATCTCGTCCGCGTGCCGGCGGACGTGGGCGAGCGCCGCACGGACGTCGTCGGCCGCGTCCGCGAGGCGATCGGGGGCGAGGAAGCGGTGGTCGAACGCGGCGGCCACGAACCCGGAAGCCGCCAGAAGCCGGCCCCACGACGTGAAGACCGCCATGTTCTTCGCGCCGAGCCTGGGGATCGGCCCTCCGTGGACCAGAAGGACGGCCGGACGCTTCTGCCCCGCCGCGCCGCCGTACACGTCCATCGTGAGGGCTTCGCCGCCGGGAGAGGCGTAGACGCGGCCGCGCTCGACCGCGACGGCGTCCATTCCCGGAACCCGGTGGACGATCTCCATCCGGATCAGTTGGTCGAACGGCGGCATGTCGGGCAGTCACCCCTCCTCGAGACCCAGGTGGAGACGGAGGACGCGCGAGAGCTCCGCCTTCAGGGCGCGGTCGCTTCGCGGGGGCGCGAGCGCGCTCTCCTCGAAGACGATCGCGTCGCGCGTCACGCTGTCGGCGATCTGGAGCGCGAACGCCACGGCCTCCTCCGGCCGGGGGCGGCCGATCCCGCCGCGCGCCGAGAGCAGCGCCGTCAAACGTTCGACGAGGAGCCGGTTCAGGCGGGCGCTCCGCCGGGCGAACCCGGAGCGGGGGTTCGATCGCACGTGAAGCGCGAGCGCTCTCAGGAGGCCGCGGTGCTCGCGGCGCTTCGCCACGAGACGCTCGACGAGCGCGTCGAGGATTTCTCCCGTGCCGGTGCCTTCCCAGCGGTCGGCGGCGAGAAATTCCTTCCACGAGGCGCGTCCCGCCTCGAAGAGGCGCTCGTCGATCTCGTGCAGGAGAGCCTCCTTGCTTCCGAACCGCGCGTAGAAGGCGCCGACCGAAGAGCCGGCGCGTTCCACGAGCTCGGCGACCGTCGCCTCCTCGAATCGCCGTTCGGCGAGGAGCTCGGCGCCGGCGGTCATGAGGCGGTCGAACGTGGCGCGGCTCCTCGCCTGCATCGGCGGGCGCACGCCGGGCGCGGCGGGGGAGGCGGGAGAGACGGAGGACGGGCGCATCGCTGTTTATAGAATTAGAATTCTGATTCCAGTTGCTGTCAAGGGGGGCCGGGGCCGCCCCGGGCGTTCCCCTTGACAGGTTTGCTAGGGTGGTTTCCGGGGGCGAGCCGCGGCAGGCGGACTCGCCTCGCCGCATTTTGGGACGAAAGGAATCGCTTCATGGAAAACCTGAGAAAGATCGCCGGCGTGGTCGAGCCGATGGAGACGATGGACGGAGCAGGGGTCCGGCTCCGCCGGAGCATCGCGACACCGGTGCTCGACTACCTCGACCCGTTCCTCCTCCTCGACCACTTCGGTTCGGACGATCCGGACGAGTACATCGCCGGTTTCCCGATGCATCCGCACCGGGGGATCGAGACGGTGACGTACATGCTCGACGGAGTCGTCGCCCACCGCGACACGATGGGGCACGCGGGCGAGGTGGGTCCCGGCGACATCCAGTGGATGTCGGCCGGCGGCGGTCTTCAGCACGAAGAGATGCCGCGGATCCGGAAGGGCCGGCTCGAGGGCTTCCAGCTCTGGGTGAACCTTCCGGCGAAGCTCAAGATGTCGAAGCCGAGCTACCAGGAAGTCGGCGACCGGACGATCCCGGAGGTCGCGCACGGGAACGCGAAGATCCGCGTCGTCGCGGGGAAGGTCGGCGACGTCGGCGGGGCGATCGCCGACATCGCGGCGAACCCGACGTATCTCGACGTCACGCTGCCGGGCAAGGAGCTCTTCGACTACCCCGTTCCGCGCGGCCACGCGGCGTTCGCGTACGTCTTCCGCGGAGAGGCGGTCATCGACGGACGGCCGATCCCCGCGCCGAAGCTCGTCGTCTTCACGGACGGCGACGCGGTGTCGATCCGTGCCGGGGCGGAGGGCGCGCGTTTCCTCCTCGTCTCGGGAAAGCCGCTGAACGAGCCGGTCGCCCGGTACGGGCCGTTCGTGATGAACACGCGCGAGGAAATCGGGCAGGCTTTGTCCGACCTGCGCCGCGGATGCTTCGAGTGGAAGGGGTAGGCGCGGCCATACATCGAGCCGGACGGGCGCGTGACCGTCGCGGGAGCTGGTTCGGGGAGCGGGAGCAAGTGGCGGCGGCGCGGCTCCTCGAACCACCCTCATCCGGCGGCTTGCAGCCGCCACCTTCTCCCGCCGGGAGAAGTCGCGATGAAGCTCGCTTCGCTCGCGGCCTTGTGTGACTCGACCGCGCGGCCGCCACCCCCTCACCGACGCTCCCGCTCCCGCATCGCGGAAATTTCGCCTCGGTTGCTCGCGCACTGGCGTGCGCGGCGATCGGCGCGCACGGCACTTCCGCGCCGGCCGCTGCGCGGCTGCGACTGAAGTCGCGCGCTGGAATTCCTTCGGCGAAAGATTCCAGCGATGCGAAGGGCACGAAAGATTGGAAGACGCGGCCGACCCGCATCCCGCCGGGCTCGCGCCTCGCGTCGCCCGGAGGGGAATAGTCGAGTTCGACGGCTCCCGTCCTGAGCGCCTCTCCGGGAGCGCGTCCGCTTCTCCGAAGTAGACTCCGCGCATGGCGCATGAAAAGGGAAGCGAAGCCGTCGGGGCGCCCGTGCCGCCGCCCGCCGTGCTGGCGGCCGCGATTCTGCTCGGATTTCTGCTCAATGGATGGAAGCCGCTGGCGCTCCCGATCCCGGTCGCGATCGCACGCGGCGCCGGCGGTCTCCTGCTCCTCGGCGGGTTCGCCCTCGGTCTCGCGGCGCTGCGCTCGCTCGCGGCGGGCGGCTCGAGCCCCATTCCGCACCGGCCGACGAAGGCTCTCGTGGTCGGGGGCATCTACCGGTTCACCCGCAACCCGATCTACCTCTCGATGGCCTTCATGGTCGCGGGAGTCGCCCTTCTCGCGCGGAGCGGCTGGCACCTCGTCATGCTGGCGCTGCTCGTCGTGGTTCTGGATTTCACGCAGATTCGGCGCGAGGAGCGGTATCTCGAGGAAAAGTTCGGAGCGGAGTTTCGCGAGTATCGCCGCAGGGTGGGGCGCTGGCTATGACGCCCGGCTCGTGCCGAAGCCCTGACCAGGGCGGAGGCCGAGGCGAGTCGCTCTTCGATCGACCTCGGGCCGGATCAGCCTGGGAAGGGAAGCCCGCGCGCGACCCCGAACACCATGTGCCGAAAACCGACGAACGTCGTCTCCCTGATCGGCTCCATCCCGAGTTTCCGCGCGACTCCCTGCGAGGGCAGGTTCTCGGGCCGGATGAGGGAGATCACGCGGTCGTAGCCGAACTCTCCGAACGCGGCGGAGCGGATCGCGAGCGCCGCCTCGCTCGCATAACCCCGGCGCCAGAAGGCGCGGTGAATCATCCAGCCGATTTCCGGGATCTTCTCGCCGTCGATCTCCTGCATGACGAGCCCCGCCTGCCCGACCGGGCCGCCGCCGTCGCGTCTCTGGACGATCCACAGGCCGTGGCCGTCGCGGGCGTATCGGGCACGCTGGCGCTCGATCCATGCGGCCGCTTCGGACCGGGCGAGCGGCTTCGGGTAAAACCGCATGACCTCCGGGTCGCCGAGTACCTCCGCGAGGAAGTCGAGGTCCCCGCCCGCCATCTCCCGCAGGGCGAGGCGCGCCGTTTCGAGACGGAACGTCAGAGGCCGTACCGCTCCCGGAGCACCGCCGCGTGGTGCCGGCAATGGCCGGCGATGATCGCCGCGAGCGCGCGCACGGAGACGGGGTTTCCGCTCGCCGTTCCGGAGCGTGTCCAGGCTTCGGCTCCCAGGGCGCGGAAGAAAAGCACGTGGCCGCTCCGCACGTGGTCGAATTCCGAAAGAAGATCCGCGAGCGGAGTGTCGGACGGCGCGGTCCGTACCACGTCGTCCTGCTCGAAACCGGGGAGGGAATTGCCGGCGTTCCGCGCGAACCAGAACGCCCGGAAGCCGAAGACCCGCTCCGTGTCGACGACGTGCTGGACGACCTCGCGGACCGACCATTTGCCGGGCTCATAACGGTGTCCGGCGCGCGACTCGGGAATCGAGCGCAGGAACTGCAGGGTCGCCTCGCGGTCGCTTTCGAGGACGGCGGCGAGGTCGTCCTCGGGGACCCGCGAGACGTATCTTTCGTAGTAGGGGGCGTATTCCGAAGGCTCCGGACGGCCGATCACGGCTGCGTTCATCTCTTCCTCCGGGTGGAAGAGTATCAGCGTGTCCGGCCGCGGCCGTGGCCATTTTCAGCCGCGGGGCGGGGCCGGTTCGATAGAGTTCCGTCGATGAGGGAAACGGCCCGCGAGTACCTCTCCCGGATGGAGCGCCTTCGCGGCGGCGAAGACCCGTTCGCCGTCTTGCGCTCCACGCCGCGGACTCTGCGCCGCCTCGCCGCCCGAGTGCCAAAGCGCCGCCTGGCCGCGCGGCCGGCGCCGGGAAAGTGGTCTGCCGTCGAGATCCTGGCGCACCTCGCCGACACGGACCTCGTCTGGGGATACCGCATCCGCAAGATCCTGGAAGAGCGCCGCGTTCCGATCCAGACGATGGAACAGGACCGGTGGGTGGAAGAGTGCCGATATGCCGGCGCGCGTGCCGAAGACGCGCTCGACGCTTTCGACGCTCTCCGCCGGTGGAATCTCGCGCTGCTGGCGCGCGTCGGTCCCTCGGCTCTTCGCCGGGCAGGCGAGCACGGCTGGTTCGGCCGCCTTTCGATCGGGAAGATCGTCCGGATGCTTGCGGGGCACGACCGGAATCACCTGGAGCAGCTGCGGCAGATCGTCGGCTGACGGCAGGAATCGGACGGCAGGGTGAATTCACCTCCGTGATGGTTTCGCGACAGGACGCCGCGCCAGCTACTCCCCGAGGGGCCAGCGCGACCGGGCATTGATGGCCGCGAACTCGCGCGGACCCTCGCGCTCGAACCGCCGCAGGCCCGCGAACGCGATCATCGCCGCGTTGTCTCCGGTCAGCGCCCGATCGGGGAGGAACACTTCGATGCCGCGCTCTTCTCCCCAGCGGGCGATCGTCGCCCGGATTTCGGAATTGGCGGCGACGCCTCCGGATAGCGCCACGCGCTCCATCCCCTCGCGCCGGCGCACGGCTTCGAGCCGGTCGACGAGCTGGTCGACGATCGACCGCTGGAAGCCCGCGAGGAGATCCGCGAGCTCGCCCGAGACCTCCTCTTCCCGGCGCTCGCCCTCGATCCCGCGCGCTTCGAACTCGCGCACGAGCTGCGATTTCAGGCCGGAGAACGTGAAGTCGAGCGATCCGTCGTTGAAGCGGCCGACCTTGAACGGAAAGCGGCGCGCGTTCGCCCGGGCGGCGATCCGGTCGACGATGGGTCCTCCCGGGTAGCCGAGGCCGGCGCGGCGCGCGACCTTGTCGAAGACTTCTCCCGGCGCGTCGTCGCCGGCGCGCGCGATCGGCACGATCGCGTCTTCCTCCGCCCGGACGAGCTCGGAATGTCCGCCCGAGACGACGAGGCCGTGGAACGGGTGGACGATCTTCCGGGCCGCGTCGCCTTTCGCCGACAGGAACGGCGAGTAGAGATGTCCCTCGAGATGGGAAACGGCAGCGAGCGGCAACCCGCGCGCGAACGCGATCGCCTTCGCCGCCGAGAGTCCGACGAGGAGCGCGCCGATCAGGCCCGGCCCCGCCGTCACGGCGAGGAGATCGATCTCCTCGAGCGCCGTTCCGGCGGCGGTGAGGCTCTCCTCGAGGACCGCGGGAAGATTTTCCAGATGGTGCCGGGAGGCGATCTCCGGGACGACCCCGCCGTAGCGGGCGTGCATCGCCATCTGCGAGGAGACGACGTTCGAGAGGATCCGTCCGCCGCCGTCGAGGACGGCGGCGGACGTCTCGTCGCAGGACGTTTCGATCCCCAGGACCCTCATGCCGTCGATCCTACCTTCGCGGCGCGGTGGCGCCGGTAGTACCGTCGGGCCTTCGCGCGGTTCCCGCATTCCCGCATCTCGCACCACTTGCGGTTGCCGCGGCGGCTCCGGTCGAGGAACACCCAGCCGCAGCCCGGGTTCGCGCACGCGCGCAGCCTCTCGAGCTCGGGGGAGGCGAGAAGGTGGGCGGCCGACCAGACCACCTCGGCGAGGACGGGATCGAGCTCCCCCGAACGGGAGAAGGTCCAGCGAAGCCTGCCGCTCTCGCGTTCGAGGCGCGCTTCCGCCGCCGCGCGGCGCAGGAAACGGTCGAAACCCGCGAGCTCCTTCGCTCCCGGCGCGCGGCCGAGCGCGATCGGCAAGAGGAGCGCATGCAGTGCCTCGCGGAGGGCGACGGCGTCGGCGAGGAGCCGTCCGGAACGGACCCGCGGGGAGAACCCGGCGCCCCGCGCCCACTCCCGGACGTTCTCCGGCGACCGGAACCTCTCTTCCGAAAGGACGCCCCGGCCCCAGGTCACGGTGTTGTGGAAGTCGAGGCTTCGATCTCCGCCGATCCATTCGAAAGGAGGGGTCGCCACACCGCCAATATAACCGATGAACGGGATTTGACAAGTTATCCCAACGGTGATCTGCTTCACCTGTGAAGACAACTTTACCGGTTATTACCATCCACCCCTTTTCGATCCGCGCGTCGGATCGGGCGCTCGCGGACCTGCGGCGCCGCCTGGCGGAGACCCGTTTTCCGGACGCGCTCTCCGACGGCTGGGAGGACGGCGCGTCGGTTTCGGAGATGCGGGAGCTCCTCGCCTTCTGGCGCGACGGTTTCTCCTGGCGGCGCGAGGAGGGGGAGCTGAACCGCACGCCCCAGTTCCTCGCCGAGGTCGACGGGGAGACCGTCCATTTCGCGCACGTCCGGGGGCGCGGGTCCTCGCCGATGCCGCTCGTCGTCACGCACGGCTGGCCGGGATCGTTCGTCGAGATGCGCAGGCTGATCCCGCTCCTCGCCGATCCCGGAGCGCACGGGGGCGACCCGGCCGATGCCTTCGACGTCGTGGTGCCGTCGCTGCCCGGCTACGGGTTCTCGGGGCGGCCCTCCGCCCGCGGAATGGACACCTTCCGGATCGCGGACCTCTGGTCGCGTCTCATGGAAGGGCTCGGCTACGCGCGGTTCGGCGCGCAGGGGGGCGATTTCGGCGCGAGCGTGTCGACGTGCCTCGCCCTCGACCATTCCGCGCGCCTGGCCGGAATCCACCTCAACTACGTTCCGGGGAGCTACGCGCCGGATCTCTCGGCCGGTCCGCCGCTCACCGCCGAGGAGGAAGCCTTCCTCGCGGGACGCGCACGCTGGGTCGAGGAGGAGGGAGGCTACGCGCACGAGCAGCGGACGTTTCCCCAGACGCTCGCGTACGGGCTGAACGACTCCCCCGCCGGGCTCGCGGCGTGGATCGTCGAGAAGTTCCGGAACTGGGGAGACTGCGGCGGCGACTGGCGGACGCGGTTCACGGCGGAGGAGCTGCTGACGAACGTGACGATCTACTGGATCACGGAGACGATCGGCTCGTCGATGCGGCTCTACCGGGAGACGGCCCGCCGCCCGCTCCGGTTCGCGGACGGACAGCGCGTGCGCACGCCGACCGGCATCGCGCGGTTCGCGAAGGAGGCGCCGTTCCCGCCGCGCTCGTGGGTGGAGCGCGGGTACGACGTCGTCCGCTGGACCGAGTTCGGCCGCGGCGGCCATTTCGCGGCGATGGAAGAGCCGGATCTCCTCGCGGAGGACATCCGGGCGTTTTTCCGGCCGCTTCGGTGACGGCGCCGCCGCGTGATAAACGGAGCGGGGGGAGGGGACACCCGATGTTCTACTGGTCGATGCTCTTCGTCGTCCTCGGCAACGTCGTGTACCACGTCTCGCAGAAGTCGATCCCGAGGGGGCTCGACCCCGTCTTCTCCGTGTTCGTCAGCTACGTCACGGCGCTCGCGCTCTCGGCGCTCCTCCTGCCGTGGGCGGCCTCGCGGCCGATCCGCGCGTCGTGGAACCGCACGACGTGGGCGAGCGTCGGCGTGGGCGTCGGAGCGTTCGTCATCGAGTTCGCGTTCCTGTTCGTCTACCGCTCCGGATGGAACATCAGCCTCGCGTCGTTTGCGGGAAGCGCGGCGCTCGCGGCGATCCTCGTTCCGATCGGCGTGCTGCTGTTCCGGGAACGGCTGTCGTGGGTGAACGCGGTCGGACTCCTGTTGTGCCTGCTCGGCTTCTTCCTCGTGACCCGCCGCTGAGCTGGCGCGGCGATGCATCGAACCCGGGCGGGCGCGTGCCGCCGGCCGCCCGCACGACGTACGCTCCCGGTACGCCTTAGCGGCCGACCGGCGACCCACATCCCGCCGGGCTCGCGCCTCGCCACGCCTTCGGGTGACTCTGAATCGAGTTGCCGGCATCGCTCGATGTTGGGCTGGCGCGGCGACTCGTCTCGCCGAAGCCTTGGAGAAGGCGGATGCATCGAGCCGGGCGGGCGCGTTCCTCCTCACCTCAGGTTCGGGAAGCGGGCAACGATGCGCGGCGACGACCCCGCGGCGCTTGGTAGGATTCCGTTCATGGCGGAACACGTGGGCATCGTCGCCTGCAGCGCGGAGGGGGCGGCCCTCTGCTACCGGACGATCGCGCTCGAGGCGCAGGAGAGGATGGGAGAGCACGGCCACCCTCGCGTGACGCTCGATTCGATTCCGATGGCCGAGCACATGGCGTTGATCCGCCGCGGCGACTGGCGGGGCGTCGGCGAGCTGCTGCTCGATTCGGCAGGTCGCGTGGCGTCGGCCGGCGCGGCGTTCGCGATCTGCCCCGACAACACGGTGCACCAGGCATTCCCTTTCTTCCTCGCCCGCTCGCCGATTCCCTTCCTCCCGATCGCCGAGGTCGTGGCGGAAGAGGCGGGGCGGCGCGGTTTCCGCAGGCTCGCGATCCTGGGGACCCGGTATCTCATGGAGTCCGACGTCTATCCCGCGGCGCTCGCGCCGAAGGGAATGGAATGGGAGATCCCGGATGCCCCGGACCGCGAGAAGATCAACACGATCATTTTCGGGGAGCTCGTCAACGCCGTGTTCCCCGAAGCGTCGCGGCTCTACTTCAACGAGGTGATGGAGAAGCTCGCGTCGCGCGGCTGCGACGCGGCCGTCCTCGGGTGCACGGAGATCCCGCTCATCGTCCGCCCCGACGACGCCCCGCTTCCGACGCTCGATTCGACGAGGCTCCTGGCCCGGGCGGCGATCGCCCGGGCCCTTTCCGAAAGCGAGGCACGATCATGAGCCGATCCGCCGTGAGCTCGCGGCTCCAGGGTTTCGGGACGACGATCTTCTCGGAGATGACGCGTCTCGCGATCGAACACGGCGCGATCAACCTCGCCCAGGGTTTCCCCGACTTCGACGGGCCCGAGTTCGCGAAGGAGGCGGCGATCGCGGCGATTCGCGCCGGCCACGGCCAGTACGCGCGCGTGACGGGAATTCCCGATCTCCACCGGAAGCTCTCCGGGAAGTATCGCCGCGACTGGGGGCTCGATTACGCGGCCGACGCCGAGATCACGGTCACGTCCGGCGCGACCGAGGCGATTTTCGACGCGATCAACGGCGTGTGCGACGCCGGCGACGAGGTGATCCTGTTCGAGCCGTTCTACGACTCCTACAAGGCGAGCGTTTCGATGGCGGGGGCGATCCCCGTCTACGTGACCCTGCATGCCCCGGACTGGACGTTCGATCTCCGGGAGCTCGAGGCGGCGTTCTCGGAAAAGACGCGCGCGATCGTGCTGAACACCCCGCACAACCCGACCGGAAAGGTCTTCTCGCGGGAGGAGCTCGAAACGATCGCGTCTCTCTGCCGCGACCGTGGAGTCCTCTGCATCACCGACGAGGTCTACGAGCACCTCGTCTACGAGGGGAAGCACGTGCCGATGGCGTCGATTCCGGGAATGCGGGAGCGAACGATCACGATCTCCTCGTTCGGGAAGACCTTTTCCCTTACGGGGTGGAAGATCGGCTGGGCGGCGGCGCCTCCGGACCTGACCGCGGCGGTCCGCGCGGCGCACCAGTTCGTCACGTTCGCGACCGCCACCCCGCTCCAGTACGCCGCCGCCGCCGCGCTCGACGCCCCGGCGAGCTACTATGCCGGGCTCCTCGCGTCCTATCGACGCAAACGCGACTATCTCTCCTCCGAGCTCGGGGCGATCGGCTTCGACGTCTACCCGGCGCACGGGACCTACTTCTGCTGCGCGGGATTCTCGAAGTTCCACGCGGGAGACGACGCGGCGTTCTGCAGATGGCTGACGGCCGAGATCGGCGTCGCGGCGCTTCCGCCGACGTCGTTCTACGGAAAGTCGGACGAAGGGAAGCGGTACGCGCGGTTCGCTTTCTGCAAGAAGGACGAAACGCTCGCCGAAGCCGTCGCAAGACTGCGACGAAACCTCACCCCCCGTGCCCCCTCTCCAGGTGGAGAGGGGGTGGCCAGCGCGGGAGTCCGGAGCTGACGTGCGCGTCGCACTGGTGCAATTCGACATCGCCTGGGAGGACGTCGCCGAGAACCACCGGCGCGTCGCGGAGCGGCTCCGGAAGGCCGCCGGCGAGGGCGCGAAGCTCGCGCTCCTTCCCGAGATGTTCCCGACGGGCTTCTCGATGGATTCTTCGCGGATCGCTCAGCCGCCCGGCGGACCGACCGAGACGTTTCTCCGGGAGCAGGCGGCGGAGCGCTGCCTCTGGATCATCGGGAGCATTCCGGAGGCGGGCGAGCCGGCGCCGCGAAATACCGCTCTCGTCGTCTCGCCGGACGGCGACGTCGTCCGATACGCGAAGATTCACCCCTTCACGTACGCCGGCGAGCACCGCCACTATGCCGCGGGGGACCGCGTCCTGACGGTCGCGATCGACGGCGTGCGGGTGACGCCCTTCGTCTGTTACGACCTGCGCTTCCCCGAGCCGTTCCGCTTCGCCGCGAAGGAGACGGACCTCTTCGCCGTCGTCGCGAACTGGCCGGATGCGAGACGAGAGCATTGGCGTACCCTTCTGCGCGCGCGCGCGATCGAGAACCTCGCGTACGTCGCGGGCGTCAACCGCGTCGGGGAGGGCGGAAAGCTCCGGTACGCGGGCGACTCGGCGCTCGTCGATCCGTGGGGGGAGACGATCGTCGAGGGGGACGCGTCCGACCGCGTGCTGATCGGCGACGTCGATCCCGCGAAGGTCGCCGAAGCGCGGAGGAAGTTTCCCGTGCTAAATGACGTTCGGCCGGGGGCGTACCGGCGCTGAGGCGCGCGGCGATGCATCGAGCCATACGGGCGCGTGCCGGCCGAGGCGCGCGGCGATGCATCGAGCCATACGGGCGCGTGCCGCCCGCGCCGCCCTGCGACCTACGCGTTTCCTGTCATACCCGCGCAAGCGGGTATCCAGTCCTGGGTCCCCGCTTTCGCGGGGACGACCGCCTTGCGGTCGCCTCACCGGGACGTCGCGGGCGACCCGCATCCCGTCTGGCTCGCGCCTCGCCGCGCTTTGGTCCTGTCGAGCCAGGACATCATCCCGCCGGCGGATCAGTGCCCCGCGTTCTTCCACAGGAACGCGAGGATGTCGGTCGATTCCTCGATCTGCTTCGTGACGGACGTCTCGCTGCCGAGGTCGCCTCCGCCCCCGTGCCCCGCGCGCGTCTCGATGCGGATCAGGATCGGCGCGGGGCCGGCCTGCGCGGCCTGCATCGCGGCCGCGTACTTGAACGAATGCCCCGGCACGACCCGGTCGTCGTGGTCGGCCGTGAGCACGAGCACGGCCGGATAGCGCGTTCCCTTCTTCACGTTCTGGAGAGGCGAATAGGCATAGAGCCATTGGAACTCGTCCGGTTTGTCGGAAGACCCGTAGTCGGAAGCCCAGGCCCAGCCGATCGTGAACTTCTGGTACCGGAGTATGTCCATCACGCCGGCCTGAGCGATCGCGGCGGCAAAGAGCTCCGGGTGCTGGTTGACCGTCGCGCCGATGAGCAACCCGCCGTTGCTTCTCCCGTGAATCGCGAGGTGCTTCGGGTTCGTGTATTTTTCCGCGATCAGCCATTTCGCGGCCCACGCGAAGTCGTCGAACACGTTCTGCTTTTTCCCGAGCATCCCGGCCTGGTGCCACTCCTCGCCGTATTCCGAGCCGCCGCGGATGCAGGCGAGCGCGTAGAGCCCTCCCATCTCGAGCCACGTCATGACCCGCGCGGCGTAGGTCGGCGTCTGCGCGAGATCGAAGCCGCCGTAGCCGTAGAGGAGCGTCGGCCGGTCGCCCGAAGGCTGAAGGGTCCCCTTCTTCCCGACGAGGAACATCGGGACCTTCGTCCCGTCCTTCGACGCGTAGAAAACCTCCTTCGCCTCGAAGTCCTCCGGCCGGAAGGGAACCTTCGGTTCGCGGAACACCGAGCTTTCGCCCGAGTCGAAGTCGTACCGGTAGATGCGGACGGGATACGAGAACGAGACGAACGAGTAGAACGTCTCGCGGTCGGTGCGCTTGCCGAAGAACCCGCCGACCGTCCCGAGCGCCGGCAGCGGGATCTCCTTCTGGAATTTCCCGTCCCGCGAAAACAGCCGGACGCAGCTCGACGCGTCGACGAGATAGTCGACGACGAAACGATCTCCGACGAGCGAGACGCCCTCGATCGCCGACTCACCCTGAGGAACGACGTCCGCGAGCTTCGGCTCGGCCCCGCCGGCCGCGACGTCGACCGCGACGATCCGCCCGCGCGGGGCGTCCTTGTCCGTCAGGAAATAGAACGTCGTCCCGATGTCGTCGATGAACTGGTACTTTGCGTCCCAGCGGTCGAAGAGCTTCACGAACTCGCTCTTCGGATTCGAGAGATCCCGGTAGAACACGCGCGTTTTCGGGCTCGTCCCCTGCGAAATCGTCAGGATCAGCCAGCGGCCGTCGTCGGTGACGTTGGCCGAATAGAACCAGTCGGGCTGGTCCGCCCGGGCATAGATCAGCGCATCTTCCGACTGGGGCGTTCCGAGCCGGTGGAAATAGAGCTTCTGATTCTTGACGACCGCCTGGAGCTCCTTCCCCTTCGCGGGCTCGTCGTAGCGCCCGTAGTAGAACCCGGAGTCATCGTGGGCCCACGACGCGCCGGAGAACTTGATCCACTTGAGGTCGTCGGGCCGATCATTTCCCGTGTCGACGTCGCGGACGTGCCACTCGGTCCAGTCGGAGCCGCCCGACGAGGTGCCGTACGCGAGGAGCTTCCCGTCATTGGAGACCGACCAGGCGAAGAGCGAGACTGTGCCGTCGGGCGAGAGCGTGTTCGGATCGAGGAGCAGGCGCGGCTCGCCGTTGACGCGGTCCAGAACATAGAGCGGCGACTGGTTCTGGAGGCCGTCGTTCTTCTTGAAGAAGTAGCGGCCGCCGAACTTCGCGGGGGGCGAATACCGCTCGTAGTTCCAGAGCGCGGTCAGCCGCTTTTCGATCTGAGCGCGCTGCGGGATCGCGTCGAGATACGACCGCGTGAGGCGGTTCTCCTCGTCGATCCATTGGCGCGTCCCGGGAGAGTCGGGGTTTTCGAGCGGCCGATACGAGTCCGCGACTTTCACGCCGTGGTAGTCGTCGACCGTGTTCGACGTCGGGGCCTTCGGATACGTGAGCGCCGACCCGGTCGCCGCGGCGGCGAGGACGATCGCGAAAATGGCGAGAAGCTTCATCCGTTCCTCCCGCCGCCAGCCTACCAGCGTGACGGGGCGGAGCCAAGAATCCGAAACGGCGAAGCGAAAATCCGAAACGACGGCCGGGGCCTGCGGCGTCGCGCCGGATAATGTCGGAAGTATGTCTCGGCACGTCTTCGTCACGGGAGGAACTGGATACCTCGGAGGCCGGCTCGTCTCCGAGCTCGTCTCTCGCGGTCACCGTGTGCGCGCCCTCGTGCGGCCCGGGTCGGAAGGGAAGCTCCCGCCCGGCGTCGAGCCGGTCTTCGGGGACCCGCTGGACCGCGGTTCCTTCGCTTCGGCCGTTTCTCCCGCCGACACGTTCGTGCAGCTCGTGGGCGTTCCGCACCCGTCGCCGACGAAAGCCGAGCTGTTCCGCACGATCGACCTCGCCTCGGCGCTCGCGTCGATTTCGGCGGCGAGAGACGCGCGCGTCGCGCATTTCGTGTACGTCTCGGTCGCCCACCCTGCCCCCGCGATGGCGGCGTATTGGAAGACACGGGAGGAAGCGGAAGCGGCGCTCGCGGCTTCCGGGATGAACGCGACGGTCCTCCGGCCCTAGTACGTCCTCGGACCCGGCCGCCGCTGGGCATACGCTCTCGTGCCGTTCTACCGGATCGCGGAGCGGATTCCTTCGACGCGCGAGACGGCCCGCCGGCTCGACCTCGTCACGCTGCCCCAGATGATCGCGGCGCTTGTCGCGGCAGTCGAGCATCCGGTGATCGGGACGAAGATCGTGGAGGTGCCGGAGATTCGGGAGGTTAGGGGTTCTGACCTTGCCCCCTTCTTTGGTCCGGTTCACTTGAGAGTAGCACCGTCGTTGTAGGGCTGTGGGAATCGCGAAGCGATTTCCACAGCCAGAGTCGCGGCGTACTCGTTGGGCGTTTTCTTCCCGAGCGAGCTATGGGGGCGGACGCTGTTGTACTCCTGTCGCCATGCCTCGACGTGGCGGCGGGCGTCGTCCAGAGAGACGAACCAGTGGTTGTTCAAGCATTCGTTCCGAAACTTGCCGTTGAAGCTCTCCACGAAGGCGTTCTGCGTCGGCTTCCCTGGATCGATGAAGTGGAGATTGACGCCGCGGTCCTGGGCCCAGAAGACCACGGCCTTGCTCGTAAACTCCGGGCCGTTGTCGGTCACCAGGGTGCGCGGAAGACCACGTTCCTTCGCCAGTCGGTCGAGCTCGCGCGTGACCCGCACTCCCGAGATAGAACTGTCGACGACGATCGCCGGCGACTGACGAGTTCCGTCATCGACCACCGTCAGGCATCGGAACCTACGCCCGGTCGCCAATGCATCCGAGACAAAGTCCATCGACCATCGATCGTTGATCCCCTGGGCCGCCTCCAGCTTTTGCGCTCGGGGTCGAGGTCCCCGCCGTGGCCGCTTGCGGGGCAATCTCAGCCCTTCGGCTCGATAGATCCGGTAGAGCCTCTTGTGATTGATCACGGTTCCGCCTCGGCGAAGGACCGTCTCGATCATCCGGTATCCCCATCGGTTGTGGCGCCCAGCCGCCTCCCGAACCTTGGTTCGGATCTCGTCGTCCTCTACCCGAACCGTTTGGTACCGGCAGCTCGATCGCCATGCCCCTAAGAGCCCGCACGATCGTCGCTGGCTCCGGCGGAACTCACTCCCCATCACGCTCACGGCTCTCCGCTTCGCTCGTGGCGTCACCACTTTTTTGAGAGCACCCCCTTCATCGCCTGGACGTCCAACGTCAGCTCCGCCACGATGTGCTTCAACCGACGGTTCTCGTCCTCGAGCCGCCGCATCTTCCTCACGTCGCTCTCCTCGAGGCCACCGTACTTGGCCTTCCATCGGTAAATCGTCTGCTCCGAGATCCCGTGGCGCCGGCAAAGCTCCTTGGTTGCAACCCCGGCGTCGGCCTCCTTGAGCACACCGATAATCTGCTCCTCCGAGAACCGCTTCCCCTTCATCCCGGCCTCCTTGCGAGAGTCTAAACTCTCATCTCAGTTGGACCAGTTTTAGGGGGCAAGGTCAGTTCGCGCTAAAGCTGTTTGAATCGTCCCGTGATTCTGTGCGGGATTTCGAAGAGCGCGCCCGCATCGACGAGCTCTACTGCTTTCATGATTTCTGGCCAGTGACGAACGACCCGATACGCTTGATCCCAAAATGGCGCTGCGGCTAGCCCCTTTGAAAAAAAGAACGTGGTGATTCGTGCATTGACGAAGACGGCCTTCTCACTCTTTCGGAACCAGTCTCCCGAGATGATCACCCATCCGCCTTCCTTCGAGAGTTCGGGTATCCATTCGATGTCGGGCTTCTTCGATTCCCACCGATCGGTCAAGTGGATAACTTTGTGGTGGCTTCCTTCGACAGTGATTAGTTTACCGATCGCGTGGGCGAGTCGGAATGAGGCCGTATTGTCGAAGAAGAATTTCAAGCGGCGAGGCTGGCCTCGAATTGCACAGCGAATTTGACAGATTGCGGGTCAGCGCCATACCAGTTTGCGACTCGCTTGAATGATTTCTCTGCACGGAAGGCTGCATTGAGTACGCGGGTCGGAATCGAGCTCTTGTTGTCGATTGGGCGTCCAAACGAGCGCTGCGGATCGATAACGACCCGTCGACGCTCCCCCATTGGCCACCACATCTCAGGTTCATCATTGCGGAAAACAACCCCATGCAGGAGCGGTTCGATGATCCGTTTCAAACCGTACTGTCCATCCGCGAGGTTCAAGAGGGCTCTCCGTTCTCCCTGTTCAACCGCAGAGAACAATCGGCTTCCCAGCATGAGGACTCGTCTCGTCGAGAAAGGGTGAGACGTCTTGAACTCAGAGCGGGCACGCTCTGCCGACCGTCGGATTACTGGCCATCTGATTCCATTCTCGAGGAAGGCATTCACGAATCGGATCTCGATTAGATCCTTAAAGGTAAGGAGAGCCTCCCCTGAGTCTTCGATTTCGGGATGCCAAACAGGGGGCGACCAGTGCGTTTGGCCGCTCGGCGTCGTAAAGGAATAGCCTTTCACCCAACGCCTGATTCGACCGGCCGAGACCTTCGTCAGGTGGGACGCTTCTGAGACGGTGTATAGACCTAACCCCAAGAGCTCGTCCATCGTGGTCATTCTATTCCGCCTTGCGCCGGCTAGGCACCGTTCGCTTTGGATCTCTTCGCAACTCCTTGAGGAATTTGCCGTGCAATGGCGTGCCTGCCGCGCCGAAGCCCTGGTGAAGGCGGGGAGCGACCGCGGCAATCTCCGAGATCCTGGGGATTGCTTCGCTTCCACTTTCGCTCTCACGAGCTTCAGCGTGACAAGTCACTCGCAATGACGGGATCCAGGGCTCCCTCAACCCCTGCCCTCTCCCGCCTGCGTGGCCGAAGCCACTTCGGCGTGGCGAAGGCCCGCGGGGAGAGGCGAGTGCCAGAGGGTTCGCGGCCTTATTCGGTGGAGATCTCGGCCGGCTTCTCCGAATGGAGCGCGGCCTCCATCGTGTGCCAGGGGAGGCTTGCACACTTGACCCGCACGGGGAACTCGCGCACGCCCGAGAACGCGGCGAGCTTGCCGAGCTCCTCGATGTCGCCGTCTCCTTCCTGCGTGACCATGCGGTGGAACTTCCGGAACGTCTTCTCGGCTTCCTCGACGGTCTTTCCCTTGACCTCCGAAGTCATCATCGAGGCGGAGGCCTTCGAGATCGCGCACCCGGACCCTTCGAACCTGATGTCCTTGATCCGGTCTCCTTCGAGGTCCATGTACACGGTGAGGCGATCTCCGCAGAGCGGGTTGTGCCCCTCGGCCTTCCGGTTGGCGTTCTCGAGCTTCCCGAAGTTGCGGGGCTTCTTGTTGTGGTCGAGGATGACCTCCTGGTAGAGGTCGCGCAGGTCTCCGTCGGCCGTCATCGGCTCGCGCTCCACGCCCTCGACCGTTGCCGACCTCTCAGATCGCGGACCTCCTCCGCGTCGGGGCTTGCGCACGAAACGTGCGCTGCGCGTGAATCCCGCCGCAGAGACTTTCCGCGGCCTGACCTCCGTCGCTCGGGCAAGAAGCCCTCGACGACTCCAGCGCCCCCGGCCCCGGGCACGCGTTCGCGACCTCGCAAGGCTCGGATCGCGAACGGCACCGAAGAAGAAAATTGTCTCACCCCAGCAGCTCCTTCACCTTCCCGATTCCCTTCACGAGCGCGTCGACCTCCGCCTTCGTGTTGTAGAGCGCGAAGGATGCCCGCGCGGTCGCGGGGATGCCGAAGCGCTCCATCACCGGCTGCGCGCAGTGGTGGCCCGTGCGGATGGCGATGCCTTCCTGATCGAGGATCGTGCCGATGTCGTGCGGATGGATGTCGCCGAGGACGAACGAGAGGACGCTCGCCTTCTCGCGCGCCGTGCCGACGATCCGGAGACCGGGAATCTCCGAGAGCGCCGCCGTCGCGTAGGCGAGCAGTTCCGTCTCGTGCGCGGCGATCGCCGGCAGCCCGAGCTGCGCGACGTAGTCGATCGCGGCGCCGAGGCCGACCGCGCCCGCGATGTTCGGCGTTCCCGCCTCGAATTTGTACGGCAGCGTCGTTCCACGTCGTCTTCTCGAAGGAGACCGAGCGGATCATGTCGCCGCCGCCCTGGTACGGCGGCATCGCCTCGAGGATGCTCCCGTTCCGTACAGCGCGCCGATGCCCGTCGGGCCGTAGAGCTTGTGGCCCGTGAAGGCGTAGAAATCGCAGCCGAGCGCCTGCGACGTCGACCGTCCGGTGGTAGCGCGGCCTGCGAGCCGTCGACGAGCGACCGGAACGCCCCGCCCGTGCGCCATCCGGATGATCCGCTCGACGGGCGGGATCGTGCCGAGCGCGTTGGACATGTGGGTCACCGCGACGATCCTGGTGCGCG
Organism: uncultured Acidobacteriota bacterium; assembly: GCA_963794295.1. GTDB lineage: Bacteria > Acidobacteriota > Thermoanaerobaculia > UBA5066 > DATFVB01 > DATFVB01. Next base: position 877,452 of record CAWCDE010000001.1, read on the forward strand.
GGCGAGAGGAGCGCGCTCGTAGGCGTCGAGGATCAGCTCGCCGCGGTCGTCGATCGGCATGACGCGGAGCGTCGCGCCCCTTCTCGGCGCGCGAGCATCTGCCACGGCACGATGTTCGAGTGGTGCTCCATCGCCGTGAGGACGACCTCGTCGCCGGCGCGAGACCCGTTCGCGGCCGCAGGTCTGCGCGACGAGGTTGATCCCCTCGGTCGCGTTGCGGGTGAAGACGATCTCGAGCGCGCATCGGGCGCGCTGAGGAAACGCGCGACGCTTCACGCGCGCGTCCTCGTAGAGCCGTCGTCGCTCGCTCGCGACAGCGCGTGGACGCCGCGGTGGACGTTCGCGTTGTCGCGCTCGTAGTAGTGCGTGGTCGCGTCGATCACCGCCCGCGGCTTCTGCGTCGTCGCGGCGTTGTCGAGATAGACGAGCGGCCTGCCGTGCACCGCTGGTGCGAGCAGCGGGAAAATCGAGCGCGGATCCGCTCGACGTCGAAGCCGGCCGGCCGCGCGGCCGTCTCGACGAGAGGCTCGTCGGCGGGCATCGTTGCGGTCGATTTCACAGGAGAACCGTTCATTTCGCGATCTCGAATATCGACGGCGCGTCCGGCAGCCGCTCGTGGAGCGCGCGGTCCACGGCGCCGCGGATCGCCGCGGGGACGCGGAGCACGAGCTCGCCCGCGAACGCGTAGGATGAGCAGGCTGCGGCGCGTCTCGATCGCCGATGCCGCGCGCCCGCAGGTAGAAGAGCGCGTCCGCGTCGATCTGGCCGATCGTCGCGCCGTGCGTGCACTTCACGTCGTCGGCGAAGATCTCGAGCTGCGGCTGCGTGTTGATCGAGCGCGTCGTCGCGACAGCAGCAGGCCTTGTTCGTCTGCTTGCGCGTCGGTCTTCTGCGCGCCTTCGGCCGGACGATGATCTTGCCGTTGAAGACGCCGCGCGAGCGGCCGTCGAGGATCGCCCTTGTACGAGCTCGTCGGCTCGGGCAGTGCGGCATCGCGTGGTCGATGATCGTGTGGTGGTCGACGTGCTGGTCGCCGTCGGCCAGGTACAGGCCGTTCAGCGAGGCAGTCCGCGCCCTCGCCCGCCAGAGCCGGACGTGAATGTCGTTCGCGCGACCAGCGCCGCCGATCGAGAAGAGATGCGACGACGAAGCGGCTCGCCGCTCCTGCTCGACGTCGAGGTCGGCGACGTGGAACGCCGTCGACCGCTCTCGCGCTGGAACGTGACGTGCTCGAGCGCGGCACTGTCGCCGACGACGATCTGCGTCACCGGCGTTCGTGAAGGCGACCCGCCCGACGCCGGCGTAGGTCTCGACGACGGTCGCGCCTGGCGCTCTTCCCGAGCACGAATCAGGTCGCGGGGAGACACCGCCGGCGCGCGGCCGTTGCCCGACGCGACGAAGAGAAGGTGGAGCGGCTCGCGCAGGACGACGCCGTCGGCGCACGTCGATGAACGCGCCGTCGTCGAAGAACGCGGTGTTCAGGGCCGCGAACGGCGCTCTCGCCGGCGAGACGCCGCTCGAGAAGCCGGCGACCTTCTCCGGAGACCGCGCCGAAGCGTCGCCGCAAGCGACGAACGGTCGACTCCGGCGGCGAGACCGGCGGCGACGACGAGCGCGGGCACGAAACGCCCGTCTGAGAAGACGAGCCGCGGATGCTGTCCCGCGCCCCGCACGAGCGAGGCGAGGGCGTCCGGGACCGGCGCCGCGCGTCGCCGCCTCCGGCCGGCCGGAAGGCGTGCCGGCGATCGGCGCGACGTTCGTGAAGCGCCAGTCTTCCGTGGCGCGTGGTCGGCAACCCCTGCCGCCGAGAAGCGCTCGAAGGCCTGCTCGCGGAGCCTCGATCGCCGGCGACGCCGAACCGCTCGCGGCGGCGGACTCGCTCCGCCGCCCCCGCGGCGAGGGCAGGCGGAGGAGGTCATCGCGCCGCGGGTCCTTCGAGACGCCGGCGCGCGACGGCGCCTCCTCGAGCCAGCCGTAGCCCTCGCTCCTCGAGCTCGAGCGCCAGCTCCTTGCCGCCCGACCGCACGATCCGCCCGCTCGACGAGCACGTGCACGAAGTCCGGGCACGATGTAGTTGAGCAGCCGCTGGTAGTGCGTGACGACGATCATGGCGCGGTCGGGGCTGCGCAGGGCGTTGACGCCGTCGGCGACGATCTTCAGCGCGTCGATGTCGAGGCCCGAGTCGGTCTCGTCGAGGATCGCGAGCTTCGGCTCGAGCACCGCCATCTGGAAGATCTCGTTGCGCTTCTTCTCGCCGCCCGAGAAGCCCTCGTTGACCGGCCGGTTGAGCAGCGTCTGGTCCATCTCGAGGAGCTTCATCTTCTGCTTCATCGAGCGCATGAACTCGACCGCGTCGAGCTCTTCGGCTGGCCGCGGTGCTTGCGGATCGCGTTGAGCGCGGCCTTCAGGAAGTAGGCGTTGTTGACGCCGGGGATCTCGACCGGATACTGGAACGCGAGGAACACGCCCTCGCGCGCCCGCTCCTCCGGGGCCATCGCGAGGAGGTCCTTGCCGTCGTAGAGGACCGGCCCTCCGTGACCTCGTAGCCCGGCTGGCCGGCGAGCGACGTGGGCGAGCGTGCTCTTGCCCGAGCCGTTCGGGCCCATGATGGCGTGCACCTCGCCCGCGTTCACCGTCAGATCGAGGCCCTTGAGGATCTCCTTGCCTCCGACGCGCGACGTGGAGGTCCTTGATTTCGAGCAGCATGTCGTCCTGTTCCTTCTCTTCGCGCGTCGAGCTTCGACCGTCCTAGGCGGCCCGCTGACGCCAATCGGGCCAGCCCCCTCGGCTTCAGCCGACGCTCCCTTCGAGGCTGATCGCAGAGCAGCTTCTGGGCTTCGACCGCGAACTCCATCGGCAGCTCGCGGAAGACCTCCTTGCAGAAGCCGCTGACGATCATCGTTGACGGCGTCCTCGGCGGAGATGCCGCGCTGCTGGCAAGTAGAAGATCTGGTCCTCGCCGATCTTCGAGGTCGAGGCCTCGTGCTCCACCTGCGCCGACGTGTTCGCGACCTCGATGTACGGGAACGTGTGCGCGCCGCACTGGTCGCCGATCAGGAGCGAGTCGCACTGCGAGTAGTTGCGCGCGTTCTCGGCGCCCTTCGGCGATCTTGACCATGCCCGCGGTAGGTGTTCTGCCCGTGGCCGGCCGAGATGCCCTTCGAGACGATCGTGCTTCGCGTGTTCTTCCGAGGTGGATCATCTTCGTGCCCGGTGTCGGCCTGCTGCCAGTTGTTCGCGACGCGACCGAGTAGAACTCGCCGACCGAGTCGTCGCCCATGAGGATGCAGCTCGGGTACTTCCACGTGATCGCCGATCCGGTCTCGACCTGCGTCCAGGAGATCTTCGAGTTCCGTCCCGCGCACTTGCCGCGCTTGGTCACGAAGTTGTAGATGCCGCCCTTGCCGTCCTTGTCGCCCGGATACCAGTTCTGGACGGTCGAGTACTTGATGCGTCGCGTCGTCGAGCGCCACGAGCTCGACGACCGCCGCGTGGAGCTGGTTCTCGTCGCGCATCGGCGCCGTGCAGCCCTCGAGGTAGCTGACCGAGGCGCCCTCGTCGGCGACGATCAGCGTGCGCTCGAACTGCCCCGTGTTCTTCGCGTTGATGCGGAAGTAGGTCGACAGCTCCATCGGGCACTCGCACGCCCTTCGGGACGTAGACGAACGAGCCGTCGGTGAAGACCGCGGAGTTCAGCGCCGCGAAGAAGTTGTCGGTGTAGGGGACGACCGAGCCGAGGTACTTCCGGACCAGCTCGGGATGCTTCTGCACCGCCTCGGAGAAGGAGCAGAAGATGATGCCGAGCTCGGCGAGCTTCTCCTTGAACGTCGTCGCGACCGAAACGCTGTCGAAGACCGCGTCGACGGCGACCCCGGCGAGCATCTTCCGCTCCTGGAGCGGGATGCCCAGCTTCTCGAACGTCTCGAGGAGCCTCGGGGTCGACCTCGTCGAGGCTCTTCGGCCCGTCCGTCTTCGCTTCGGCGCCGAGTAGTAGACGATCGTCCTGGTAGTCGATCGGCGGGTAGTGGACGTTCGCCCAGGAGGGCTCCGTCATCGTGAGCCAGTTCCGATAGGCCTTCAGCCGCCAGTCGAGCAGGAACTCGGGCTCGTCCTTCTTGGCGGAAATCAGGCGGATGACGTCCTCGCTCAATCCCTTCGGGATCGACTCTTCCTCGATCTCCGTGACGAAGCCGTGCTTGTATTCGCCGGAGGTGAATTCTTCGATCGTCTTGGCCTGGGACGACATGCGTTCTCCTTACGACCCGCGCACCGCCGCCTGCGGAAGGCGCGTTCCGCCGAAGCCGAACCGCGGAAGCGGCGCGGCCATCTCGGCGAGGGTGATGTTCGACAGGGCCTGCCGGACGACGTGGTTGATGCTCTTCCAGTTGTCGGTCACCGGGCAGAGCGACTCCTGCGGGCAGCGGCGCCCGTGCGGCTCGTTGCACTGGGTGAGCGAAACCGGACCTTCCATGGCGGCGAGGATGTCGGCGAGCGAGATCTCCGAGGCGTCGCGCGAAAGCGTGTACCCGCCGTGGAGCCCACGCTGCGACTCGAGCAATCCGCCGCGGGCGAGCGCCTTCAGGACCTTGCTCACCGTCGGGAGCGGAAGGTGCGTCTCCTGGGCGAGGTCGCGGGCATTGTGGGCGCGCTCCGATTCCCGGGCGAAGAACGTCATCAGAACGCTCGCGTAATCGGTCAGCTTCGTCATTCGGATCATCGCCGTCTCCCGTCTCCCAATATAGGACTGAATCAGTCCCAATTGAGATTCTAACGGATTGAGACGACCTGTCAAGTGATGCAAGGTATTGCAGGATAACTGGTTATCTATGTGGCGGGCCTGTCGGTGAGATTGAATGAGCGCGGTCAGAGGGGTTGGAAGACGGGCTCGCCCGGGCCCGTATAACGACCCCCTATGGCCGCGCTACCTTGTCAGGATCCAGCCGATGACCAGCGCCAGCAGGACGATCGCTCCGAAGATTGCCGCCATCCACCGGACCGTGGCCCCGAAATCCGCCTCCGGCTCGTCGTCGGTTTCCCGTTCGGGCGGCTCCTTCAATGGATCCCCTTGTGGGCGAGCCAGCGCTCCGCGTCGATCGCGGCCTTGCATCCTTCGCCGGCGGCGGAGATCGCCTGGCGGTACGTCGGATCGCAGACGTCCCCGGCGGCGAAAACGCCCTCGACCGACGTCGCCGTCGACGGGCTCTTGACCGTGAGATATCCGACGTCGTTCATCGCGAGCTTCCCGCGGAAGAGCCGGGTGTTCGGCTCGTGGCCGATCGCGACGAAGACCCCCTGGGTCTCGTACTCCATGTCGCCGCCCGTGACGGTGTTCTTCAGGCGAACGGCCCGGATCCCGTTCTTCTCGCCGAGGATCTCGTCGACGGTGTAGTTCAGGAGCCAGTGGATCTTCGGGTTCTGCTCGGCGCGTTCGAGCATGATCTTCGATGCGCGAAACTCCTCCCGCCGGTGCACGATCGTGACCTTCGAGGCGAACTTCGTGAGGAACGTCGCCTCTTCCATCGCCGTGTCGCCGCCGCCGACGACGACGACCGGCTTCCCCTTGAAAAAGAATCCGTCGCAGGTCGCGCACGCGGAGACGCCGTAGCCCATCAGCTCCTTTTCCGAGGGGATCCCGAGGAGCTTCGCGGAGGCGCCGGTCGAGACGATGACGGCGTCCGCCTGGACGATCGCGCCGGAATCGAGCTCGAGGCCGAACGGCCGCACGTCGAAGTTCACGGCCGTGACGGTCTCCTGGACGGTCTCCGCCCCGAAACGGCGCGCCTGCTCGCGGAAGATCTCCATGAGCTCCGGCCCCTGGATTCCCTTCACGAAACCCGGATAGTTCTCGACCTCCGTCGTGATCGTGAGCTGGCCGCCGGGCTGCGGACCCTCGAAGACGACGGGGGAGAGCTCCGCGCGCGAGGCGTAGAGCGCGGCGGTCCATCCCGCCGGGCCCGATCCGATGATGGCGACCTTGTAGAGGTTTTTGTGCGTCGGCATGGTGCGGAGTGTACCGTGGGGGCGCGGCGATCCTCCTCCGCTCTTGCGAGCTTCGGAGGATTCCCGTGAGATCCGCCGAAGCCTTGGCGAAGGCGGATGCATCGAACGACTACGGGCGCGTGCGCCACGACCCGCGGCCAGTGCCCCGGAACGGGAATAGCGATAGCGGCGTTCGGAGCGCCGCAGGGTCAGCGACTAGGCGACGCGGCGAAGGCGATGCGGTGGCGATCCCCGCTTTCGCGGGGACCTAGCCGTGGCAACACCGCCGATGGCCCTGCGCCGCCCGAACCGAAGGGCGCCGGCGCATTGCGAACGATCTCTGCGTCGCGCCCCGGGCCCGATGCTTCCGGCATCTGCTCCCGGTGCGCGACATTGAGCTCCTCCGCAAGCCGCAGGCGCGCCACTACCGTTATTCCCGTTCCGGGGCACTCACGTACGCTCCGGTACGCCTCGGCCGCGGGCTCGGGCGCCCGCATCCCGTCTCGTTCGCACCTCCCCGCGCCTCTCCGGAATCGGAGCTGATCACGTACGTCAGTTCGAAGGTCGCCAAAGCCAGGAGCGAGCCGGGCGTGGTGAAGCGTCGCCGAGGCGCGAAGCGTCCGTGAATCAAGAAAATCATCCGGAAGGAGCCGCGCTCCGCTAATCTTCGTCCGCGGATGAGGGAAGGCAAGGCGCGGAACGCGCGGGCGTCCATCGCGGCGCTCGCGGCGGCGATAGGTGTGATGACCGCGCGGCCCTCCGCCGCGGAGGACTTTCATCCGTTCTCGGGCACGCCCGCGTCGTCGTACTTTCCGGACGCCGCCGGCCTTCCGTCGGCCACGGCGGGCTTTCTGCCGGAGGCGCCCGGGGCCGCTCCTGCGCCGACGCCGCGCAAGATGCTCGACGGCAAGACCGTGCTCGTCTCGGCGGCGATCCTCGCGGCCGTCCCGATCGGCGGGTACGCTCTCTGGTGGCACGGCAACGACTTCACGCGCTTCAAGTGGGCGCACGAGGGGTGGTTCGGCGAGAACACCTACGCCGGAGGCGCGGACAAGGCTTCCCACTTCGTCACGACCTCGATCATCGGCCAGGCCGCCGTACGCTTCTACCGGGGGATGGGCCATACGCCCTCCGACGCGCGCTGGCTGTCGATCGGCGTCGTCTCGCTCGCCGGGATCATCGTGGAGGCGGGAGACGGCTTCAAGTACGGGGGGGCGTCATGGGAGGACGCCGTCACGAACGTCACGGGCGCGATCGTCGGCGCGGAAATCGAGTACGAGGGGTGGGGCGACAAGGTCGGCTTCCGCTACGGTCTCGTTCCGGAGGAGAACCGGGGCGGCGAGACCGGACCGCCAGTCGAGCACTATTCGCAGGAGATCTACACGGCCGACGCGAAGTTCGCAGGACTCCTGCGGAAGACCCCGGCGGGCTCGGGCCCGCTTCGCTATCTCATGCTGTCCGGGACCTACGCCACGCGTGGCTACCGCGAGCTTCCTCCGGCGCTCCGCGAACGCGATGCCGGGATCGAGATCGGGCTGAACATCCCCGAGATCCTGCGCGCCGCCGGGTTTCGCGAAGAAGGATGGTGGCGAAAGCTCATCTACGCCTTCTTCGATTTCGTTCGCATTCCGTACACGCAGATCGGGTGGCGGTACGACCTCAACCATCATGAGTGGAGCGGCCCGAACATCGGCCAATAGACCGTCGCGGGAGCTGGCTCGGGGACCGGGAGCGCGTGACGGCGTCGCGGCTCGTCGAACCGCCCTCATCCGGCGGCCTGCGAGCCTGTCGGCTCGCCCCTCACCCTTCGCGCGTTCCGCCGCTCTTCCCTCTCCCGCGGGGAGAGGGGTGGGCGGAGGCGCCGGTGCAACGGCGCGGCCTTGTGTGGCCGCCACCTTCTCCCGCGGGGAGAAGTTGCGTTGCGGCTCGCTTCGCTCGCGGCCTTGTGTGACTCGACCGCGCTGCCGCCACCCCCTCGCCGACGCTCCCGCTCCCGCATCGCGGAGCTTTCGCCTCGGTTGCTCGCGCACTGGCGTGCGCGGCGACCGGTGCGCTCGGCGCTATCGCGTCGGCCGCTACGCGGCTGCGACTCGTGTCGCGCACTGGAATTCCTTCGGCGAAAGACTCCGGCGATGCGATTGGGCCCCGAATTGCAGCGAGTCGAGTGTTTCGTTCGACCAATTCACAGGCGCGGCGAGACGTGCCCCAAGACGGGCTCGGCGGGGCCGGGCGGCGGGCGCGGCGTACCGGGGCGTACGTTAAGACCGCCGCCCGGTTCCGACGGGACCGTATAACGGCGCGTATCGCCGCGCCTGTTATTTGCCGAACGTAAAGAAGACTCCTCCGAGAACTTCCGAGTTCCGGAACCAGCGGTTCGTGTCGGTCCAGCCGCCGTCCTCGACGCTCCGGGTTCCCAGGTAGGTCGCGCGGAAGCGGGCGTCGATGCGGAATCCGAGCCAGTGGGTCGCATGGAACTTCGCCCCGACGGCGAACGACGCGCCGAAGCGGTTCACGTCCCGCACGTTCCGGTCCGGCACGTTGATGTCGAGGTTCGTGATCCCGCCGCCGAGCCCGACGTACGGCGCGAAGTTCCCGTGCGGGAAGGAGCGGATCGCGAGGACCTCGATCGTCGCGATGTCGATCGTTCCCGCGGCGGGCTCGTTCGGAAAGACGCCCGATTCCGGGATCACGAGGTCCGTCGAGGTCCGCCGCACGGCGACCTCCATTCCCCATTTCGCGTTCCACTGCGCGCCGAGCCAGAAGCCGGTCGCGATGTCGTCGTCGACCTCGACCTTCTGCGAGAACGCGCGGGTCGTCCCTTTGGCGAACGATCCACCGTAGAACCGGCCGCCCCCTCCGCCGATCTCGATCGAGCCGGGAAGCGACTGGGCGCCGGCGGGAGTACTGGCGATGAAGAGAGCGGCCAGGCAAAGTCCAACGAGGAGGGAGTGCATTCCGAGTTTCGTGCCGCCGACCGTACTCGAAGCGATGAACGGGCGGCGATCGCGCTCGCAGGAGCGCGCGGAACGCCGACGAAACCTGGAGAGGGGGCTTGGGGGAAGAATCCCCCAGGTCAGATGTCCGGCAGAACTATCGGGCTCAGACGTCCGGGTCCCGAATTTCGAGCCGCCAAGGGTATTTGAAGCGACCAACGGGCCGTGATCGCGCTTGCAGGGGCGCGCGGAACGCCGTTGAAAGTTGGAGAGGGGGCTTGGGGGAAACATCCCCAGGTCAGATGTCCAGCAGAACTATCGGGCGGAAGCGTCTGCCATTTCTGAAGACGCCGAGACGTAATCGAATGGTGCCGTCGGCCGGACTCGAACCGGCATGGGTTGCCCCATACGCCCCTCAAACGTACGTGTCTACCAATTCCACCACGACGGCACGAGGGTTACCTGGTCTTGGGCGGCGCGACCGGCGCGGGCGCCGGAGCTGAGCCCGTCTTCGCCGAGCCGGCGGCGGGGGATGGGGCCGGAGCCGGAGTCGAAGTCGCCGGAGCGGGCGCGGGAAACGTCGCCGGGAGCTTCTTCGCGGCGTTCGGGTTCTTCGGTCCCTGCGGGATGACGGAGCGCTGCGGCTTGCTCTCGACGACGGCGAGAGCGACGGCGAGCAGGATGAAGGCGACGAAGAACCCGGTCGTCACCTTGTGCAGGAATGTGGTCGCGCCGCGGGGCCCGAACGTCTGCTGCGATCCGCCTCCGCCGAACGCGCCGGCGAGGTCGGCGCCGCGCCCCTGCTGGACGAGGACGACGAGGATCAGGAAGATGCAGACGAAGATGTACAGGATCACGAGGAAAGTAAACATCGAGCTCTCCAAAACCCCCGCAAGGGAGCCGCAGATCTTAGACCGCCGCGGTCGGAGCGGTCAAGCGGCAGATTTCGGAGAAGCCGGTCGGGTCGAGCGACGCGCCTCCGACCAGAAAACCTGAGATTCCCGGCCGCGCCGCCAGCTCCGCGGCGTTGCCGGGCGTTACCGACCCGCCATAGAGCACCCGAAGGGACGCGCGCGAGCCGAGGAGCTCCCGCAGGCGGCCGATCGTCTCCTCGGCCTGCTCCGGCGTCGCGTTCTTCCCCGTTCCGATCGCCCAGACCGGCTCGTAGGCGGCGACGAGCGGCGCGCCGCCCGGATCGCGCTCGAGCGCCTCGACCTGCCGGCGGAGAATCTCTTCCGTCAATCCCGCTTCGCGCTGGGCGAGGGTCTCGCCGACGCAGAAGATCGGGACGAGGCCGGCGTCGCGGGCGCGGGCGAGTTTCGCGGCGAGCGTCGTTTCCGCCTCGCCGAAGTACTTGCGCCGCTCGGAATGCCCGAGGATCACGTACCGGCACCCGCAGGAGGCGAGCATCGCGGCGGAGACCTCGCCGGTGAACGCGCCGGAAGCCTCGGACGAGCAGTTCTGGGCGGCGAGCGCCCAGCGATTCTCCGGATCCGCGAGGTCCGAGAGAAACGGGAAGGGTGGCGCGACCGCCACCTCGACGCCGGTCCGCTTGTCGAGCAGCCCGGCAAGAGCATCGCGGCACGCGATCGCCTCGCCTCGCGTCTTGTTCATCTTCCAGTTGGCGACGACCAGTCGGCTTCCCCGCTCGGGCTTGACGCCCTCGACGCCTGAAGCCTCCCGCATCACGAACCTCCTCCACGCAGGGGCTCGCGCACTCGCGTGCGCCGCGCTGAATATCCCTGCGCGGAGACTTTTCGTGATGCGCCTGCGCGGCTCGGGTAAGAACCCTCGACCGCTCCGGAGCCCCCGACCCGAAATCGAGAGAAAATTCGCGACTCTCGCGGGGCTCGGATCGCGAAAGCGCGTCGAGAGCGAAAATCCGCGGCGTTCACGGTTCCAGGGCCGCGATGCCCGGAAGCTCCGTCCCGGAGAGGAACTCGAGCGACGCACCGCCTCCGGTCGAGACGTGCGTGATTTTGTCGTACACCCCCGCCCGGCGGACCGCCTGCACCGACTCGCCGCCGCCGACGACCGTCGTCGCCTTCGATTCGGCCAGGAGGTGCGCGACGGCCATCGTCCCCTTGTCGAAAGGGGGCTTCTCGAAGACGCCCATCGGGCCGTTCCAGAAGATCGTCTTCGCGTCGGCGAGCAGGCGCCCGAACTGCTCGATCGTCTTCGGGCCGATGTCGAGCGCCATCTGGTCGGGCGGAATCCCCTGGATCGAGACGACCTTCGCGTGCGCGCCGTCGGAGGGGTCCTTCGCGACGACGAAGTCGGAAGGGAGCGCGAGGTCCTTCCCCTCGTCGCGGCAGAGGTCCATGATCTCGCGCGCCGTCGGGACGCGGTCCTCCTCGAGGAGCGATTTTCCGACCGGGAGGCCGATCGCCGCGACGAAGTGGTTGGCCATGCCGCCGCCCACGAGGACCCGGTCGGCGATTTCGGCCAGGGCCTCGAGCGGCTCGATCTTGGTCGAGATCTTGGCGCCGCCGAGGATCGCCGCGAACGGCCGCTCGGGATCGAGGATCTTCGAGAGGTTCCGGAGCTCGGCGTCCATGAGGAGTCCGGCCCCCCTCTGCCGGACGCGGGCCGGGACCCCGACGATCGAGGCGTGGGGGCGGTGGGCCGCGCCGAACGCGTCGTCGATGTAGACGTCGATCCCGGAGGCGAGCGCGGCGGCGAAGGCCGGGTCGTTCTTCTCCTCGCCGGTGTGGAAGCGGAGGTTCTCGAGGAGGAGGAGATCCCCGTCCTTCATCCGTCCGATCTCGGCGCGGACTTCGTCGCCGACGCAGTCGGACGCGAAGGGGACGGGCCGTCCGAGCTTCTCCGCCAGGACGAGCGCCACCGGACGGAGCGACAGGGCCTCGTCCCTGCGCCCCTTCGGTTTGCCGAGATGGCTCGCGATCACGAGCCGCGCGCCCTTCTCGAGCGCCCGGCGGATCGTCGGGAGGGTCTGGACGATGCGCATGTCGTCGGCGACGACGCCGTCCTTCAGAGGCACGTTGAAGTCGACGCGGAGAAAGACGGTCTTCGATTTCAGGTCGAGATCGTCGAGCAGCTTCATCGGGCCGAATAGTAGCAGGGGCGCGGAGGCAGAACCTTCGGCCGCCCGGCCGTCGGCGCGGGACTCGTCCGCAGCGCGGGCCGGCCTACGCCGTCGCTTCGGACGCGGCGCGGGCCCCGTTCGTTTCGGCGGCCGGGAAGAGGCGCGCGAAGAGCGGGAAGAGGAGGAGCGTCACGACGATCATCACCGCGCTCGCTTCCATTCCGCAGACTCCGCCCGTCAGCCACGAGGGCCCGTGGAAGCTCGTCGCCAGCAGATGCCCCGGAACCGGTTTTCCGCCGTTGCCGGTATTGGGTGCGCCCGCCACGCCGAGGGCGAAGAAGTCGAACGCCGCGTGGAATCCGGCGGCGAGCCAGAGGTCTCCCGTGCGCGCGATCGTGAAACAGAGGAAGAGCCCGATGAGCGCGACGGAGAGCGCGTCGAGGACCGTTTCACCCGATTTCGTGAAGTAGTGGAGGCCGCCGAAGACCGCCGAGAGAAGAACGGCGGCGGGCCAGAATCCCATCCCGCGGGCGAGCGCCGAGAGCGGATATCCGCGGAAGAGGTACTCCTCGAAAAACCCGAGGACGATCATGGACGCGGCCCAGATCGCAGCCGCGGAAGCGAGCGCTCCGCCCGACAGCGCGAACCCGTCGAGCGACACGCCGCCGAGGAGCGCGATGACCGCCAGCGTCGCCGCGACCGGAACGAAGCCCCACGCCAGGCCCGATGCGAACCGCCGGCCGAAGCCGCCGGAGAGCGGCAGGCCGTATTCCCCGAGACGGCGTTTCTCGATCTTCGCCATCACGGCAGCGGCCGCGAGGGCGGCGAGGAAATTCAGCCCGTCCGAGACGAGGAAGTCGACGGGATTCATTCCCGGGCGCGGGCGGTACAGCGCGCTCGCGCCGAGAAGGAGCGGGGTCGAGATCGCCGTCCACAGCACCACGAAAAGGGCGAACCCCCAGCCGGCGCGGAGCCCGTTCCGTCCGAAAAAGAGTTTGCTCATCTTTCCCGATAACGGAAATGAGGGGCGAAAGTTCCCCGCCTTCGCGCTCCGCGCATACCGGCGCTTCGCGCTATGGCGCGGCTCCGCCCGATCAGCGGGGGAGCGAGTCCTCGTAGGGAGGCCGGTGCACTCCCTGCTCGGTGACGATCGCCGTGATGTAGCGGGCGGGCGTCACGTCGAACGCCGGGTGGCGCGCGGCGACGCCCTCCGGAGCGATCGCGACCCCGTGGATGCGCACCACCTCCGCGGAGGTCCGGTTCTCGATCGGGATCCTCGAGCCGTCGGAGAGCGACCGGTCGATCGTCGTCGTCGGCGCCGCGACGTAGAAGGGAACGCCGTTTTCCCGAGAGAGAACGGCGAGCGAGTACGTTCCGATCTTGTTGGCGGCGTCTCCGTTGGCCGCAATCCGGTCCGCGCCGACGATGACGGCGGCGATTTCTCCCGATCGGAGAAAGTGGCCCGCCATGCTGTCGGTGATGATCTCGACGGGGATTCCGTCGCGCTGGAGCTCCCACGCGGTCAGCCGCGCTCCCTGGAGGAACGGCCGGGTTTCGTCGGCGAGCACGCGGATCGCCTTGCCCGCTTCGACCGCGCCGCGGACGATGCCGAGCGCGGTGCCGTATCCGGACGTCGCGAGCGCGCCCGCGTTGCAGTGGGTGAGGACCGTCGTGCCGCCGGAGAGGAGCGCCGCTCCGTGGCGTCCGATCGCGCGGCACGCCGCGATCCCTTCTTCCGAGAGCGCGACCGCTTCGGCGGCCATCGCGTCGGCGATCTCGCGCTCGGGTCGGCCTTCGAATCGCGCGAACGCCCGTTCCATCCGTTCGACCGCCGCGAACAGATCGCGGGCGGTCGGCCGCGCGGCGCGGATCCGGGAGGCCGCGCGCTCGAGGCGCGCGCGCGGGGTTCCCTCACCGGACCGGAACGCGAGCGCGATGCCGAACCCCGCCGCGGCCCCGATCGCCGGAGCGCCCCGGACCGCCATCGATCGGATCGCCTCGGCCGCGGCGTCGGGGGTTTCCACGTCGAGCCAGACCTCCTCGCCGGGGAGGCGCCGCTGGTCGAGGAGCTTGAGCCTTCCGGCGTCCCAGTAGAGCGGCCGAAACAGATCCATCGGCGGATAATACGCGGACCACGAGCGGCGATCGCAATCGTGCGGGCAGCCGTGTTCGGGGGAGGCTCCCTCGGAGCTGACGGCCGCGTTAGGATTCGCCGAGGAGGGAGCCATGGAGAAACTCCGGCCCCAGACGTACGCGTCGCACCGCCGTTTCGATCCGCTCTACCACGGTTTCGCGGCGCCGGTTCTCGCCGTCATCTATCCGGTCTGGGCGATCATCCATCTCTGGCGGCACCCGACCCCGCAGTCGGTCGTCTGGCTGCTGTTCGCGCTCGCCGTCGCCGTGCTCGCGTGGCGGGCCCGCAGCTTTCCGCTCGCCGTCCAGGATCGGCTGATCGCGCTCGAGGAGCGGCTTCGGCTCGAGCGCCTCCTTTCCCCGGAAGAGAGGACGGCCGCGGCGGAGCTGACCGACGATCAGCTGATCGGCCTGCGGTTCGCCTCCGACGAGGAGTTGGCCGGGCTCGTCGCCGCCGCTCTCGCGGAAAAGCTCTCGCGGCGAGAAATCAAGAAGCGGGTCAAGAGCTGGCGCCCCGACTACCGTCGGGCCTAACGAAGCAGGCGCGGACCATACGGGTCGCTATACGCGTCCGTGTCAGCCGCCGCCGCGACGCGACGTACTGCCCTCGTACGCCTTACGCGTCGGCGGCCGCCCCGAACGCGTCTTTCAACCCGTCTGGCCGCGCCTTCAGGTCGTCGCAACTGAATCTGGTCGGCTTGGATTTCGCGGGCGCGGGCGCGGACCGTGCATCGAGTGAATTGAGCGTGTCCTTCGATGGAGAAGGATAGCCGCGAAGCGGCCGGCGCGAGCGCCGCACGGGCACTCGTGTGTTATCGAGAGGCGCAGATGCTGCCTGGCTTCTGCTGCGAGAGGTCCGCCCGGTTCACGCCGGAAGCGGCCACCTTCACGAGGAGCTCGCCCGGCCCGGGCGTCGGATCGGGCGCCTCGTCGACCCGCGCCTCGTATCCGGCGCCGGCCGGGAAGACGCGGAGGACCTTCACCGCTCGATTTCGATCGCGAGATCCGGCGCCGGGGAGAGCTTCAGCCGCGACAGCCGGCACGGCCACTTTTCGCGTTCGAGCCGGCGCGCGATCCGATCCCAGATCCAGCGGGCGAGGTTTTCGAACGTCGGGACGGTATCGGCGAACTCGGGCACGTCCAAATTCAGGTTGCGGTGGTCGAGCGGGCGATCGACCTCTTCCTTCAGGATCCGGTCGAGGTCGGTCAGGTTCACGACCATCGCCTTCTCCGGGTCGATCTCTCCTTCGACCTGCACCTCGAGGGTGTAGTTATGGCCGTATCCGTGCGGCGACTCCTCGCCATAGACGGAACGGTTCTTCTCTTCGCTCCAATCGGCGCGCCAGAGCTTGCGCGAGGCGTTGAACTCGATCTTGCGGGAGAGGCGGATCACGAACGAAGGCTAGCAGAACCGGGAGGGGCGCCGGGGATCGCCGTCCGAAGATGCCGGAAGGGAAGGGAATCGACCGGAGAGCCGGCCGGCTCCCGTCGGTTTCCGAACCGTCGTCTCCGCGGCCGCGCGGTAGACGACGTTCGTCGAGGAGAAGGCGTCCGGCGTGGCCGGATCGATCGTCCGCCGCAGCCATTCCGCGGGCGGGTTCGTCGAACCCTGCACGATGAGCGTCGAGGTTCACCCGAGAGCGATTGAATCTGGCGGCGCCGCCGCTTCCCGGTAGAATCGCCCCGGAGGTTCGGATGGCCACGCTCGACGTTTTCCGAGAGAAGAGTTCCGGCGACCGGCTGCGGTACGGCGCCGAAGAAATCGACACGCTCGTCTGGACGGCGGTGTTCGGCGCGGAGGCCGACAGAACCGCCGCCCGACGGGAGATCCGCCGCGAGGCGGCCGTCCGGGGGATCCTCCCGGCGTCGATCCTTTCCCTCTACGAAGCGCGCGCGCGCGGCGAGGTCTCCGGCTTCACCGTCCCGGCGATCAACATCCGGACGCTCGCGTACGACTCGGCCCGCGCCGTATTCCGGACCGCGAAGCGGCTCGGCGCCGGCGCCTTCATCTTCGAGATCGCGCGGAGCGAGATCGGTTACACCGATCAGCGGCCGGCCGAGTATTCGGCGGTCGTCCTCGCGGCCGCCGTCCGTGAAGGATGGACGGGTCCCGTCTTCCTGCAGGGGGACCACTTCCAGACGAACGCGAAGAAGATGAAGAGCGAGCCCGCGAAGGAAGTGAAGGCGATCGAGGACCTCATCCTCGAGGCGATCGCCGCCTCCTTCTACCAGATCGACATCGACACGTCGACGCTGGTCGACCTTGCGCAACCCGGTCTGGACGCCCAGCAGAAACCGAACTACGAGAACTGCGCGCATTTCACGCGCTTCATCCGCGAGCACCAGCCGAAAGGGGTCGAGATCTCGATCGGCGGCGAGATCGGCGAAGTCGGCAAGGAGAACTCGACGCCGGAAGAGCTCCGCGCCTACATGGAGGGATACCGGCGCGGAATCGGGAGCGCGAAGGGGATCGCGAAGGTCTCGATCCAGACCGGCTCCGCGCACGGCGGCATGGTCGCGCCCGACGGGACGTTGAAGAAGATGTCGATCGATTTCGACGTGATCCGCCGCATCTCGAAGATCGCGCGGGAGGAGTACGGCATGGCGGGAGCGGTCCAGCACGGCGCCTCGACGCTCCCCGAGGACGATTTCGTCCTCTTCCCGCAATACGACACGGCGGAGATCCACCTCGCGACGGGTTTCCAGAACATGGTCCTCGACCATCCCGTACTTCCGGGCGTCCTGCGCGAGACGATCAACCGTTGGGTGACCGACAACGCGGCTTCCGAGCGCAAGCCCTCCGATTCCCCCGAGCAGTTCCTCTACAAGTCGCGGAAGAAGGCGCTCGGGCCGTTCAAGGAGGCGCTCTGGAACCTGCCGGTCGGAACGCGCAGCGCGATCGCCGCCGATCTCGAGGACAAGTTCGTTTTTCTCTTCGAGCAGCTGAAGGCGGCGGGGACGCGGGAGGTCGTCGACCGGTACGTGCATCCGGTCGAAGTCGACGAGAGAGCGGCGGCGGGAGCCTTTGTCCGCGACGACGAGGCGGGCGATTGAGCGACACGAGCGGCTCTCAACCCGACTCTTTCCCAACGCCGGGGCGCGGCAAGGCGCGAACCCGGCGGGATGCGGGCGCCCGAGCCCGCGGCGTACCGAGAGCGTACGTTAAGGCCGCGGGTCGTGGTGCACGCGCCCGCCCGGTTCGATGCATCCGCCTTCGCGAGGCTCCGGCGAGACAAGTCGCCGCGCCGATTACCGCCGCATGACGCTGCCCGCGACCATGAAGGCGGTCGTCAAGACCAGGGCGGCCGCCGGTCCCGACGCGACCGCCGTTCTCGACGTGCCGGTGCCGACGCCGGGTCCGGGCGAGGCGCTGCTGAAGGTGATCGCGACCGCCGTGTGCGGCACCGATCGGCACATCTACGACTGGGACCCGTCGATCCAGCATCGCGTCCGTCCGCCGCGCGTCACCGGGCACGAGTTCTGCGGGGAGATCGTCGCGTTCGGGCCGCAGGGGGAGCGGCCGTCGCTGTCGATCGGGACGTATGCCTCGGCCGAGATGCACGTCACGTGCGGCCACTGCCGTCCCTGCCGCAAGGGGGAGCGACACGTCTGCGAGAACACCCGGATCCTCGGGCTCGACGGCGACGGCTGCTTCGCCCAGTACGTGAAAGTGCCGTCCGACAACGTCGTGCCGCTCGACCGCGCGATCGTCCCCCCGAAGGTCGGCGCCTTTCTCGATGCGCTCGGCAACGCCGTGCACACGACGCAGGTCGTCGACCTCTCCGGGAAATCGGTCGCGATCCTCGGCTTCGGGCCGATCGGGGCTTTCTGCGCGGAGATCGCGCGCATCTCCGGCGCGTCGGCGATCGCGATCACGGACGTCAACGAGCACGCGATCGCGGAGGCGAACCGCTGGAAGCAGACGCGGGCGGCGGGAAACGCTCGCGCGCTCGATCTGCGCCGGCTCGAGGATCCCGCCGCGGCGCTTCGCGAAGCGCTCGGCGGCGGCGCCGACGTCGTTCTCGAGCTCTCCGGCGCCGAGCCGTCGATCAATCTCGGCCTCGAGGCGATCTATCCCGGAGGCTGGATGTCGCTGCTGGGCCTCCCGAAGGGGAACGCCGTCACCCTTCATCACTACTCGCGCGATCTGATCTACAAGGGCGTGACGATGAAGGCGATCATCGGCCGCCAGGTCTTCGCGACGTGGGTGAAGATGCTCGATCTGCTGAAGGCGGGGCTGAAGGTCGATGACTTCGTGTCGCACGAGTTCGAGGGGCTGGAACGGTTCCACGAGGCGCAGGCGCTGCTGGCCGAGCGGAAGGCGATGAAGGTCGTGTTTTATCCCAATGGAAAACGTTAGATATGGCCGGCGCGGACCTGCCCGCGAGAATTACTTCGGACCCACGCCCGGCGCGGGGAGGCGCGAGCCCGACGGGATGCGGGCGTCCGATCCCGCGGCCGCGGCGTACCGGGGCGTACGTTAAGGCCGCGGGTCGCGGCGCACGCGCCCGTCCGGCTCGATGCATCGCCGCGCCTTCCGAAGGAGACGTTGATGGCTGATTTTTTCGATTACCTCCAGTCCGAGCTCGACAAGCTCAAAGAGGCAAAGACGCTCAAGGTCGAGCGCGTGCTCGAGTCCCCGCAGGACGCCCACGTCAAGGTCGACGGCCGCGACGTCCTGATGCTCACGTCGAACAACTATCTCGGTTTCGCGAACCACCCGCGCATCCGCGAAGCGCAGAAGAAGGCGATCGACCGTTGGGGCGCCGGGCTCGGGTCCGTGCGCTTCATCTGCGGCACGGAGCGGATCCACCTCGAGCTCGAAGAGACGATCTCCGAGTTCTTCGAGACCGGGGCGACGATCCTCTACATGTCGTGCTGGAACGCGAACGAGGGGCTCTTCCCGGCCGTCCTCGAGGAGGCCGACGGGCTCTACTCGGACGAGCTGAACCACGCGTCGATCATCGACGGGATTCGCCTGTGCAAGGCGAAGCGGTACAGGGTTCCGCATTCCGACTACGGCGCCTACGAGAAGATGCTCGAGGAGGACACGACTTCCCGCTACAAGATGATGATCACCGACGGCGTGTTCTCGATGGAAGGGGAGCTCGCCGACCTTCCGGCTCTCCTCTCGATCTCGGAGGAGCACGGCGCCGTGCTCGCAGTCGACGACTCGCACGCGACCGGCGTCCTCGGGAAGACCGGGCGCGGCACGGCGGAGGAGGAGGGTATCCACGGCAAGATCCCGATCACGACCGGGACGCTCGGAAAGGCCATGGGCTCGGCGGCCGGCGGATTCGTGACGGGGCCGAAGGCGCTCGTCGAGATCCTGCGGCAGCGCTCGCGGACCTCGCTCTTTTCGAACTCTCTCCCGCCGGCGGTCGTGGGCGGATCGCTCGAGGCGTTCCGGATGCTCATGGAGGACCCGGCGCCGGTCGAGAAGCTCCGGGCGAACGCGCTCCACTTCCGGACCGAGATCAAGAATGCGGGATTTACGATCCCGGAGGGGCCGCATCCGATCGTGCCGGTGATCGTCGGCGACACCGCGAAAGCGCTCGCGATGTCGGCCGCGCTCTTCGACGAGGGCGTGTACGTTTCCGGATTCGGTTTCCCGGTCGTTCCGCAGGGACACGCGCGGCTGCGGTGCCAGATCTCGGCGGCGCACTCGATGAAGGACCTCGACTTCGCCGTCGAGGCGTTCCGGAAGGTCGGGAAGAAGTTCGGAGTCGTCTGAGCGCGGGAAGCGCATGCGCCGGCTGACGATCGATCCGGCCGTCCTCGAGCGGTTCCCCGCGTACATGGCCGCCGATCTGTACGCCCATCCGCGATCGGTGTTCGAACAGGCGGCCTCCGAGCTCGCCGAGCGGATCCGCCGGATCACTCCGGAGTGCACGCTGGACGTCGAGCTTCTCGGAAACCCGTCGTGAAGGACCGGCGTCCGGCTCCGGCCGGAGACGGCGGAACTTCCGTCCCGATCGCGGCGGCGGCGCTCGCTACCCTGATCGCCGCGTCCCGGTTCTTCGCGCGGCAGAAGACGTTCTGGGAATGGGACGACTTCATCTTCGGCCTGTCGCTCCACCGCTTCGCGCCGCAGGGGGGAGTGCCGCAGGCGCCCTTCTATCCCGGCTTCGTCGCGCTCGGCCGGCTCGCGCGCCACTTTTCGGGAGCGGACGTGGGCGCACTCACGCTCGTGAGCGCAGTGAGCTCGTGCCTGGCGGCGCTGGCGGTCTTCGGAATCGCCCGGGAGATCCTCGGGTCGGCGCGGGCGGGGGCGGCGGCCGCCGCGATCTTCTCGTTCCTTCCGCCGGTGTGGTTCCACGCGGGAGCGCCGCTCTCCGACGACGCCGGGCTCGCCGCCTCTCTCGGGGCGCTCTGGGCCGCGCTCGCCGCGCGGCGCCGGCCGGCGCTCCTCCCGGCGGCGGCGGTTCTCTTCGGCGCCGCCGTTTCGATCCGGCCGCAGGACGCGATCGTCGCCGTTCCGGCGCTTCTCTTCGCGCCCTCGCCGCGAAAACGGATCGCGACGGCCGCGGGGGCGGTGGCCGCCGCGGTGATTTTCTACGCCGTGCCGGTCGCGTGGGCCGCGGGGGGCCTCGTCCCGGCGGTCCGGATCTTCCGCCGGCAGGCCGGGTACGTCCTTTCGACGGATTCCGTCCTCGCCGCCCGGCGCGGGCTCGGCGTCTCGGTCCGCCGGTATTTGCTCGGAATGTGGGGATACCCGGCCTTCGGAATCGCGGTGATCGCGCTGTCGGTGCTCGGCGCGCTCCTTCTCCTCCGCGCCGGCCGGAAGAGGGAGCTCGCGGTTCTCGCCGCCTCCTTCCTTCCGTACGCCGCGCTCTGCGTCCTCTTCCTCGACCCGACGGTCGCCGCGCGGTACGCGCTTCCCGCCCTTCCGCTCGCCGCGATCCTCGCCGCCGTCGCGGCCGCTGCGATCGAGCATCGGGTCCGACGCGCGCTCCCGGTCGTCACGGCGGCGGTCGTCGCCGGCGGCGCCGCGATCGCCGCGCCCGCCGTGGCCGTCATGCACGCGCGCCCGTCGCCTCCCGTCGAGGCGGCGGCGGGCGTTCTCGCGGGCGCCGGAGGAGGGCCTTTCGCGGTCCTCCGGCCGGCCGGGCTCTACGTCGCCGCCGAGCTCCTCTTCCCGGGGATCCCGAAGCTCGACGCGGAGACGACTTCCGATTCGACGCTCGCGGCGAGCTCCGTCCCGGTGTGGCGGTACGGCGTTTCCGCGTTCGACACCGAAATCGCCGCCTGGCCTCCCTTTCGCACGTTCTCGACGGTCGGCAGGGGCCGATATCTCCTCGTTGCCTTCGGGCGCTGGAAACGGCAGCCGGAATTCTCGGGCGGATGGTTCGGCGAGGAAACGGAAGGGACGGAGTTCTTCCGCTGGATGGGCCGGCGCGGAGAGATCCGGTTTCCGCCGTCGGTCGACGTCCGGTCGATCCTGCTGACCGTCGTGACGACGCCGAAGTCCTTCCCCCGCCCTCCGGTCGTCGCCGTCGCGTGGAACGGCTCGGTCTGCGCGCGCCGTCCCCTCGTCGACCCCCGCACGCTGATGAGCTGCCGGATCCTGCCGCCGGGATCTCCCGGCGGGGTCCTCGTCCTCTCCTCCGACGAGACCTTCAATCCGAAGCGGAGCGGCCGGTCGGGCGACGACCGTGATCTCTCGCTCGAGCTCCGCGCCCTGCGGTGGTCCGCGCGGTGAGGAGCGCGCGCGTCAGTTGACGGTTTCTTCTTCCTGTTCGCCCGCCTCGGGCATCGCCGACGCGTGGTGATGCACCATCCGCCAGCTCCCGTCCTCGCGCCGAAACACGTTGGTCGCCTGCATCCGCGCCGGCTCGCCCGCGGCGCCCGACGCTTCGAGGACCTCGATGCAGATGACGACGGCGACGCCGCCCGAGGCGAACACGCGCTCGTCCTGCGGCCGGACCTTCCAGGCGCGGGAATTCGCGAAGATCGCCCGCCACGAGCGGAAGATCTCCTCCCAGCCGTCGAGCCGATGCCAGCCGGGATGGACGCACGCGACGTCCGGGCCGTGCGACCAGAGCGCCTCCATCGCGGCGGCGTCGCGCGTTTCGAGCGCCGCGTAGAACGCCCGATTGGCGTCGAGGACGGCCGGCGTCTCTTCGCCGGCCGCCGCGCCGGAGGTTCGTTCAGGGGTGGACATTGCGGACGACTTTTCCCTGCTTCATGACGAAGAAGACCTTCTGGGTCGCCTGGATGTCGGCGACGGGATCGCCGGGCACCGCGACGACGTCGGCGCGTTTGCCGGCCTCGAGCGTTCCGGAGTCGTCCGAGACGCCGAGGAGCGCCGCGCCTCCCGTCATCGCGGCCCGGAGCGCCGCGGCCGGAGAGAGGCCGTCCCGGGTCATCAGGATGAACTCGCGGGCGTTGGTGCCGTGGGGCTCGACCCCCGCGTCGGTGCCGAACGCGATGTTGACTCCCTGGCGGACTGCTTCCCGGAACATCGCGGTCATCGCCGCGGCGGCGGCCCGCGCCTTCGCGGCGATCGCTGGAGGGAACCTGTCCGCGTGCGAGCCGACCCAGTCTCCCGCGTAGAGCGTCGGAACGAGGTACGTCCCCTTCTTCTTCATGAGCGCGAGCGTGTCGGGCTTGAGGAACGAGCCGTGCTCGATCGAGTCGACGCCGGCCGCGATCGCGATCTTCGCCGCGGCGTCGCCGTGGCAGTGGGCGGCCACCTTCCGGCCCCAGGCGTGGGCCTCCGACACGATCGCGTTCATCTCCTCCTGCGTGAGCTCCGGCGCGTCGACCGGGTCGGAGAGCGAGAGCACACCCCCCGACGGCATGCACTTGATGACGTCCGCCCCGTACTTGATCTGGTAACGGACCGCGGCGCGGCACTCGTCGGCGCCGTTGCAGACGCCGTCGAGCGGACCCGACGGCTTGACGAGATCCGGCGGGAACGGGTCGCCGTCCGCGTGGCCGCCCGTCGCGCCGATCGGATTGTTCGACACGAGCATCCGGGGGCCCTCCGCGACTCCGGCGTCGATCGCGTTGCGGAGACCGAGCGCGACATGGTCCCAGGAGCCGACGTCGCGCACGGTCGTGAATCCCGCCTCGAGCGTGCGTTTCGCGTACATCGCCGCGTAGAGGGCCTGCTCCGCCGGGAAACGCATCGTTCGCTGGAAGAAATCGCGGAACCAGTTGTCGGATGCCTGCAGCATCAGATGGACGTGAGCGTCGATGAACCCGGGAAGGAGCGTCGCGTCGCCGAGATCGATCACCTCGGCGCCGGCCGGCGCCGTTCCGCCGACCGCCGCGATTTTCCCGTTCTCGACGACGACGAGGCCGGGCGACACCGTCCGGTCGGATCTGCCGTCGAACATCCGGGCGGCCTTCAGGACGATCGGTTTTGCCGGCGCCGGAGCGGGGGAGCTCTGCGCGAGGACGGCAGAGGAGAGCCCGAGGAGGGCGGCGGCGAAGGGGAACTTCTTCATCGAACCTCCGAAAAAAGCGGGACGAGTTTACACGAGAGCGCGAAAAAGCCCGCCGGCCGGCGGGCTCGTTCGGTTCCCCGGCGGCGCGGCTACATCTCCATCTTCTTCAGTGAATTCCTGAAGAGGATGGCGCACATGATCGCAAATGGCACCCAGCCGATGATGTCGCCGCCGATCCCCATGCGGTTGAAGTATCCCTTGCCGAAGTCGAGCGTCTCGTTCAATCCCTTGCTTCCGAATCCCACGAGGAACGCGATGATGACTCCCGCGATCGAACCGCCGGCGACGAGGCCCGTCGAATAGAGCATGCCGGAGGAGAGCTCGCTCTCTTCCTTGATTCCCCGGACGCGGTCCGAGAGCGCCTTGAGCATTCCGCCGACCCAGATCGGCGCCGTCGTCGAGATCGGCAGGTACGCGCCGACCGCCCACGAGAGCGCATGCGAGCCGGCGAGCTGCGCCATGAAGGCGAGGAACACCCCGACGAGAACGGGCGCCCACGGGAGCTTCTGCGCGAGCAGCCCCTGGATGATCACGGCCATCAGCGTTCCCTGCGGCGCCGGCAGATCGGGGGTGCCGATGCCGTGGAGCACGTGATTCTTGATCCCGAAGGACTTGTCCAGCGCGAGCAGAGTGACGCCGATCGCCGTCGAAGAAACCACGACGCCGATGATCATTCCCCACTGCTGGTACTTCGGGGTCGCGCCGACGAGGAATCCCGTCTTCAGGTCCTGGGACGTGGCGCCGGCGTTGGCGGCGGCGATGCAGACGACCGCGCCGACCGAGAGCGCGACGGCCTGGTAGACGTTCCCTTTCCAGCCGATCGCGACGAAGATCAGGCACGTGGCCATCAGGGTCGCGATCGTCATTCCCGAGATCGGGTTCGACGACGTGCCGATGATTCCGACGATCCGGCTCGCGACCGTGACGAAGAAGAAGCCGAAAACGACGATGAGCAGGGACATGAGAAGGGTGCTCGGAAATTTTCCGGGAAACTGCGGAAGGATCGCGATGATCACGACGAGCGCGAGCGATCCCAAAACGACGAGTCCGATTCCCATGTCGCGCTCGGTGCGGCGCCCGCCGGCGGCGGCCGCCCCGCCGGACCGGAGATCGCGGACCGAGTCCCGGAACGACGAGACGATCGTCGGAAGCGTCTTGATGAGCGTCATCACGCCCGCGCAGGCGACGGCGCCCGCGCCGATGTATTTCACGTACGCCGTGTAGATGCGGGTCGCGATGCTCATTCCCCCGATCTGCGCGTCCCCGAAGCCGAGATTGTGCAGGTCGGCGAGGATCCGGCTCTCCGGGACGAAGATGGAGATCAGCGGAATCAGGGCGAGCCAGGCGAGCACGCCGCCGGAAAACAGCTCGGAGGCGATCCGCGGTCCGATGATGTAGCCCACGCCCAGGTACTCCGGGGTGTTCGCCGAGTCGAGAGTGGCGTTCGGAAAGACCGACCGGTCGCCGGTCCGGATCGCGCTCGGCGTCTCCTTCCAGAGACCGAACACTTCGGTCAGGGCCTTGTAGACAACCGCCAGCCCGACTCCCGCGAACACCTTGCTCGCGAGATTTCCGCCCCGCTCGCCCGCGATCAACACGTCGGCGCACGCCGTCCCTTCGGGGTAAGGGAGGTTCCCGTGCTCGCGGACGATGAGCGATCGCCGCAGGGGGACCATCATGAAGACGCCGAGAATGCCGCCGATGATGGCGAGAACGAAGATCTGGAGGTACTGGAAGTAGTTCGCCCCTCCCGCCAGGAAGATGAAGGCCGGAATCGTGAAGACGACTCCCGCCGCGATCGATTCACCGGCGGATCCGATCGTCTGGACGATGTTGTTCTCGAGGATCGTCGACTTGCCGATCTTCTTGAAGACCGCGATCGCCAGCACGGCGATCGGAATCGACGCCGAAACCGTCAACCCGGCGCGGAGCGCGAGGTAGACCGTCGCCGCGCCGAAGAGAAGCCCGAAGAATGCTCCCAGGACGATGGCCTTGACGGTGAATTCCGGAGGAGACTGATCGGCGGGGATGTATGGCTGGAACTCGGGAACCGGACCTTCGGATCTGGCCATGCTCGCGTTCCTCCTCGACGGATTTGCGCCTTTGTAGCATGGGGAAGGCGAGAAACGCGAGAGATTTCACGTCGATGGCGGAGCCCGCCTGGCCCGATTTTCGCTGGTACACTTTCCGCCATGGCAGACGAGAAGGTCCTGATTTTCGGAAAGGACACCTGACCGTACACGTCGGCGGCCCGTGCGGACTACGCCCGGCGGAAGGTTCCTTTCGAGTACTTCAACGTCAAGACGTCGCCCGAGAACATGAAGCGGATGCTTTCCTGGTCGGAGGGAAGCCGGGAAGTGCCCGTGATCGTGGAGAACGGGAAGGTCACGTTCGGCTTTGGCGGCACCTGAGGGGTGTGAAATTCGCCGGTACGGCGAATTTCAAGGGTAGCCAGCGCGTCGATGCATCGAGCCGGGCGGGCGCGTGCCGCCCGTCCGCGGCCTTAACGTAGGCGACGGTACGCCGCGGCCGCGGAACAGGCGCCCCGCATCCTGCCGGGCTCGCGCCTCGGCGCGCTTCGCGGTCATCGGCTGAATTCGCCCTTACGAGAACCGGCGGACAGACCCGCCGGACGCACCTTCCAGCACGTATCCTCGCGCCTCACGGTTTTTATCGCATTAGAAATCGCTCGTCGCGAAGGCGGAGGCTGGCGCAAAGCGCCGGGTGAGGGAGCCCCGGTCCGCTCTTCGCCGGGCCGTCCGCACCTCCCGCGATATCATTCCGAACCATGAAATCGGGGCGATGGTCGGTGGCCGCGCTGTTGCTCGCCGGCGCCGCCGGCGCCGCACCTCCGCCGTCGGGCCGCGTCGAAGGGAAGATCACGCTCATGGACCGGGGCCGCCCCCGGTCGGACGCCTCGAACGTCGTCGTCTGGGTGGAGGCGACGCACCGGGAGGAGCGCGCCGCACCCGCGCCGACGATGACGTCGGAGCACAAGCGCTTCACGCCGCGGGTCGTCGCCGTCGAGGAGGGACGCGCCGTCTCCTTCCCGAACCGGGACCCGATCTTCCACAACGTCTTCTCCGTTTCGGGCGAGAACCATTTCGACCTGGGGCTCTACCGAAGCGGGCGCTCGAAGGAGAAGACGTTCGCGGCGCCGGGTCTCGTGCGCGTGTACTGCAACATCCATCCGCAGATGGTCGGGTACGTCCGCGTGGTCGACTCGTCGTTCTCCGCCGTGACCGCGGCGGATGGCCACTTCGCATTCGACGGCGTTCCCGCCGGGGCGCGCGTCGTCCGCGCGTGGTGCGAGGCCGGAGGCGAAACGTCGGTGCCCGTCGACGTCCATCCCGGCCGGACAGCGCCGGCCGAGATCCCCTTCGACGTCTCCGCTTACAAGCCGCAGCCGCACAAGAACAAGTACGGCCAGGACTACCCGCCGCCTCCTCCGGACGAGGACCGGTACTAGGTCTCTGCTGCGTCGTGCTTGATCTCGGCCGTGAGCTCTCTTTCCGTTACGGTCGATGCCGATCCATGAGCGCGGAGCACGCAATCCCGAGCGGAGAGAGGGACCTGCCGCCGTCACGCGCCCCGGGTCCCCGAGCCCGCTCCCGCGACGGTTCATGAGCAAGCCGATCCGCAAACCGCAGGAGACGAGGCGTCTGGACCCGCCGCCGGCCCGGATCACGAAGCGGGTCGCCGCCGCTCCGCGGCCGTCGGAACGGCCGCGTTTCTCGCTGACCGTGAAGATTTTCCTCGCCGTCGCCTCCCTCGTCTTCCTCGCGCTCGCGGCCGCCGTCGAGATCTCGAGTTACCGCGTGCGGACGATCGCGGAACAGACGAGCCGGAAAGCGCTCGGCCGCGCCAAGGACGCGTACGACAACTTCCAGGAGGAGCGCTACGAGAAGCTCCACCGCGCGCTGCGCCCGGTCGTCGACAACTCCGGGTTCAAGGCGCTCGTCGACGAGGGAGACCCCGCGACGATCGCGAACTCCCTCAAGGAGGACCAGGCGTCCGCGACGGGCGCCGACTTCCTGATCGTCACCGACCCTCGCGGCGTTTCGATCGTGCGAAGCGACAGGCGCGAGTGGCGGCACGATCTCTCGGGCTCCGCCCTCGTCCGGAAGGCTCTCGACGGGGCGGAAACGCAGGGGATCTGGTATTCCGAAGGGAAGCTCTACCACGCGGTCGCGGCGCCGGTCACCGTCGGGGAAGGCGCGGGGACGCGCACGCCCGGCGTCCTGATCGCCGCCTTCGCGATCGACGATCGCGTCGCGGAGAACTTCCACGACGTCGCCGGAACCGACGCCGTGTTCTTCTCGAACCTCGGCAAGCCGGGCGATCCCCCGCATCCCCGGGTCGTCGCCTCGACGCTCGGCGGCGCGACACGGGACTTCGCCCGCGCGGTCGAGAGCCGCCCGGACCTCGTGTCCGCCGTGATGCAGCGCGGGATGATCGTCGGGCCGATGTCGATCGACACCGGCGAGGACTCCTATCTGTCGCTTTCCTGGCCGCTCCGCCTCTCGTCGGGCCTCGTCGTCGGATCGGTCGTCACGCTCCGTTCGCTCGCGACCGAGCTCGCCGCCTTCCGCCAGATCGAGAAGACGCTGCTCGTCGTCGGGATCGGTGCGCTGCTCCTCGCGTTCGGGATTTCGTACCTCCTCGCGCGGCGCATGACCGGCCCGATCGGGCGGATGGTCGCGGCGACCGAGGCCGTGCGGGACGGGAAATTCGACGTGCCGCTCCCCGTCGAGCAGAACGACGAGATCGGGATCCTCGCGCGCTCGTTCCGGATGATGCTCGAGGAGCTCAAGGAGAAAGCCGAGCTCGAGAAGCAGATCGCGCAGCTGACGATGGGAGGCAACGTCCCGGTTCCGCCTCCGCAGAGGACGATCGCGATCGGCGGCTCAGGGTCGCCGGCCCCGGGAACCGGGCCCGCGCCGCGCGTCGGATCGAGCTTCGCGGGACGCTACGACATCGAGTCGGAGCTCGGGGTGGGCGGGATGGGCATCGTCTACAAGGCCTACGACCGGACGCTCGACGATGCGGTCGCGATCAAGGTTCTCCGCAGCGAGGCGCTCGCGCAGGACGCGACCCTCGTCGACCGGTTCAAGCAGGAGATCCGGCTCGCGCGCAAGATCACCCACAAGAACGTCCTCCGCACGCACGACTTCGGCGAGGCCGACGGGATGCGGTATCTCTCGATGGAGTACGTCCGCGGAATCACGCTGAAGCACCTCCTGTCGCAGAACCGCCGGCTGCCGACGGCGGCCGGCCTCCGGATCGCGCGCCAGATCTGCAGCGGCCTCGCGGCCGCGCATGCCGCCGGCGTGATCCACCGGGACATCAAGCCGCAGAACATCCTGATCGAGCCCAACGGCGGCGTGAAAATCATGGATTTCGGCATCGCGCGTCTCTCGGCGGAAAAGGGACTCACCGCGACGGGAATGGTCGTCGGGACGCCGGATTACATTTCTCCGGAGCAGGCCCGGGGCGGAACGCTCGACCTCCGGACGGACGTCTATTCGGCGGGCGTCGTGTTCTACGAGATCTTCTCCGGTTCGCTGCCGTTCGAGGGGGACTCGGCGTTGAGCGTCGTCTTGAAGCACATCAACGAGACGCCGCCGCCGGTCGAATCGAAGAACCCGGAGATCGATCCGAAGATCGCGCGAATCATCATGAGATCGATCGAGAAGGACCCCGACAACCGTTACCAGTCGATGGCGGAGCTCTCCCGCGACCTTTCGGAGGTCGTGGCGTGAAGCCGCGCGAAAGTCGTGGCGCAAAGCCACGCGAAACCAGTCGCGTGAAGCCGCGCGAAAGTCGTGGCGCAAAGCCACGCGAAACCAGTCGCGTGAAGCCGCGCGGAAGTCGTGGCGTAGAGCCACGCGAAACCAGTCGCGCAAAGCCGCGCGAAAGTCGTGGCGCAAAGCCACGCGAGATCAGTCGCGCAAAGCCGCGCGAAACCAGTCGCATGACGCCGCGCGGAACCGAAAGCGGTCGGAAACGGCGTCGGGCGTGAGGCGATCGTCGATGCACGGCGCCTTCGGGGCAATCGCCGCGGCCGTCCTCGCCGCGGGCGCGCCGGCCGGCGCGCAGGTCCCCGCGCCTCCGGCCCCCGCCACGCCGGCTCCGGGCGCCGAGGAACTCTACGAGCCCGTCGCGCCCTCGAGCGGTCGTTTCCAGCTCCTGTGGGACGCGCTCGTCCGGTACGACGACATCCAGCTCTCGAAACAGGCGCCCGCCGCCCCGAACATCTACCGCTGGCGGACGGAGCTCCGTCCCGAGCTCGACTGGCTGGCCTCCGACCGCTTTCGTCTCGGCGTCAGGCTCGTCGCCGACCTCGGCTCCGACGCGAACCGGACCAACGCCGTCCGGCTCGACAACTACCGTTCCAACGGCGTCGGACTCGATCGCGCCTATCTCGAGGCGAAGCCCGGCCCCTTCCTGATCCTCGCCGGGCAGTATGGAATGCCGTTCCGGACGAGCGAAATGTTCTGGGACCACGACATCCAGGTGATCGGCGCTTCTGCGGCCTGGCGGCGCTCGCTCGGGGCGACATCCGCTCTGATCCTCGGCGCGGGGTTCTTCTACGGCCCGCAGCGGCAGCACGACCAGTCGCATATCGCTGCGGGCCAGGCGACGGTCGAAGTCGGAAACCCGGAGAACGTCGCGCTCGACTGGAGCGAGAGCTACTGGCGTTTCACGCACCTCGAGAACACCGGGGAGGCCTGGATCCGCCAGAACGTCCCCGCCGACGCGCTCCCCGGGTATGCCCCGGGAAGCCCCTACGAGAACGATTTCCGGATCATCGACTCGCTCGCGCGCGTCCGGATCGCCGCCGGCGGACGATTTCCGATCGCCCTTTCGGTCGACTGGGCGCACAATCTCGCCGCGAGCGAGCGCGACTACCGGGACGGAGTGGAGGCTGCGCTCCGGATCGGCCACGAAGGCACGGCGGGGGATTTCCAGTTCTTCGACATCTACCAGTACGTCGACCGCGACGCGGTCGTCGGGGCGTACAATACCGACGACTGGTGGTTCCATAGCTGGTACGTGGGGCACCGCGTCGGAGTATCGGTGACCGTGCTCCCTCAGGTGATGCTCCGGCCCTCCGTCGTTTTCCAGCGGCGACAGGACCGGGAGCATTACCTGAACCGATACCTTCTCGATCTCGTCAAGACGTTCTGACAGGACGGAGGCGCCATGGGGGAGAAACGGATCGTCGCCCGCGTCGAAGACCTGATGTTCCGCGCGAAGGTGGATGCCGCGGCTCGAAATCTCTCGGTCCCCGTCGAGTTCGTCGGCGCGCCGGGCGACCTGCCGAAGGCGCTCGCGTCCGGCGCCGCCGCCGCTTTCATCGAGCTCACTCCGGCCGTCCTCGACGCGATCGAGGGAGCGCGGAAGAAGGGGACCGCGTCGGGCGTCCCGATGGTCGGCTTCCTCTCGCACGTGGACAAGGCGCTTGCCGACCGCGCAAAGGCGGCCGGGATCGACCGAGTGCTCCCGCGCTCGCAGTTCTCGGAGACGCTGCCCGATCTCATCCTCGAGTTCACCTCGCCGGGAGTCGAGCGGGTCTCGGAGGAGGAGCCGGAGCTGCCGGAGGAGTAGACCGTCGCGGGATCGGGCTCGGGGAACCGGAGCGCGTGACGGCGGCGCGGCTCCGTCCCTCATCCGGCGGCCTTTGGCCGCCACCTTCTCCCGCCGGGAGAAGTCGCGGTGCGGCTCGCCTTGCTCGCGGCCTCATGTGACTCGACCGCGAGGCTGCCACCTGCTCGCGGACCGATCCCGCTCCCGCATCGCGGACCTCCCACCTCCGCCAGCGCTTCGGCGGGCAAGTTTCCGCACTGGCGTGCGCGGCGATTCAGTGTTTACGCGGTCTGCAGCTGGAAATCGCGGAGGTTGATCTTCGAGGAACGTTTGGAGAGGTTCAGAATCTCCACGCCGACAACCTGATTTTGCTCGTTGAAATCCAAAACGACGCCCGGCGAGACCTCTTCCGACTCGGCGATCTTCGAATCGTCGAGACGAAAGTAAAGGGCATCGGCCTTCTCGTCGACCTTGAGCTTCATAGGCGGCCTCGCATTCCTCGATCGAAGTATACCGTGATGATCAGAACAGGATCGACGGCTCGATTGATCGCAACTCGCAGGACCCGCCCGCCGAACTCGGCGACGCGCCGAAACCGATACTCGATTGCAGGATCGTCAGGGTTCTCTTCAGACCGCTCGGGAGATTCCAAGGGTCTGCTCCATCCAGGCTATCTGAATTTCGCGTTCGGCGAGCACGTCGCGAGCATGCCGTGTCAGTTGATATTTCACTCGGAATTCTCGATTTTCATTGTCGCGAACTGTGAAATGAGCGCCAACAGGCTGTCGACGATCGCCGTGCCTCTTTTTCCCTTGTTGGATTCCGCGAATTTGTCGAAGGAGCCCTTGAGAACGGCATCACGCGAAAAGATCGCGGCGATTTCGTCCCATTTCGTCTCATAGTCTCCGTACGTCAGATAGAAGAGCCGCGACTCCGATGCCTTCTGGGCCAGGTCTGGTTTTTGGCGTCGTAAACGACGAATTCCTCGAAATTGCTGAGGATCAATTCCCGATGGAGCTGAGTTTCGTTATACCCGGGCGATCGATATGCGTCGCGATTGCGCTCATAGCGCTCGACGAGATCCCGAATCGTAAATTGTGCCATCGCTGCCTGATTATGCCGTGTCCGCCAGCGGGGCGGAAGCACGCTGCTGGGCTTTTCGCATCGCGGTCTCGCCGACGTAACGGAGCAAGGAGGTGTGAGATACGGGAGCGAGGACGATGGCGGCTTTGCGGTCGAGTTCTTCATTGGACGAGTCGCGCAGCCTTCACCCGAGGCGATCAGAACTTCAGCGCCCCTTCCGGCGTGAGCACCTCGTCGTCGATCTTCGCCATCCGGTAGTTCGTGTAGTCGATTCGGGTCGTCGAGGGAGCGGGGCCGCCGAGCAGGTCCTTGATCGTCATCGATTCGAGCACCGTCCTTCCGTCCCGCCTGCCGTAGCGGTCGAAGGTGATCTGCTTCGCGGGCTTGCCGGAGACGAGGGCGACGATCGCCTTTCGCGCGAGGTGCTCCTGCCGGTCGACCCAGAGCGTTCCGCCGCCATAGGACGATTTCGACGACTTCGGCGTGAGCTTCAGCACGTCGCACTCCCGGCCGTCGATCGTCTCCGACGGACCGGCGAACGCGGCGTCGAACTCCTGAGAAAAGCGGAGCTTCGAGACGTCCGCGAGCGAAGCGCCTCCCATCAGGCGCTGGTTCGGCGTGACGGCGATCGCGTGCGAGGAGGCCGGCACGATGAGCCAGACCTTGTCTCCCACCGTCAGGATTTTCCGGCCCTTCTGCTTGCCCGCCGTGAAGACGACGAGGCTGCGGTCGTCCCCCTTCTTGTAGACCTCGAATTCCGCGGGCGAGGTCGTTTTCCCGTTCTCGCTGACCGTGATCTTCGCGTGGATGACGGCCTCGGCGAATGCCTCTTTCGGGCGGTCGGCGAGCTTCAGCAGCTCGTCGGGTGTGGGCGGAGGGGCGGCGCCGAGCGCGATTCCCGCGATCAAGGCCAGAGCGGTCCCGATCATTCGGCTGACCGGTGATGGCAGCACTCGATCGAGATGTCGTGTCATTCCGCCTTCTTTTCGGGCTCCGGCTGGGCCACAGATCGGAGGCGCGGCGAGGCGCGAGCCCGCCGGGATGCGGGGAAGCCGGCCCGCGGATAAGGCGTACCGGGGCGTACGTCGCGTCCGCGGGCGGTTTTCACGCGCCCGGCCGGCTCGATGCATCGCCGCGCCTCATATATGCGCTAATGCGTCCACGATCGGTATCCGCGATGCCCGGCGCGCGGGGAAGTACGACGCCGCGGCGAGCGTCGCGAGCATGGCCGCGAGGCCCGCGATGTAGGTCAGCGGGTAGAACGCCACGTGAATGGGTGTTCCGTGCGACGCGCCGGGCGGCGGCGGGAGCATGATGTGGGAAGCGTTCAATCCCGCGCGGACGAGGAGAGCGAGCACCGCGCCCGCGACCGATCCGGCGAGCGCGAGCATCACCCCCTCGACGACGAACATGGCCCGGATCGTCTCCGGAGGCGTGCCGATCGCCCGGAGCGTGCCGATCTCGCGGGTCCGTTCGGCGGCCGCCATCGTCATCGTGTTCGCGCACGCGAGCAGCACCACGATCACGAGAACCGCGCCCATGAATCCGAAAATTCCGGCGTAGAGCATTCGCACCTGGTTGTAGAAGAGGGCGAGCTCGCGCCAGGTCCTGACCGCGAGCGGCATTCCGGCCGCGGCCAGCGCCTTCCGGATCCGCGGGGCGGCGTCGTCGGCCCTCTCGCCCTGCTTCAGCATGACGACGAGCTTCGAAACGGTGCCGCCGACGTCGAGGAGTTTCGACGCGGCGGGGATCGTCGTCGCGAGATACCGGTCGTTCAGCTCCTTGACGGGGAGCTCGGCGACGCCCGCGACCGTCGCGTCGATCGCGTTCAGCACGCCGTCCGGAGTCGTGCCGAAGACGGTCACGGTGTCGCCCGCCTTCGCCCCGACCGCGGCGGCGAGGCCCGTGCCGAGGACGACCGCGATCTCGCCGGCGCTCGAGAACCATCGGCCGGAGACGAGGAGCGTGCGCGTCTCCATGTTCTTCGCCTCGTCCACGGGATCGAAGCCGACGCCGAGATAGGGGATCGAGCGGTTGCCGTTCGAGAGGAGGCCGACGAAATCGATCCGCGGAAGAACCGCCGCGACCGCGGGGTCCATCCGAAGGACGCGCTCGACGGCGGCGACGTCCGTGATGCCGTGCTCGAGCGTCTTCTCCTCCGCTCCCGCGAACGTCTCCGGCCGCGCGACCTGGAGGTGCCCGACGCCGCCACGGATCGTCCCGTCCTTCAGGCCCGCGAACGTCTGCGAGATGAAGCCGCCGGCGAGCGCGAACGCGGCGAAGCCGAAGACGACGATGCCGGCGGTGAGCAGGCTCCGCCTCCGGTTTCGGCGCACGTTGCGGAGGGCGAGCGCCCAGACGCTCATCGGTCGCCCACGATCCGGCCGTCGCGGATCGTCACGACACGCCGGGCCCGCTCGACGACGCGCGGGTCGTGCGTCGCGAAGAGGAACGCGGCGCCGCGCTCCTCGTTCAGGCGGCGCATCAGATCGAGGATCTCGGCGGCGGTGCGGCTGTCGAGATTCGCGGTCGGCTCGTCCGCGAAGACGATCTCCGGCTCATTGGCGAGAGCGCGGGCGATCGCGACCCTCTGGCGCTGACCGCCGGAGAGGAGGTCGGGACGCACGTCCTCCTTCTCCGCGATCCCGACGCCCGCGAGCAGCGCGCGGGCCCGGGACCCCCTCTCCTCGCGGCCGACTCCCGCGAGCGCCATCGGGTATTCGACGTTTTCCCTCGCCGACAGCACGGGGACGAGATTGAAGGTCTGGAAGACGAAACCGAAACGCTCGAGGCGGACCCGTGCCCGCGCTCTCTCGTCGAGGGCCGCCGCGTCCTCGCCGTCGAGCGCGAGAAAGCCGCCGTCCGGCCGGTCGAGGAGTCCCAGGACGTTCAAGAGCGTCGTCTTTCCCGAGCCGGAAGGCCCCTCGAGGGCGGTGAACTCGCCCGCGAAAAACCGGATGTCGAGGCCGGCGAGCGCCGCGACGCGCTGCGGACCGACCCGATAGGTCTTCGTGAGCCCTTCCCCTCGCAGGATCGCGGCGTCGTTCATCGCGGCCGGATTATTCACGAGATTCGAGCGTGTCGGCGAGCGAGACGGGGAACGCCAGCGGGCGTGCCGGAACGGCCCGCGCGCCGGCCGCCCGCCGGAAGCGCTCGATCTCGGCCGCGAAGTCCGGCGGACCCGGCCGGAGGCGCGCGGCGGCGTCGAGATCGGCGATCGAGCCGGTGAAATTGCCGAGGCGGAGGCGCGCCTCGCCGCGGCAGGCGAGCGCTTCGACGAAGTCGGGCGCCCGCTGGAGCGCCGCGCCGGCTTCCGCCTGCGCGGCGGCCGCGTCGCCGGCGAGAAGGGACCGGCGGGCCCGGAGATTGTCGCGGCGCGCCTCGAGGTAGCCGGGATAGCCGCCCGCGAGGTACGGATCGGCGGGGATCGCCTCCGCGGCGAGCGCGGCGAACCGCGGATCGCCCGGATCGGCCCGAGACAGCAGCGCGAGATCGAAACAGACGAACCGGCCGAGCGTGTGCGGCGCGGCGGCGACCCATGCCCGCCGCGCCGTGAGATCGAACACGACCGAGTGGCAGGCGATCAGCGCGTCGATCGCGTTCCGGTTTCCGGGGCCGAGCGGCGCACCGCCGGCGCCGAGACGGTCGCGCAGGATCGCGACGGCCGCCGCCGCGTCGATCCGGCCGTCCGCCCGCGCGAGGAGCTCGTCGATCCGCGCCTGCCGCGCCGGCGACGAGGACGACGGGGGCGGTGCTCCGACCTCGCGGGTGATCGCGGGAACGCCGGGGAGGTTCGTCGCGGCGAGCGCCGGTCCGCCGCGGCGCACCCCCGTTTCGTTCGGCGTTTTCTCGACGATCGCCATCTTCCCCGAGCCGTCCGCGAGGAGATAGAGGTCGGAGACGAGGACGCGCGCGGCGCGGATCCGCGTGATCGCTTCCTCGATCGTGGAGTCGCGCTGGAGCACGTCGGCGACGACGAGCGACGAGGGCTCGCCCGCCGAGGCCGTGGGCCCTCCCGAGAGCGCCTGGAGCGAAACGCCGAGCCCCTTCTCGTTGAATCCGGAGACGACCCCGGTCAACCCGCCGAACGTCACCGTCAGGTACCGGAAGCCGATCTCCGGGACGACGGCCGCGACGATCTTTTCCCGATCGAACCGTCCTCCCGCCTCGAAATCGAAGTTCCGTGCGAGATAGACGTGGCCGTCGGCGGTCGCCGGGCCGGCGGCGGCAAAGCCGGTGCAGGCGCCGGAGAGCGGGACCGTGTCGATGAAGCGCTGCGAGAAATCGTGAAGCGCGTGGAGCGAGAGCTGGCGCGCGAAGGGGCTCCACCCGTGCGGCAGCGGGTCGGGAAATTCCGCGTCGGCCACGCCCCGGATTTCCGCGATGTGCTCCGGTCCGATCCACTTCTCCGATCTCCGCATCGAGAGGCCGAGGAGCCGGCGGAACGTCCATCGGCGCACTCCGGACGGGACCATCTCCTTCAGGAGCGCGTCGAGATCCTCCTCGCCCGCGGCGATCTGCGGATAGGCGAGGCGGCCCCGGGCGTATCCGCGAAGATAGGGAGGGCCGGCGAAGCGCGCTTCGCGGATGCCCTCGCGCTCGCGGAGGAACGACGATCCGAACGTCCGAAGCGATCCGCGGATCTCGAGCGCGTCGTCGACGCGGGGCGCGGCCGTCTTCGGCTCGGCCGGCGCGCACGCGAAGGCCGCGAGAGCCGCCGCGACGATCGCGAGCCGCAGAGGTCGGGTCATCGCCCGATAATAGCCGGGTGGCCGGCGCCGATCTCCTCGACGTTCTCTGGCGGGCCGCCCTCGACGCGGTCGATCCCGAGCGCCTGACGGCACGCTTCCTCGCGGCGCGCCGGACTCCCGGCGCCTGCCGCCGCGGGCTGTTCGCCTGCGGCAAGGCGGCGGTCGCGATGGCCTCGGGCGCCTTCGGCTCGGCGCGTTTCGACGCGACGCTCGTCGTCGCCCCGCACCGGGCCGCCGTCCCCGACGCGCTCCGCCCCGCGGTGCTCTTCGCCTCGCATCCCGAGCCCGACCGGTCGAGCGTCGCGGCGGCGCGCGCCGCCGTCGCGTTCTTCCGCGGCTTCGGTCCCGGCGACGAGGTGCTGGCGCTCGTTTCGGGCGGCACGTCGTCGCTCCTCTGTCTCCCGCGCCCCGGAGTGACGCTCGCGGAGAAACGGTCGAGGATCCGCGCCGCGGCGCGCGCCGGGTGGCCGATCGCGCGGCTCAACCGGCTTCGGAGCTCGCTTTCTTCGATCAAGGGCGGACGGCTCGCCGACGCCACGGCCGCGCGCGTGACGACGCTCGTGCTCTCCGACGTCCCCGGAGCGGATTTCCGGATCGTCGGATCGGGCCCGACGGTGAGCCGGCGCAAGCCCGGCGACCGGGCATTCCTGCTCGCCGACAACCGGACCGGCCTCTCGGCCGCGGCGGCCGCCGCGCGGTCGGCGGGAGCCGCCGTTTCCGTCGAGCGCGAGCCTCTCTCGGGCGAGGCGGCCGACGCCGGCCGCGCGTTCGCGGGCCGGCTCCTCCAAGGCGCCCGGCGCCGGCGCGGGCCATGGGTCCTCCTCGCCGGCGGCGAGACGACGGTCTCGATCCCTCGGCGCGCGGGGATCGGCGGCCGGAACCAGGAGGCGGCGCTCGCGGCGGCGCTCGAGATCGAGGGCGAATCGGGGCTCGCGATTCTCGCGGCGGGGTCCGACGGCATCGACGGGAATTCGGAGAACGCGGGGGCGCGCGTCGACGGGCGGACGGCCGGGCGCGCCCGGAGGCGCGGGCTCGACCCCGCCCGCTTTCTCTCCGCCCACGATTCGGCTTCCTTCTTTGCGGCGTGCGGCGGCGCGGTCTTGACCGGCCCGACCGGAACCAACGTCGCCGACTGGGTCTTCGGGTATGCTTTCGCCGGAACTTGATCGGGCGGTTTGTGCATTGTTCACGCTAGGATGAACCCGTGAAGCCGTTTCTCTCGGCCCTGTTCGTGGGCGCGTTGTGTCTTCCGGCGGCGGCGCAGAAGGCCGCCCCCGAGATCGCGACGGCCGGGCCGCCCCGGCACGCTCAAGTATCGTTTCGTTCCCGAGGAGTCTTCGATCACGTTCGAGCTCCCCACCTCGTTCCACGTGATCCAGGGGAAGGTCGACGCCTGGCGCGGGAACGTCGAGGTGGACTCGGCGCCTACCGGGCGTACTCCGGGCCCGGATCGCCGCGCGCGCGGACTCGCTCGAGACCGGGAAGGCGAAACGAGACCTCGATTTCCGGGACCGGATGTTCGAGGCGACACGTTTTCCCGAGATCGTCTTCGAGGGCACGTCCTACAAGGGCAATCTTTCCGAGCTTCGAGCCGGGCGACGTGATGACGGTGGAGGTCACCGGCAGCCTGACGATCCACGGCGGCGCGAAGCCCATCCAGACGTCGATCGAGTGCGCGGTCCTGCCGGACCACGTCGTCATCGCGGGCGCGGTGCCGGTCTTCTGGAGGTCGTTCGGCCTGGGCGACATCTCGAGGTTCCTGGTGCGGCTGAAGGAGCCGATGCTGGTCGCGTTTCGCCTCTGGGCCGTCCCGGAATAGGGGGCGCGGCGATGCATCGAGCCGGGCGGGCGCGTGCCGTCCGCGAGACCCTGCGACCTACGCCCCGGTAGGCCTCGGGATCTCGCGGCCTGCCCGCATCCCGCCGGGCTCGCGCCTCGCCGCGCCCCATCTCTCTCCAAAGTGCCGGCCCGTAGGCCTGCTAACATTGCGTGTTTATGGCTGATTGGCCGGAAAGACCGCCGGCGGCTCGTGGCCGCGGAGCGGTTCGTCGAGGAGCCGAAGAGGTTCGGCGCCTACCGTCTCGCGCTCGGCTTTCCGAATTCCTACGAGGTCGGGATGTCGAACCTCGGCTTCCAGTGGGTCTACCGCCTCTTCAACCGGATCGACGATCTCGTCTGCGAGCGGTTCTTCTGGGAAGAGGACGCGCCGGCCGAGACGTTCGAGACGGGCGCTCCGCTCTCCGACTTCGGCGTCCTCGCGTGGTCCGTTTCCTGGGAGATGGATTACGTCAATCTGCTGAAGACCCTCGACCGGGCCCGCATCCCGCGCCGCGCGAAGGACCGGGACGAACGGCATCCGATCCTCGTCGTCGGCGGCGACTGCGCCCGCATCAACCCGGCGCCGCTGACGCCGTTCTTCGACGTCTTCGCGATGGGAGACGGCGAGAAGCTCGTGCCCGCGATCTCCGGACTGATGAAACGCGGGCTTTCGCGCGACGCGTTCCTCGAGGAAGCCGCGAAGATCCCCGGTCTCTTCGTCCCCTCCGTCCAGGGCGCGCGCGCGGAGCATTCGACGGCGGGGAAGATCGTCATCCAGCAGACGATGTCGCGGAAGGAGATCGGCCCCGACTACGAAGTCCCGCATTCGACGATCCTGACTCCCCACACGGAGCTTTCGGACAAGCTGCTGATCGAGATCTCTCGGGGATGCACCGAGATGTGCAAGTTCTGCTGGGCGGCCTATGCGATGGCCCCGATCAAGCAGTATCCGGCCTCGTCGATCCTCGCGACCGCGAAGCTCGGCCGCGCGTTCACCG
This sequence comes from uncultured Acidobacteriota bacterium, assembly GCA_963794295.1. GTDB lineage: Bacteria > Acidobacteriota > Thermoanaerobaculia > UBA5066 > DATFVB01 > DATFVB01. The sequence continues at coordinate 917,238 of CAWCDE010000001.1, forward strand.
ACCGGACGGGCCTCATCGCGACGGCGGTCTGCGACCACCCGGAGATCGACGCGATCCTCGCGGGGCTCGCCTCGCTCGGCTTCCACATCGCGCTCTCCTCGATCAAGATCGATGCGATCCGGCCGGAGATCCTGTCGGTCCTCGCGGCGCAGGGCGAGAGGTCGCTTTCGATCGCTCCCGAAGCCGGCAACGAGCGTCTGCGCCGGTTCATCAACAAGAAAGTCACCGACGCGATGCTCCGCGAGAAGCTCGCGATGATCTTCGCGCGCGGTTTCACGAACCTGAAGCTCTATCTCCAGTTCGGCCTGCCGTCGGAGACCGAGGAAGACCTGCACGATCTCGTGCGGCTCGTCGCCGATTGCCGGGAGATCGCTCTCGCGGCGGCGAAAACGACCGGGAAGATGCCGACGATCGTTCCTTCCGTCAACGCGTTCATTCCGAAGCCGCACACTCCCTACGAGAACGAGCCGCTCGCCTCCGAGGAGGATCTCAAGCGCAAGAGCGAGTTCCTGATGAAGGCGTTCGCGCCGATGAGCAACGTCCGTTTCCGCGCGATGCCCCCTTCCGAGGCGAAGTGGGAGGCCTATCTCGCGAAGATGGACGAGTCGGCGGCCGAGATCCTCGAGCGCGGCGCGGACGGCGTTCCGGTCCGGCGGCTGCTGAAAGACTTCGCGCTCGAGATCGACGCCGTCGTGCGGCCGTCGGTGCCGCCGCCCGGAATGGGAAAGCCGGTCAACGCTTGGGACTTCATCTCGAAGAGGTAGGCGAAAGGCGGATTGCTCTTCTCGTCATTGCGAGGGAGCGGCTCGCCGCGCCGAAGCCTCGGCGAAGGCGGGCAGCGACCGCGGCAATCTCCAGTTCCTCCGCAGCCTTGGAGAGTGCTTCGCGTTGCTCGCAATGACGATCAGGCCAGATTCTTCGCCAATTCCACGACGACCTTCGGCAGCGCCTCCATCTCCTTCCGTGTCGTCCGGAAGTTGACGATGCAGGCGCGGAGCGCGAATTTCCCGCCGACGACGGCGTTGGAGAGGTAGAACCGCCCGTCCTCCTGGATTGCGGTCAGGAGCTTCTCGTTCATTTCGTCGAGCGCCTTTGGATCGGCGACGCCTTCCGGTACCCATCGGAAGGTCACGATCGAGAGGCCGACGGTCAGGAGCTCGAGCCCGGGCGTCCCTTTCACCGTCTCGGCGAGCACTTCGGCGAGCGCGCAATCGTCGGCCATCATGCGGACGGCGCCCTCGCGCCCCGTCCGGCGGAGCCCCAGCCAGACCTTCAGCGCCCGGAATCCGCGCGAATTTTGGGGGCCCAGCTCGAAGAAGTTGATCGTCTCCTCGTCGCGCTCGAAGTGGTAGTAGGGCGGCCGGTAGCTGAACGCGTCGCGGAGCGCTTCGCGCGACCGGACGAGCGTGCAGCCCGCCTCGACCGGCGTGTAGAGCCACTTGTGCGGATCGACGGCGACCGAGTCGGCGAGCGCCAGTCCCTTCAGGTCCGCCGACGCGTCGGGAAGCGCCGCCGCGAGCGCGCCGTACGCCCCGTCGACGTGGAACCAGCAGCCATGCCGCCGCGCGATCGCGGCGATCTCCGGGAGCGGGTCGACCGCTCCGGTGCCGACGGAGCCCGCCGTGCCGACGACGAGGAACGGCGTGTCGCCGCGCCGCGCGTCTTCCTCGATCGCGCGCTCCAGAGCCGCCGCGTCCATGCGCAGGCCCGCGTCGACCGGAATCCACCGGATCGCGTCGGTGCCGAGCCCGAAGAGGTCGGCCGCCTTCTGGATCCAGGTGTGCGTCTCCGCGGAGGTGTAGACGCGCAGGCGCACCCGCGCCGGGTCGATTCCCTTCTCGCGCACCTCCGGCTCCTTCGCGCGGCGCGCCGCGACGAACGCGACGAAGTTCGCCATGTTGCCGCCGGAGACGAGGATGCCGCCGTCTCCCGGGTATCCGATCAGCTCGGCGATCCAGCGGACGGTCTGCGCCTCGATCTCGGTCGCCATGGGGGAAAGGCCGAACGCTCCGCAGTTCGCGTTGACGGCCGCCGCGAGCAGGTCGCCGAGCGCTCCGATCGGCGCCGCCGACGATGTGATGTAGGCGAGGAAGCCGGGATGCCCGTTGAAGAGCGAATGCTCGAAGAGGAGCGAGGCGGCCTCGTCGAGCAGAGGGGCGGCCGGAGAGCCCGCGAGCGGCAATCCTGCGCCGCCGAGCGCCGCGCGGACTTCGGCGGGCGTCTCGGCCGGCGTCACCGGCCGGCCTCGGAGCGAAGCGAGGAATCCGGCGACCCGGTCGACGAGGCGGTGCCCTTCCGCCCGGAACTCTTCGGGAGACATCTCGAGGGGAGCGGTGCGATTCAGAAGGCTGTCCGTCATGCGGCGGATGATAGACGAGGGCCGGGCATCTGCATCGCGCCTTGAGACTGCGAGGTCCGGGGATCGCCGGTCGTCGGAGCACGCGCGGGCTCACCGGACGCCGGGCGGGGAGTCTCCGTCGATCCAGAAGTCGAAGAACGGGCCGAGATTCCTCCCCGACGCGGCTTCCATCGCGGCCCGGAAGTCGTCGGTGTCGGCGCGGTCGAACTTCCGGCAGCGATAGAACGATCGCAGTCCCCGGAAGAACGCTTCGTCTCCCGTCGTCGCGCGAAGCGTATCGAGAGCCAGCGCGCCGCGATCGTAGACGACCGCGGGAAAGAGCCAGGGCTCTCCGGTGATCGCGCCGGCGCGCATGCCGAGGTCGACCGTCCCGCGGCCCGCCGCGCGGCGCGCCCACCGGCCCAGCCAGCCGATGACATCCTCGAACGCCTTCGGCCCCCGCGCGTGGAGGACGTACAACGCAGCGAAGTACTGCGCGAAGGCCTCGCTCAACCACTGCTGCCGGTAGTTCCGCCAGCCGACGGCCTGTCCCCACCACTGGTGCGCGATCTCGTGGGCCAGCTGGAACGACGGCTCGTCGCGATCGAACGAGGGGTTGTCCTCGGGGGAGAAGGAAGCGGCCGGCGTTCCGATGACGGAGAGCCAGGCCGGCGAGTGGGCCGCCGGAGACCGCGATCCGACGACGGCCACGGTGAGCTTCGGAAACGGCGCTTTCCCGATCGCCGCGCCCAGGAAGTCGAGAATCGGCGCGACCTGCGGGGCGAGCCGGCGCGCCGGGCGCAGCCGGTCCGGCGTCGCGACGACCTGAACGGCGGGGCGAAGATCCGCCGGCGGGTCGTCGGACACGGTGACGAACCTGCCGACGAGCAGAGCGAGGTAGCGCGCCGGCGGGTCGACGCGGAAGATCCGGGTTCCGTCCGGGGAGGCGTCCGCCGGGTCCGGCATTCCGGGCACGATCGCCGTCAGCCCCGGCGGGACGCGGACCCGAAGGATCGCGGTCGCGTGGTTGTGGACCGGCGATTGTGGATACCACCAGATCCGGTTGCTGAAAAGCGCGAAGGCGCCGTCCGGCGATGCGGCTTCCCGCGAGATCCCGCCCGCACCCGCACCGCCCTCGAGTTCCTGGGGAGGCGCCCATCCCGAGTACCGGACGTCGATTTCGGCCTTTTCGAGCGGACCGAGCGGCGGATCAAACCGGACGAAGAGGCGGTCCGAGCCGGGAGGGTGCTGGAATTCGAGGTCCTCGCCTCCCGGGACCCTCCGGATCCCGGAGACCGAGAGCGCCGGATCGAGCCGTAGCGCCGCCGCCTCCAGGCTTCGAAGGGCGGTCAGCGTGAGCCGGGCTTCGCCCGACAGCGAATGCCGGCCGGGATCGACGAAAAGGTCGAGATCGTACCGGGACACCGCGTAGGAGAGGCCGTATTCGTCGCCGTAGTCGAACCCGAACGCCGTTCGATGCGCCGCCGACGGGTAGAGGGCGATCCGCCGCTTATGGGCGACGTCGATCATCATCATGTCCTCGGGCTCGCTCGAAAGCCGGAGGAAGGCGAGGAGACCATGCCGCCGGGTCCGGACCATCGCGAGGAAATCCGGGGGCGAGAGCTCGCCCGGGTAGGGAGACGCGTGTTCGGCTTCAGCGAGGAATTGGCCCGCGCGGCCCCGGAGCGCGCCGCCGAACGACGCGGCCTTTTCCTCGGGCCCCGGCGCGAGCGCGGGGAGCTTTCCCGGCGCGACCCGCAGGTACGCCTCCTCGAAGCGATCTTCGAGAGCCGGCGACCCGCAGTAGAGGTCGAGCTGCCGGCGCTCGGATGCGGGAGCGGGAGCGAACGCGACGGTTCCCTTCCCCGACAGGACGAGAACGGCGGAGTCCATCCGGATCGCCGCGCCCTCGTCGAGATGAATCGTCAGGTCCTCGAGCGTGATCGTGAGCGGCGCCGGCACCGGCGGAGGAGCATCGGGAGTCGGCGGTTCGCCTGCACAGGCGCCCGAGGCGCCGATCAGGACGAACGCGAGGGCGAGAGGACGCATCCGCGAGACCGGTGAGCTATTCTAGCGGGGGAGCACGCCGGACGGAGGTTGACGGATGACGAAACAGCACAAACTCACCCCGCTCGAAGAAGCCCTCGAGGCGTGGCGGGTCGCGCGCGAGGGGGTGATCGCGGAAGCCGAGAACATCACGTCGAAGGGTTTCCACTTCCGCCCCGCTCCCGAATCGCGCACGGTCGCCGCACTCCTGCGGCACATCATGGAAGTCGGGATGATGGCGGCCGGAGAGCTGTCGCGTCCGGACACGGATTTCCACCGCGCCCCCTGGCCGGAGCTCCTCGCCCTGTACGACGCGCCTCTCGCGAAGGCTCGGAACCGCGCGTCGATTCTCCGCCTGCTCCGGCGTTCGATCGCCGACGGGGAGCGGCGTCTCCGCCGGGCGGGGGAGCGGGAGATGAAGAAGAAGATCACGCGCTTCGACGGATTGAAGGGCACGAAGCTCGAATGGCTCCATCACGCGATCGCGCACGAGGAGTATCACCGGGGTCAGCTCGCGCTGTACGCGCGGCTGATGGGAAAAGAACCCGCGCTCACCAGAATGATCCGGACCGGCACGTAGGACCCGCGGCGACCTTGTCTCGCCGAAGCCCTGGCGAAGGCAGATGCATCGAGCCGGACGGGCGCGTGCGGAACCGTTGGAAATTCCAGGTCTCAAGTCTCAAATCCCAACAAGTTCGAATCGCCAAATCCCCATGCCGTCGCTCCAAGCTTTCCCCGGACCCCGTCCCACCGCCGGTCCCGGAAGGCGAGCAGGGCGAGCGCGTGCGAGACGACGGCAGCCACGACCTCACCCCCTGGCCCCCTCTCCGGCCGGAGAGGGGGAACGGTGAAGGCGGCCTGCGGTCCGCTCCTCGAGCCAGGAGCGGACGAGCGGCAGGGCCTCGGCGGGAAAATCGTGGCCGGTCTCGAGCACCCGCCCCGCGACCCGGGCGCCGCGCGTTTCGAGCGCCCGCGCGTTCTCCTCGATTTTTTCCGGCGGGTAGAACTCGTCGGAACGGCCCGCCAGATAGAGGACCTCGACGGGGGAGTCTCGATACCGCGGCGAATCCTTCCAGTCTCCGGGAATCCCGCCCGCGACCGCGACGATGCCGCGAACCTTCCCCGGATACGTGAACGCGTACCGGAAGTTGAGCGCCACCGACTGCGAGAAGCCGAGAAGGAAGACGGCGCCCGGATCGATCCTTTGCTCCGAGTCGAGACGGGCGACGACCGCGTCGACCGCGGCGTGATGGAGCGCGATCGATTCCTCCGGCTTCCAGTTCGAGATCCATCCGAATCCGACGCCGAGCGGCTTCGTGCGGTCGTCGGGACGGATCAGGTGCGGGTGCGGCCCCTGGAGGCTCGCGAGCGCGAAGCCCGCGGGAACGGCAGGCCGGACGAAGCGCCCTATCGCCCGCTTGTTGCCGCCGTAGCCGTGGAGCGCGACGAGGAGCGGCGCCCGCGTTTCCTCCGGAAGGAAGACGTCGCACCACGAGGCGGACTCCTGCGGGATGCGCCACTCCTCGGGCTCCCGCCCGCCGGTCATTTGATGAAGTAGCCGGCGGCTTTCCAGCCGCCCCCTTCGCGCACGGCGGTCACGGTCTCGACGGCGTCGGCCTTCGCCGCGTAGGAGGCGGAGAACCGGATCACGAAGTATTCGCCGTCGGGCGCGCCGGGCAGCGAGTGGCGGAAATCGGCGGATTTCATGATGCGTTTGTCGAGCGCGCCGAGGGGCTTCCTCCCCCCGTTCATCGCGTCGACCCAGCGTTGCCGCGAAACGGCGCCCTGGAAGAGCTTCGACGCGTCGTCCCACGATTGTCCGTATTTTCCTTCGTCGATCTCGTGCAGCCAGGTCGTCATCGACGTGATGGCCGGCAGCGAGTCCGGAGTCTGGGGCGTCTCGTCGGCCGCTCGCGCCGCGGCGGAGGCGAGAACGAGGACGAGGGTCGCGCCGAAGGCGGCGAGAGAACGGAAACGCATGAAAGAACCTCCCTTCCGGGACTCGACGCCCGGAAGGAAGATTCTAAGCCGCGGGGGCGCGGCGCAGCAGCTATTTCGACGCGTGCTTCGCGAAGACGGACGCCGGCACGTCGCCCGCGATCGTGACGCCGTCGGCGGTGCGCGTGACCTGGATCTTGCGGATCGCCGAGACGAGCTCGGGGTTCTTGTCCTGCGCCGCCATTCTCCACGCCGCGAGCATCCCCCGAAGGACGTCCTCGAGGTCCTGCCGCGTCTCCTCGTCCGACGTCACGCCGGTCGCCGCGATCGACACCGCCGAGCTCGAGACGTTCGCCTGGAACGTGACGAGGGAGAGCGACCGCAGGGCGCCCGCGAGCTGCGCCGCCGGACCGTCGCGGCCTTCGCGTGGCGACGCGGGATGGAGCCGCTGGAGGCGCGCCGCGTCGACGATCGCCCAGGCCGCCGATCCGGTGTCGATCCGCGCGAGCGCATCCGAAACGAACGAGTGCGGGGGGAGTCCGGCCGTTCCGGCCGCGTAGGCATCGAGCGCGTGGAGGAGCGCCGGCTCGCTTCCGGCGATGACGAGCGTCGGCGAGACGAACGCGACCGCGCCGGCGTCGTGCGCCTTCTCCCCCTCGCGGGCGGGAAGCCGGTAATAGGGCAGCGGGGCGGCATCGATCCGAACCCCGCCGCGGGAGGCGGTCGCGGCGGCGAGCGCGTCGGGATGGAAGCGGCCCTCGAAGACGACGAGCGGCGCCGAATCGCGCGCGCCGACGGAGGTCAGCGAGAAGACGGCCGAATCGACGTCGGTCTTCGGGTCGAGCCCGGCGTCGTGGAGGAACTGCGCGGCCTTTCCGTCGGCGGAGACGGCGTCGGTCTCGTGGAAGAGGCCCGCGGAGGCGGGGCTCGATTTCAGGCGGTCGAAGCGCACCTGCCCGACGGCGAGCGCGTCGGGGGGACGAGGGCGAGGCCGTCGGCCGGCGGCGCCGGAAGGGCGGAGGCGGCCGAAGCGATCGCGGCGGCGAGAGCGCTGAGGACGAGGGTCGCGCGTTTCATCAGAAATCCTTTCTTCGGAAGAGCCAGGAGGCGCCGAGGAAGCAGGCGAGCCCGAAGGCCGCCGTCGAGGCGAAGGGAAGCACGCTCAAGGAGCCGGACACCGCCCGCGGAACGTGGCCGCCGCCGACGAGCGCGATCGCGGCGCGGCCGAGCTCGGCCGTCTTCGGCAGGACCCAGTAGAGGGTCCGGACGATCGCCGCCTGCCATTCGTGCGCCATCGCGGCCTCGATCTTCTCGTGCCCGGCGAAGAGCGCCGAGAAGAAGAAGATCGCGTACGTCGTCATGATCGAGACGCCGGTCGAGGACGTGAGGACGCCGACGCAGAACGAGAATGCCATCAGGACGGCGATGGCGAAGAGGATCACGAGCGCCGCGAGGAAGAAGCGGGCGTGGAACACCCTCGTCTTCCACGCGACGATCAGCCAGATCGCGCCGACGAGGTAGACGACGTTGGCGGCGGCGAGCAGCATCCCCGCGACGTAGCGGGAGGCGAGAAGACGCACGCGTCCCGTCGGCCGGGAGAGGTACAGGTCGATCGTCCCCTTCTCCTGGAGGCGCGGGGTGAGATGCGCGGTCGCGAAGATCGCGAGGAACGTTCCGACGACGTAGAGAAAGGCGGAGAAGCCGGACTCGAAACCGATCACGAGCCGGTCGAGGTCGACGTGCTGGCCGCCCATCTGGACCGACGCGCCGAAGAGCTTCGCTCCCGCGAGCGCGCCGTCGACGATGTCGAGGTTCACGGCGAACGCGAAGATCAGGATGAAGAGCGACGAGAGCACGAAATAGGCGACGAGCGTCCAGCGCGCCGCGGCCTCGCGGAAGACATCTTCGATGTTCGCGGCGAGCATTTTCATCGGTCCTCCCCGGCGGCCGCCGCCCCGGAGGATCCCGGCGCTCCGGCGTTCTCGTCCGGCGGCCGGAAGAGCCCGACGAAGACGTCCTCGAGGCTCGACTTGAGCGGCGACAGCTCCATGAGATTCGCGCCGCGCGTCCGAAGACGGTCGACGAGGGCGTTCACGTGGTCGACGTCGCGGACCGAGAGGAGGAGGTGTCCGTTCTGCCGCTCGACGCCGGCGCCCGTCTCGCGGAACGCCGCGAGGAGGGCTTCGTCGACGGGGGAGGCCGCCATGCGCCAGCGGGCTTCGCGCCGGGTGAGCTCGTCGATCGTCCCCTGCGCGGCGATCTTCCCGGAGCGGAGGATCGCGACCCGCGAGCAGGTGAGCTCGATCTCGGAAAGGAGGTGCGAGTTGACCAGCACCGCCTTTCCGCCCCGCGCCTGCTCCTGCAGCAGGTCCCGGATCTCGCGGCGGCCGACCGGATCGACGCCGTCGGTCGGCTCGTCGAGGAGCAGGACGTCCGGATCGTGGACGAGCGCCGCGGCGAGCCCGAGCCTCTGGACCATTCCCTTCGAGAACTTCTTCACCCGCACGCCGGTCCACTTCTCGAGGCGGACGCGCTCGAGGAGCTCGGGAATGCGGCGCGCGAGTGTGGCCGAGTCGACGCCGGACATCCGCCCGAACACCGAGAGGGTCTCGCGAGCCGTGAGGTATCCCGGGAAGCGATGGCCTTCGGGGAGATACCCCACGCGGCGCCGGCTCTCCGGATTCGAGACGGGAATTCCGTGGATCGAGGCTTCCCCCGAGGTTGCGCGCGTGAGTCCGAGGAGGATCTTGACCGTCGTCGTCTTTCCGGCGCCGTTCGGACCGAGGAGCCCAAACAGCTCGCCGGAATGGACTTCCAGGTCGATCCCGTCGAGGGCGGTGATCGAGCGGTAGACCTTTCGGAGTCCGCGCGCGGCGAGAGCGACGTCCGCCATGCTGCTATTAACGTAGAAGAACCGGCGAAGTTCAACGCCTTCCGCCGCCCGCTTGGAGCGATCGCGGCTTTGCCGCGTCGCTCAATCGGGTTCCGCCGAGTTGAAGCGGTCGCGTTCCGCGCCGCTTAACTCGGCGGCGCGAAGGCCTTGCGCGGCCAATTATCGAAAAGAGGATGAAATTCGAAAGGTTTCGAGCATTCGCGATTCGGATTTTGAGTTTGTTTCGGATTTCGGATTTCGGATTTGCGACTTTTCTAGATCCGCCGCCCCCTCGCCAGCAGGGCCGCCGTCAGCACCAGCCCGATCACGACGACGGCCTGCCGCGCCCGCTCCCGCCCGATGCGACGCGAGAGCCGGGCGCCCGAGTAGCCCCCGACGATCGATCCGGCGAACATGACGAGGGCGGAGGGCCAGTGGACCGCCCCGCGCGCGACGAAGTACGACGACGCGACGATGTTGATCGCGACGACGAAGAAGCCCTTCAGGCCGTTCATCGCGTGGATGTCGCCGAGGCCGAGGAAGCCGAGGAGCGCGAGAATCAGGATCCCGCTTCCCGCGCCGAAATACCCCTCGTAGATCGCGACCGCGAAGAGGAGCGATCCGACCCCGGCCATCCGGGCGGGCGAGGGGCGCCGATCAGCCGTCTCGCCGGCGGGGCGCAGGGCGCCCTGGACGATGAAGAGCGACGTCGCGAAGAGCACGAGGAACGGAGCGAGCCGCTCGAAGAGGCGGGGCGGCGTCGCGATGAGGAGGACCGAGCCGATCATTCCGCCGACGAGGCCCGGGACGAGGAGGGCGGCGATCCAGCCGCCGTGGGTGCGCATCTCTTCGCGATGCCCGACCATCGTGGCGGCCCCGGTCGGAAGGAGCCCGACCGTCGACGTGGCGTTGGCCATGATGCCCGGCATGCCGAGGAACACGAGCGTCGAGAACGTGACGAGGGTCCCGCCGCCCGCCATCGCGCCGATCCCGCTCCCGCCGATCGCCGCGAGGAAGAGGATCGCGATGCGAAGCGGAGTGAACGCCGCCGCCGTCAAGCGCGCGGGTCGTCGGCGACGCTTCTCTCGCGGACTTCCTCCGAGGTGAGGCCGTAGAGCGGCGGCGTCTCGACTCCGATCATCCCGAGCATCAGATAGATCTGTCCGCGGTGATGGATCTCGTGCTCGATCATCGACCGCAGCCACTTGCCGACTCGGATCGACGCGCCGGCGGGCGTCTCGCAGCGCGCTTCGAAATCGGACGCGGAGAGACTCCCGAAGATCGCCACCGACTCGCGGTGCCGGTCGCGGAGATACGCGAGGACGGCTTCCCTGCCGTCGGCGAGCTCCCGCCCGCAGCCCGCGTAGCGGCTCGGTCGCCGCATCGCGTTCTCGGCGAACATCCAGCGCTCGATCGCGGCGATGTGGCGGACCGTGTCCCCGAGCGTGAATCCAGCGCGATCCGTCGTGGAGGACGGATCGCCCGCGAAGCGGCCGGCGCCCATTCGATCCGATCCTCCGGGATGAGCGCGGCGACCCGCTCCGTCCTCGCGCGGATCTTCTCGAAGTAAATGAGGAACTCGGAAGGCGAGTCCATCGCCTATCGGGCGGCCCGCGACTCGGCCCGCAGCTCGGTCACCGCCCGGACGACCTCGCCGACCGCGAAGTCGACTTCGCTCTCCGTGTTGAAGCGTCCGAGACCGAACCGGATGGCCGAATAGGCGAGCGCGTCGGGAACGCCGATCGCCTTCTGGACGTGCGAAGGCTCGATCGACGCCGACGTGCACGCCGCGCCGGAGGACACGGCGATGTCGCGAATTCCCGCGATGAGCGCTTCACCGTCGACTCCGCCGAACGACACGTTCAGATTGCCGGGGAGGCGCCATTCCGGCCCCCGCAGGCTTCCGTCGTCGCCGATTTCCGGCAGGGGATAGCCGTTCAGGTGCACGTCGCCGGGCGCGGAGATCCCGCTCCAGAGGCGCGCGCGCAGGCGGCGCAGGCGCCTGGCTTCCTCCGGGAGCTCGGCGGCCGCGAGCTCGCACGCCCTCGCCAGGCCGACGATTCCCGGCACGTTCAGCGTCCCGGAGCGGAGTCCCCGCTCGTGGCCGCCCCCGTGGATCAGCGGCGCAAGCCGCACGCGCGGACCTTTTCCGCGGACGTAGAGAGCGCCGCATCCCTTCGGCCCGTAGATCTTGTGCGCGGTGATCGAGGCGAGGTCGACCCCGAAGGTTTCGACGTCGAACGGAATCTTTCCCGCTCCCTGGACGGCATCGGTGTGGAGGAGAACGCCGCGGGAGCGGCAGACCGCCGCGATCTCGCGGATCGGGTGGATCGTGCCGATCTCGTTGTTGGCGAGCATGAGCGTGACGAGGACCGTGCGGTCGGTCAGCGCCGCTTCGACCTGCGCGGCCGAGACCTGCCCGAAGTGGTCGGAAGGAAGAACCGTCACCTCGAAACCCTCCCGCTCGAGCTCGCGGCACGAGTCGAGGACGGCCTTGTGCTCGGTCGCGCCCGTCACGACGTGGTTCCCCTTTTCGCGGTAATGCCGGGCGGCGCCGAGGATCGCGAGATTGTCCGATTCCGTCGCGCCGGACGTGAAGACGATCTCCGCGGCCGAAGCGCCAAGGAACGCGGCGACCTTCTGCCGGGCCTCGTCCACCGCGGCTTCCGCCTCCCAACCGAAGAGGTGGTTCCGCGAGGCGGCATTCCCGAAGGCCGTCGTGAAGTACGGCATCATCGCCTCGAGCACCCGAGGGTCGAGCGGCGTCGTCGCGTGGTTGTCCATGTAGATCGGCGCCTTCATCCCGCCGATTCTACGCCCGGCCTCCGGGCCGAAATCCCGATCGCTAAGCTGGTAAAATCGCTTCTTCGATGTCCACTCTGCCGGCGCCCGAAACCGCGAGCTTCCCGTTCCTTTCCCCGGCGCCGCACGTGCGCCTGGCGCACTACTTCACGCGCCCGTTCGAGAACGTCGTCGCGACCGCGCGGACCTGCTACTCGAGCAAGGGCGTCGTCGACGAGGACCAGGCGTCGAAGAATCCCGGGAAGCGCGACGCCCTCGCGAAATCGATCTACGACGCCGGCCACCACACGACGTTCCAGCACGCGCATTTCCAGTTCGCGATCTCGAACGTCTCCCGGCAGTTCCTCTGGACGTTCCTGCACAGCCATCCCTTCTACAACTCCGAGCAGGTCTCGCAGCGCTACGTCGAGGTCAAGGCGGGGAACTTCGCCGTGCCGCCGCTCGCCGGGGAATCGCGCGAGCTGTACGAGAGGACCGCGCGCCTCCAGAACGAGACCTACGCGCGCCTGACCGAGCTTCTCGTCCCGATCTGCCGGGAGCGGTATTTCGAGCTCTTCCCCGGCAGGCTCCGGGGGGACGGGCCGCAGAGGTTTGCGGGCGCCGTCGGAAAGCGCGCCCAGGAGATCGCCCGATACGTGCTCCCCGTCGCGACGTTTGCGTACCTCTACCACACGGTCTCCGGCATCACGCTCTTCCGCTACCGCCGCCTCTGCGACTCGTTCGACGCGCCCGCCGAGCAGCGGTACGTCGTCGACCGGATGGTCGCCGAAGTGCTCGCGCTCGATCCGCTGTACGCGACCGTTCTCGAAGACCCGATCCCGCTCGAGGAGACGCCCGAGTACGAGGCGTTCCGGAGCGTCGCGGACCGTCCGGCGGCGCACGCGCGCTTCCGCGAGGAGTTCGACGCGTCGCTCGAGGGCAGGGTGTCGAAGCTCGTCGACTGGAAGACGAACAACGAGGGCGTGCTCGCCTCCGCCGTCCGCGAAGTGCTGGGTCTCCCGGCCTCGGAGATGAGCGACGACGACGCGATCGCGCTCTGCCTCGACCCGTCGAAGAACCGGCTCCTCGGCGAGACGCTCACGCTCACGACGCACGGAAAAGTCAGCCGGGCGATGTTCCACCCGGCCTGGTCCTTCCGGAAGAAGCTCTCGCACACGGCGGACTCGCAGGACCAGCGGCACCGCATGACCCCGGCGTCGCGTCCCGCGCTCCCCGCCTATCTCTCCGACGAACCCGACTACGTCGTCCCGATGCTCGTGCCGGAGGTTTCCGCAGCCGAGCGCCTCTATCGGGAGACGATGGAACGGACGTGGGAGGCGATCGGGACGCTCCGCGCGTGCGGCGTTTCCGACGAGTTCGCGGCGTACCTCCTTCCTAACGCCGTGCCGGTCCGGTTCACGGAGTCGGCGGATCTCCTGAACCTCCACCACAAGATGGCGATGCGGCTCTGCTACAACGCCCAGGAGGAGATCTGGACGGCGTCCCGAGAGGAAGCGCTGCAGATCCGGGAGATCAACCCGCGGATCGGCCGCTGGCTCCTCCCTCCCTGCTCGCTCCGCCATGCCGCCGGCGTCCGGCCGGTGTGCCCGGAAGGGGACCGGTTCTGCGGGGACGTGGTGTGGAAGCGCGACGTCGCCGACTTCCGTCGGCTGCTCTAGGCTGGCGCGGCGATGCATCGAGCCGGGCGGGCGCGTGCGCCGCGACCCGCGGCCTTAACGTACGCCCCGGTACGCCGCGGCCGCGGGCTCGGGCGCCCGCATCCCGCCGGGCTCGCGCCTCCCCGCGCCTCGTTCTGACCTCATCCGAGTTTCGCGAACGGAACAAAAAGAGCCCCGGGGCGCTTCCCCGGGTCCAGGAAAAGAAGGAGCCCTCCAACGGTTCAAAATTCGCGCCAGCGCGGATTCCGGAAATATCGAAACCTTCCCCGGCGTTCACCGTACTAACCAGTAACCTTCATTACTCCTCCTCGGCCCCGCATGAGGCGGGGCCCCTCTTTGTTCCGGCGAACTTAAACGCTCGGTTAAATAGCGTCGAATGCGCGCCGATCGAGGTTTCGCCCGGCGCGGGGGTAATACCGTCGCGAACCGCTAGTGTCCCGTCCCGGAAATAGCTTTCGCGTCGTTCGGAGCGCCGCGGGGTAAGCTGCCAGTCGCCGCGATGACGGCGATGCGGTGCCATCCCCGCTTTCGCGAGGACCTCGTCGCGGCGGCGCCGCAGATTGCCCCGCGCCGCCCGAACCCGAAGGGCGCCAGCACATTGCGAACGATCTCTGCGTTGCGTCGCGGGCCCGATGCTTCCGGCATCTGCTCCCGCGACGCGTCTTGACCTCGTCCGCAAGCCGCAGGCGCGACGCTGAAGTTATTTCCGGGACGGGACACTAGAACGTAACCGCGCGTATCACCGCGCCTCTCTACAGAACCGCGATTTCGTATCGCGCAGGCGGCAGCATCTCGTCCTCGCGGAGCACCACCGACACCTCGAGCTCGCGCTCGACGTCGTCGAGGATCCGCTTCTCTTCGCGCAGCAGCCGCACGACCTCCGCCGACGCGCGGACGAGGATCGTCTCGCCGGACGTGAAGGATCGCGCGAGCTTCATGATCTCGCGGCGGATGTCGAGCGCGACCGTGTAGTCGTTCTTCACGCGGCCGTTCCCGCCGCAGGAGGGGCACGGCTTCGTGAGCGCGCGCTCGAGGGAAGCGCGGGACCGCTTGCGGGTGATCTGGACGAGGCCGAACTCCGAGATCTGGAGGATCTTCGATTTCGCGCGGTCCTTCCGCATCTCGGCTTCGAAGGCCTCGAAGAGCTGTCGGCGATGCTCGGCGTCCTCGAGGTCGATGAAGTCGACGACGAGGATCCCGCCGAGGTCGCGCAGGCGGATCTGCCGGACGATCTCGCGCGCCGCCTCGAGATCGACGGCGAGCACCGTCTCCTCGAGGCTGTCCTTGCCGACGAACTTCCCCGAGTTGACGTCGATCGAGACGAGCGCCTCGGTCGGGTTGATGACGATGTAGCCCCCGGATTTGAGCCACACCTTCGACTTGATCGCTTTCTCGATCTCGGCCTCGATGCCGAACTCCTCGAAGAAGAGCGGACTCGGCTTGTGGAGGCGCACCCGGGAGACGAGCGCGGGCTCCATCGCGTTGACGAACTCGACGACGCGCCCGAACGCCTCGTGGTCGTTGACGCGGATCGCGGCGACGTCGCGCGAGAGCAGGTCGCGGATCGATCGGAGGAGCAGGTCCTGCTCGCGGTGGAGGAGCGTCGGCGGCCGGGCGGAGCGGGCGCGCGCCTGGATCGATTCCCAGAGCGCCGCGAGGTACGTCCGGTCGTTCTCGAATTCCTCCGCCGCGCGTCCTTCCGACACCGTGCGGGCGATGAACCCGCCCTCGCCGCGGAAGGCGTCGAGGAGCCCCTTCAGCCGTTCGCGCTCGGCCTCGTCCTCGATCCTCCGGGAGATCCCGACGCGGGGAGAGAACGGCGTGAAGACGAGGAGCCGGCCCGGGAGCGAGACGTTGGTGGAGACCCTCGCCCCTTTCGCCCCGATCGGTTCCTTGACGACCTGGACCACGAGGTCCTGCCCCTCCTTCAGGAGATCGTCGATCGATATCGAGGGGCGCGGCCGCGGCTCCTCCTCCGGGACGTCCTCCTCGTCCTCCCAGTCGTCGCGCACGTCGGCGACGTAGAGGAAGGCGTCCTTGTCGAGGCCGATGTCGACGAACGCCGCCTGCATTCCGGGAAGCACGCGCGAGACCCGGCCGAGGTAGATGTCGCCGACCGTCCCAGACCGGCGCGCGCGCTCGAGGAAGAGCTCGGCGGGCTTGCCGTTCTCCGTCAGGGCGACGCGCGTCTGCGCCGGGCTGCAATCGATCAGGATCTCCTTGACCGCCTCGCTCATGCTCGTCGGAAATCCGAAATTCGAAGCTCGAGGTTCGAAATAAAACCCAAATCGAAAATCCGAATTCTCGAAATGAGAGACCGGGCGCTCCTGTGAGTCTTGAACATTCCGATTTCGATCATTGGGACTTGTTTCGGATTCGGTGCTTCGTGCTTCGAGTTCTGGCGCGCCCTCGGCTCTCTTTCGCAGTGGCGCATCCTTCGCCGCAAGATCTCCATCGGAAACAAGAGGCACGCGTCACGCATTGGCGAATCTCCGCGCTTCGACCGAGAGGATCAGCCCGATCGAGGCGAGCGTCGTCGCGACGGACGATCCTCCGTAGGACAGGAGCGGCAGCGGGATTCCGGTCGTCGGAAAGAGCCCGATCATCATGCCCGTGTTGAGCATCACCGAAAAGAAAAGGCACGCGGTCAGCCCGAGGACGAGGAATGCGCCGCCGCGGTCGCGGGCGTGGGAAGCGAGCCGCAGGCCCCGCAGGACGACCGCCGCGTAGAGCGAGAGGACGACGAGCACTCCGAGGAACCCGAACTCCTCGGCGAGCACCGCGAAGATGAAGTCCGTGTGCCGCACCGGGAGGAACCGGAGCTGGCTCTGGGTGCCACGGCGGTATCCCTTCCCGACGAGCCCCCCCGAGCCGACCGCGATCTTCGACTGCCGGACCTGGTATCCCGCGCCCGAGACGTCCGCGTCGGGATGGACGAACGTCTCGATGCGCTGCTTCTGGTATCCCTTGAGGAACAGCCAGCCGACCGCGCAGCAGACGGCGAAACCGATCGCGAGCACGGCCCACCAGCGCCGCCGCATCCGGCCGAAGTACATCCCGACGATGAGGAGGGGCACGAACGTCAGCGCGAGCCCGAGGTCGGGCTGGAGGAAGACGAGGAGACACGGGAAGAGGACCATCGCGAAGAGCTTCGCGAACGCGGCGGGGCGAAGGCGCCGGTCCTGCTCGTTCTCGAACAGGTACGCCAGCAGCAGGGCGGTTGCGACTTTCGCGAGCTCCGCCGGCTGGAACTGGTATCCGCCGACCCGCACCCACGAGCGGACATGAGCGATCCGGTGGCCGAAGGCGAGGAGGTAGACGAGCGGCACGAGCGACGCCGCGTAGATCGGAAACGAGAACTTCAGAAGCACCCGGTAGTCGATCGCGAGCATCGCCGCGAGGCCGACCCCCATCCAGAGCGCCTGGCGCCCGGCGAGATTTCCGAAGCGTCCGCCGAGTGTCGCCGAGGCGACGAGGAGGAGGCCGATCCCGAGGAGCGCCAGGACCGGGAGGACGAGCGCCGTGTCGATCCGGCGGCGGCGGAGGAGACCTCTCATCGCCGCCTCTCCGGAGCCGCGGCCGCGTCGCGCGGCGAAACGGGCGCGGTCTCACGCGCCGCCTCGGCCGCCACGCGCGCCGGCGGGGCCGACCCGGCCGCGATCGCGGTCGCTCCGGGGGCGGCCGGCGGCTCGGCGGGGTGCGGAACCGGAACGCCGAAGTACGTCGCGACGAGATCGCGCGCGAGCGGGGCCGCCGCCGAAGCGCCGTGCTGGCCGTGCTCGACGAAGACCGCGACGACGATCTTCGGATCGCGCTTCGGCGCGAAGCCGATGAACCAGGCGTGGTCGCGCTTCTCGAAGGGAAGGAGGCCCTCCTTCTTCGTGTCCTTCTGCGCGACGACCTGGACCGAGCCGGTCTTGCCGCAGAGCTCGATGCCGGGGAGCTTCGAGAAGTACGCCGTGCCTCCCGGCTCGTTGACGACCGCCCACATCGCGTCCTCGACCTGCGAGACGATCGAGGGGTCGATCTTCATGCGCGGCTCGACCTCGTCGACGTACTCGAACCGCGCGCCGGTCTGCGGGTCCTGCGCCGAACGGAAGAGGTGCGGCCGGGGGAACCGACCGCCGCTGACGAGCCCCGCGAGTCCGCGCGCGAGCTGCAGCGAGGTGACGAGGAGCGGCCCCTGGCCGATCGCGACCGAGATCGTCTCGGAGGGATACCAGTGGGTCCTGCGCACCTTCGCGCTCCATTCCTCCGAGGGAACGAGCCCGCTCTTCTCGTTCGGGAGATCGAGGCCGGTCGTCTGGCCGAAACCGAACGCGCGCGCGGTCTCGGCGATCTTCTCGATCCCCATTCGCTTCCCGAGCGTGTAGAAGTAGACGTCGCACGATCCGCGGATCGCTTCCCGCAGATTCACCCAGCCGTGCCCTTCCCTCTTGTGGCATTTGAACGCCCGGCCGTAGAACGTCGCATATCCGGGGCAGTACACCTTCGTGTCGGGCGTGATGTAGCCGCCGGCGAGGCCCTCGACGGCGAGGAACACCTTGAACGCCGAGCCGGGCGAGTAGACGTTCTGGATCGCGCGGTTCTGGAGAGGATGGAACGGGTTGTCGACGAGCGTCGCCCATTCGGAGGCGGTCATCCGCCGCGAGAACAGGTTCGGGTCGTACGAAGGCGCCGACACGAGCGCCAGGATCTCGCCGGTTCTCGGGTCCATCGCGACCGCCGATCCGACCCGGTCCCGGAAATACCGCTCGGCGACTTCCTGGAGACGCTGGTCGATCGTGACCGTGAGGTTGCGTCCGGGGACCGGATCGACGCGGCTCTCCTCGGCCGTCTCGTGGCCGAACGAATCGACGATGATCCTCCGCTCGCCGTCGCGTCCGGCGAGGAGATCCTGGTAGGCGCTCTCGACGCCGCGCTGACCCACCGAAACGCCGGGACGATACCGGTCCGGCTGCGCCGCGATCTGGTTCGGCGTCGCTTCGGAGAGATAGCCGATCGTCTGCGCGGCCGAGGACCGGGTGTAGAGCCTCCGCTGGCCGACCCCGACGGCGAACTCCGGGTGCTCGGCGCCGCGCGCCTCGATCGCCGCCACCTCGCCGATCGTCAGGTTCTCGGCGAGCGCGATCGGCACGAAATCGAAATAGGTGCGGTAGCGCGCGACCCGCCGTTCGACGTCCTCCCGCGGGAGCCCGAGCAGCGCGACCGCCGTGTCGATCGACGCCGTCAGGTTCTTCGTCTCCCGCCGGTACAGGTAGAGCGTGTAGGAGGGTTCGTTCTCCGCGAGCGCGACGCCGTTGCGGTCGTAGATCACGCCGCGCGCGGCGGTGACGGCGACCGACCGGAGCCGGTTGTTCTCCGAGAGACGGAAATAGTAGTCGCCGCGGACGATCTGCGTGTACCAGTACGCGCCGGCCATCGCGGCGAAGGAGAACGCGGCCGCGATGAACGCGACCTCGATCATCCGCTGGAAGGACTCGCGGTCTTCGGACGGATTCGTCAACCTCATCCCCTGACCCCCTCTCCAGTTGGAGAGGGGGGAGAGATTTCCCGAGACGGGACGAGCGACGTGCTCCCACCCCTCCCCGACCGGTAGGGTGGCGCGGCACCCGCCGCGCCTACCCCCGTCCCCTCCCCAACTGGGAAGGGGTGGCCGAAGCGCGGCATGCGCCGCGACCCTACCCCCGTCCCCTCCCCAACTGGGGAGGGGTGGCCGAAGCGCGGCATGCGCCGCGACCCTACCCCCGTCCCCTCCCCAACTGGGGAGGGGTGGCCGAAGCGCGGCATGCGCCGCGACCCTTCCCCCCGTCCCCTCCCCAAGTGGGGAGGGGTGGCCGAAGCGCGGCATGCGCCGCGACCCTTCCCCCGTCCCCTCCCCAAGTGGGGAGGGGTGGCCGAAGCGCGGCATGCGCCGCGACCCTACCCCCGTCCCCTCCCCAACTGGGGAGGGGTGGCCGAAGCGCGGCATGCGCCGCGACCCTTCCCCCGTCCCCTCCCCAAGTGGGGAGGGGTGGCCGAAGCGCGGCATGCGCCGCGACCCTTCCCCCGTCCCCTCCCCAAGTGGGGAGGGGTGGCCGAAGGCCGGGGTAGGGTGGCGCGGCATGCGCCGCGCCCTCACCGCAGGCGGCGTCGCTGCCGGCGTCGCCATTCTTCCTTCCACGGAAATCGCCAGGCCCAGTAGAGGAGGCCTCCCGCGCAGCCCGTCGCGACGCTCCCGCCGAGATCCGCCGGCGTGACGGCGAACGGGGTACCGAGGAGCAGCCGGCCGAGGACCGAGACGATCGCGCCGTCGGCGAGCTCGGCCACGGCGAGCGTCGCCGCGACCGCGAGCGTTCCTCCGAACACCATCCGCACCGCGACGAGCGCGAACGCATAGCCGAGGAAAGCCTTCGAGAAGGCGTGCGCTCCCTTCAGCGGGTGCAGGAGGAGATCCTCCACCAGGCCCGCGAGCGCGCCGCCGATCGTCGCCGGAATGAAGCTCGAGGAGGCCGCCTGGTACGCGACCGCGAGCAGGAACCAGTCGACCGCCGAAAGCACCGGAGCCCGGAGCGATCCGAACAGCACCGTTGCGCCGGCGGCCGCGAGGATCGAGATCGCGACGCGGAACGCCTTCACGGATCAGCGGCCCTCCCGGCCGCGCCGTCCGGTCCATGCCATTACTCGGCCGGGCTCCGCCCGGAATCCGCCGCCGGGGCGGGATCGAGGACGAGCACGTCGTCGAGGCGGTGGAGGGGAGCGGCGGGCGCGACGGCGACCGACAGGAAGAGCGCCTTCCCGCGCGTCACGCGCGTGACGACCCCGACCGGGATGCCCCGGGGGAAGATGCCGTCGATTCCCGCCGTCTCGACCGCGTCTCCGGGCCGGACGTCGGCGATCGCCGACAGGTAGTCGATCCGGAGAGCGCCGCCGTCGCCGCGCACGACGCCCTGCTCTCCGGTCCGGACGAGGCGCGCCCCGACCGCCGAATCCGCGTCCGTCAGGAGGATCGCTTTCGAGAGTCGCGGCGAGACGGTCGTGACGCGTCCGACGAGCCCGGACGGGACGACGAGCGGCGATCCGGCGAGGACTCCCGAATCCGAGCCGGCGCCGATCAGCGCCCGCCGGTAGGCGCCGCGTTCCTCGAGCGACAGGAGCGGCGCGGCGGCGCGGACGGCGGGAAGGAAGGGCGAGAGCTTGAGCAGCGCGCGCAGATGTCCGGCGTCTTCGGCGCCGGCGCGCAGCGCGAAGAGCTGCTTCTCGAGCGCGTCGATCCGGCGCTGCAGGCGCTCGTTCTCGCTCCGCGCGCCGAAATAGGACCGCACCGACGCGACGAACGACTGCTCGGCGCGCGCGGCCGCGTGGCTTCCGGCGACGACCGGCCCGAGGACGACGAGCCCCGTGCGCTCGAGGAGCGACGGCCCCCGGGCCTTCTCCCGCGCCTGCGCCGACATGAGCAGGAGGCAACCGCCGAGCGTTCCGGCGAGCACGACCCGCGCGTGGCGGGCGGCGGCGGCGGGCGAAGGAAGGCGGGGGTCAGGCAATCGAGATCTTTTTCAGGAGCCCGAAGTCGGTGAGCATCGCGCCCGTTCCGAGAGCGACGGAGGCGAGCGGGTCCTCGGCATACGAGATCGGCAGTCCCGTCTCCTCGCGGAGCCGGCGGTCGAGGTTCTTGAGCAGCGAGCCTCCCCCGGTGATGACGATCCCGCGGTCCATGATGTCGGCGGAGAGCTCCGGCGGCGTGCGCTCGAGGGCGACGCGGACGGTTTCCACGATCGCCGCGACCACCTCCGAGAGCGCCTCCCGGATCTCCTCGTCGGAGAGGAGCAGCGTCTTCGGCACGCCTTCGACGAGATCCCGGCCCTTCACCTCCATCGTCATCGGCTCGTCGAGCGGGTGCGCGGAGCCGATCTCGATCTTGATCTGCTCGGCGGTCCGCTCGCCGACGAGGAGGTTGTACTTGCGCTTGATGTACTGGACGATCGCCTCGTCCATCTCGTTCGACGCGATCCGCACCGACCGGGAATACACGATTCCGGCCAGCGAGATCACGGCGACGTCGGTCGTTCCGCCGCCGATGTCGACGATCATGTTTCCGGCCGGCTCGGTGATCGGCAGCCCCGACCCGATCGCCGCGGCCATCGCCTGCTCGATGATGTAGACCTCCGACGCCCCCGCCCGCATCGCCGAGTCCTGCACCGCGCGCTTCTCGACCTGCGTGATGTCCGAGGGCACCGAGATGACGATCCGCGGCCGCACGAAGAGCGAGCGTCCGTGCGCCTTCTTGATGAAGTAGTCGAGCATCTTCTCCGTGACCTCGAAATCGGCGATCACGCCGTCCTTCATCGGGCGGATCGCCGCGATGTTGCCCGGCGTGCGGCCGAGCATCTCCTTGGCTTCCTTCCCGACCGCTTCCACGCGATTGGTGAGCTTGTTGATCGCGACGATCGACGGCTCGCGGACAATGATCCCTCGGTTGGCGGCGAAGACGAGCGTGTTCGCGGTGCCGAGGTCGATCGCGAGATCGGACGAGAAGAGGGAAAAGAGCGATTTCCAGCCCATGGGTCTCCTTCGTGCGGAAGATACCCGGTCAGAACAGTTCCACGAACACGCGAATGCGTTTCACGGTCTCGCGCCCCGCGGCATCGGCGGCCTTGACGACGATCTGCGACTCCCCCTCGGTGTCCACCGTGACGGTCGTCTTGAACGAGCCGTCGGGCTCGACGTCGGCGCGCTTTCCCGCGACCGACACCGAGGCGGACGGATCGGTGCGTCCGAAGATCAGGAAGAGGTTCCCCATCTGCTGCGGGGTCTCGATCTGCAGCGGCGGGGGGGCGCCGGCCGGCGCTCCCGTCTTCGCCGCGTCGGCGACGACCCGGAAGCGGCGGTACGGGCTCCAGTCGGAGGAGATCCCCTTCGCGCTGATCGCGGCGACCCGCCAGTAGTAGGACCCTTCCTCGTGCGGCCGGATCGCCGTCGTGAGGCCGCGCCGGTCCGAGACGTCGAGCGGGGTCGCGTCGGGGATGAAGAGCCGGGAACGCGAGACCTGCAGGCGATAGCGCGCCGCCTCCTTCACCGGGGTCCAGCGAAGCACGACGTCGGCGTTGTTCTTCAGGTCGAAGATCCGGTTGTCGGCGGGATCGAGCGGGGCGGGAGATTCCGGGAGCGCGATCTTGCTTCCGAGGCGCTGCGAGGCGGCGTCGGCCCGCACCCGCTCGCGCTCGGAGAGAACGACGCTGTCGCGCTCGGTGCGGAGCACGGCCTGCCCGCGGTAGTTCGAGACCTCGGTGTCGCGCTTGTCGTTGACCGAGACGCCGACCTCGGAATCGCGCTGCACCTCGGCCGAGACCGCTTTCGTGTTGATCTGCGAGGGGGCGTTGGAGGTGTAGACCTGGATCGACCCGGAGACCATGTCGACGGCGCTCGACTTCTCGCGGTCGGACCGCTGCCCGCTCTTGACCTCGAAGAGCGAGTCGGGATGGAGCTGGTAGAGCGTGCCGTCGAAGAACATGATCTCGGCCGATCCGGAGGACGCGGTCTTGATGAAGTCGCCGTCGTACAGCGACTGCCGGAGCCGGCATTCCTCCCACGTGCCGCGGCCGGCCCGCTGGAGCGAGACCTCGCCGTCGAGGGCGACGAACGTCGCGTCGCCGATGTCGGAATGCCCGGCGCGGCCGAGCGCGCGGCGGGAGAGCGACTCCGACTCGACCGCGAGGTTGTAGGCCTCGATGTTCTTCGCGTTCTCGAGGGCGCTCCGCGCGTCCGCGAGCCGCTCCTTCGCCTGGGCGAGCGTCGCGGAGAACCGCGAAGCGTCGGGGCTCGCCTCGGCGCTTCGGTAGGTCTTGTCGGCCTGATCGATCTGCCGCTGCGCTCGGAGCGCGGGGGAGACGTGGTTGTGGCGGTAGACGTACACGCCCCACGTTCCCGCCGCTCCCGCGACGAGGAGGATGACGATCCAGCGGCGGACGGTCGAATAGGAGAAGACGATCCATTCGAGGTCTCCCCGAGCCGCCCTCTTGTTCGCTGCTTGCGCCATAACTTGTGGAGTGAGCGGTACTTGCCGCCGACCGCCTTATACCACAGCCCCCGGATCGGGACGAACGGATCCTCTTTGCCGTGCGTGCCCTGCGTTGTTAATATATCAAGTTCGCTCGAACGACTCGGGAAGGAGAAGGTCGGTCCAATGCTCAAAGTGATGCGTCGGAGCTTTCAGCAGCTCAAATGGGTGCTCTGGTTCGTCGTCATCGTTTTCGTCGCGTTCATCTTCGTCGACTGGGGGATGGGGCGCGTCCGCGGCGACAAGACCCCGAGCGGCGAGATCGCGACGATCCACGGGGAGCCGATCACGGCAGTCGATTTCGACCGCCAGTACAAGCAGACGGAGGAGCGCTACCGGCAGATGTACAAGGGGAACTGGTCCCCCGCGCTGGCCCGCGCGATGGACCTCCCGAACCAGGTCCTGAACGGCATGATCGAGCGTCGAATGCTCATCGAGGCCGCCCGGGAAAGCGGCCTGCGCGTCTCCGACGACGAGCTCGCCGAGCGGATCCAGGGGATGCCGGCCTTCCAGAGGAACGGGCAGTTCATCGGGTCCGCCGAGTACGCCAGCGTGCTCGCTTCCTACGGGATGACGGTCGGGCAGTTCGAGCGCGGCTTCCGCGAGGACCTCCTGGTCGAGAAATACAACGCGCTCGTCGCGGCGAGCCTGGTCATCCCCGACGCGCGGCTGAAGTCGCAGTTCGAGGCGCAGAACGAGAAGGCCAAGATCGAGTACGTCCTGATCCCGTCGGCCCGGCTCTCCGCGGCGGCGGCCGCCCCTCCGTCCGAGGCCGAGCTCAAGGCGTTCTACGACCAGAACAAGGAGCTCTTCCGGGAGCCGGAGCGGAGGAAGCTCAAGTACCTGCTCGTCGAGCAGGCGAAGCTCCGGGAGAAGTTGAAGCCCTCGCCCGCCGAGATCCAGGCGTACTACGACGCGCATGCCGACGAATTTCCGGTGCCCGAGCGGGTGCACGCGGCGCACATCCTGATCAAGGTCGACAAGGACGCCACACCGGCGCAGGACGCCGCCGCGCGGAAGAAGGCGGAAGACATCGCTGCCCGCGCGAAGAAGGGAGAGGACTTCGGCGAGCTCGCCCGGAAATACTCCGAGGACCCGGGCTCGAAGGCGCAAGGGGGCGATCTGCCGCCCTTCGGCCGCGGGCAAATGGTCCCGGCGTTCGAGGAGGCGGCGTTCTCGATGTCTCCCGGGGAGATCCGGGGACCCGTCAAGTCGACGTTCGGCTACCACGTGATCAAGCTCCTCGCCAAGCTCCCGGCCGGGAAGCAGACGGTCGCCGAGGCGACGCCGCGGATCACGGCGCTCCTCACGCAGGACCAGGTCAAGAGCGCCGCGGAGCGCAGAGCCGACGCCCTCGCGAAGTCGGCCGGAAAGAACCCGAGCGACGCGGATCTCCGGAAGCTCGCCGACGACGTCGTGTCGTTCGACGCGACGGACTGGGTGACCGCGCAGGGCCAGGTCCCCGGGATCGGATACGCGCCGGGGTTCCTCAAGGCGGCGTTCGCGCTCAAGAAAGGGGAGGTCTCGCCGCAGCCGATTCCCACGCCGCGCGGGCCGGCGATCGTCAAGGTCGCCGACATCGCGCCGCCCGGCGTCCCGACGTTCGAGGAGGCCCGCGCGAAGGTCGCCGCGGAATACGCGCGCCGCAAGACCGAGCAGCAGGAGCTCGCCGCGGCGGCCCCCGTCGTCGCCGAGCTCCGGGGCGGAGCCGCGCTCGCCGCCGTCGCGAAGAAGTACGGGGCCGAGGTGCAGACGCCGGCCGAGTTCGGGAAGGGCGCGCCGGTCGGGAATCTCGGCGCCTCTCCCGCGCTCTCCGAAGCGGTCTTCAAGACGCCGGCCGGGCAGTACGGCGATCCGATCGCGCTCCCCGGCAGGGGCGTCGTGGTCTTCCACGTCGTCACGAAGACCGATTTCGACCCCGCGGCCTTCGCGGCCCAGAAGGCCAGGCTCGCCGAGGCGGCGCGCCGCCAGGAGGCGCAGCAGCTCGTCGAGGCGGATCTCGCGCGGCGGCGGACCCGGGAGAAGATCGTCGTCAACGACGACCTGCTCAAGCGCTACACGCAGGGGTGATGGACCGGCCGCGAGTCCGCTCCCGACGATGAGCGGCGGCGAGCCCGGGCGGCCGGGAATCGACACCGCGGCCGTGCGCGCGGGCGAGGACGACCGCTCCGGCGCGCTCGTCGATCCGATCTGGCAGACGGCTCCCTTCTGGTTCAAGGACGTCGCCCAGCTCGAGGCGGCCGCGCGCGGCGAGAAGCCCGATCTCTTCTACTCGCGCTACGGGAATCCGACGATCACGGCGGCCGAGAAGAAGATGGCGGCGCTCGAGGGGACGGAAGACGCCGTCCTCTTCTCCTCCGGACTCTCCGCGATCGGCGTCGCCCTGCGCGCGCTGCTCTCGCCGGGAGACCACATCGTCGCGACCGCGGACCTCTACGGCGGGACGCTCGCGCTCTTCCGCGACGTCTTTCCCGCGGCGGGGATCGCCGTCTCGTTCGTCCCGACGGCGGCCGAGCCGGACTTCGCGGCGGCGCTCCGTCCGGAGACGCGGCTCCTCTACGTCGAGACGCCGACGAACCCGCTCGTCAAGGTCGTGGATCTCGCGTTCGTCGCGCGGACGGCCAGGGAGCGCGGGCTCCTCTGCGCGGTCGACTCGACGTTCGGCTCGCCCGTCCTGCAGCGTCCCGCCGCGGCCGGCTTCGATCTCGTGCTGCATTCGGCCACGAAGTACCTGAACGGCCACGCCGACGTGACGGCGGGGTTCGCCTGCGCTTCGGCCGCGGTCGCCGCCCGGCTCCGGACCGCGCGCAAGATGTCGGGAACCGTGCTCGACCCGCACGCCGCGTGGCTCCTGACGCGCGGGATGAAGACGGTCGCGCTCCGGGTGCGCGCCCAGTCGGAGAACGCGATGACGATTGCGCGGCGGCTCGCGTCCCACCCGGCGGTCGCGCGCGTCCACTATCCCGGGCTTCCCGGCCACCCCGGGCACGAGACCGCCCGCCGGCAGATGGACGGCGCGTTCGGCGCGATGCTCGCCTTCGACGTCGAGGGCGGCGCCGCGGCGGCGCGGCGGACCGTCGAGGCGCTGCGCCTGATCCGGCTCGCGACCTCGCTCGGATCGGTCGAGACGACCGCGGATCTCCCCGCGATCACGTCGCACTCGCGCGCGATGCTCGATCCGGAGCGCCGCGAAGCGCTCGGGATCCGCGAGTCGACGGTCCGGCTCTCGGTCGGCGCCGAGGATGCGGGCGACCTCCTCGCGGACCTCCTCGCGGCGCTCGACGCCGCGCAGGATGCGACGCTGAACGCCGCGCCGGACGCCGGCCGCGGATGATCGCGCGGCTCTCGGGCGTCCTCCTCGAGAAGCTCCCCGACCGGGTCGTGCTCGACGTCGGCGGCGTCGGATACGCGGTCGCGATCTCGTTCCAGACGTACCAGGAGCTCCCGGAAGCGGGAAGTCCGGCGGCGCTCCTCGTCCACACGCACGTGCGCGAGGACATGCTCGCCCTCTTCGGGTTCGCCTCGGAACGCGAGAAGAAGCTCTTCGAGATGCTGATCTCCGTCTCCGGGGTCGGGCCGAAGCTCGCGCTGACGCTGCTCTCCGGAATTCCGGCCGACGATCTCCTCGGCGCGCTCGCCAGGAGCGACGCGCGGCGGCTCGTCTCGATCCCGGGGATCGGCAGGAAGACGGCGGAGCGCCTGACGCTCGAGCTGAAGGAAAAGGCGGAGAAGCTCTTCGTCCCGCCGGCCGGCGGCCCCGGCGTCGACGCGCAGGACGTCGTGTCCGCGCTCGTCAACTTCGGATACAAGAAATCGGAGGCGGAGAGGGTCGTGGAGCAATTGACGCGCCGTGGCGCGCCGCCCGCCTTTGCGGAGTTCCTGAAGGAGGCGCTCGCAATTTTGTCCGGCGGATAGCCGCCGGACAAAATCGGACGCGAGTCGTCCAGTCCCGGGTTGCGAGTCGGACAGCCGGTTCCGAGTCGTTCCGTTGCGATTCGCGAGTCGGGACCTCTGCGGGGTTCCACTCTCGACCTCCGACTTTGAACCCGCAACTCGCGAACTGCGCCGGCGACGGCGCCGCCGGCGCCCGACCCGCAACTCGTAACTCGGAACTCGGAACTGCATTGCCGCGGCGGCGACGCCGCGGCGATGCGATAATCGCGCGTGGTGAACGAAGCCCGAAAGTCCGTCCTGTCTCCGTCCGCGCTCGACGACGAAGTCGCGGTCGAGCCGAAGCTCCGGCCTCGGAAGCTCGCCGAGTACATCGGGCAGACGAAGGTCCGGGACAACCTCGCGGTCTTCATCGAGGCCGCGAAGGCGCGCGGAGAAGCGCTCGACCACGTTCTGCTCACGGGACCGCCCGGCCTCGGGAAGACGACGCTCGCCCACATCATCGCGCACGAGATGGGCGTCGGGCTCCGGATCACCGCCGGCCCGATGATCGCCCGCGCCGGAGACCTCGCCGCGATCCTCACGAACCTCCAGCCGGGCGACGTTCTCTTCATCGACGAGATCCACCGGCTCCCGACCGCGGTCGAGGAGGTCCTCTATTCGGCGATGGAGGACTTCGTGCTCGACGTCGTGATCGGCGAGGGGCCCGCGGCGCGCACGCACCGGATCGACCTGAAGCCGTTCACGCTCGTCGGCGCGACGACGCGCCCGGGACTCCTTTCGCAGCCGCTCCACGCCCGGTTCGGGATTCACCACCGGCTCGACTTCTACGACCCGGATTCGCTCGCGACGATCGTCGAGCGCTCCGCCCGGATCCTCGGCGTTCCGATCGAGGACGACGCGGCCCGCGAGATCGCGCGCCGCAGCCGCGGGACGCCGCGGATCGCGAACCGGCTGCTCCGACGCGTGCGGGACTTCGCGCAGGTCGACGAAAAGAAGTCCATCGATCGCCCCGCCGCGCAGGAAGCGCTCGCGAAGCTCGAGGTCGACGAATACGGGCTCGATGAGCTCGACATCCGCATTCTCTCGGCCCTTGTCGAGAAGTTCGGCGGCGGCCCGGCCGGCGTGTCGTCGCTCGCGGCCTCGCTCGGCGAAGACCGCGGGACCCTCGAAGACCTCTACGAGCCGTTCCTCCTCCAGGCGGGCTTCATCCAGCGCACGCCCCGCGGCCGTGTCGCGACGGCGCGCGCGTACAAGCGGCTCGGCGTCTCGCCGGGGGCTGCCGGGAGCTCGCTCTTTTGAGCCCTCCCGCGGAGCTGGCGCCGTCGGGCGCGCCGCGCCGCGGCGTCCTGATCTACAACCCGACCGCGGGTCAGCGCGACCGGCGCGCCGCGATGCATGCGCTGATCGACCGGATGCGGACCGAAGGGATCGAGCTTTCGAACGCGCCGACGCGCGGCCCGGGACACGCGACGAGGATCGTGAAGGAGCACCTCCCGGAGAAGCCCGAAGTCGTAGCGGTGTGCGGCGGGGACGGAACGATCTCCGAGGCGGCGGCGGCCCTCCTCGGCACCGACATCCCGCTCGCGATCCTTCCCGCCGGGACGTCGAACGTGCTCGCGGTCGAGCTCGGGATCCCGTTCGACGTCGCCGGCGCGTGCCGGCTCATCCTCGAGGGGGAAGTCCGGACCGTTCGCGCGGCGGTCGCCAACGACCGTCCGTTCCTGCTGATGGCGGGCGTCGGACTCGATGCGCGCGTGATGGGCAAGATGAGCCTTTTCCTCAAGCGATGGTTCGGGCGGGCCGGGATCTTCGTGACCGCGCTCGCCGAGTTCCTGCGATACGAGTTCCCGCGCCTCGACGTCGAGGTGGACGGCACGCATCACGCGGCGACCTTCGCGGTCGTCGCGAACTCCAGGCATTACGCGGGCGAGTGGATCGTCGCTCCGGACGCCTCGGCCGAGTCGGACACGCTGGAAGTCCTGATCTTCGACTCGCGCCGCCGCCGCGACCTGTTCCGTCTCTTCGTGGGCATGAAGGGGGGCCGGGGGGAGCATCTCGAGCGCGGGTTCGCGCGGGTCGTCCGCGGAAAACTCGTGCGGATCGCCTCGCTCGAGCCCTATGCGGTCGAGGTGCAGGTCGACGGCGACTGCGTATTGGAGACGCCGGTCGTGTGCCGGGTGGCGGAACGGCGCCTCCGCGTCCTCGCTCCGAAACGGTAGCGCGGACATACGCGCGGTTATGCGGGCCCGTGTGGCCTGCCGTCCGCACGACGTACGCTCTCCGGTACGCCTTAGCGGCCGGCAGGCCGCCCGAACCCGCCTTCCCACACGTCTCTCCGCGCTTCGACAGCTCTCTCGAGAATCGTAGCGAGTTCAGCGGCAGCGATCCCGATCGCTGACCGCTGCAACGAGCGCCGCGGCTTATACTCCGCGAAACGATCCGGACGACTTCAGGCGCCGACAGGCGCGCGAAAGGCGTCTGGAAGGGCGCGAGGAGGAGATCTTGGTAGAAGTCGCGGTGCCCCCCGACGCCGACCCGACGCGGGTTCGCCACCCGAAGGGACTCTCGACGCTCTTCTTCACCGAAATGTGGGAGCGCTTCAGCTATTACGGGATGCGCGGATTCCTGATCCTCTACATGACGGCGTCGGTTTCGGCGGGCGGCCTCGGGTTCACCGACCGGCACGCGGGGAGCCTGTACGGGACCTACACCGGAAGCGCGTGGTTCGCCGCGATCTTCGGCGGGATCATCGCGGACCGCTGGCTCGGACAGTACCGCAGCGTCCTCGTCGGCGGGATCATCATCGCGCTCGGCCATTTCACGCTCGCGTTCAAGGTCCTTCCTTCGTTCTACGCCGGTCTCGCGCTGATCGTGATCGGGACCGGGCTGCTCAAGCCGAACGTCTCGACGATCGTGGGCTCCCTCTACGCTCCGGGGGACGAGCGGCGCGACGCCGGCTTCTCGATCTTCTACATGGGGATCAATCTCGGCGCGTTCCTCGGCCCGATCATCGCAGGCTACCTCGCGCAGAAAGTGAACTGGCACGTCGGGTTTGCCTGCGCCGGCGTGGGAATGGTCTTCGGGATCGTCCAGTACGTGGCCGGGAAAAAGCGGCTCCAGCCGGGAATCGAGCGGCTGTCGAACCGGCGGGTGCCGCCGGAAGGCCCGGGGGGGGAGATCTCGACCTCCGGCGGATTCACCGCGGCCGAATGGAAGCGCATCGCGGCGGTCGTCGTCTTCTTCCTCTTCGCCGGGATCTTCTGGGGCTCCTACGAGCAGGCGGGATCGACGCTGAACCTCTTCGGCGACCGCTATACCCGGACGACGATCTTCGGATTCTCTTTTCCCTCCTCGTGGTACGTCTCCGTCCAGGCCCTGTGGGTGATCATCCTCGCTCCGATCATGGCGTGGGTCTGGACGCGGCTTGGACGCATGAGGAAGGAGCCCTCGAGCCCCGCCAAGTTCGCGCTTGGCCTCGTCTTCGCCGGACTCGCCTTCCTGATGCTGATTCCGGCGGCGCGTCTCGCGCAGAGCGCGGCCGGCGTCCGGGTGAGCCCGCTCTGGCTCGTCGGCGCCTATTTCATCGAGGAGCTGGGCGAGCTCTGCATCTCGCCGGTAGGACTCTCGATCGTCACGAAGCTCGCCCCCGTCCGGATCGTCGGACTGATGATGGGCGTCTGGTTCCTGTCCAACGCCCTCGGCAACAAGCTCGCGGGCTTCGCCGCCGAGTTCTTCAGCTCGATGCCGCTCGACCGGCTTTTCGGAATCGTCGCGGCGATCTCGTTCGCGGCCGGGGTGCTGATGTTCGCGCTGATTCGCCCGGTCAAGAGCCTCATGGGCGAGGTTCGCTAGGACAAGCCGGCGCGGCGATGCATCGAGCCGGCGGGCGCGTGGGACCGATCAGGCGGTCTCGGTGGTCTCCCCGAGCTTCCTCAAATACTCGTACGTGTAGATGCCGTCGTTGTGGCCGTCCTGCCAGTAGATCTGGATCGCGTAGCCTCCGACCTTGTTCCAGCCGTGCATCAGGAACGCGCCGAGCCCGAACGGCCGCTTCGGCGCGCGGTACACGTTTCCGAGGAGGTCGCCTTCCCCCTTGCACATCGCGCACGGGCATTCCCGCCGGAGCGTCTCGAGCGGGAAATAGTCCTCGCGCCCGTCGGCCCAGACGACGACGAGCTCGCGGCCGATCTGCTGGATGGAGGTCGGGACGGGATGAGGCATATCAGTGGCGAAAGCTCCAATCTCCAAGCATCAAATTTCAGAGGATACCCGGCTCTGGAGTTGCCCCGGTTTCGTGGACAGGTAGAGACTTGGGAGAGAGGAGTTCACGATGCCGAGGAGTAGGAAGGCATATCCGCCCGAGTTTCGGCGGCAGATGGTCGAGCTGGTACGGTCGGGCAGGAGTCCCGAGGAGCTGGCTCGGGAGTTCGAGCCGTCGGGGCAGTCGATCCGGAACTGGGTTTGCCAGAGCGATCTGGACGAGGGACGACGCAGCGACGGCCTGACGACGGAGGAACGTGAGGAGCTGCGTCGGCTGCGGCGAGAGAACGCGCGGCTCAAACAGGAGCGGGAGATCCTGGCAAAAGCCGCGGCCTGGTTTGCTCGGGAGACCGGCTCGGTGCCGGAGAAGTCTTCGAGTTCGTGAAGAGCAACCGGGCCGTCTACTCGGTATCGGCGATGTGCCGTCTGCTGGATGTCTCCTCCAGCGGGTACTACGCGTGGGTCGACCGCGAGCCGTCGGCCCGGGAACGCGCCGACAGGGCGTTGACGAATCGGATCCGGGAGATCCATCAGGTGTCGCGCGGGACCTACGGAGCGCCGCGCGTTCATGCCGAGCTCAAGGAGGGGGGTCAGAGAGTCGGCCTCAACCGGGTAGCTCGGTTGATGAAGAAGGCGAACCTTCAGGGTGTGAGCCGGCGAAAATGGATTCGCACGACCGTACGGAGCGCCGAAGGGTCGGCTGCGCCGGACCTGGTCGATCGCCACTTCGAGGCAACGGCGCCGGATCGGCTCTGGGTGGCCGACATTACTTACGTTCCGACGTGGGCCGGGTTCCTCTATCTGGCTGTCGTGCTGGATGCCTGGAGCCGGCGGATCGTCGGATGGGCGATGCGAACGGACCTGAAGACCGAGCTCGTGCTCGAGGCGCTCGAGATGGCGCTCTGGCAGCGGCGTCCGAAGGCGGTCGTCCACCACTCCGACCATGGAACGCAGTACACCTCGATTGCGTTCGGGAAGCGGTGCCGTGAGGCTGGTGTTCGGCCTTCGATGGGATCGATTGGAGACTGCTACGACAATGCGCTCTGTGAGAGTTTCTTCGCGACACTCGAGTGCGAACTTCTCGATCGCCGCTCCTTCCACACGCCGGCTCACGCGAGGATGGCCGTCTTCGACTTCCTCGAGGGCTGGTACAACCCGAGACGTCGTCATTCTTCGATCGGCTACCGGTCGCCGATGATCTACGAAACACAGATGCATGAAAGGAGGATCGAGGAGGCCACGCTCAATGGTTGAAAAACGGAGCGGGGCGCTGCCCCGCACCCCGCCAGGGGCTCCGCCCCTGGACCCCGACAACCCAAGCCGGGGACTCTCCACTGAATCGGGGTAACTCCAGTCAGTGGGTAAAGCTCCAAGCACCAGGCATCAAATTCCAATAAATTCCAAGCACGAAGTTCCAAACGATACGAAGACAGCTCGCGTCTGTCGTTTGACGATCCGAAATTCGAAATTGCATTGGAGTCTGAGCGCCTGAATTGTGGAAGTTTCGCCCTTCCGGGACCTGCTGCTTCCGTTTGGAAAATTCGAAATTGGAATTTCATTGGAATTTGGCGCTTGGAGTCTGGAATTTTCGCTATCCCATCAACTCGCTTTCTTTTGCGCTGCCTCGTCTTCCGCCGCGAGATCCTTGTCGAAGATCCTGACGATCGCGCTCTTCCGGAGGTCGACGAGGTACTCGGCGAACTTCTTGTCGTAGATGTCCTCGGACATCTGCTTGCGGATTTCCTCCTTGACGTCGTCGAACGCGCGGAATCCCGCCTTCTTCCGGTCGGTGATCGACAGGAGCGCCCATCCGTCCTTCAGCTCGACCGGGCCGATCAGCGCGTCGGCGCTTCCGAAGATGGCCTGGTCGAGGGGGGCCGTGAGATCGCCGTGCGACACGGCGCCGAGATCTCCGCCGCGCTCGCGGGCCGGTCCCTCGGTCACCTCGCGGGCCACGTCCGCGAACGGAGCTCCCGCCGTGATCCGGGAGCGGGCGGCGTCGATCTTCGCCTTTGCCGCCTCCTTCGACGCCGCGTCGTCCGGATCGAAGTGGACGAGGATCTCCGCGACGGTCGCCTTCTCGGGGACGGCATACTTCTGCTCCTTGACCTTCTCGTACTCGGTGCGCAGGGCGTCGTCGTTCAGGTTGATCGGCACCTCGCGGGCGAGCACCTTGTTGGTCAGGAGCGATTCCCGGAGCTGCTCGCGGAGCGCGTCGCGGTCGATCCCGTTGGCGGCGAGCGCGCGGTCGAAGTCCTGATCGGAAGTCAGACCGTACTGGGTTTTCACGCGATCCATCGCCTCGTCGACCTCTTCGGGCGTCGCGACGATGTCGAGCCGGGCGGCCTTTCCCTCGACGAGCTTTTGCCGGATCATCTGCTCGAGGACCGTGATCCTCAGCTTGTCGAGATCGGCCGGCGCCTGCGGGTCCTTTCGCGCGCGGGCGACGCGGGCGTCGAGCTCGCTCTGCGTGATGATCGCGTCGTTGACCCGGGCGACGACGCGCTCGACCAGATCGGCGGCCGCGGCGGACGAAGCGACGGCGCCGGCGAGCAGGAGGACGAGGAGTTTCCTCATGATTCCTTTCCCCCGGGAAGAAGACTTCCCGTGTAGACGAAGGGGAGACGGTCGAAGAAGACGCGGAGCCGCCCCTCGCTTCGCGCGCGGTCGACGATTCCGTTCAGGTACCGTTCGGCCTTATCGCGCGCGAGACCACTCCGGATCTCCGGGTCGGCCTCGTCCCGGGAGAGCGTCCGCGTCGGATGTCGGTCGAGCATCTTGAAGACCAGGAAACCCTCCTCCGCGGCGATCACCGGCGAAACCTCTCCCGGCTTCAAACGGAAGATCGCGGCCTCGAATTCCGACGGCAGATCGCCGCGCCGGACCCACCCGAGCGCGCCGCCCCGCGCGGCGTCCGGCGCCCGGGAGACCGTCCGGGCGAGCTCCCCGAAGTCGGCGCCCGCGGCCGCCCGGGCCCGGGCCCGTTCCGCCTCCGGACGGGTGCGGGTGAAGATGCGCGCCGCCTGCGCTTCCTCCGGACGGCGCCAGCGCTCCGGGTGGCGATCATATTCCTCCGCGACCTCGGCGTCGGTCGGCCGGACGGCATCCCCTGCCCGGGCGACGAGGAGCCCGGGCGCCTCGCGGCGATCGACGTTGTCGTCTCCCGTTTCGAGGTGTGCCGCCCGTCTCCAGGTCTCTTCCCGGAGGAACTCGTCGAAGAGTCCGGAGACGACAGCGGGCTGGGACTCGGCGATCGGCCTTCCCGCGTTGGCTTCGAAGAAGGCGCGGAAGGCGCGCAGCATGACCGGACGGCCGTCGATCACGGCGATCGTGTCGATGGGCGGCGCGGGTCTTCGCGAGCAGGCGCCCGAGACGAGCGCGGCCAGGAAGATCAGCATCGAAATTCCACGGTCGAGAAATCCCTTGCGAATCCGACGAGGAGCGGCGAGGCGCGAGCCCACTCCGCCGTCGCTCCGGCGAGCTATGGCGGATTGATCACCTCTAAGATCGATTGAGGTGACCGCATCGTCGAACCCTCGATCCGCCGAAGCCCTGGCGAAGGTGGACGGGATGCGGGTCATCCCTTGGGAGCGGTCCGATGACCGCCTGGGTGGGGCGCCGGAGCGGTCGAGCCGAGAAGGCGAGCCGCGAAGGTCAGATCGCGGAAAGTCTCGCCGAAGAAATTCCAGCGCGCGACGTGAGTCGTCGCCGCGAAGCGGCGGGCGCGGAAGCGCCGAGCGCGCCGATCGCCGCGCACGCCAGTGCGCGAGCAACCGAGGCGAGGAGGTCCGCGATCTGGGAGGCCGTCGCGGTTCCAGCGCGAAGCGCGCGCCGCGCGGCCGACGTGTCACGCGGCCTCGATAAGCGCGTCGAGAAACGCCATCACCGCCTCCACGTTCCAGTCGGCCGGTAGCGACACGACTCCGGCCGGCGACACCGACGCGCCCGGCTTCCCGCGCAGGAGCGAGACAACCCGCCCCGGCTCGGCGCGCGATTCCGCGTCGAAGACGAGCCGGTACCCGGCGCGGCGGCGCTCGATCGACTTGATCGCGAGGCGCTCGGCGCGGCGGCGCAGGCGGCCGTGCTCGATGAGGTGCGCGACGGCGGGCGGAGGCGGCCCGAAGCGGTCCTCCGTCTCCCGGGCGATCTCCCGGATCTCGGCGTCGTCCCGCGCCCGCGCGATCCTCTTGTAGAGCGCCAGCCGCAGGCTCTCTTCCGGCAGATACGCCGAAGGGATCGACAGATCGCTCCCGAGCGAGATCGTGACGGTCCGAGAAGGCTCGACCTCCTCGCCCTTCGACTGCCGCATCGCCTCGTCGAGGAGGTCGAGGTACATCTCGAGGCCGACGGCGGCGATGTGGCCCGACTGCTCGGCCCCCAGGAAGTTCCCGGCGCCGCGGATTTCGAGGTCCTTGGCGGCGATCCGGAAGCCGGCTCCCAGGTCGCAGAACTCCCGGATCGTCGCGAGGCGCTGGCGCGCGGTCTCGGTCAGGGCGGCGCCGGGCTCGACGACGAGCCAGCAGTACGCCGCCTTGTCGCTCCGGCCGACCCGGCCCCGCAGCTGGTAGAGCTGCGACAGCCCGAACGTGTCCGCGCGGTCGATCACGATCGTGTTGACCGACGGGATGTCGATCCCGTTCTCGATGATCGTCGTCGCGAGGAGGATGTCGTACCTGCGGGAGACGAAGTCGAGCATCGTCTTCTCGAGCTCTCCCTCGCTCATCTGGCCGTGCCCGACCGCGATCCGCGCCTCGGGCAGGAGCTCCGAGAGGAACGTCTTCTCGGCGAGGATCGACTCGATGCGGTTGTGGACGTAGAAGACCTGTCCGCCGCGCTCGATCTCGGAAGCGATCGCCTCGCGGACGAGGTCTCCCTGCTTCGGGATGATCTGCGTCTCGATCGCGAGACGGTTCCGGGGCGGCGTCTCGATGATCGAGAGGTCCCGCAGCCCCGAGAGCGAGAGGTTGAGCGACCGGGGGATCGGGGTCGCCGACATCGACAGGACGTCGACCGACGCCTTCCACTCCTTGATGCGCTCCTTCTGCGCGACCCCGAACCGCTGTTCCTCGTCGACGACGAGGAGCCCGAGGTCGCGGAAGCGGATGTCCTTCGAGAGCAGGCGGTGGGTCGCGATGAGGACGTCGACGCCTCCCTCGGCGACCCTCGCGGCGATCCGCTTCTGCTCCGGGCGGTCGCGGAACCGCGACAGGAGCTCGATCGTGACCGGGAAGGCCGCGAAGCGCCTCGTGAACGTCCGGAAGTGCTGGTCCGCGAGGATCGTCGTCGGCGCCAGCACGGCGACCTGCTTCCCGTCGAGCACCGCCTTGAACGCGGCCCGCATGGCCACTTCGGTCTTGCCGTAGCCGACATCGCCGCAGAGCAGCCGGTCCATCGGCGAGGCGCGCTCCATGTCGCGTTTGACGTCGGCGATCGCCTGGGCCTGGTCCGGGGTCTCGACGTGCTCGAATGCGTCCTCGAACTCCTTCTGCCACGGCGAGTCCTTCGAGAACGCGAAGCCCTGCGCGTGCGCGCGCCGCGCGTAGATGCGGAGGAGGTCCTCCGAGAGGTCCTTCACGGCCTTCCGCGCCGCTTCTTTCTTGCGCCCCCACGAGGCGCTCCCGAGCCGGTCGATCTTCGGCTCGGCGCCCTCCGCGCCGGAATATTTCTGGACGAGGTCGAGCCGCTCGACCGGGAGGAGGAGCGTCTTGTCGTCGACGTACGCGATCTCGACGAACTCGCGCTCCGCCCCCTCGACGGGGATGCGCTTGAGCGCCCGGAACCGGCCGACCCCGTATTCGACGTGGACGACGAAGTCGCCGGCCTTCAGGTCCCGGAGGTCGGAAAGGAAGGCTTCGGAGGCGCGCCGCCGGGGCGCGGGCGTCGTCCTTTCGGCCCCGAAGATCTGCTCCTCTGCCCAGACGGCGATCGCGCCGTCGCGGAGGCGGAATCCCGCGGAGATCGGTCCCGGGATCGGCGTCGCCGGAACGTCGAATTCCCGCGAGAACCGGCGGAGCTTCTCGGCGCCCCCTTTCGGGTGCACCGCGACGAGGACGGTTTCCCCCCGCGCCGCCGCCGCGCGGAGCTCGCCGGCGGCCTCCTTCACGCGCCCGTCGAACGCCGTGACCTCCTCGGCCGCGAGCGCGACCGGCGTTCCTGCGGCGAGACCGAGCCGGTCGAGGATCACGGACGTCCGGGACTCGATCGCCCCGCGGATCGCCGCGGCCGGGTGGAGGAGCGCCTCGGGCGGGATCGGGTCGCGCTCGGGCTCGTAGTCGGCCGCGACCCGCTCGCTCCACCGCGCGAGAGCCTCTTCGACGGCCGCCGGCTCGAGCACGACGACCTGCGCGCCGGGCGCGAAGTCGAAGAGCGTCGCGGAGTTTCCGGCGACGGCCGGCAGGAAGAGCATCCTCTCGGCCGACGACGCGGCGCGGCCGAGGGTCTTCGCGAGCAGCGCCTCCGCTTCCTGGGATTCCGAGACCGCGGCGAGCGGACCGAGAACGATCCGCTCGAACGCGGCGTCGGAGCGCTGCGTGTCCGGGTCGAACGTCCGGATCGATGCGGCCTCGTCGCCGTCGAGCTCGATCCGGACCGGCCGGTCGCGATCCGGGGGGAACACGTCGACGATTCCCCCGCGCGCCGCGAAGTCTCCGGTCTCCGTTACGAGATCCGTCGGTGCATACCCTTCGCGGGCGAGGAACGCAAGGAGCGCTCCCCGCGCAATCGGTCCGCCGCGGGAGATCGGGAAACGCCGGGTCGTGAAGCTCTCGGGAGAGGGAAGCCGGGCGAAGAGGAACCGGGCCGGGACCGTCGCGATCCGGCAGGTCCCCTCCGCGAGCGCGGAGAGGAGCGCGAACTCCGAGCGCCGGTACTTGAGCGACGGCGCGACGCGCTGGTAGGGCGTGAGCGACGGTTCGGGAGCGACGCAGATCGCTTCGGCGCCGAACGCGGCGGCGTCGGAGGCTGTCGTCTCGGCCGAAGCCTCGTCGGCGGCGACGACGAGAACCGGCCCGTCTTCGGAGAGGAGGGCGGCGATCGCGCCCGGAAGCGCGCCGACGGCGCCGGAGACGACGAGGGGAGAAAGGCCGTGCTCTCCCGGCTCGGGCGCGCGTACTCCCGCGAGCTCGTTCTGCGCGCGCACCCCCGCGCGCCGGAGGGCTTCCGCCACTTCCGCGAGATCCGGGCGCGGCCGGCGGGCGTCGACGACGCTATCCGGCGACCGGGCTCTCCGCAGGGTCGAACATGCCGACCATCCGGCAATAGTAACGCGGCGCCGAGGGCGCCGATTCCCTTGCCGGTCAGCGGGTTGCCGGGCGCCGAAACTCGCCGGTTCGCCTCGCGTAAGATCCCGTATATGCGGAGTGCCGCCACCGCCCGCCGCCCTGTTCCGCTCGCCTTCTGGGCGTCGGCCGGATTGGTCGCGGCGGTCTGCGCCGCGATCGTCCGGACGCCGCTCTTCGCGCGCGCGCCGGCGGTGGGCGGGTTCGGCGTGACGTTCGACCTCTGCGTGACGATCCCGGGGCTCTATTACGCGCTCGCGGTGCGGCGCGGCGCGCATCCCGCCGCACTCATCCCGGTCTTCGGAGGGGGAATGATCCTCGCGCGGCTCGTCGTCCCGCGCGGAGAGCAGCAGTTCCTCCATTCTCTCGCTCCGATCGGGTCGCTGCTCGACCTCGTGCTCCTCGCCCTCGTTTTCGCCCGCGTGCGCCGCGTGTCGCGGACTCTCCGGAAGGAGGGCGGCGCGGACGCGGCCGAGAAGATCCGGATCGCCTGCGAGGGCCTCTTCGGACCGGGCCGGCTCGCGGGGTTCGTGTCGGCGGAGGTCGCGATCCTCTGGTACGCGGTCTTCTCGTGGCGATCGTCGGAGAGCCGGGACGCGGCGTCGGGAGGAATGACTTTCTACCGGGCGAGCGGCTGGCCGACGGTCCTCGCCGTCGTTTTCCTGCTCATCGCCGGCGAGGGCTTCGGAGCCCACGTCCTCCTCTCCCGGTGGAGCGTCCGGGCGGCGTGGACGTTCACCGCGCTCGACGTCTATTCGGTGCTGTGGCTGCTCGGCGACTTCCAGGCGCTGCGCCTCCGACCGGCGACGTTCGACGGCGAGGCGCTCCGTCTTCGCTTCGGGATGCGCTGGTCGGCGGAGATTCCGGCATCGAACGTTCTTTCCGTCACGCGCCTTTCTCCGGGTGCCTTCCCGAAGTCGCGGGACACGCTCCGCTTCTCGACGCTCGACGAGCCGAAATACGCGATCGCGTTCCGGAAGCCGGTCGCCTTCCGCGGAATCGCGGGGCTCGAGCGGCGGGTCCGCGCCGTCGGCATGCTTCCCGACGATTCGGACTCCTTCGAAGCGCTCTTCGCCGGCTTTCTTTCCTGATTCTTACGGTTCCCGGCTAACCCGCGGGAACGTGCGCGGACGCGATCACCGCCGGGCGATCACGACGGCGTAGAGAGAGCGCCCCCCGGGCAAGGCCGTGTGCCGCAGCAGGAAGTCCTCGACGCGGATGAGCCTGTCCAGCGCTCTTTCGCGGCACTCCCGCGCTTTGCCCTCTCCGGCTGGCGCCAGGTTCGGATAGACGAGAGAAAGGAGATTGCCGCCGTAGTCGCGCCATTCGAGGATCTCGAAGTGACGGCGCACGAGCGGAGCGATTTCCGAAGCGCTGATCATTTCCGTCGGATCTTCGTCGGTCACCGGCGTCCGCACGATCTTCGTCCGCCTCGCGGCTCGGGGCAGCGAGAGATAGACGAGGTTGGGAACGACCATCCGGAGCCAGCCCCACTCGCTCCTCGACGGCCCGACGTACTCGTCCAGGAAGAGGATGCCTCCGGGCGCCATTGCCGATCGAAGCAGCGCGAAGAGCTCCGGCAGGCGGTCGAGGTGGTGGAGCGATCCGTGAAAGAACACGGCGTTCCATCCGCCCGTCGAGCGAAGGGAGTCGTGCGCCCCGGCGAGCTCGTACGAAATAATGCCGGCAAGCCCGGCTTTCTCGGCCGCGTCTCGCGCATAGTCGAGCGCGACGGCGCTGGCATCGACTCCGGTGATTCGGCTCGCCGCGCCGAGCGACGCCAGGTGCCTTTCGAGCCCGCCGGTACCGCATCCGACGCTCAGGGCGCGTTCGAAGGGAAGCTCGGCCGCCATGCGGCGAACGAACCAGTCGATCGAGAATCCGCGGTCGGGATCTCCCGAGACGAGCTGCCCGATCCGGCGGCGAATCCGCGGGTCCGCCATCCAGAACCATTTCTGGTCGATGTGGCGGGAAACGTCGTCCCAGCAGCTCATCGGCGGGCAGCCGCCTTCCGTCGGCCCCGGGAACCTCCCGGATTCACGGCGCCGTCTCGCGTGCCCTCCCGATCGAGAAATCCGCGCCGCCGCCGAGCATGAACTGGGTGATCGGAAAATGTCCTCCGCGGCGCACGTCGAGCTCGACCGGAGGGAGAGCGCCGGCCGGGTCGGTCAGCGAAACCGTCTCGCCGCCCTGCATCACGCGGACGTAAGCGCGCAGGCGGACTCCGGGCGAGATCCGGTGCCGGACGGCCAGATCCCAGACGACCTCGCGCGTGCGCGAAACGGAACGATACCCGGCGTCGAAATACCGGGTCTCCTCTCCAAGCACCGCCATCGCGACGAACGGGAGCCGCGAGCGGTCGGCGCCGATCGAGAAATAGACGTCGGTTCCTCCCCAGGTCTTCTCCGCGAAGAGCGAACCCGACGACAGCGTCGCCCTCTCGGTGTAGGAGACGTGCGCGAAATCGGGCACGCGCTGTTCGTGGACCGGCATGTCGGCGGCGACCGCTTCGGCGGACGCGCCCAGGGAGAACGTACCGTGCCGCCAGCGTCCTTCGATCTCCCCTCCCGGCATCCAGCCCTTGCCCTGCCGGTAGACGGACGCCGTGTTGTACTTCCCTTCGGGACGGACCTCCCGAAATGCCGCCGCGATTTCCGCGTTCCGGAACCGGTGCCGCCATCCGACGGAGACGTCGACGCGCTGCGCGAAGAGGCTCCGCTCCTCGGAGAACTGGAACTTCGATCCCCCGAGATTGACGAGGTCGACGATCTTGTGGACCCGCTGGGCGACGGCGGCTTCCACCGAATCGCGGGCCCCGACGGCAATCCGCGCGCCCGCCTCGAAATTCTCGTATCGACCGGTCCCGGTCGCGACGACCGAGTCGGGGATCCGGAACGTCTGGCTCTGCTCGTCGTGGGAGTTCGCGATCGCCAGACGCGCGAACCACTCGCGCGCCGCGGTGCCGGCGCCGAGTCCGGGCGCGGCCTCGTTCGCGTTTCCCATGCCGACGAGAAGGAACTTCGGCGTCACGTCGGACGCGTCGTTCTGGAAGACGGTGGGGCTGTCGTCGCGCCGCTCGAGCGTCGCGTACGACGCGCCGAACTCGGCCGTGAGCCCGGAAGGGGAGGGGAGTCCGGTCCGGAGGAGCGACATTCCGCAGAAGACGCACGCGGTCAACAAGTCGGGAGTCATGCGGCGCGAATCCTATCGTGGGCACGGCGCGGCGATGCATACCGTCGCGGGAGCTGGCTCGGGGACCGGGGCGCGTGACGGCCGCGCGGCTCGTCGAACCGCCCTCATCCGGCGGCTTGCAGCCGCCACCTTCTCCCGCCGGGAGAAGTCGCGATGAAGCTCGCTTCGCTCGCGGCCTTGTGTGACTCGACTGCGCCGGCCGCCACCCCCTTCGCCGACGCTCCCGCTCCCGCATCGCGGGACCTCCGCTCGACTACTTCGCGAAGGGTCCCCCGCGATGCGAAGAGCCCCGGGGGGCAGCGTTCTTAATGGCCTTTTCGGACTCCGTCATCGCGAGCGAAGCGAAGCGATCTCCGGGTCTGGAGAATTCGGATTGCTTTGGCCGTCGGCCGAAAATGCGGGACCTGTCGCTTCGTGGTTACCGAGTCCCGAGCTGAATTAAGCGATCGCGTCGCTTCAACTCGGCGTATCGCCGGGTTCCTGATTGACACGGCACGGCCCCGGCGAAACGATCCGTTCATGGCCAGGACGATGCCCGCCCTTTTCGTCGGACACGGGAACCCGATGAACGCGATCGAAGACAATGCGTGGACGAGGGCGTGGGCGACGATCGGCGCGGGATCCCTCGCCCGGCGGCCGTCCTCGCGATCTCGGCGCACTGGTACGTTCCGCAGACGGCGGTCACCGCGATGGAGAGCCCGCGAACGATCCATGACTTCGGAGGCTTCCCCCCGGAGCTCTTCGCGGTGCGGTATCCGGCGTGGGGAAGCCCCGCCCTCGCCGGACGTGTCGCGGAGCTCCTCGAGCCGGTTCCCGTCGCGCGCGACCTCGGGTGGGGGCTCGACCACGGGACGTGGTCCGTGCTCTGCCGTCTG
The DNA here is from genome assembly GCA_963794295.1 of uncultured Acidobacteriota bacterium. Classification (GTDB taxonomy): domain Bacteria; phylum Acidobacteriota; class Thermoanaerobaculia; order UBA5066; family DATFVB01; genus DATFVB01. The sequence goes on from CAWCDE010000001.1 coordinate 960,426, forward strand.
TATCCCGACGCCGACGTCCCCGTCGTCCAGCTCTCGATCGACGAGACGCAGCCGCCGCGATTCCATTACGAGGTCGGAAAGCTCCTCGCGCCCCTGCGCGACGAAGGGGTCCTCGTCCTCGGGAGCGGGAATCTCGTCCACAACCTGCATGCGTACGCATGGGGGCGCCATCCGGTCGCCGCGTTCGACTGGGCGGTGCGGTTCGAGGAGCGCGCGCGGCGCCTCCTCGAAGAGGGAGACGAGGGCCCCCTCGTCGACTACGAAACTCTCGGCCGCGACGCGATGCTCTCGATTCCCACGCCCGACCACTATCTGCCGCTGCTGTACGTGATCGCGTCGAGGCGGCCGGGAGAAAAGGTCACGTTTCCGGTCGAGGGGGTCGACGGGGGGTCGATTTCGATGCTGACGGTCCGCGTCGGCTGACGCGCCTGAGTGTGTCGTGGGGCGACCTCGCTTCGATCAGGATGACGCCGAGCGCGACGTTCCTCCTGATGTGAATCGATGGAATCCGCCGCGCTCGCGTCTCGCCGCACCTCGATGGCCTTTTGACCCGCAAGGGAGCGCGCTGGCGTCCGCCGCACCGAGAGATAATCCGGCGAGTTCCCTCTAAAAGGAGGCCGTCCCATGACGTTCGTATGCCCGCGCTGCCACGGGCTGCTCTCGTCCGCGGACGGTGGGCTCGCCTGCGGCGCGTGCGGCCGGTCGTACCCGGTGGAGGACGGGATCGTGGACTTCGCCGAAGGGGAGTACTACGACGCGTTCTCGTCCGAACGCGACGTCACACCGCTCCTTCTCCAGGGACTCGAGGACGAGGTCGCCGGGACGCGGGCGCGCGTCGAAGCCTTCTTCCTCCCGCGGCTCCGGGCGCGTTTCGGGCGCGCGGAGGGACTGCGAGTCCTCGATTGCGGGTGCGGCAACGGCCTCTCCGTCGATCTCTTCGCCGCGGCGGGCGTCGACGCCTGGGGAAACGACTCCTCCCGACTCCGCCGCTGGCAGTGGAGGGAGAGAGAGAACCGCGGGCGGCTCTGCGTCGCGTCGGGATCGCGTCTGCCGTTTCCCGCCGCGTCGTTCGATGTCGTCGTGAGCTCGGGCGTTCTCGAGCACGTCGGCGTCGTCGAATCCGCGGGGCCTCCCTACGCGGTCCACGCGGCGCCGACGCGGGAAGCCGACCGGCTGACCTTCCTCCGCGAGCTGCTGCGCGTCGCCGCGCCTTCGGGCGCCGTGTGGCTCGATTTTCCGAACGGCGCCTTTCCGATCGACTTCTGGCACGGGACCGGAGCCGGCGGCGCGCGGTTCCATTCGATGCGAGAGGGCTTCCTGCCGAAGATCGGCGAGGTCCGCGCGCTCGTCCGGCGGATCGATCCCGCGCGGCGCGTGCGCGCGGTCAGCCCGTCCGGGCGTCTCCAGTTCAAGCGGGTGAGGAGGCGATGGTTCGGCAGGATCTTCTCGCCCGCGATCGCCACGTTCTTCCACATGATGAAGGTCCCGGGACTCCGCGGCCTCGCGGCCTCGCCGCTCAATCCCTATCTCGTGCTCGAGATCGAGAACCCGAAGATTAGAATCGGCCGGTGAGGACGCGGTGACACACGCGCGGGGACCGTTCGACGTGAAGATCACGCCCCGGTCCGGTCTCGAGCCGCCGCTGGCGCGGATGTCGATCGAAAAGCGGTACCGCGGGGATCTCGAGGCGGAGGGCCTCGGAGAGATGATGTCGGCGGCAACGGAGGTCGCGGGCTCGGCCGGCTACGTCGCCATCGAGCGCGTGACCGGCACGCTCGGCGGGCGGCGGGGGAGCTTCGTCCTGCAGCACTCCGGGGCGATGAATCGCGGCGAGCCGTCTCTGTCGATCGCGGTCGTTCCCGACTCCGGCACGGACGAGTTGTCGGGCCTCTCCGGGCGTCTGGCGATCGAAATCCGCGAAGGCGGCGCCCACTTCTACGATTTCGAATACGAGCTCGCGCGGTAACCCGGATCCTGAACGGTTCTCCTTCTTTGGGGTCAGTTCTTTATTATACATTATTGCCGCGGGGACGGCCGCTGCGCCCGGCGGGAAAGGGCCACTCACGTCGTCCGGGATCCGTCCGGGATACAGAGGGGTCAGCTCTTTGTTATACACTTACGTCCGGGATACAGAGGGGTCAGCTCTTTGTTATACACTTAGGACGCATGGCAAGACCGCTGCGACTCGAGTACGAAGGGGCTCTCTACCACGTCACCAGCCGGGGCAACGAGAAAGCCAACATCTTCCGGGACGATCGCGATCGGGCGCGCTTCCTCGAAATCCTCGGACTCGTCGCGCAGGCATCGGGGTGGGCCGTCCATGGCTACTGTCTGATGGGCAATCACTTCCACTTGCTCGTCGAGACGCCGCGGGGAAACCTCTCCGCCGGAATGCAACGGATCAACGGAAGGTACACGCAGTGGTTCAACCTCCGTCACCGCCGGTCCGGCCACCTCTTCCAGGGCCGCTACAAGGCAATCCTGGTCGAACGCGATGCCCATCTGTTGGAACTCTGCCGCTACGTCGTCCTGAATCCCGTCCGCGTGGGCATCGTCTCCAGCGCGGGGGCATGGCCGTGGAGCAATTATCGAGCGACGTCGGGTCGGAACCCCGCACCTCGGTGGCTCGAAGTCGACTGGACGCTTTCGCAGTTTTCGAAATCAAAGCGCCGGGCGCGGGATCTCTACCGCGAGTTCGTCGCGGAAGGGCGCGGTGCCTCTTCGCCCTTGACGGAGGTCCGGCACCAGGTCTTTCTCGGGGGAGAGCAGTTCTTGAAGCAGATCGACGCGCGGCTCCAGGGCGCCGCTCTGGGCGAGGACATACCGCGGGGCCAGCGCTCTCCGCTGCGGTTCACGATCGACGCGATCCGCCGGGCGGTCGCGGCCGAGTTCGGCGCCGAGCCGGCGGCGCTCTCGCGTCCTCGAGGCTCGGCCGACAAGATGATCGCGGTCTACCTCTGCCGGAAGCTCTCGGGAGAGACGGGCGCCGCGATCGCGAGCGCGTTCGGAATCAAGCCCGCCCGGGTCAGCAACATCGTGACCGAGATTGAGAGCGGAAAGCGGCCCCTGCTCGCGAAGCGAGCGCGTCGGATCGAGGGTCGTCGGCTGGCCGTATAATATATAATAAGGAACTGACCCCACGATCCGGGGGGGGGCGAGCGATGCCCGGGGGCGGTCGGTCAGAGCCTTCGGATCGCGACCATTCCGGCCGTCGCCAGGAGCACTCCGAGGAGCAGCAAAGCCGACGTCCCGAGCGTGGGAACGGTCGGCGCGGCGATCTCGGGCGCGGTCGTCGAGGTGAAGGTATCGGGCACGCCTCCGATCGTGACGGTCGTGTCGACGGAGGTCAGGAAGCTCGCCGAGGAAGTGTGCTGCGCCCGCACGGAATCGCCGGCCGAGACGGTCCCCGCGACCGACGTGAACCCGCCGCCGTTGATCGAGTAGGCCCCTCCCACGACGGAGATCGCCGTCGGGGAGTTGATTCCGGACACGACGATCGGGGCCGAGGTGATCGTCGTCGAGAGCGCGACCCCGGTCTGGTCGACGAAGGAGAACGCGTCCGGTGTCGTGTCCTCGGCGAGCGTCGTCGAGGTGAACGTGTCGGAGACGCCCCCGATCGTCACGGTCGTGTCGACGGCGGTGAGAAAGCCGGCGGATGACGTGTGCCGGGCGCGGACGCCATCGCCGGCGTCGACCGTGCCGGCCGCCGACGTGAACCCGCCGCCGTTGATCGAGTAGGACCCTCCCACGACGGAGATCGCGGTGGCGGCGGTGATGCCGGACACGGCGATCGGGGCGGAGGTGATCGTCGTGGAGAGCGGAACCCCCGTCTGGTCGACGAACGAGAACGCGTCCGGTGTCGTGTCGATCGCCGCGCCGTCGATCTCGATCATCAGATTCGCGGTCGCATCCACGAGCGCGGACCAGGACGATCCCGAGTTCGTGCTCGAGGCTTTCGCGTTCGGTATCGTTCCGGTTCCGGTGGAGGTCAGGTCCGTTTCTTTCGTCCAGAACGCGGTATTGACGTCCGACGGCGCGATCACGATCCAGTAGCTCGTGCTCGCCGCGAGCGAGATGGTGCCGACGACGAGCGTCTGAGGACCGACCGTCGTCGTGACGCCCGATGCGTCGAACGTCCCGACGGATGCGAGAGGAAGCCCGGAACCGTTGTCGCTCCAGACCGAGACGGCGAGCGACTGGCTCGCGTTGCGCGCGCCGCGGAACTGCATCGACGTGACCATCCAATCGCTCGCTCCGGTCGTGAACTCCTGCGCGACCCAGAACGTGCTCTGGGGCGAGAGGTCGGTGCTGGTCGTGTTCGCCATGTTCGACACGAGGGCCGTCGCGGCGGCGAACCCCGGGACGGCGCCGAGGAGGGATACGACAACGGCGCGGCGAAGGAAAGTGCGGGTCACGGCGGTCCTCTCCCCCGCGCGGTCTTCGCGCGGGCAGCCGGCGTCGAAATCATTTCGCACCGGGGTCGCGATGCTTGTATAGGAGACGGGAGGGCGGGACCGTTATCGGATTATTGCGGAAAGGTGCTTTTACCTCAAAGGACCTCGATCCAGCGCGGCGAAGCGGCGAACGCCGCGTGGATCAGCCCGACGTGCGAATAGGCCTGCGGGAAGTTCCCCCACATCCGCGGGTCGCGGTGTCGTAGTCCTCCGCGAGAAGGCCCAGCGGCGAGACGAGCGGCGTGGACGCGTCGCATGACGTCTCTGCGCTTCGTCCGTCCGCCCGATCGCCGCGAGCGCCTCGATCAGCCAGAACGTGCAGATGACGAACGCGACCGCGGCTTGCCGAAGCCGTCGTCGAGCTGTAGCGGAGCAGCCAGCCGTCCCGCGAGAGGTCTCGTGACGATGGCGTCGATCGTGCTCACGCAGGCGCGGATCGTCCCCGGCAGGAAACGCGGAGCGTCGCCATCTGCAGCAGCGACGCGTCGAGATCGCCGCCGCCGTAGTGGCCCACGAAGCCTTCCGAGCTCCGGGCTCCAGGCTCGGGCGACGATCTGTCGGCGCGGATCCGTCTCGGCCGCCGCGCGGAATTCGGCCTCGAGCGGCCGGCGCATGGCGGTCGGCGACCGCGCCATGCGGTCCGCCGCCGCCCAGCACATCAGGCTCGAGAACGTCTGCGGCTTCCATTCCGTGCGGTACTCCCAGATGCCCGCGTCCGGCGTGCCGGCCAGCGCAATCGCCTTGCGCGCCAGCCGCATCGAGCAGATCGAGCGCGGCCGGCGAGCGCTCCGCGCTGAAAGCGCTCGTCGAGGAAGATCGGCGTCAGCGCGAGCACCATCTCGCCGAAAATGTCGTTCTGCGCGTGCAGGCGGCGCCGTTGCCGACGCGCACCGGGCCCGTCGCCGTCGTAGCCCGGCCAGCCTTCCAGGATCGACTCCTCGAGGTTCTGCGTCCCGTCGACCCGGTAGAGCGGCGCGAGATTCAGGTCGGGCGCGCCGCCGGCGACGTTCAACAGATACTGGACGAACTGCTCCCGCTCCTCGAACTGCCCCAGCAGCGGAAGGCGCTCGAGCACGTAGTAGGCGTCGCGGAGCCAGCAGTAGCGGTAGTCCCAGGTGCGGCCGCTTCCGGGCGACTCGGGAATCGAGGTGGTCATCGACGGCGACGATCGCGCCGGTGTCCTCGAAGCAATGCAGCTTCAGCGTCGAGCGCGGAGCGGATGACCTCGCTGCTGGAAGAGCGGCGGGATGTCGCATTGCTTCACCCAGCCGCTGCCAGTAGCGCGACCGTCTCGTCAGAAGCGCTCGCACAGCGGCGCGAGCGGCTCCTCGACCGGCGCGCCCCAGGTGAGGGCGAGATGCTGGCGGCCGGTGAGCGTGAACGGCTGGCCGCCGAGGTACGAGAGCGGGATGTCGGTCGTGAGCCGCAGCTGGCTCGCGAAGCCTCGAAGCGCGACATGGTGCGAGCCCTGCTGGACCGCGGGCCGCGCTTCGACCAGCCGAGCCGCGGCTCGCAGGCGCACGCGAATGCGCGGCGATGCCTTCGATCGGCTCGACGATGCGGAAGAGCTGGGTCGGCCGGAAGGCGCGCCCGTGCTGCACGAAGCGCGGCGCGAAATCGATGACGCGGAAGAGCCCGTCGGGAGTGCGAACGTCGTCTCGAGCATGTTCGTGTTGTCGCGATAGCGCTGCTCGCCGGGCTCGCCGCCGGCCGGTCCGATCGGCGAAGACGCCCGCCGTCCTCTGCGTCGAGCAGCGTCGAAAACACCGGCTCGGCGTCGAATGCGGGAGGCAGCACCAGACGATCGTCCCGGTGCGCTGCGACGAGCGCCGAGATACTGGCAGTTGCCGATGAGCCCGAGGTCCTTCGAGTGCGCACCTCGCGCAGACTAGCAGACGGTTATTTTGAAACCAAACTAATTTGTGATGGAATGGGACCATGCGCCGCGTCACCCGATTCGTCGCCGCGCTCGTCCTCGGCCTCGGGCTCGCTGACCTGGATCGCCGTCCGGATCGTCAGCGGACCACGCGCGAGTGGTTCGACAAGGACGTGGGCATGCGGGCGCGCAGCTCGCCGTCGGCGGCGCCCGGCAGGCGCTCGTTTCCCACTGGGGCGAGCGACGCAAGCGCTCCGACGCTGCTCGCGGACATCACCCGCGACGAGCGCGTGATGGCGGCCGCGGCCTGCTCCGACGACTTGTCGCGATCGCTGACGAAGACGACGGACTTTCCGGCGCGGTTCTCGTGCGCGAGCTCGGGGCCCGCGTCCGCGCGGCGACGCGGGCGCCGCTGCGCTGGAAGCCGTGGAGGACCGTGGCGTCGCTCCCGGGCGGGGACGTCGCACGTCAGCGCGATTCCCGTCGCTCGACGGGGCAGAGCCCTCGGATTCGTCGTCCTGGTCCACGACCTGAGCTTCGTGGAGACGCGCGAGGCCACGACCGCAGACGGTTCTTGCTCGTCGCCTTCGGCATTCTGGCGCGTCGCCGCCGCCGGCGTCACGCTCTTCGCGGCGCGCCTCTCGTGGCGCGGGTGGAGCGACGAGCTCCGCGGGCTCGCTGCGGGAGCGGGCGCGAAGCGCCGGCCGGAATTCCAGTCCGATCATGAGGGACGTCCGCGATCTCGTGGAGCGCATCGTCGCCGAGAGGGACGACGACCGCGAAGGCGGGGCCTGGACGCCGCAGCGGCTGTCGCACACGTTGAACCGCCATCTCCACGGCGAAAAGGTCGTGATCGTCGCCAACCGCGAGCCGTACATCCAGAGCGCACCGCGACGGCGGGGTCGCACGTCCTCCATCCCGCGAGCGGCCTGGTCACCGCGCTCGAGCCGGTGATGCGCGCCTGCTCGGGCACCTGGGTCGCGCACGGCAGCGGCTCCGCCGACTCGCGAGACGGCCGACCGCGACGGCCACATCCGCGTCCCTCCCGGCGAGGAAGTCCTATGTGCTCCGCCGCGTCTGGCTCTCACCCGAGGAGGAGAAGGGCTACTACTACGGCTTCTCGAACGAAGGGCTGTGGCCGCTCTGCCACGTCGCCGCACACGCGGCCCGCCTTCCGGAGCGAGGACTGGGAGCATTACCAGGAGGTCAACGAGAAATTCGCGGACGCGCGTCTGCGAGGAGGTGGACTCCAAGGACCCGATCGTCCTCGTGCAGGACTACCACTTCGCGCTGCGTCCCGCGGCTGATCCGCGAGCGGCTGCCGCGGGCGACCGTCATCATGTTCTGGCACATTCCCTGGCCGAACGCGCAGCGGTTCGGCATCTGCCCCTGGCGCCAGGAGCTGCTCGAGGGAATGCTCGGCGCGAGCATCCTCGGCTTCCACACGCAGTTCGATTGCAACAACTTCATCGACTCGGTCGATCGGTACCTCGAGGCCCGCATCGACCGGGAGCAGAACGCCGTCGTCCAGCACGGGCGGAGCACGCTCGTGCGGCCGTATCCGATCTCGCTCGAGTGGCCGCGTGCGATGGCTCGCGACCGCGCCGCCGGTCGAGGAGTGCCGGAGCTCGGTCTTCGAGGAGCTCGGGCTGAAGCCGGACGCGCTGCTCGGCGTGGGCGTCGATCGCCTCGACTACACGAAGGGCGTCGAGGAGCGGCTGCTGGCCGTCGAGCGCCTGCTCGAACGGTTCCCCGAATTCCGCGGCCGGTTCACGTTCGTTCAGCTCGCGGCGCCGAGCCGGATCGCGATCGAACGCTACCGGCAGCTGAACGAGACCGTCGAGCGAGCTCGCCGACGCGGATCAACCCGCGCTTCGGCGATGGGGAATACCGGCCGATCGTGCTCCGGCGAACGCACCACGAGCCGCCGACCGTCTTCCGGTACTACCGGGCCGCCGACCTCTGCTACGTCAGCAGCCTCCACGACGGGATGAACCTCGTCGCGAAGGAGTTCGTCGCGGCGCGCGAGGACGATGCGGGGCGTGCTGGTGCTCAGCCAGTTCACCGGAGCGGCGCGGGAGCTGACGGAGGCGCTGATCGTCAATCCGTACGATCTGGACGAGGCGAGCTCGGCCCTGCGCGCCGCGCTCACGATGTCGCCGCGAAGAGCAACGGGACCGGATGCGGTCGATGCGCACGTTCATCGCCGAGTTCAACGTCTACCGCTGGGCCGGGCGCATGCTCGTGGACGCGTCGCGCCTCCGGAGCCGCGATCGGCTGACCGGGCGGCTCACGGACCATCTCCGGCGGCGGTCGCCGCGGCCTGATGCGGGACGTCCTTTCGCCGCCCGGAGCGAGGTCCTCGAGCAGTTCGCGTGGTCGAACGTGCTCCTCGCGTTCGACTTCGACGGCACGCTCGCGCCGATCGTGCGCGAGCCGGCGCGCGCGGCGCTCGCGGCCGCACCCGGGCCCTGCTCGAGGAAGCCGCGCCGGCTCTATCCGACCGTCGTGATCTCGGGCCGCGCGCGCCGCGACGCGGCCGGCCGGCTCCACGGGATCCCCGTCGCGGAGATCATCGGCAATCACGGCATCGAGCCGTGGCGCGGCGACGAGCGCGTCGTCCGGACGGTCCGCGCTGGCTCGAGCGGCTTCGCCGCGCGCTCGCGGATGTCCGGGAGTCGAGATCGAGGACAAGCGGTACTCGATCGCGGTCCATTACCGCCGCTCGCGCCGGAAGAAGGAGACGCGGGCGGCGATCCTCGACGCCGCGTCGGCTCTCGGCGGATCGCGGCTGGTCGGCGGCAAGCAGGTCGTCAACATCGTGCCCGCAGGGCGCTCCCCACAAGGGCGTCGCGCTTGAGACCGAACGCGAGCGGCTCGGCTGCGACACCGCGATCTACGTCGGCGACGACGAGACGGACGAGGACGTCTTCACGATCGACGAGCCGGGCCGGCTCCTGGCGATTCGCGTCGGCCGGCGGCGAAGCTCGGCGGCGCCGTACTACCTCGCGGCGCAGGGAGCGGTCGACGAGCTGCTCCGGCGCCTGATCGAGCTCCGACGGCAGGGCCGCCGGAGAGCGGCGCGGTGAAGCGCGCCGCGGCGGCCGCGGGGCCTCCGGTCGTCGTCGATTTCCTCCGGCTCGTCTGGGCCGTCGATCATGGTCTTCGCCGGCTGACGACGGGGGAGGGGGCGAGAACCGGGGTGACCGTCGCCGAGCGTCTCGTGATCCGCACCGTCGGCCGGTTCCCCGGAATCCCGGCGGGGCGGCTCGCCGAGCTCCTGCAGGTCGAGCCCGGCACGCTCACCGGACTCGTCAAGCGCCTCGAGCGGCACGGCTACGTCCGCCGCCGCCCCGACGCGCGGGACGGCCGGCGCGTTCTGCTCGGGCTCACGTCGAAGGGCCGGCGCTTCGACCGCGAGACCCTCCGGTCCGTCGACGCGGCTCTCCGCCGCGCGCTCGACGCCGTCCCGCCCGCGCAGCTGCGGTCCACGCGGAGAGGGCTCGAGTCGATCGCGGGCGCTCTCGCGGGCGAAACGTCCGGCCGCAAGGCACCGAATTTGCGGGAAGAACCGCGTCGATAGTCCGGTCGCGCGCTCCGAAGTCCGGGCCGAGGCGGAGCGGAAAGCGGTACACCGCCTTCCGCGCATTGTGGTACTTGTCGCGCTCCCGGCGTTTTCGTCGAATCGAACGTGGATTCGGCGGTTTCTCGATCGCCGCGAAGTCGAGAACCCGGGAAAGAGCGGCGAAAGGAGTCGTTCATGCGGTTCATGGCGATGGTGAGGGCGACGAAGGAATCCGAAACGGCGGGAGCGATGCCGAGCGCGAAGCTCCTCGCCGCAATGGGCGCCTTCAACGAGCAGATGATGAAGGCGGGGGTCATGCTCGCCGGCGAGGGCCTGCAGCCCAGCGTGAAGGGGACGCGGGTGAGATTCTCGGGAAAGGACCGCACGGTCGTCGACGGCCCGTTCCCCGCCAGCGAGCTGATCGCGGGGTTCTGGATCCTCCAGGTGAAATCGAAAGAGGAGGCGGTCGACTGGATCCGGCGCTGCCCGAATCCGTTCGAGGAGGGAGAATCGGAGATCGAGATCCGCCGGATCTTCGAGGCCGAGGACTTCGGAGCGGAGCTCACGCCCGGGCTCCGCGAGCGGGAAGAGCGGATGCGCGACGAGATTTCGAAAAAGAAGCCGTGAACGGTTCGCTCGCAAGAGCAGCCTCTTGAAAGGAGAAGAGCAGTGGACGTGAATCCCTACCTGGCGTTCGACGGGAAGTGCGCCGAAGCCTTCCGGACGTACGAAAAGATCCTCGGCGGCAAGCTCGAGATGATGACCAACGGCGAATCGCCGATGGCGGAACAGACTCCGCCCGACCAGCGCGGCCGGATCCTGCACGCGCGGCTCGACCTCGGCGGGGGCGCCTCGATCATGGGCTCGGACGCCCCGCCGCAGTACTTCACGAAGCCGCAGGGCTTCTCGGTCGCGATCGGCGTGGCCCGGAAGTCGGACGGAGAGCGGATCTTCAAGGCGCTCTGCGAAGGCGGAGAGGTGAAGATGCCGTTTTCGAAGACGTTCTGGGCGGCGGGATTCGGCATGGGCATCGACCGCTTCGGCATCCCGTGGATGGTCAGCTGCGAGAAGGAGGGTTGAGCCCGGGTCCGTGAGGAGCTCGCGCGGGCCGTCCGACTCGTGGCGGGCGATCTACGCCGTCGTCGCGAAGGTTCCCCGCGGGCGCGTCGCGACGTACGGCCAGGTCGCCGAGCTCGCCGGCCTCGCGAGCCATGCCCGCCTCGTCGGATACGCGCTCCACGCGCTGCCGGACGGCGCTCCGCTCCCGTGGCACCGCGTCGTCAACGCGAAGGGAACCGTCAGCCGGCGGCGGAACGGATCGGGGCACGACGCGCTCCAGAGGCGGATGCTCGAACGGGAAGGCGTGCGCTTCGATCCGGAAGGGCGCCTGTCGCTCGCGGCGTACCGGTGGCGGCCGCGGGCGCCGCGTCCTCGGCCGGCGAGTCGGCGGCTTGGTCTTCGCGTACCATAATCTCCCGAAACTTCGGGGCGTAGCGCAGCCCGGTAGCGCTCCTGCTTTGGGAGCAGGAGGTCGTCGGTTCAAATCCGACCGCCCCGACCAATCATTTCAATGGGTTACGCCATCTTTGCCCTCGGGCGCGCGAGGGACGAGTTCAAGAAGGAGTTCAAAGGATTCCGTTTTTCAGGTGAATTCGGGTCGATTTCGGTGGCTGGCTTCGCGACGCCTGTCCCCCGAATCCTGCTGGCGCGATGCTATGGGCGGATGACCATTTCAGGGAGACCGGGGGCGTATCATCGACGAAGCGAAAATGGTCGGGTCGTCCGCGCCAGGAAGGCTTAGGCGGAACGATTGGAGGCCAAGTGATTGAAGCGCGGAAGACCGAAGGGCGATTTCTTCCGGCTAACACGGCGGGACCCCCTTCCGTCTAAGTACATGTTCGACGGGCGGTGAAGGTTCATCGGATGATCGTCGGGATTGATCATGTCCAACTCGCCATGCCGACCGGGGGGGAGCAGACCGCGCGGCAATTCTACGTCGGGGTTCTCGGTCTGACCGAAATCCGAAAACCGGCTCATCTCGTCGCTCGGGGAGGAGCCTGGTTCGAGAACGCGGGCGTGAAGATTCACCTCGGCGTGGATCCGGACTTCAGGCCGGCGCGGAAGGCACACCCTGGCCTCTTGGTCGCGAACCTGCAGGGTCTGGTCGATTCGCTCCGCAGCGCGGGATACGAGGTCTTGAACGGTGAGCCGCTGATCGGGTGCGTGCATGCCTACGTCGACGACCCTTTCGGGAACCGGCTCGAACTGATGCAGCACGCGTAATAATGCCGAACATCGGCTTGCAGCGGACGTCGCGCCGTCCGCGCGCCGCCGCTGAAGCCGGGTCGTTCGGTGCCTTGCCGAGGGCGGCCTCGGGGCGTAAGCTGAGTAATGCGTGAACTTCGAGATCGTCGGTGAGGTGACGGCGGTCGAAACGATCGCCGCTGGTCAGAGGATATGTAGAATCAAGGAGTTACGGAGACGATATGGCAAGGGTCGCTGGCGTAAGGTCAAGGGAGTCGCAACGGTCCGCCTCCCGTCGGGCGAGATCGTCCGCGCAGAAATCCATTGGTATGAAGCGCACGGTGTCGGCAAAAGGGATTTCAAAATCAAACGCCTTGTCTGAACGCGACGATCGGAAGCGCTTCGTGGTTTGCGTCGAAACCGGCGGCAACGTTGATCTCCAAGCCAGACGTATTTATTCCGCGCTACCCGATGCAACCGCTATGCGACGTAACCTCGTTCGGGTGATCGATGAGTCTGGCGAGGATTACCTTTATCCTTCCCAATATTTTCTTTCCCTCCCTAAGCGCCCTGCCCTTGAACGCGCACTTGAGAAATCCGATCGCGCCGGCACCGAACATCTCGTTGCAGCGGACGCGCACTCGCGTGCGCGCCGCTGAACTCGCGTCGTCAGCCGCGTCAAGCGAGGCCGTCGGTTGAGCATGGCCTACGATGAATCCAGGATCGATGAGGCTGCGCTGGCTCTTCTTTTCCTGAGTCTTCATGACGAAGTCCGGGCTTGGAAGGGTATGGACTGGGAAGTGATGCGGCTTCTTCACGACAAAGGCTGGATCACGAATCCGATCGGAAAGACCAAGTCGGTAATGTTCACAGACGAGGGTCTCGAAAAGGCCCGGGTATTCGCCGAGAAGCTCTTTGCGATGCGCGGCTAACATCTCGTATCAGCGGACACGCCGTCGCTCGCGGCGCGAGCTATGGCGAGGCAAGCTTGCGCCCTGCGCGCTTGCCGCTGAACTCAGGTCGTTCGCCGTCACTGCGTAATCGCACAATAAGCAAAGGGGAGTGATATGAGCAACCTGGAAACTGTCCAACAGATCTACGAAGCATTCGGCCGTGGAGATGTGCCTGAGATCCTGTCGAAACTCTCCGACAGCGTTGAATGGGAATACGGATCAACATCTACCAGCGTCCCTTGGTTACAGCGAAGACAGGGCCGTGACGCGGTGGTTGGCTTCTTTAAAAGTCTTGAGGAAGTTGAGATGAATCGATTCGTTCCGAAAGACTTCTTCGAAAAAGGGGAGGCCGTCGTAGTGCTTCTTGACGTTGAGTTTACTGTAAGGGCAACGGGAAGGCGTGTAAGTGAGGAAGACCAGATTCACATCTGGCGGTTCAGTCCGGAAGGACAAATCATTCGCTTCAGGCACCGCGCTGATACGCACCAGCATGAGCTCGCATACTGTAACTCATAGGAGTGCCTATGCACCGGCGAACATCCAGCGGACCAGTCCTCGCGCCCTCGCTTCGCTCGGTCGCAGGGGCTGGCCGCTGAGCTCGGGCCGTTGGGCGGATCTGAGGCGGAACTGGTTAGAACGATTCGGAGGATGCGGTGACAGTGAAACCCGATGGCAGGAAGCGTACGCCGGAGGCCCAGCTCCGGTCCTTCATTGACAGGTTTGATCCGAAGGATCAGAAGCTCATTCGATCGGTCCGGGCTGTCGTACGCAAGCGAATCCCGACCGCCAATGAGCTGGCGTACGACTACACCCACTCCGTCGTCCTCGGCTATTCGCCGACGGGTCGGGGGATCGATGGCATCGTGTCGATCGCCGCACGTGCCGACGGTGTGCGTCTGTACTTCAATCAGGGACCGCAATTGCCCGACCCGAAGAGGCTTCTGCTGGGATCGGGAAAGCAGACCCGCTTCGTCCGGGTAAAAGCGGCCAGCCAGTTGGCACATCCGGACCTGGAGGCGCTGATTGTGGCTGCGATTGATCGGGCGACAGTTCCGTTGCCATCCAAAGGGAGGGGCAGACTCATCATTCGGGGTGCGGCCGCGAGGCAACGGCCAAGCCGGCGGCCGACGAAGTGACGGCGGGCGTTGCTGAGGCAGCGTGGCGGCTTGCCAGCGTCGTTCCTGGACTCTGGGATCGGCAACTCGAGAAGGACGCGTCGGAAGGCAAGCTCGACCGATTTGCGTCGGAAGCTCTCGAAAGACGCAACGAGGTGTGTCGCTGATGGAAACAGGCGTTGCTGCACCGAAGTATCTTCGTGTTTCGGTTGCTCGGTGGACATTGGATCTGTTCTCGACTGAAGCGGAGCGCGTCTTTCGGCAAATCGAGACCGAGGGGGTGTCTGTCTTTCGCGAGCAGGCGGGTTTCATCAGCTACCGGCTCATGCGCGCCGACAGCAGGACGACTGTCGCGGTGGCGGAGTGGGCGTCGAAAACCTCAGGCCAGGCCGGTGCCGCACGCTATCGGGAATGGATGCGAATGGTGGGGATCATGGACCTCATTTCTCTCGAAACGCACGCCGGCGAGATCGTCGCGAGGTCGTAGGCGCCTGGCACGCCATCGCTGTGGCCCGGAGAGACCAGATCGCTGTTCGTGTTCCGGCGCAAGGACACGACGGACAGGATGCCCCGCGGGTGACGTCCGCGGGAGCCCGGCCCTCTGGTCGCCGCGCGTCTCGCGCGGCGAGCGATCACGCTGCGGGCGCGCCCTCGCCGAGGATCTTCTCGACGACGTCGCGCGCCGAGTAGGTCTCCTGGCCGGGAGGGATGAAACGCGCGATCGTCCGAACGTCGTCACCGGCCGTCACGAGAGGCAATTCCGGCAGGCCGTGCCGCAGCTGGCCCATGCCGATGTTTGCCATCAGCGCGTTGCAGAGGCATTTCCGTCCGGCGATGTCCTCGACGGCCCCTCCCTTTCGCCCGTACTGTTCGACCGGCTCGGCGGAACAGCGGAAACCGACCGTCCGGTCGTCCTTGCGATACGCCTCGCGGAGAAACCCGAGATCGCAGACGCGGTCGCGCGCTTCGTACACGTCCGCTTCCGAGAGACTGTCGTCGATCCGGGCGACCTTGAAGGGAAAGCCGGTCGGCGACGCGAGCGGGTCCGTGTGAACGCGCGTGGCGCCGTCCACCGACTGGCGCAACAGCTCGCGGCGGAGGTCCTCGCGCAGGCCCGACTCGTCGCAGAGCGCGAAGGCGGTTCCGACCTGAACACCCGCCGCGCCGAGCGCCAGAGCCTCGCGGAGGCGTTCGTTGGACGCCATGCCGCCGGCGATCCAGAACGGTTTGCCGAGCTCTCCGATGCGGCGCAGGTCGACCGCGTCCTTCTCGCCGTAGACGGGCTGCCCTTCCGCGTCGAGCAGACCCCTGGCGCGCGGCGGGGCGTTGTGCCCGCCGGCGGCCGGATTCTCGACGACGAACCCGTCGACCGACCCGTTGGAGCGGCGGAGCATCGTCGTCGCGAGAACGTTGGAGGAAACAATCGAAAGAAAGAAGGGCCGCCGGAGGGGCGGCAGGTCGATGTCGACGTACTGGCGCGGGTCGAACGAAAGTGTCGCGGTTTCTCCTTCCCTCGTCCCCGTGACCGTCACGTCGTACGTCGCCTTCTCGTGATGGACGAACCGGTCGAGAACCCCCGGGATCTTCGTCGGGATGCCGGCGCCCATCAGCACGAACGCGGCGCCGGCGAGCATTGCCCCGTAGATCGACGGGAGGTGCGGAAGCTGAATTTTTTCGAGGTAATTCACGCCGACCGGCTGATCGTGTCCTTCCCGCGCCAGATCCACCTCGACGAAGTTGCCGACGATACAGAGCTCGAGCAGAGAGCGAACGGAATCGAGCGAGTGCATCGGGACGGTGGCGTAGGGCGCGTCGGCAGCTTTCCCGCCCGGGATGAAGAACCTGTCGAGGATCCGGTCCGCCATCGTCGTCATCGGAAAACGCGCGAGGGCCCGGCGAATGCTCCCGTCCGGATCACCGTCCTGCAGACGGCGGACGAGGATGACGTCGAGCGCGATCCCCGAGATGACGCCGAGCTGACCGAGGGACGACACGGCGCGCGCGAGCTTCCACGAGGAGACCCCGGCCCCCATGCCGCCCTGGATGATCTTCGGCCACTCGGTCACGAAACGCGCCGCCCTTCGAGGCTCACGACGCCCCGGAGAGGGGCGGTATGTCGAGCATCCGAACAGCATACGCCGCCGGTTCGGTGCGCCGGAGCCCTCTCTCGTGAGTCGAATGCATCACATCGCGGCGCACATCGTGCCAGGAGGCCCGGGTCTTTTCCCGCCTCGCTGCCGCGCCGTGGTACCGGCGCGGAGCCACTTCGCCCCGGGGCGCATTTCATCCGGCCGAGAGCGAACACCGAGCGGCGGCCGGCAGCGAGGGAGCCGGAAAGCGCCTCGAGGACCCCCTCCGGCCGGAAGGCGTCATGACGTTCGACGCGGCCCAGATCTTCCTGGGCTTCTTCGCGGCGATCGGGCTGTACAACGGCCTCGTCTTCGTCCTGACGCGCGAACGCCCGTTCCTCTGGTACGCCGGCATCATGGCGAGCATGGTGTGCTTCCAGGTCGGCCTCGAGCCGTGGCCGATCCACGCCCTGCCCCGAGACTTCCAGTACGTCTACAACGGGATCACCTCGTTCCTGTATTTCGGGTGCACCGTCGGATTCGCGCGGTCTTTTCTGCGGCTGCCGGCCCGACGGCCCGCGATCGATCGGCTGCTGCTGGTGCTCTTCGGCCTCATGACGCTGGCGATCGCGCTGCAGCATGTTCTGCCGTACACGCGTCTGCACAGCGTTCTCGAAGACGTCCTGCTGCTCGGCCTGCTGGCGACGTGCATGGCCGCCGGCCTTGCGACGATGCGATCCGGCGACGCCGCGGCGCGCTACTACGCGATCGGCTTCGCCTGCGTCATGCTGGGCGTCGCCATCGAGGACATCGGACTGGAGCTGCAGTCGATTTCCGACCGCTACCAGAACGACTGGCGATACTTCTACGAGTTCGGCGTCGCCGCGGAGGCGCTGTTCCTGGCTCTGGCGCTCGCGGCGCGGGTCCGGGCGGCGTCGGTCGACCAGCTGACGGCCGTCGGAAACCGGCGCGCTTTCGACGAGGCGCTGGCGCTCGCCTGGCACGCCTCGCAGACGCGAGGGACGCCGTTCTCCCTCGTGCTGATCGATCTCGACGACTTCAAGGGGCACAACGATCGACTCGGCCACGCGGCGGGCGATGCGCTCCTGCGCGGAGTGGCCCGGGCATGCGCGGACTGTGCGCGCCAGGGCATGGACACGTTCGCCCGATACGGCGGAGACGAGTTCGCGGCGGTCCTGCCGTGCGCGGCCGCAGACGAAGCGGCGGAGATCGCCCGGCGGATGCAGCAGGCCGTGTCGGCGAGCTGCAGGATCGGGATCAGCACCGGTGTCGCGACGACCGAGGCGAACCCGTCTTCCATCCCGGCGATGATCGAGAAGGCGGACGAAGCGCTCTATGCGAACAAACGGGAGCGCAAGCGCGCGGGCGCCGGCCTCGAGCAGACGTCCACGACGTCGTGACGATGCCGATTCGAGGAGGGGCGCTCGACACGAACCCGCGCGGGCCCGCGGACCCAAACGTCGGGGTCAGTTCTTTATTATACGGAACCAGTTTTCTGGGGTCAGTTCTTTATTATATATTATGCGCCGCCGGTCGCGGACCCCTCATGCCGGGCCGGCGCGCCCCTCCGGCGAGTGCCGCCCGGGCGGCGACCGGGCGAGAATCGATCGATCAGGATTCGGCAATGGCCGCGATCGAGATCTTGAGTCCGGGAATTTTCGCCGGCAGCTTTGCCCCCTGGCGAGCGGGGGGATTCGAGGGGAACCATCGGAGCCACTCCTCGTTCATTCCGGGGAAATCGTCCTCATCCGCCAACACGACCGTCACGCTGACGATCTTGTCGAGGGAGCTGCCGGCTTCGTCGAGGATCGCCGCGATGTTCGTCAGGCACTGGCGTGTCTGTTCCTGGATCGTCGTTCCCTCGATCCGGCCGGTGGCGGGATCATTCGGCGCCGTCCCCGATACGAAGACGAGACCCGCCGCCTTGACGGCCTGACTGTACGCCGCGGGAGGCTTTGCGGCTTTGGGCGTGAACACGATCTGACGAGGCATGTCGTCTCCTTTTCGGTTGCCGCTTTTCCCGCGCGGACGGGAGAACCCGGGGTTCTCGCCGGGAGTGATGGCGCCGGCGTCGACTCTACATGCAGGTCGCGTTCATAGCCGCGATCGATCGTTTTCCTTCATCTTTTGAAAACATACCGGGCCGGGCCGGCCTCACGGGAACATCGCCGCGGCGGCGGAGCCGATGGCGTCAGGGCCACGGCGGCGGAATCTCTCCTTTCAGCGCCGCGTCGATCGCTTTTCGGTATTCCGCGTCGTCGGAGAGCGCGCGCGCTTTCTCCGCGATCCGCGCCGCGTCCTCCTTCCGGCCGTTGACCGCGAGCAGCCCGACGAGTGTGGCCATGTTCGTCGAGAAGGACTTCTCCTTGAATCCGGGCGTCATCGTCATGCCGGCCAGCGCGTCGCGGAGGCGGACGTAACGATCGAACGCCCGGTCGGCGTCGATGTACTTCCCGCAGAGCCCGTAGCGCTTCGTCCGGATGAGCGCGGGCTCGGCGGCGAGATAGACCGCGCGGGCCTTCTCGGGTGAGTCCCTGTCGAACACGGCGAAGAGGCCCGCCGTTTTGGCGTCCTCTTCGAGGGTCTGGTTGATCGCGGCGAAATCGTCGAACGGTTTTCGGGGGTTCGCCGCGTCCCGGGCTTCCTCGCCCGCCCGGTCGCGCTCCGACCGGAGCTTGTCGAAAGCGGGCGGATAGAGGGCGCCGAGTTCCTTCCAGTACAGGAGTGCGAACGAGAGGCGCACCCCCGTCATCGCCGGCTGGACCTCGAGTGCGTGTTCGTGGAACCACACGAACTTCGCGAGCGCGTCCGCGTAGCGGCCGGCGGACGTGTCGCTCTGCGCCTCCTGAAGGATCGTTTGCGGGTTGGGAGACTCGCCGGGGGTCCACGCCGCGCGAGCGGGCATCGCCGCGAGAAAGAGAGCAAGGACGGCCGCGGCCGGAGAGAGTCGATGTCCCATGATTCCTCCCGAGAATGTCGAGCGCTGGACGACGTGGGATCGATTATCCCACCCCCCCGAAGAAGAAGCGGAGGCGGCTTCGCCATGACGGCATGACGCTCAGCGCCAGGGCGCTGGAGGCACGCAGGACGCGCCTCGCCATTCCCCGCTAAACTTTCCGGCCGTCGGCTCGTACCGACCGAAACGGAGAGAGACGATGAAAAGAAACGTCATGTTCGCGTCGGGACTGCTCCTGGCGGCGGGGATTGCCCGCGGCCAATCCATGCTCGACCTCCCCGAGGCGAGCCCCGCGGCGTCGGCCATGCAGACGATCGGCATCACCGACGTCGAGGTGCGGTACCACCGGCCGGGGGTGAACGACCGGAAGATCTGGGACGGGCTCGTGCCCTACGGCGTCCTCTGGCGAGCGGGCGCCAACGAGAACACGACGATCTCGTTCTCGACGCCGGTCACGGTCGAGGGCAAGCCGGTCGCCCCGGGAATCTACGGTCTGTTCATGGTTCCGGCCGCCGGACGATGGACGGTGATTCTCAGCCGCTTCGCGGGCGGGTGGGGGACCTACAACTACGACTCTTCGGAGGACGCGCTCCGCGTGGAGGTGACGCCGCAGCCGGTCACCGAGCCGCAGGAGCGCCTTCTCTACACTTTCGACGACCTCGCCGAGGACGCGGCGACGCTTTCGCTCCGCTGGGAAAAGCTCCGGATTCCGGTCCGGATCGCGGTCGACGTTCCGGCGACCGTTCGCGCGTCGATCGCCGACGAGCTTCGCGGAGGCAAGCACTGGAATGCCGACGCCTGGGCCGCGGCCGCGCGGTGGGAGCTCGCCCACGGCGGCGTCGACGCCGCTCTCGAGGACGCGGACCACGCGCTGTCGCTTCAGACG
Source organism: uncultured Acidobacteriota bacterium (assembly GCA_963794295.1). Lineage (GTDB taxonomy): Bacteria > Acidobacteriota > Thermoanaerobaculia > UBA5066 > DATFVB01 > DATFVB01. The sequence goes on from CAWCDE010000001.1 coordinate 980,565, forward strand.
ACGTTCTCGACGCTCCGGGTGAAAGCCGCGGTTCTCGAGAAGAAGGGCGACGCCAGGGGCGCCGCCGAGCTCCGGGAACGGGCGAAATCCATGGCCAGCGAAGGCCAGTCGATCAACCTCGCGGTGGGACCGCTCCTCGCGCAGAAGAAGTACGACGAGGCGATCGCCTGGCTGACGGACTACGCCGCGAAGCATCCGGGCAGCCGGCAGCTCTGGGGCGTCCACGCGGCTCTGGGCGACGCCTACGCCGGCAAGCACGATCTCGTCCGTGCCCGGCAATCGTGGGAGAAGGCGATGTCGCTCGCCCACGACACGGCGGAGAAGGTCGAGGTGCAGGACTCCATCAACGCCGCCGGCGCTGGAGGAGAGTAGGCGGCGCGCGATGCATCGAGCCGGACGGGCGCGTGCGCCACGACCCGCGGCCTTAACGGACGCTCTCGGTACGCCGCGGCCGCGGGTCAGACGCCCGCATCCCCTCGGGCTCGCGTCTCCCGCGCCGCACAGGGCACCGCCGGCCTGGCTGTCCGCGCGCGTCTTCCGGCACGTCTGACCGCGCCATCGATCGCGGCGGAAGGAATGACGGCGATGGGAAACGGGCCTCTCGCGGCCCGCCGCACTCGCGACGATTCTCGTCTGGTTGAAGGAGCACGCCGGGGCCTGAATCCGCGCGCGCCCCTGTGGCAATATCGCCGCGGAGGGAAATGCCATGGCGACGCTCGGCACCTGTCTCTGGTTCGATCATCAGGCCGAAGAGGCCGCGAAGTTCTACGTTTCCCTGTTCCCGAATTCGCGCATCACCGGGACGACGCGCTACCCGGAGGGACCGCCCGACCCGCAGCGGGCCGGCTCCGTGTTGACCGTCAACTTCCTCCTCGACGGGCAGGAGTTCTTCGCGTTGAACGGCGGTCCGCAGTACACGTTCACGCCCGCCGTTTCGATCGTCGTCCACTGCGACACGCAGGAGGAGGTCGATCGCGCGTGGGCGAAGCTGACCGAAGGGGGACAAGAGGTTCAGTGCGGCTGGGTGACCGACCGGTACGGCCTCTCCTGGCAGGTCGTGCCGCGCGAGTTCGAGAAAATGCTGACCTCGTCCGACAAGGCCGCGGTCCAGCGGGCGATTGAGGCGATGCTTCCCATGAAGAAGCTCGATCTTCCGGCGCTTCGGAGAGCTTTCGAGAACGCGTGAGCTCGAGTGTCGAGTTCCGAGTCAGCTGCCGCGCCGAAGCCCCGGCGAAGGCGGGCAGCGACGAAGGATCTGTTCCCGGTCATCGACTCTCCACTCTCCACAATCCAACTCGCGACCCGCAATCGGAACGCCGACCTTCGACTAACTTCCGGCCGGCTCCTGCTGCGTGAGGCAGTGGATCGTGCCGAGTCCCCACACGAGATCGACGGCATGGATGCCGACGACGACCCGGCCCGGGAAGAGCTCCGTGAGGATGCCGAGCGCCCGTCGATCGTTCGGGTCGTTGAAGGTCGGCACGAGCACCGCGCGGTTCGACACATAGAAGTTCGCGTAGCTCGCGGGAAGCCGGCGGCCGTCGAAACGGAGCGGCGCCGGCATGGGCAGGTCCACCACCTCGACGCGCGAGCCGTCCTCGAGACGGAACCCTTCGAACCGCTCCCGGTTCTCCTCGAGGACCGCGTAGTTTTCGTCGTTCGGCTCGGACTCGCGGCAAAGGATCGCGGTCCGCGCGTCGACGAAACGTGCGACGTCGTCGACGTGTCCGTGGGTGTCGTCTCCCGCGATGCCGCGTCCGAGCCAGAGGACGTTCCCCGCTCCGAGATGATCGGCGAGGGCGCGTTCGAGGTCCGCTTTCGCCAGTCCCGGATTTCGCGGCTGGACTTTCGGGTCGAGCAGGCACTCTTCGGTCGCGAGAATCGACCCCTTCCCGTTGACGTCGATCGCTCCGCCTTCGAGAACGATGCGCCGGCCGTTCCGTCGCGCGGGCAGGAGCGGGAGGTCGAGCGCCCGGGCGGCGCGGCCGGCGACTCTCGCATCGAGCTTCCAGTCGTCGTATTTCGCCCATCCGTTGAACCCGAAATCGACGACGGCCTTCCTGGCGTCGGCGGTGACGAAGATCGGCCCGAAATCGCGGGTCCAGCCGCGGTTGGTCGGAAACCGGTGGAACCGGACGCGTTTCGCGTCGACGCCGACCCGCGCGAGCACTCTCCGGGCGCGCGCCTCGTGATCCTCGGAGTCGACGAGGATGCGGACGATCTCGCCCGGAGCGATCCGGCGGACGATCTCGCCGTAGACCCACGGAATGGCGGAGATCTTCCCGGGCCAGTCGGTGGCGTTGTGCGGCCACCCGATCCACGTCGCCTCGTGCGGCTCCCACTCGGCGGGCATGCGGAAGGCGGCCTCCGGGTTTGCGGCAGTGTCGCCGCTCTTCCTCGGGCTCGACGCGCCGGGTTCTTTCCGCCCGGAGATCGAAGCGGAAGCGCCCCGTCGCCGGCGCTTCGGCAGTGTCACTCCTGATCCAGGAACCGCTCGGTCAAGCCGCCGTAGGCGTCGATGCGCCGGTCGCGAAGGAAGGGCCAGTTCCGCCGCACGTCCTCGATCCGGGCCGGGTCGACCTCGCCGATCAGCACTTCCTCGCGGTCGTCGCTCGCCTCGGCGAGGACGACGCCGAACGGGTCGCAGAAGAACGAGCCTCCCCAGAACTGGATCCCGGCGGAGCCCTCGGCCGCCTTCTCGTGGCCGACGCGGTTGACGGCCGCGACGTAAACGCCGTTGGCGATCGCGTGCGAACGCTGGATCGTCCGCCAGGCATCCCGCTGGCTCGGGCCGAACGTCTCCTTCTCGTGGGGATGCCAGCCGATCGCCGTCGGATAGAAGAGGACTTCGGCGCCGCGGAGCGCCGTCAGCCGCGCGCCCTCCGGATACCACTGGTCCCAGCAGATGAGCGCGCCGATCTTTCCCGCCGGCGTGTCGAAGGCGCGGAACCCCAGATCGCCGGGCGCGAAATAGAACTTCTCGTAGTACGCGGGGTCGTCCGGGATGTGCATCTTGCGGTAACGGCCGAACGGCTGGCCGTCGGGGCCGATCACGACGAGGCTGTTGTGGTAGACGCCCGCCGCCCGGCGTTCGAAAAGCGGCGCGACGATCGTCGTGTTCGTCTGCCGCGCCGCGTTTCCGAGGGCCTCGGTCGTCGGGCCGGGGATCGGCTCCGCGAGGTCGAACAGGGCGGCGTCCTCCGTCTGACAGAAATACCGGGACTGGAAGAGCTCGGGGAGGCAGACGATGCGAGCGCCCGCGCGGGCCGCCTCGCCGACGAAATGGACGGCGCGATCGATGTTCTCGGGCGGCTCGCGCGCCGCCTTCATCTGGATCAGCCCGACCTTGTACCTTTCATGGGCCCGCACGCGCCGTAGCATAACCGGCTTTCGGCGCGGGGCGCGCGCCGCTCAGTGCCGAATCCGCAGCTCTTCATAGGGAACCGCCGTCCCGGCGAAACTGACGGTCAGGCCCTCGACCTCGGGACGGGCGAACCGATAGAGACGCTCGTGGAAGAGAGGGGCGATCAGGACGTCTCGCGCGAGCAACTCTTCGACCTTTCGGTAGATCGAGTGTCTCGCGCGCGGATCCAACTCGGCCCTCCCCTGCTCCGCCAGCCGGTCGATCTCCGGGGTCGAGCAGAAATTTCGATTGAGGCCGGCCTGGGAATGCAGGACGCCGTGGACGAACGTATCCGCGTCGGGGTAGTCGGCGTTCCACCTGCCGAGGAACATGTCCGCGTCGGCCCGGCCGGTCGCCTCGAGGAACTCGGGCATCGAGTCTCCGTTCACCGGTTGAAGGATGAATCCCGCTTCGCGCAGCGTCTGCTGGAATTCGGCGTAGAACGCGGAGAACTCCCCGAGGAACACCGGGTGCAGAACGAGGGAGATTTCGGTCGTCTCTCGCGAGACCGTGTGCTCGCCCGACACGGCACCCGGGAGGACCGCCCGCGAGACCTTTCCCGCGGCTGTAGCATCCGAGCCGAGCAACCCGGGGGGGATGAGTCCCGTCGCGGGCACGGCGATCCGGCCCAGCGTCCGCCGGACGATTTCCGAGGCGTTGAACGCGGCGGCCACATCGCGCCGTCGCTCGGCGTCCGCGAAGAAGCCCTTGTGGGCATTGAATGCGACGTAATAAGTCGTGAGTCTCGGGACCTCCCGGTAGTTCGGCGCGTACAGCGGGTTCTGGCGGAACGCCTCGGCATCGACGGGGAGAAGGTCGGAGGCGATCGAGTACCGTCCCGCGAGGAACTCGTTGCGAATCGTTTCCGATGTCACGCCAAAATGAAAAACGAGCCCCTCGCTTTTCGGAAAACCTTCTCGCCAGTAGGACGGATTGCGTTCCGTTTCGAGCCGGCGCCCCGGCTCGAAGCTGACGACACGGAAAGGCCCCGTGCCGACGCAGCCTTCCCGCCAGCTCGCGCCCACCTTCCCGATTCCTTCCGGCACGATCGCCAGGGCGGGATAGGACAGAAGCACCGGAAAGAACGCGATCGGCTTCTCGAGATCGATCAGAAACTCCGTCGGCGAAAGGATGCGGAAACCCTCGAGCTCGGTCGCCCGGCCGGCGATCACGCGCTCCGCGCCTCGAACCGTCGAAAGGAAAAATCGTGTCTGGCTCCGCGGAGCCTGGAGCAGCCGCTCGAAGCTCGCTCGAACGTCGCGCGACGTGAGCCGGCGGCCGTCGTGGAAGCGCACGGCCGGACGTAGGCGAAATCGGAACCTTCGACCCCCTTCCTCGGCCGCGAATTCCGATGCGAGCCACGGGACGATCTGTCCTCCCCGGACGTTCCGGGTGAGCGTCTCGAAGACGCTCGGAAGCGTCTCGACCTGTTGCCAAGCATCGGCGAAAACCGGATCGAACTCGGCGAACTCGCCCGGGATCGGGACGTGAAGGACGCCTTCGGTCCAGGCGCGCAGCGGCTCCTGCTCCGGCTCGGGAACCGATACGACCTTACCGATTTCCGAATAGTTGACGAACGGTGGCCGGCTACGAAGCTCGAGTCCCCGCACGGCCGGGCTCGCGATCCGGTAGTCGACGTCGTGAAAGAGCGGGACGATGAAGTCCGCCTCGAGAAGATCGTTCTCGAACTTTCGGTAAAGCGCTTCCCGGGCGGCAGGCCGGCCGTCGGAGCGAGCCTCGTCTAAGAGCCGGTCGGTCTCCAGGCTCGAGAAATAGGCCTTCAGGAGCCCGTTGCCGGAGTGGAAGAGCGAGTACGTGAAATTGTCCGGGTCGTCATAGTCCGCATTCCATCGGCCGAGCATCAGGTCGACGCTTCCCGGCTTCCCCCACGAATCGAGGAACTCCGCCATCGTCGGCGTTTCGATGTCGACCTCGACACCGAGGTCTCGCCAGGCGGAGAAGATCTGTGCCGTCAACGCGCGGCATCGATCCTGAAAGATCGGATGGATGGACGCTTTCAGTCGCAGCGGAAGGGAGATACCCGAGGACGTCAAAATCTCCGCGGCCTTCTCCCGCGTGAGAAGCGGCCGGCGGCGGCCCGGATCGTGGCCCAGAATGCCGGGCGGAATGATCCCCGTGGCGGGCAGGGCAAAACGGCCGAGAGTGCTCCAAACGAGGTCTTGCGTTCGGAGGACGCCCGCGAGCGCCCGGCGCATCGCCGGGTTCGAGCCGACCGGGCTCGAGCCCCGGAAGAGAATGAAATAGGTGTCTTTTTTCGGCGCCTCGACGAACCCCGAGCGGAACCGTGGATCGCGGGAGATCTCTTCGACGTCCTGCGGCAGGAGGTCCCGCGCGAGGTCGATCTTGCCGGACCGCAGGCCCGAAGCGATCGCTGCGGCCGATAGCGAAATCCGGAACTCGATCGCTTCCAAGTGGGGCGGGGTTTCTCTCCAGGAAAACGGATTATGTTCCAGGACGATCCGATCGCCGGTCCATTCCGCCACCTGGAAGGGCCCGCTTCCGTTGACTCGGCCGTCCTGCTCCCGGCTGATGGCCGCCAGCGTGTCGGTCAGGAGAGCGGGATAGATCGGAAGCGACTCCGAGAGATCGATCTGGAGCTCGCGTTCCGAGACCGCACGGACTCCTGCGACCTCGCCCGAGCCCGTCTCCAAGAACTCGCGGACCCCGGCAATCGCGCCGAATGCCGCCGGCGCCTCTTCGCGGCGCATCCGGACGTTGCGTTCGACGCAGGTCTTGACGGCGGACGCATCGAGCACCGAGCCGTCGGAGAATCGCGCGCCAGACCGCAACTTGACCTTGACCCTCTTTCCGTCCCCGGAAACCTCCCAGCTCTCCGCCAGCAGCGGAGCGAGGTTTCCCTGCACGTCGGTCGTCAGGAGCGTCTCGAAGATGTTCCGGAGAATCTCGGCCTCCTCGATCGTCTGCAATTGCGATGGTTCCTTCGCCGCGATCGGGGTGGGCATGGCGACGACGAGCCGTCCACCGGGGCGAATCGCTTCTTCGGCGGCCTTTTCTCTTGGCGCGAGACGCTCGATCTCGGAAAGGTAGGCTGCCGCGCGCTGATATTCGCCGCGAAGGTTGGCGACGGTCGTTGCCAGCGAGAGGAGCTTCAACAACGTTTCGGACTTCTCCAACGGACGGGCGGCGTCGATTCCTCGCTCGACGAGCCGGCGGGCCTCGTCGATGCGGCGTTCCTGCCAGGCGCTTTCCGCGGCGAAGAGCAGGCCGGCCGCGCTTCGCTCGGGCTGCTTTTCGCGATCGAACACCTTGACGGCGGCTTCCGCCTCGTCGAGCGCTCCTTCGACATTTCCCGACAGGCGATGCGCCCGGGCGAGGAGCATCCGGGCATCCCCTTCAAGCGCGCGATCTCCCGGCCATTCTTCGTCCTCGAGGTATTCGAGCGTCGTCTTCACAGTGCGAATCGCCTCGTCGGCGCTGAAGGAATCGAGCGACCGGCGTGCGAGCTTGAAGCCGTACTCGACGGTCTTTTCCGGGACGTCTCCTTCGGAGAAGTGATGGACGAGGTCGGGATAGATCCGTTCCAGCCGTCCCGCGTGCCGCTTCTCGAGGATCTCGGCCAGCTTCCGGTGGAGCGAACGGCGCTTTCGCCGCGACAGCTCGGAATAGAGCACGTCGCGGACGATGCCGCTCGCGAACGCCAGCCGGTCGCCTCGCGACTCCCGGTCCTCCTCGAGGATGCCCTCGCGCACGAGCCGCTCGACGATGTCCTCGGCGTCCTTCGATCCCTCCAGGATCGTCTCGAGGTCCCGGAATTCGAAAGTCTTGCCGAGGACCGAGGCGACCGACAGGACGTCGCGGAGCTCTTCCGGAAGCCGCTGGATGCGCTTTTCGATCGCCTGCTGGATCGTGGCGGGAAGGGTCTCGGAAGAGATCGCGGTCCCTCCGGAGAAATTCCATTCCCCCGTCCGGTCCTTCGCCATGCCGCCCGTGTCGATCATCGAGCGGACGAGCTCCTTCGTGAAGAAGGGGTTTCCCTCCGTCGCGTCCAGCAGCCGCTGCGCGAGGGAATCGGCGATCTTCGCCCCGCCGGCCACCGACTCCACGAGCGCGCGATGCTCGGAGGGCGAGAAGGGCCCGAGCGTCATCGAGGCGAAGCGCGCGTCGTCCTGGAATCCGTCCAGCATGCGGGAGAGCGGATGCCGCTTGTCGACTTCCGTCTGGCGGTAGCTGGCGACGATGCACGTCGGCGTGGGACCGAGGCGCCGGACGACGTACTGGAGCGCCTCGATCGAAGCCTCCGCCCCGTGGAGATTCTCGAGGACCAGGAGGAGCGGCTTCCCGCCCGCCATCCGGGTCAGGGTTCGCGCGAGGAGCTCGAAGATCGCCGTCTTGTCTTCGAGGCGGCGGTTTTCGGTCGTGGCGGAAAGCTTCGAGTCGCTGGCGGCCGCCGAACGGAGCTCGGGGATCTCGCCGAGGACCGGGAAAAGCGCGAGGAGCTCGGGCGCCAGGTCCGAGAAGTCGCGCCGCTCGCCGGAGGCCGTGCCCGCCTCTTTCGAGCGAAAGTAGTCCTGGATCAGCTCGCAGAACCCCTGGTGGGCAAAAGCGCGGTCTTGCTCGATGAAGCGTCCGCGCAGGACGCGGACGTTCAGCGCTTCGGCCAGCCGGGCGAGCTCGTCGAGGAGACGCGTTTTTCCGATGCCGGGTTCGCCCGCGACGACGACGAACTGGCACTCCCCGGCGATCGCCGAATTGAGCCGGCGCTGCAGCTCCGCGAACTCCTTCTGGCGGCCGATGAACGGCGCGAGCACGGGGCGAGGGATCAGGCGGCTGGGGGTCAGGACGACGGACCGGCGGGACTCGTCGGCCTGCAGCTTCGCCCGGTGGAGCTTGAGCGCCTCCGCGACCAGGCCGGCTTTCTGGGGACGCCTGGCCGGATCCTTCTCGAGGCAGCGGAGGATGATCTCCTCGAGCTCCTCCCGGATGTTGGCGCCCATCGCGCGGGGAGACTGCGGAATCTGGTGAACGATGCGGTAGAGGATCGACTGCATCTCGCCGGAAAACGGCGCCTCTCCGGTCACGCACTCGTAGAGCACCGTTCCCAGGGAGTAGATGTCCGAACGGCCGTCGAAGGAGTGGGACGTGATCTGCTCCGGGCTGAAGTAGGAGACCGTCCCGACGAGCGCGCCGGTCTTCGTGAGCCGATTCTCGGAGGCCGCCCGCGCGAGCCCGAAGTCCATGACGCGCACACGCATCGCCCCGCCTTCCTCGCGCGCGACCATGATGTTCTCCGGCTTGATGTCGCGGTGGACGACGCCGCGGGCATGGCTGTAGTCGAGGGCCTCCGCCACCTGGATCCCGATCTCCAGAACGTCCCCGAGCACGAGCGATTTCTCCCACAGGAGCCGGCGGAGATTGGTGCCGCCCACCACCGGCATCACGAAGAAGAGCGATCCCTCGTGGTTCCCGAAATCGTGGATGGAGACGATCGCAGGATGGTCCATCTGCGCGACGGTCTGCGCTTCCCGCTGGAAGCGCTCCTCCATTTCCGGAGTCAGGGTCGTGGGAGGGATCAGCTTCACCGCGACCTCGCGGGAGAGCACCGGATCCTTCGCGCGATAGACGACGCCCATGCCGCCTCTCCCGAGCTCCGCGAGGATCTCGTATCGATTCGCCAGGCGGGTTCCGATCATGGGGTTGTGCGATCCTATCGCAAGGTGTCGTCGGACAGGTTCGGGACGAAGCGCTTCCGATCCCGGCGAGGATGAGCTCCTTTGCGCCGAGCTCGACGGAGAAGGCGCGACTCCGAGCGGAAGCGGACCGAAGCGCAGGCCTCGATCGATTCGGTGAGGGCGGAAGGAGAGCAGCCGCCGGGCGGCGGCGGCCGCCCGCCTACCCCTCCCTCAGGATCTTCCAGAGATCCTTCAGCAGCCCGGCCGGCGTCGACCGGACGATGAGCACGGGAACGCCGGCGCGGACGATCACGTCGCGCGTGACGCTCCCGAGCATCGACGTTCGCAGGCGGCCGCGCATCGGCGAGGACCCGACGACGATGAGCTGCGCGTCGATCGTCGCGCAGACGTCGAAGATCGTCCGCTCGACCGAGTCGCTCTCCTCGAGGACGAGGCTCGCGGCAACGCCCTCCTTCTCGAAGATCGCGAGCTGGTCGCGGAGCACGCGCGCGAGACGGCTCTCGCCCGCGAGGAGGAGGTCGGGAGTCCGCGGGGCCGGAGCCCACGCCCGGTACATCTCGGGCGCGATCGGGAGGATGTGGAGCAGGTTCACCTCCGCCGGGAGGCAGCGGGCGAGCGTCGCGACGAACCGCGCGCCCTTCTCGATGTACCGCTCGCCCCCGGTGCAGAGGAGGATCCGCTCGACGACGGGTTTCGCCTCCCGCGGCACGAGGAGGACCGGCGTCTGGACGGTCTTCGCGAGCTGCCAGACGGCGAGCGACAGCCGCCGCCCCTCGCGGCCGCTCCGGGACGAGGTGCCGAAGATCGTCAGGTCGTATCCGTCGCGGGCCTTCTTCGCCGCTTCGGCGATCAGATCTCCCTCGACGATCGCCGTCTCGACGGAGACGGCGGATTTGCCGAGCGTCGCCGCGGCGTCGGCGAGCGCCCGCTCGAGCTCCTCGCGCACTTCCTCCGGACGCGCGACGGAGAACGCCGTCACGGCGGCTCCGCAGCGCTCGGCGACGAGCCCCGCGAAGCGGGTCGCGGTGCGGGCCGCCTCCGAATCCGCGACGAGGAGAAGGACCCGGGCGATCGTCTTTTCGGTCACAGCAGCCCCCGGTGATGCAGCTCGTAGAGGAGCGTGACCGCGCCGAGGATCGGCAGCGGCGCGAACGCGAGGCGGATCCCCGGCCCGTGGAACTTCTCCGTCGCCTGGGCGCCGATCTGCGCGCCGATCGCGGCGCCGGTATGCATGACGAGCGCGATCAGGATGTCGACGTTGCCCTTCAGCGCGTGGGAGAACGTGCCGTAGCCGGCCGAGAGGATGATCTCGAAGAGGTCGGTGCCGATCGCGACGTGCGTCGGGACGCCGAGGACGTAGACGAGCATCGGCATCCGGACGTAGCCGGCGCCGCCGCCCAGAAACCCCGAGAAGAACCCGCCGACGATCGAGACCGCGAGCACCGCCCAGAACGAGACGCGGATGCCGGAGACGGACAGACGGATCATCGGCCGGATCCGGACGCCGTGGATCCACTGCCAGAGCCAGTTGAAGTGGAGCCGGTCCTTCTTCGCCGCGGTCTTCGTCCGGATCTTTCCGGTCCGGCTCGCGCGGCCCCGCCGCAGCGCGCCGATCGACTCCCAGATGATGAACGCGGAGATCACGACGAGGACGGCGGAGAACGAGAGGCCGAGCGCGACGTCCGCGTGTTTCGTGCGCTTCAGGACCTGCACGAGCCGCGCGCCGAGCTCGACGCCCGGGATCGTCCCGAGCGCCATCAGCAGCCCGAGCTTGACGTCGACGTTGCCGAGCGCGCGGTGCTTCTTCGCCGCGACGACGGACTTTCCGACGATGTGCGCGATGTCGGTGCCGACGACGTAGTTCATCGGCAGGCCGAGCGCGTAGAGGGCGGGACCGGCGAGGAACGACCCGCCGACGCCGAAGAAGCCGCCGAGGATCCCGACGACGAAGCCTACGGCGATGAGCCACGGCGCCCCGATCGTGACGTGCGAGATGAGGAACGTCATCGGCCCGTCCGGCGGCGGAAGATCCCGACCAGGACCTTCGTCAGGAGCTCGAGCACGATCCCCTGAAGCAGGATCAGAAGGAGGGCCGTGAAGGCGTACGTGACGCGGTGGCGCTCGTACATCAGCGCGAGCGGCTGGTCGAGCGTCTTCAGCACCAGGAGCAGGTATCCGACGATGAGCGCCGAATAGACGGCGAGCTCGATCCAGACGCGGGAGCCGTCCATCCGCTCTCTGTCGGCCGATTTACGCGATTTGCTCACTCGGGCAAACGCGCAGAGCAAGCCGGGGGCCAAAGCCGGGCCCGCGCCCGTGCCGGCGCACCGCGATCCCGGCGGAGATTCCGGGCTGGTACCCCGGAACGCGGATGGCATCGGATCGCGTCCCGCGTCTGGTCTGCGGCCGCAAGCCCCGAGCCCGCAGCCCCCGGCGCTCCCCGGCGGGACTCAGAAGCTCGTCCGCAAGCTGCAGGCGCGCCACGTTCGCTATCCGCGTTCCGGGGCACTAAAATCCGCCCACGGAGGGCGCTCATGGCGTCGGAAGCACGAGTCGAGAAATACCACGGTTTGGACGCTTCGACGCTCGTCGCCGCGTACCGGACGATGCTACGTCGCGGCGGATCGACGACAAGGAAATCCAGCTCAAGCGCCAGAACCGGATCTTCTTCCAGATCAGCGGCGCCGGCCACGAGGCGATCCTCGCGGCGGCCGGCATGGCGCTCAAGCCGGCCACGACTGGTTCTATCCCTATTACCGCGACCGCGCGCTGTGCCTCGCGCTCGGCATGACGCCCTCGAGATGTTCCTGCAGCGGCCGTCGGCGCCGACGGCCGATCCGAACTCGCGGCGGCCGGCAGATGCCGTCGCACTGGGGGCACAAGGCGGCTCAACATCGTCTCGCAGTCGAGCCCGACCGGCACGCAGTGCCTGCAGGCGGTCGGGTGCGCCGAGGCCGGCATGCTACGACGGCGCAGCATCCCGAGCCGCCGAGGCAGCAAGCTTCCATCCGACGAAGTCGTCTACGTCTCGGTCGGCGACGGCACGACGAGCGAGGGCGAGTTCTGGGAGGCGCTCAACACGCGCGTGCAACCTGCAAGCTGCCGGTTGCTGTATCTCGTCGAGGACAACGGCTACGCGATTTCGGTGCCGGTCGAGGTGCAGACCGCCGGGCGGCCGCATCTCGCGGCTCGTGCGTCAACTTCCCGAGCCTCTGTCGTGACCGAGGTGCGACGGCAGCGACTTCGCTCGCAGCGTACGCGCGCTGCCGGACGCCGTCGCGTACTGCCGGGCGCGGCAGCGGGCCGGCGCTGGTGCACGCGCACGTGATCCGGCCCTACTCCCATTCCCTCTCCGACGACGAGCGGCTGTACAGGCCGCCGGCGGAGCGCGAACGGCGAGATCGCCGCGCGATCCCGTGCGTCAGCTTCGCGAAGTTCCTCGCGGCCGAAGGCTGGCGACCCAGGAGGAGATCGCGAGTCGATCGCGGAAGGAGGTCGACGCGGCAGATCGACGAGGCCGCCGAGCGCGCGCTCCAGGCGCCGCAGCCGGCCGCCGGACAGCGCGCTCGAGCTGGCGTCTATTCGCCCGACGTCGATCCCACGTCGGCCGCGTTCGACACTCCGAAGACAGCCGGGAGGGCGAGCCCGAGACGATGGTGGATCTCATCAACGCGTGCCTGAAGGACGAGATGGCGCGCGACCCGCGCATCGTCGTGTTCGGCGAGGACGTGGCCGACGCGTCGCGCGAGGCAGAGCCTCGGGGAGGTGAAGGGCAAGGGCGGCGTCTTCAAGGTCACCCACGGCCTGCAGCGGCGTTACGGCACGACCGCGTCTTCAACTCGCCGCTCGCCGAGGCGAACATCGTCGGCCGCGCGGTCGGCATGGCGACGCGCGGCATCAAGCCGGTCGTCGAGATCCAGTTCTTCGACTACATCTGGCCGGCGATAGATGCAGATCCGCAACGAGCTGGCGACGATGCGCTGGCGCTCGGGCAACGAACTTCTCCTGCCCGGTGGTCATCCGCGTGCCGATCGGCGGCTACCTCGCGCGGCGCGCTCTACCACAGCCAGTGCGAGCCGAGCATCTTCGCGCACTGCCCGGGGCTGCGCATCGTCGTGTCCGTCGAACGCCCAGGACGCCAGCGGGCCTGCTGCGCACGGCGATCCGCTGCGACGATCCGGTGCTGTTCCTCGAGCACAAGCACCTCTACCGCCAGACCTACAACAAGGGCGCGTACCCCGGGCCGGACTACATGATCCCGTTCGGCAAGGCGCGCATCGTCCGGCGCGAGGGATCCGACGTGACGGTCGTCTGACTTGGGGCGCGCTGGTGCAGCGCTCGCTCGTCGCGGCGCAGCAGGCGGGGAAGCGACGGCGTGAGCGCGGAGATCATCGACCTGCGCACGCTCTCGCCGTACGACTGGGAGGCCATCGCGGCGTCGGTGAAGAAGACGAGCCGCGTCGTCGTCTGCTACGAGGACCCGCTGTCGTGCGGCTACGGCGCCGAGATCGCCGCGCGCATCGCGGGCGAGCTGTTCGAATAGCTCGACGCGCCCGTCGCGCCGGGTCGCCGCGATCGACACGCCCGTCGGCTACGCCCCGCCGCTCGAGAAGGTCATCCTGCCGCAGATCGAGGACATCTCGGCCGCCATCGAGAAGATCGCCCGCTACTGATCGCCCGATCATGTGGCCGGACGACCTCTCCCTCCTCCTCCGCCTGCTCGCCGCGGGCGGTCTGGCCGCGGTCCTCGGGTGGGAACGTCAGAAGGCCGGAAAGTCGGCGGGGCTCCGCACGCACATCCTCGTCGCGATCGGCGCGGCGCTGTTCGTGAGCCTCGCGGATCTCACGTCGCGCGCCGCGGGGGGGACGGCGGCGAGCGTTCTGCGCCTCGATCCGCTCCAGGGCGTCGCCGTCGGCATCGGCTTCCTCGGCGCGGGTCTCATCTTCAAGAGCGAGAACCGGGTCCACGGCCTGACGACGGCGGCCTCGATCTGGACGACGGCGGCGGTCGGCTTCGCCTGCGGGATCGGCCACTACGTCCTCGCGGCCGGCGCGACGTTGATTCTCTTCGTCGTCCTGCGCCTCCTCGCGCGCTTCGAGGTCGCCGAGGGAATGGCCCCCCGCTGAACCGCGCCGCCGTCCGCCGCTGATCGAGCCGGACCGGAAAGGACGGGAGCCCCCGGAACGGGTCCGGGCCGCGATTCCATGGTCCGCGGCCGCGCCGCGGGGCTACACTCACCGGCATGCCCGTCACGCGGCGCCGTTTCCTCGCCGGTTCCGCGGCCGCCGCGGCCGCGCTCCCGCTCGCGCGATTCTCGTTCGCCGGGCCGTCCGCATCTGCCGTCTCCGGCGGGTTCGACCTCTCGCGCGTGCGGCTCCTTCCCGGTCCCTTCCTCGACGCGGCGGACGTCAACTGCCGCTTCCTGATGAACCTCGATCCCGACCGTCTCCTCCACATGTTCCGGGTGACCGCGCGGATTCCCTCGCCGCCGCGCCGCTCGGCGGCTGGGAGGCGCCGGACAACGAGCTCCGCGGGCACTACACCGGCCACTACCTCTCCGCGCTCGCGATGCTGCTGGGCGGCGTTCGGCGACGAGGAAGCGAAGACGCGAGGCGCCGCGATGGTCGACGCGCTCGCGAAATGCCAGAAGGCGATCGGGAACGGCTATCTCTCCGCGTTTCCAGAGGAGCTCTTCGACCGGCTCCGCGCCGACGAGCGCGTCTGGGCGCCGTTCTACACGCTCCACAAGATCCTCGCCGGCATGATCGACATGGCCACACTCGCCGCAAACGCCCGGGCCCTCGACGTCGCGAAGGGAATCGCTTCCTGGACCGCGCGCTGGACGCAGCCGCTCGGCGAGGCCGCGATGGCGCGCGTCCTCGAGCGCGAGTACGGCGGAATGAACGAGGCGCTGTACAACCTCGGCGCGTTGACCGGGGACGGGAGCCTACGCGAGCTCGCCCACCGCTTCGACCACGAGCGGATCTTCGCGCCGCTCGCGGCAGAGCCGGGACGAGCTGAAGGGTCTGCACGTCAACACGACGATCCCGAAGATCGTCGGCGCGGCGCGGCGCTGGGAGCTGACCGGGGAGCGGCGCTACCGCGACGTCGCCGACTACTTCTGGCGCGAGGTCACCGACGCGGCGCTCCTACTGCACCGGCGGCACGAGCAACGGAGAGGGCTGGAACGCGGCGCCCGGCGTAATCGCCGGGGAGCTCTCCGGCTACACGGAGGAGTGCTGCACCACCTACAACATGCTGAAGCTCACGCGGCACGTCGCGGCGTGGACGGAAGGATCGGCGCCCGCCGAGTACGCCGAACGCGCGCTCTGGAACGCGATCCTCGGGACGCAGCATCCGGCGGACGGTTCGAAGCTCTATTACGTGCCGCTCGCCTCGGGATACTGGAAGCTCTTCGGGACGCCGCTCCACGACTTCTGGTGCTGCACCGGAACCGGGAGCGAGTCGTTCGCGAAGGTCGGGGAGCAGATCTGGAGCCGCGCGGGAGACGCGGCCGCCGTCGACCAGTTCATCGCCTCGGAGCTCGACTGGAAGGAGAAGAAGATCCGGCTCGTCCAGGAGACCCGGTTCCCGGAAGTCCCCGAGACGAGCATCGTCGTCCGGACGGCCGAGCCGGTGCGCGCGGAGATCCGGATGCGCGTTCCCTCGTGGACGGAGGGACGCGCGGCGGGCAGGTTGAACGGCCGCCCCGTCGAGGGTTTCGCCGCGCCCGGGTCCTGGTGGTCGCTCGACCGCGTCTGGCGCGACGGTGACCGCGTGACGCTCGCGCTCCCGATGCGGCTGCGCTTCGAGCCCACACCCGACGATCCCGCCACACAGGCGGCGATG
This sequence comes from uncultured Acidobacteriota bacterium, assembly GCA_963794295.1. Lineage (GTDB taxonomy): Bacteria > Acidobacteriota > Thermoanaerobaculia > UBA5066 > DATFVB01 > DATFVB01. Next base: position 996,490 of record CAWCDE010000001.1, read on the forward strand.
CACGGCCCGATCGTGCTCGTCGGAAGGCTCGGCAGGGAAGGCCTGACCCCGGCGACGCTCCGCGCCGAGCCGACGAAGCCGCGCACCGTGCCCGAATACAAGCTCGATCCGGTCGCGGCGCCGGCGCTCCGGGAAGGATCGCTCGCTTCCGGCGCGCGCGCTCTCGAATTCCGTGCGGCCGCCGCCGACGGCCGCGAGATGAACCTCGTCCCGCTCTTCTCTCTCTTCGACGAGCGCTACGCCGTGTACTGGAAGACGGAAAAGGTCTGAGGCTCAGCGCCTCTTAAGTGCCCCTCCCCGGAAATACCGTGCCATTTGCGCCTGCGGCTTGCGGGCGAGGGCCAGACGCGCCGCGGGCCTCCGGATCCCTCTCCGCGCGCCAGGTCAGACCTCTCTTTCCATCAGGATCGTCGCCTCGTGCTCCGTAATCGAGGAAAACGGCGTCTTTCCTTCGAACCGGAAGGTCGCGTACGGCGCGGCAAGGAAATCCTGGAAGCCCAGCTTGCGGAACACGTGCTGGGAGACGTTGCCGGTCGCCTCGGTGACGGCGTAACGGTAACCGCGAGATCTCCCGTTCTCCAGACACGCCCGGACGAGGCGATGCGCGATCCCGCGGCCGACCGCGCGCCCGGCGACCGCGAGCATGAAGAGGTGGAGGTGCGATCCGGGGACGACCGTGCGCGTGTCGCGATACCGGCGATCGAGGCCGTCGAGCAGCGCCGCGATCGGTGCGAAACGGGGAATCGCGTCGAGGCCTTCCGGCGGCGGCGTGCCGAAGTCCTCGGTAAGGAGGGCACCGACGAGGTCGCCTGTGGAGGCCTCGCGGGCGACGATCGCGAGCCCCTCCGCGAGCGCCTTCGGACGGAATGCCGAAACCAGGCGCTCGATCTCGCCCGCCGACATCCCCACCGCGACGGCCGGCGGCTCGGATCGGCTGAAAGTTTCCGCGAGGAGCGCCGCCATCGCCCCGAACTCCCGCTCCTCAACGGGGCCGTAATCGACGTTCTCGATTTTCGACGTCAAGACCCGTCTCGATTCCCGGTCAGAACCGCGTGACCCGGGCGGAGACGGTCATCCGTTTTCCGCCCCGTTCGAGAACGAGCTCGCGCCTCTCGCCGGGCCTGCCGTGCATCGCCCGGAAGATCGCGGCCATGCTCGCTTCCTTCATGTCCGTGTCGCCCACCCGGATCAGCTTGTCTCCGGGCGAGACGCCGTCGACGGCGGGCCGGCCGTTCTTCGCGGCGATGGCGGCGATGAAGAACTCTCCGTGATCGGATCGCAGCGTGAGGCCGACCTGATCGAGGTCGTTGATCTCGGGGTCCGCCTGTTTCTCCCACCACGTCATTCGATTCGGATAATCGATCGTCAGGCGAAAGCCCTTCAGCACGTTCCCCCCGATCCAGCCGGCGACCGGGACCGCGTTCTTGGTCGAATACCAGTCGAGGAGGCTCAGGCCCGGGACCGCGCCGCGTCCGCCCTCGACGGCGAGCGCGCCCACGCGTTCCAGCCGGACACCGCGGAGGTCGATGGCGGGTACCCGGAGGAGGATTCCGGACGCCTCGGCGCCGTCGCCGGACATCATCATGTTCGCGGGGCCGACGGCCCCGACCCCGCGTTCCCAGTCCGGGTGGGAGCGCAGCCAGGGCTGGACGAGGCTCCGCCGCAGCCAGGTGTACGCCGAGCCGTCGTCGATCGCGACCGCGAAGGTCGTGCTGCCGACGGACGCGTCCACGGCGATGAGCCCGCTTTCCTTCTTCAACCGGAACGGGACCGGAATGCCCTTCGCCGCGATCGTGCCGGGCCGGGCGAGCGTCAGTCGCCGAGCCCGGTGGTCGATCACGACCTGGTACTTCTCGAGCACCCCGGCCGGGAGCAGGGCCTCGACTTCGAGATCCGATCCGATCGAGCGAGGCGGGATTCTTTCCCGGCCGATTTCGGACGGCGGGACCTCGACCGTGAGCCCGCCGACCCGGAACCGCAGCGGCTTCCTGTCGAGGCGCAGCTCCCGGAAGATCGATTCCGAGACCTCCATCGAGGGGCTCCCCATGTCCACATAGGCGAGCGCCCGGTGGAGGGAGCCATCCGGGCGGACGAAGGCGAGCTCCGCGTACGTCCGATTGCCCGCCAGGACGAAACGGGTCGTTCCAGACGGCGGGGAGATCTCCGGAAATCCGGGGGCGGCCGGCAGGAGAAGAGCGAGGGCGAAAAAAATCGCCGGAGCAGGTCTGCCGCGGCCCTTGATCTGCACGCTTTTCGCCACGTCGTCGCCGCCGGAAAGTTTACCGCGCCGCCGGCTCCGGAGCGGCGGCCCGGATGCGGACGTCGACCACGAGACTGCCGCGCCGTGTACCGGGAAGGCGAAAGAGGCCGGGGACTAAATTAATTTAAGTCCGCAGGCGTCACGATCTACCCGGGTATCTCCGCCTCGACGAGCTTCGCGAGGAGCACCAGCGACTCCTGCCACCCGAGATAGCAGGCCTCGGCCGGGATGACGTCGGGCACGCCTTCCTGCACGATCGAAAGCTCGGTCCCGACGGAGACCTTCTTCAGAGTCACCGTCACCTGGATGTCTCCGGGCAGGTTCGGATCGTCGAAGACAGACCGCTGCCCCGGGGTGAGAGCTCGCTCGATTCGGTCGCCCTCTCCGCCGGTCGACGGGTCCGTCGTCAGGAATGGCCCTCCCAGATCTTGATCGAGACGATCCTCTTCTTCATGACTTCGATCGAAATGGGAAACGGCAGGTAGCTCAGGAGAGTCGCCTCGCTGTTCTCGAGCTTCTCCTTTGCGGTCCTCGGGCCGAGGACGTCCTTCAGCCGCCGGATCGAATCTCCCAGCCGAAGCCCCGCGAAGCTGTAGGGCTCGGGCGTCTCTTCCCCGGTCAGCTGGATCGCCGTCACCCGTCCCGCCTTGAACGTGACCGCAAGGTAGGGGCTGGCTTCGTCGTTTCCCTGGAGCGGATAGACGTGGATCTTCGCGCCGGCGTCGGCGTCGTAGACCCTCCACGGCGTCCCGAGGCGGTCTTCCGCCTCTTCCGTCGTCTCCTCGAGGGCGATCGCCCCGATGTGCAGGCAGGGGGAAAGGACCTGATCGGCCCTCCGGAGCTCGCCGCCCGAGATGCACACCAGTGCCTTGCCGACATAGCGAAACTCGTCGAATACGCCGGAAGGCGGAGGCGGGACGAGAGAGCGCTGGGCCGGCGCCTTCGATGCCGCGAGACAGAGGAAGGCGAGGGCGGCGATTGCCGCTCTTCGTCCCAGGCGTGTCCGGCAATCTGAAATGGCCGGGAGGTTCCGTTCCATGTCGACGGCTTCGATCCTGACCATTATCGCGGCACCGGGAGGCGCCGGCTTGATGCAAATGCATGAACGCCTGCGGCGTGGGAAAAGACCTCGGTCGGGCATTCCGGTGCGAAAGATCAGACCGGGGAACGAACGGGCGCCGGGACTTCATGGACCTCGCTTCGAGACCGCGTTCATGCGTCGCTCCGAAAGGTTGCGGCAAGCGCGAGCGCGCCGAGGACCCACGACAGGGGCGCCGTCACCATGGCGGCGATCGCCGCGGGAGCGGGGCGCGATCGGCGAAAGGCCTCGGCGATCGAGGCGAAGGAGCCGGAGATCCCGGCGATGTGCCCGTTCGCCGTCGCGAGGAGCCCGCCCGGCTCCGCGAACAGCGCAAAATCCCCGGCGATGGTCAGGAGCAGGAAGCCCGAGAGAAGGACGAGAAACCATCGAATCTTTCCGTCCTGCCGGGCGAGCCCGAAGGTGATGAGGAGCGCCTCGGGCAGCGCCATCGCCCACAGATACCAGCCCCCGACGCCGCCGGCCGACCGGTAGGCGGCAAAATTCTTCGGGGCGAAGTACACGACGGCCGCCAGAAAGACGACGACCGGAATCGCAACGAAAATCCGGTTGCGGCGATCCCGCGGTTCGGTGAGCCGGACCGCGGCCGTCTTCCAGGCGCAAAGGGCGAGTCCGGCCCCGAGCACGGCGTAAACGATCGACGGAAACACCCGCACGGTCATCCCGGAGACCCAGAGATGCGACTTCGCGAACGCCCACGCGTCCCGCACCCAGGGGATTTTTCGGACGGGAACGGCCGCCGGGTGGGTAAGGACGTCGGCGAGAGCAATCGCCGAGCCGTGGATCCGCCGTGAAAAGAAGGCGAGAGCGGCGGCGGGGAGAACGAGGAGAACGACCGACACGGCCCGCTTCTTCTCGCCGCGGCGAAGGCTTGCGATCAGGACGCCGGGCATTCCGGCGAGGCCGTAGAGCTTGGCCCACGGCGCCACACCCGCCGCCCCGGCGGCGAGGATCGGCCGGCGTTCCCCGCTCGGGCCCTCGAGCGACGCGCCGACCCCGATCGCGAGGCAGAGGGCGCAGAGCGCGTCGTTGCTCACGCGCACGAGTGCGATCGCGAACCCCGGGACGAACGCGAGAACGGCGACCGGAAGCCAGGCTCGTTTCGAGAATCCCGTTCGCCGCGCCGCGGCGAGTGTGGCGGCCGCGACGAGGAACGCCAGGGCGGCGTTGATCGTCCGGAGGAGGTAGAGCTCGGCGACAGGAGAGAGCGGTGGAAGGATTCGCAGCAGGAGTCCCGCGCCGACGTAGTACCCGGGCGATTGCTGGGTTTCGTAGTTGCCGCGCCGGCCCGGCTCGGCCGCCGGAGCGATCGCTGACTCCGGGATCTTCTCGCCCGTGCGCCATTCGTGCTCGGCGGCGACGAGACGCGACGGAACGTACACAGACTCGAACCCGTGCCAGCGCAGGTCTTCGGCGCACGCCTCGACGTAGCCGTGGTGCGCGTATTCGTCGAACCCGCCCCACGGTCGAAGGAGGAAGTTCCACGCCAGAAGGCGGCAGGCGAGAAAGACGAGGACGAGAAGCTCGATCCGGGAGAGCGGCCGGAGCCGTTCGCGAGCCGTCGACGGAGGTTCCGGATCAGCTCCCATTCCCCGAGGGCTCGGTACCGGCCACCCGGATCCTGACGTCGACCGCGAGCCCGCCGCGCCCGCGCGGCGAGACGAAGAGCGGGTTGACGTCCATCTCCGAGATCCCGGGAAAGTCGGTCACGAGCTGGCAGACTCGCAGGATCGCTTCGACGAGGAACTCGCGGTCTCCCGCCGGCTCGCCGCGGACGCCCGAGAGGAGCGCGCCGGCCTTCAGCCTGTCGAGCGCTTCGAGCACTTCCTCGCGCGAGACGGGCGGCAGCACGAACTTCACGTCCTTGAAGATCTCGACGTAGCGGCCGCCGAGGCCGAACATCACGAGAGGCCCGATCCGCGGATCGTTCGTCGCGCCGACGACGAGCTCGCGTCCGGAGGCCTCGCGCTGGAGGATCCAGCCCTCGAGATTCCCGGCCGCGCCGTGCCGGGCGAGCTCCGCTTTCATCCGCGCGAGCGCGTCCCGGAGCCCGGCGCGGTCGCGAATCCCGGTCGCGACACCGCCGACGTCCGACTTGTGGACGATCTTCTCGCCGGCGGCCTTGAGGACCAGCGGATAGCCGACTTTCGCCGCGGCGGAAGCGAGCTGAGATTCCCGCCGGACGAAGATCGGCCGGGCGACGGGGATTCCCGCCGCTGCGAGAACCGAAAACGCGTCGTCCGGAGCGAGGTAGCCGCCGCCGCGCCGCCGGCTGCGGGCGAGGACCTTCCGGATCGCCTCGCTCCGCATCCGGAAGCGCCGGAACGTGCCGCGCGGCTTCTTCTGCCATCGTCCGATCTTCGCCATCTCGGCGAGCACGCGCGCGGCGGGCTCGGGGAAGCGGTAGATCGGCGGGTGGGTCGGCATCGACCGCGCCTCGTCGTAGAACTCCTCGTTCGCCATGAAGACCGAGAGGACGGGCTTCGCCGCCCCGAGAGTCGCCGCCATCAGCGCGTCCCAGACCGGGCGCGGACCGTAGATCACCGGCGTGACGTTGATGACGAGGACCGAGTCGACGCCCCGGTCCTCGAGCAGGATCTTCGCCGCGCGCCCGTAGTTGACGTCCGACGCCGAGGCGATCATGTCGACGGGATTGGCGAGCGAGGCCTCGGGCGGAAGGAACGCCGCGAGGCGCCGCCGCGTCCGCGCGGAGAGCTCCGCCAGGCGCAGCCCCTGCTGGATGACGGCGTCCGTCGCCATGATCGCGGGGCCGCCGGCGTTGGTGAGGATCGCGACACGGTCCCCCTTCGGGAGCGGCTGCGAGGCGAGCGCCGAGGCGAGGTCGAAGAGCTCCTCGATTGTGTCGGAGCGGGAGACGCCGCACGCCTCGAGCACCGCGTCGATCGCGACCTCGGAGGCGGCGAGCGCGCCCGTGTGGGATGAGGCGGCGCGCGCGCCCGCGACCGTGCGGCCGGACTTGACGACGAGCACCGGCTTCTTCTTCGTGATGCGGCGCGTGATCTCGACGAAGCGGCGCGGGTTCCCGAACGACTCGAGGTAGAGCGCGATGATCCGCGTCCGCGGGTCGTTCTCCCAGTACGAGAGCATGTCGTTTGCGGAAACGTTCGCCTTGTTCCCCATCGAGACGAACTGCGTGAAGCCGAGCTTCAGGGCCTGGGCGACGTTCAGGATCGCGACCCCGAGCGCGCCCGACTGCGACGCGAACGCGAGAGGACCGTAGGAGGCGGGAGTGGGGGAGAACGTCGCGTCCATCGAGTATTCCGGCTCCGCGTTGATGACGCCCATGCAGTTCGGGCCGATCATCCGCATCCCCTTCCGGCGGACGAGCTCGGTCAGTTGCCGCTCGAGCCCGGCGCCCTCCGGGCCGACCTCCTTGAAGCCGGCGGTGATGACGACGAGACCCGGATCCCCTTGCGCGCGCATTCGGAGACGACCTCGAGAACGCCCTCCTTCGGGACCGAAACGACCGCGCAGTCGATCTCGTCCGGGACGTCCAGGACCGAGTCGTAGCACTTGACCGAATGCAGCACGGAGGCGTGGGGATTGATCGGGAAGATCTTGCCGGAGAAGCCCGATCGGAAGAGATTCGAGAGGAGGTTGCCGCCGATCGAGTGGGGCCGGGTGGAGGCGCCGACCACCGCGATCGACCGCGGCCGGAAGATCGCGTCGAGCCCTTCCGGCCGGGGAAGCTCGCGTTTCCGTTGGCTCTTCAAGCGTCCGGCATCGTAGCATTGGCGACCCTGGAGAACGGAAGCGTGACCGCGATGCTGCGCCGGAATCTGTTCCTGCTGGTCGCCGCGGCGCTTTCGGTCGCGGCGGTCGCCGGCGGCCTCGTCTCCTGGCGCGACGTTGCCCGCGTCGAGGACTTCCGCCTCCTCGCCACCCTCGCCGCGCTCGTCCTCTCCGTCGGCCTGCTGCGGGCCTCCGGATCGCTCGATTTCGCGGTGCGCCGCATCGTCCGGCGTTTCTCCCGCGCGCGGACGCTGACCGCCGCCCTCGTCGTCGCGTCGGGGGTCCTCTCGGCGGTCGTCACGAACGACGTCGTGCTTTTCGTCGTCATCCCCTTCACGGTCGCCGCGTCCCGATTCTCCGACTTCCGGGTCCGCAACGCGGTGATCCTCGAGATCACGGCGGCAAACGTCCTCGGGTGCCTGTCCCCGATCGGAAATCCGCAGAACCTCTTCCTTCTTCACCGGTCCGGGATGACGATCGGGGCATTTTTCACGGCGATGGCGCCGTTCGGCGCGGCTGCGGCCGGAATCCTCGCGGCGGCGATCCTGATCCTCGAGCCGGCGCGCGCGATCGTTCCGGTCGAACGCGCGGTGCCGCCGGTCTCTCCGGCGGCGGCCGCCGTGGGCGGAGTCGGAATCGCTCTCGTGCTCTCCTCGATCGCCGGGGCTGTTTCTCCGCTGGTCTCGCTCGGCTTCGCGGGCCTCGCCTGGCTCCTGATGCGGGAGCGCCGCGGCGAGCTGGCGCCGCTCGCGATCGTCGCCCTGTTCTTCTTCGTCTTCATCGACATGGCCGCGATCCGTTCGCTCGATTTCGCGCGCGGATTCGCCTCGCTTCCGCTTCCCCCCGGGCCGCGGCTCTACCTTGCCGGCGCGCTCCTCTCGCAGGGGATCTCGAACGTCCCCGCCGCCGTGCTCCTCGCGCCGGCGGCCGCCGGCCGGTGGAAGACGCTGCTCTATGCCGTCAACGCCGGCGGGTGCGGGACGCTCGTCGCGTCGCTCGCGAATCTTCTGGGCTGGCAGATCTACACCGACGAGCGCGGGCCCGATTCCGTATACCTCCCGAGGTTCCACGCGGTGAGCCTGGCGTTTTTTGCCGTGCTCGGCGTGGCGGCTTTCTTGCTTGTATGACGCGGCGATACGAGGCCTGCCGTATGATCGATTCCGGGAGTTTGCCATGTTCCTGATTTCTCTCCTTCTTGCCGCCTCGACCGTTTCCGTCCCGGCCCCTGCCGCCCCCGATCCGGGCGATCCTGTCCTCGTCTCTGCGGGTTCCTCGGTTCCATCCGCCGCCGCGGCCCGGGCGGACGAGATCGCCTCGCACGAAAGGATCCTCGAGGAGCTCTCCGATTACTACACGATCGACAGGAAGTACCGCTCGATGACCGGACCGATGAGCACGATGCCGCTCGAGATGGAAGGCGGGCCGCCGGAGCTCCTCTGGATCACGGGATACTCGGCCGACGTCGTCGGAGACGCGGACGACCCGACGGGCCTCGACCAGTTCATGTGCCACAGCAACCTCGATCTCGATTCCTCCGAGTACATCCGCCGATTTCATCTCGACCACGACGTCAACCCGAGGCTCTTCACGCTCTCGCAGGGCCAGATGGACATCGAGTTCCCGGCCGGGTTCGGCATCCCGGTCTGGTCCGACGAGAAGCTGTCGCTGACGACCCAGGTCCTGAATCTCAACTACGACGAGTGCGACCTGAAGGTGAGGGACCGGACGAAGATCCGGTACGTCCGCGACCGCGACCTCTCGTTTCCGATGCAGCCGCTCTACGAGGACGCCGTCTTCGGGCTGAAGCTCCTTTCCGGCGCCGACGGGCGGTACGGCATGGATCCGCAGCATGCCGGCCACGGCGGCGCGAGCTGCCTGCCGGGCCAGAATGCCGCGGCGTTCCAGTACCACGACCACTACGGGCGGACGTTCACGGGGCACTGGATCGTGCGTCCCGGGCGCGAGGTCAACCGGACTCCGGTCGACGCGATGCTCGCGCTCAAGCGCGACACGACGATCCACTTCATCGCCGTGCACCTGCATCCGTTCGCCGAATCGCTCGAGCTCGTCGACGCGACCGAGGGAAAGACCGTCTGGAAGAGCTTCGCGAAGAACCCGTCGGACCGGATCGGCCTCGACCGCGTGGACACCTTCGCGAGCGAGGAGGGGATCCCGATCCTCCACGACCACCATTACGAGCTGGTCTCGACCTACGACAACACGTCGGGGCAGGACCAGGACTCGATGGCGGTCATGTACCTGTATTTGAGCGATCCCGACTTCCAGCGGCCGGGCGCGGAGAAGGCGGTCGCGAGCCGGTAGACCCGTCACGAAAGGCCGCTCGGGGAACCGAAACGAGTACGGCAGCGCGGCTCGTCGAACGGGCACCTCGACAGCGCCGCCACTGCTCGGAACCGCAGGCGCGAAGCGCCGCAACGGTCCCCGGGGCACGAAAAACGGCACGGTATAATCCCCGTCCGCCGCTCGCGGAGAGTTGTCCGAGTGGCTTAAGGAGCACGCTTGGAAAGCGTGTGTGCGGGAAACCGTACCCAGGGTTCGAATCCCTGACTCTCCGCCATTCACGTCGCCTTTGCGACGCTCGCGGAGTTCGGATCGCAAAGGCTCCCGCATCGCAGACCTCCTCCGCGCGGTTACTTCGCGGAGACTTTCCGCGATGCGACCTCCGCGGCTCGGCTTCGAAGCCTCGACCGCTGCGGGGCCCGACGGCGGTGCGCGGGCATATCGCCGCGACTCTCCGCGCCTCGCGATCACGGACGGGGTTCACGAAAACCGTCTAGAATTTGGCGGTGGAATCCCCCTTCCTTCGCCGCCTCGTGTTCGTCTCGGTCGCCCTGGTCCTCGTTTTTGCCGTCGTCTTCACGTGGGGGGACGTCTACGGGATCTGGCCCGAGGCGCCGTCGCCGGTTTTCCGGAACGCCGACCTGATCGCGGGATTCCTGCTGATCGCCTTTTTCGCCCGGGCGGCGTTCCGGCCCCGAAAACCGCGATCCCCGGAGTGAGGTAGAATCATTTCTTGCCGGGGCCGAGGATGAGTTCGGGTCCTGTGCGACGGAAGTCTCCGAACCTCGTCAGGTCCGGAAGGAAGCAGCGATCAGGAGATGCCTCCGGGCGCCGCAGGGGTGCCTGAACTCATCGTCGGCCTCGGCGCTCTTGCGTTCGCCGAAGGAACCGTGCTGAGGCTTTCGCCGTGAACCACGTCGCGCTCCCCCGAAAATGGCGTCCCCGGACGTTCGAGGCGCTCGTCGGCCAGGAGGCTGTCGCGCGCACGCTCGAGCACGCGCTCGAGTCGGGACGCATCGCCCACGCCTATCTCTTCACCGGCCCGCGGGGGGTCGGGAAGACGACGACGGCGCGGCTCCTCGCGGCGTGCCTGAACTGCGACAAGGGACCGACGGCGACGCCCTGCGGGGAGTGCGCGTCGTGCCGGGAGATCGCCCAGCGCGGGGAGTCGCTCGACACGATCGAGCTCGACGCGGCGTCGAACAACAGCGTCGAGGACGCGCGCGAGCTGATCGAGATCCTCCGCTACGCGCCGCAGCGCGACCGCTACCGCGTGCTGATCCTCGACGAGGTTCACATGCTGTCGAAGGCGGCGTTCAACGCGCTGCTGAAGACGATCGAAGAGCCTCCCGATCACGCCGTCTTCATCCTCGCTTCGACCGAGCTCCACAGGATCCCGGCGACGATCGTGTCCCGGTGCCAGAAGTTCTCGTTCCGCCGCCTGACGGACGCCGAGATCGTCGAGCGGCTGCGCACGATCGCCGAGCGCGAGGGGTTCAGCGTGACCGCGGGAGCGGCCGCCCAGATCGCCCGGGCGGCGGACGGGTCGCTGCGCGACGCCCTGTCGCTCCTCGAGCAGGCGGCGACGCTCTCTTCCGGCGTCGTCGACGAGCACCGCTGCGCCGAGATCTTCGCGTTCGTCGACCGGGCGATGCTCGAGGCCCTCTTCGCGGCCGCGGTTTCCGCCGATCGCCCCGAGATCCTCGCGATCGTCGAGCGCGCCCGCGAGGAGGGGATCGATCCCCGCCACGCCGCCCGCGAGTTCACGTCCCTGCTCCGCGAGATCCTCGTTGCGTCGGCCGGGCGGACCGCCGGAAAGGGGAGCGACGCGGCGGACGACCGCACGGCGAAGCTCGCCGGGCTCGCGCCGTACGACTCGATCCTCCGGGCGGTCTCGCTCCAGCTCGAGACCGAGCGGCAGCTCGCGCGCGCGAACGATCCCTGGATCGTCTGGGAGATGTCGTTGTTGAAGCTCGCCGAGCTTCCGCGGCTCAAGGCGCTCGAGGAATCGCTCGCCGGGCGGACCCCGCCCGCCGCGCCCTCGCCCCCCGCCGGCGACCGCCCCCGCTTCGTGTCGCTCGTGCCCGCGCCGCCGCCCGACGAGGAGGCGACGGCCGCCCCCGCCGCCGATCCCTCCGCGGAATTCGTGCGCCGGGTGCTCGCGCGCCGGGTGACGATCGGGACGTACCTCACGCTCGCGACCCGCATCGTCGAGAAGGGCGCCGATCTCGTGATCGAGTTCCCGATCGACAAGGCCTCCGCTCGGGACGCGCTCCAGAAGCCCGACCCGCTGAAGCTCCTGACCGAGGAGGCGGCGCAGGCGTTCGGCCGGCGGCTCGCGGTGCGGCTGACGACCGGGCCGCCCGTCAACGGGGACCTCGCGGCGGCGGCCCGGGAAGTCCCGACCCAGGTCCTCGCGCGGGAACGCGCCGCGACGCGCGCGCAGGACGACCCGATGGTGCAGAAGGCGATGGCGCTCTTCCGGGGCGAGGTCGTCGACGTGAAAGAGGAAAAGCGATGAACATCCGCCAGATGATGAAGCAGGCGCAGGCGATGCAGGACAGGGTGCAGGCCGAGCTCGCCGCGATGAAGATCGAGGGGACCGCCGGGGGCGGCGCGGTCACGATCGAGATGTCGGGGACGAAGGAGCTCGTCGCGTGCCGCATCTCGCCGGATGCCGTGGATCCGTCGGACGTCGAGATGCTGCAGGACCTGATCGTCGCCGCGGCCCGGGACGCCGGCCGCAAGGTCGACGAGGAGGTCCAGAGGAAGACGTCGAAGATGCTGGGGGGAATGGTGCCGGGTTTGTAGGCTTATCCGCTCGCCGGGTTGAAGCGGCAGAGCCGCTTAACCCGGCGTCCAGCAAGGGAACCCGAAACCCGAAAAAGCCAACGATGAAATCCAAAGCACGAATTCCGAGTCGAAATTCGAGAGACGACCGCCGGGGATTCCGAATCTCGGACTACGGGCTTCGAGCCTCGTTTGGAGTTTCGGATTTCGGATTTGAAGATTCATTTGGGATTGGCATTTGAGATTTGGAATTTCCCGATAGATGAGTCTCCTTCCGAAGAGCTTCGAGAGACTCGCCGCCGCTTTCGAGCGTCTCCCCGGGATCGGCGCCAAGGGAGCGGCGCGCATCGCCTACCACCTGCTCCGCGCGCCGAAGGAGGAGGCGGCCGCGCTCGCCGAGGCGGTCGTCGCCGCGAGGGAGCTCGTCCGGCGCTGCTCGATCTGCAACATGCTCACGGAGGAGGATCCGTGCGCCGTCTGCTCGGATCCGGCGCGGGACGGCTCGATCCTCTGCGTCGTTGAGGACGCCGCCGACGTTCTCGTGATCGAACGCACGCGGGAGTACCGGGGGCGGTACCACGTGCTCGGCGGCTCCCTTTCGCCGCTCCGGGGCGTCGGACCCGAGGACATCGACATCCGGGGCCTCCTCGGCCGCGTTGACGCGGGGGTCCGGGAGGTCGTCGTGGCCACGGATCCGAACGTGGAAGGGGAGGCGACCGCCCTCTATCTCGCGCGGCTGTTGAAGCCCCGGAACGTCGCGGTCACCCGGATCGCGTTCGGCCTGCCGGTCGGGGGAGACCTTGAATATGCCGACGAGGTCACGATGGCGCGGTCGCTCATGAACCGCCGGGAGATATAGGGACGCCGGCGCGCCATACATCGAGCGAATACGGGCGCGCCCGCCCCGCCCGCGGACTTAACGTACGCCTTCGGTACGCCGCGACCGCGGGCCGGGGCGGTCGCATCCCGTCTCGCTCGCGTCTGGCGGCGCCTTCAGGTTGCAGCAGAAATGAACCGATGAGCATGATTCGCGCTCGTACGAGATGGGAACCGGCGGCAGCCGGGAAAGGGGTTCTCTCCGAGCGAATCGGTCAGTCGGGTCGCCCCCCCTTTGCCCGTGATATAAACCCCCGAACGGACTAACGAAAGGCTGAGCTTTCCATGGCGTCTCCCGACCTCATCATGTACGACGAGGAGTTCCAGCTCATCAAGGAGATCATCTCGCGTCTCCGGGTGGATGCGAACGCGAAAATCGTTTTTCTCGTCGACAAGAACGGCCAGCAGATCGCCGCCAACGGCGACCTCGAATCCGTCGACACGACGTCGCTCGCTTCGCTCACCGCCGGCAACGTCGCGGCGACCGACGGCCTCGCGCGCTGATCGGAGAGAAGGAGTTCTCGATCCTCTTCCACGAGGGGGAGAAGGACAACATCCACATCTCGATCGTGGGCCAGAGGGTGATCCTCGTCGTCATCTTCGACGACCGTTCGTCGCTCGGCCTCGTGCGGCTGCGGGTCAGGAAGGCGTCGATGGAGCTGGAGAAGGTCTTCCAGGACCTCCTCAAGAAGGTGGAAGTCGAGAAATCCAACCTGGCGAGCGGCTTCGAATCGCCGTTTGCGGAGATCACGGACGAAGACATCGACAACCTGTTTTCCGAGTAGATCCGTCGGCGATGACGTTCATCAACTACGCGGCACGGGAGATCAACTGCAAGATCGTCTACTACGGCCCCGGGCTCTGGCGGCAAGACCACGAACCTCCAGTACATCTACGACCGGACGAACCCCGAGATTCGAAGGGAAAGCTGATCTCGCTCGCGACGGAAACCGACCGGACGCTGTTCTTCGACTTCCTGCCGCTCGATCTCGGGACCATCCGCGGCTTCCGGACGCGCTTCCATCTCTACACGGTGCCCGGCCAGGTCTTCTACGACGCGAGCCGCAAGCTGATCTTGAAGGGAGTCGACGGGGTCGTCTTCGTCGCCGATCGCCAGCGGGCGCGCGCCGAAGCGAACGTCGAGTCGCTGCAGAACCTCGACAAGAACCTGAAGGAGCACGGCTACGACCTGGCGACGCTGCCGTACGTGCTCCAGTTCAACAAGCGCGACCTGCCGACCGCGATGCAGGCCGACGAGATGTACCAGCAGCTCAACATCAAGGGCGAGCCCACGTTCGAGGCGGTCGCGCCGCAGGGCGTGGGAGTGTTCGAGACGTTGAAGGCCGTGGCCAAATTGGTCCTGCTCGAACTCAAGAAGAAATAGACAGAGCAGGCGCGGACCATACGCGCCGTTATACGGGACGCGTAGGCCCGGCCGGCGGGCTTAACGTACGCCACGGTACGCCGCGCCCGCCAGCCGGGCCTCCGCGCGCGTCTTCCAGCACGTCTGGCCGCGCCTGAAGGAACTGCCATTCCGGGTTCGCGCCTCGCAGAAAGCTCACCTCCTGCGTAGCGGAGCAAGTGCTGAGAGTCGGAGTTTTCAGAGGGCAACCACACGTCGTCATTGCCGTGAAATCGGGGAATTCCAAGAATCCGAGATGAACGTAATCCCCCCGCCGAGTTCAGCGGCTTCGCCGCTTCGACTCGGCGTGCTCATTTCGACTTGCGGAGGGGGATCCGACGGCGGCCGCGGGAGCGCGCCAGCGGCAGGACCCGCTGCGCGGGGGCGCTCTCCGGCCTCGGCTCGGCCGTCCGCGCCCAGCGCCGCAGGCCGTCGAGGCGGGCGAGAGCCGCGTCCCGCGCGATCTTCCCGAGCGGCCCCGCCTCGGGCCGCCGACGCAGCCGGGCCGACTCCTCGGCGAGCGCCCGCTCGTAGACGGAGAGCGCCTCCGGGCCGAGGCCTCCGAGCGCCCGGCCGAGCGCGAGCCGGGAGAGCGTCTCGTCGCGGAAGGTCGGCACCCTCGCCGGCTCGGCGAGCCACCGGGCGAGCTCCCGCCGTCCGGAGGGCGTCGTCCGATACCGGTAGCTCGCCGGACCTTTCGCCGGTCCGACCACCCGGCCGGAGAGGAAGCCGGCGAGCTTGAGGCGTCCGAGCGCCGGGTAGACCTGGGAGAGCTCCGCAGTCCAGAGAGGCGCGAGCTCCGCGTCAATTCTCTTCTTCACCGCGTAGCCGGAAGCGGGCCGGTCGGCGAGAAAGGCGAGGAGAACGTGCTCGAGCGACACCGGTTTTTGACTATATAACTAATTATATAGCCACGAGCCGCGGCGACCGAAAAAATGGACAAAAAAAGCGGGGCCCGAAGGCCCCGTACGAATCCGGAACAGTTGGTTAATTACTTCTTCTTGCTGGACTTCTTGGCAGTCGCCTTCTTCTTGGGAGCAGCCTTCTTCTTCGTGGCCATCTCTTCACCTCCCTCCCGGTAGTCGATTGACACACCGGTTCGCGGGTGCTATGTTGGCCTTCCTGACTGGGAAGGGGCGTAACACCTGCAAACTGTCACTACCGTCATTCTGTAGGAACATCCGCTCCTGAAACTCGCCGGAGGGCTGGTCCCCTTCGGCGATTTCAATTTTAAGTCTTTTTCCACCGGACGCAAGAAATATTTCTTGATTTTCGAAAAATCTTTTCTCCCGGAGCTCCCGCGATGAAACAGAAAATTTCTCTCGCCCACTCCCCCGACTCCGACGACGCGTTCATGTTCTTCGCCCTCGCCGAGGGGAAGATCGACGATCGCGGTTTCGAGTTCGTCCACGAGCTCTCCGACATCGAGACCTTGAACCAGCGCACGCGCCGTGGCGAGCTCGACGTCTCCGCGATCTCGTTCCACGCGTACCCGGAGGTCGCCGGCGCGTACGCCCTCCTCCCGCACGGCGCCTCCTTCGGCGACGGGTACGGGCCGGTCGTCGTCTCGCGGCGCCCGCTCGCGGCGGCGGATCTCGAGCGGACGGTCGTCGCGATTCCGGGGGAGAAGACGTCGGCCGCGCTCGCCCTCGCGCTGTGGCGGCCCGGCACGGCGACGGCGGTCGTCCCGTTCGACGAGATCCTGCCGCGGGTCCGGGACGGGGCCCTGGACGCGGGCGTCATCATCCACGAGGGACAGCTGACCTACGCGGCCGAGGGGCTTCACGCCGTCGTCGATCTGGGCGCCTGGTGGCGGGAGCAGACCGGCCTTCCGCTCCCCCTCGGCGGCAACGTGATCCGGAAGGCGCTCGGCCGCGAGACCGTGCGCGCGGTGTCCGAGGTGCTCGGAGAGTCGATCTCCTACGGCCTCGCGCACCGCGAGGAGGCGCTCGACTACGCGATGCGATTCGCCCGCGACCTCGACCGCGAGCGCGCCGATCGCTTCGTCGGGATGTACGTCAACGACTGGACCCGGGGCTACGGGGAGAAGGGACGCCGCGCGATCGAGCTCTTCCTGGGGCGGGCCGCCGACGCGGGTCTCGTCCCGCGCGTCGCCGTCGAGTTCGCGGGGGAGGCGGCCTGAAACGCGCCGTCACGGCGGTGCATCTGGCCGCGCTCGCCGTCGTCTTCGCCTCCCCGATCGTCTTCACGGTCTCCGTCGCCCCCGCGGTCCTGCGCCTCGCCCCGGAGCGCGCGGCGGCCGGAGCGCTCATCTCGGCCATCCTCCGGTCGCTCTGCCACGCCCTCGAGGTCGCTTTTGCGGTGCTGTTCTTCACGACGGCGCGGCTGGCGGCCGGGCCCGGACGGGCCGCGGGCCGCCGCAAGTCGTCGGCGCGGGCGCTGTTCCGCCGGATCCCGGCCCTGGGGTTCGTCTCGGCACTGGCGATCAGCGTCGTCGTGATCCCGACGATGGAGCGGATCCGGCTCCGCCCCGAGAGCGATCCGGGAGGACTCCTCTTCCGCCGCTATCACGCGGTTTCGACGCTCTTCTTCGCGATCGCGTTTCTCTGTGCGGTCTTCCTGCTCGTCGGAACGGTCGCGGCGTCGGGTCGCGAGGAGGAGCCGGAGCCGATCCCGAGCATCGCGCCTTCCCCGCCATGACGGCCGCCCGAGGCCGTCACTTCTCCTTCGGGCGCGCCTCGTTGCCTTCCCAGCGGTAGAACCCCTCGCCCGCCTTCTTGCCCGTCTTTCCCTCGGAGACGAGGCGCCGGAGCAGCTCGGGCGGCCGAAACCGCTCCTCGGAGAGATCGCGGGAGAGCGCTTCCGCGATCGCCAGCCTCACGTCGAGGCCGACGAGGTCGGTCGTCTTGAGAGGTCCCATCGCGTGGCCGTAGCCCGCCTCCATGGCCCGGTCGATGTCGGCGGCGGAGGCGACTCCCTCCTCGACCATCCGGATCGCCTCGAGTCCGAGCACGACGCCGAGGCGGGAGGTCGCGAATCCCGGCGAATCCCGCACCTCGATCGGCTCTTTCCCGAGCGCCCGGACGAATCCGCGGACCGCTTCGACGGTTTCCGGCGCGGTTTCGGGCCCGACCACGATCTCGACGAGCGGCATCGCGAGCGGAGGATTGAAGAAGTGGACGCCGACGACCCGGCCGGGACGCCGCGTCGACGCGGCGATCTTCCCGATCGAGAGCGAGGAGGTGTTCGTTCCGAGGATCGCGTCCGGCGCGAGCCGCTCGAGCTCGGAGAAGAGCGCCCGCTTGAGCTCGAGAGATTCGGGCGCCGCCTCGACGACGAGATCGGCCGACGAGACGGCGCCGGCGAGGTCCGGAGCGATCCGGACCCGGGCGAGGGCGGCGTCGACCTCCGCGCCGGTCATCTTCCCCCGCGCCCGGGACTTCTCGAAGAGTCCGGCGATCGCGCCCGGCGCCGCTTCCCGCGCCGCCTCGACCGCATCGTGGACGGAGGTCTCGAAGCCGCGCGAGGCGCACAGCGCGGCGATTCCGCGGCCCATCGTGCCGGCGCCGCAGACGGCGACGCGGCGGATTCGTGGCGAGGTCATTCGGCGGTGCAGTCTATCCGAGGGAGGCCGGCGGGACATCAAGCCGCCCGCCTGCGCTCTGACGACCTGCCGCGCGATTGGATGGGATAACCGCGACGCCGGCTTCACCGGGAACGTCCGGGAGATCGCGCCGGAGCCCCGGCGCAAGCGGAGTCGGTTTCTTCACCTCTCCCGGCGGGAGAGGTCGGGACGCCGACAGGCGGACCGGGTGAGGGAGCCTGGGGCGGCTCGCGATGACAAAGAGATGGCCGCCGAACTTTCACCGCCCATCGGCGAGATCGCATCTCATGGGTATTGCGAGGGAGCGACTCGTCCGCCGAAGTCGGGGCGAAGGCGGAAGCGACCCCGGCAGTCTCCTGACCCTACCCGAACAGTTCCTTCGCGTTGTCATGCAGGATCTTCCGCTTCGCTTCCTCGGACAGCGGCAGGGAGCGGAACGCGGCGACGTTCTCCGACGGGGAGCGAATGCCGGGAGACGGCCAGTCCGTTCCCCAGAGCGTCTTGCCTGCGACCTCCTCGAGGCGCGGCAGGTGCTCGAGGAGCTTCTTCGGCGGAATGCCGGAGAGCTCGAGGTAGACGTTCGGATGGCGCCGGGCCAGGAAAAAGGCCGTTTCCCCGTAGAGCGGCCGGCCGGAGTGGGCGATCACGATCGGGAGCTTCGGGAAATCGACCGCGACGTCGTCGATCGGCATCGGGTCGGCGAAGCGGTTCCGGGCCGACGGGAAGATCGACGTTCCGGAATGGATCATGACGGGGACGCCCGCCTCCTCCGCCGCCCGGTAGACGCCGGCGAGGCTCTCGTTGCCTTCGAGGTATGCGTTGGCGAAGAAGAGCTGGTGGGGGGGATGGAGCTTGATCATCCGAATCCCGGAGTCGAAGAGCCGGCGCGCGTCGCCGTAGCCGTCCTTCGAGAACCGCGGGTGCACCGAGCCGACCGCGATCAGCCGATCCCGGTGGTCGCGGCAGTACCGGACGATCCACGCGTTGACGTTCTCCGAGAGCCCGAGCGTGTCGGGAGCGACGTAGTTGATGAGGCAGCCCGCCTCGATCTCCTGCTCGTCGAAATAGCGGAGCAGCGCGTCGGGAGATCGCTCGATCTCGAGGTAGCGGTCGAGATCCGATCTTCCCGCCTCGACGAATGCGCGCGACTCGGCGTTGAACTCCTCGTGCGGCTGGACGTGCAGATGGACGTCGATGACCTTCACGGACGACAGTTTAGCAACGCTGGGTTGCCGCATCGTTGCCGCGGTCGCGGTTCCCCGCGCCCGCTGAACTCGCGGCAAGCAATGACGGGGACCGAAGGCGTCTGATTCACCGTTCTAAAAGCGCAGCGCGAGGCATCACCCTGTTGGCATGATCGTAAGGCGCGGCCAGACGCGAGCCAGACGGGATGCGGGGAGCCCGGCCCGCGGCCAAGGCGTACCGGGGCGTACGTTGCGGCCGCGGGCGGGTTTCACGCGCCCGTATTCGCTCGATGTATCGCCCCGCCTCTATCCCGCGGCTTCTTTGGTGATGGCACGGCCGATGACAAGCCGCTGGATCTGGTTCGTGCCCTCGTAGATCTGCGTGATCTTCGCGTCGCGCATGTACTTCTCGATCGGGTAGTCCTTGCAGTAGCCGTAGCCGCCGAAGAGCTGCACGGCATTGGTCGTGACTTCCATCGCGACGTCGGTCCCGAACACCTTGCACATCGCGGAATACTTGCTGAAGCCCCTGGCGCCCGCGTCGATCGCGGACGCCGCGGCGTAGATCAGCTGGCGGGCGGCCTCGATCCGCGTCGCCATGTCGGCGAGCATCCACTGCACTCCCTGGAAGGAGGCGACGGACTGGCCGAACTGCTGGCGGTCGCGCGTGTAGCGGATCGCGAGATCGAGGGCCCCCTGCGCGAGACCGAGGGCCTGCGCAGCGACCGCCGGCCGGGCCCGGTCGAGCGTCATCATGGCGTTGGCGAACCCCCCGCCTTCCTTTCCGCCGAGGATCCGGCTCTCCGGGATCGAGCAGTTCTCGAAGTGGAGCTCATGGACCGGCACGCAGCGGATTCCCATCAGGTCTTCCTTCTTCCCGATCCGGAAACCGGGATGGCCCTTCTCGACGAGGAACGCGGTGATGCCGCGTGAACCGCGCTCCGGGTTCGTCGACGCATAGACGGTGTAGAGCGACGCCGCATTTCCGTTCGTGTTCCACTTCTTCTCGCCGTTGACGAGGTAGGCGCCGTCCGGCTGCCGCTCGGCGCGGCAGGAGAGCGACCCGGCGTCGGAGCCGGATTTTTTCTCCGAGAGGCCGAAGGCGATCAGCTTCTCGCCCGACGCGATCTTCGGGAGCCACTGGTGCTTCTGCTCTTCGGTGCCGCCGAGGATGATCGGGAACGACCCGAGCGAGTTGACCGCGTAGAGAACGCCGAAACCGCCGCAGACCTTCGAGAGCTCCTCGACGACGAGACAGAGATTCAGGACGCCGCCTCCGGCGCCTCCGTACTCCTTCGGAATCCAGACCTTGAACAGGTCGTACTTCTTGAGGCCTTCGACGGCGGACCACGGGTACTCGGCGGTCCGATCCCATTCCGCGGCATGCGGAGCGACGTACTTCTCGGCGCACTCCTTCGCGCGCTCGATCCAGTCCTTGTTCTCGGGAGTGAGCAGCTCTCGAATCATGGAGCCATCCTTTCGACGGAAGAGCCGGGGTAGGATACCGAAATTCCCCCGGAGGAAGAAGATGCCCATGCTTCTCCCGGCGTTCACGTTCGGCCGCGTCTACGGATGCGCGTCTCTCTTCGTGCTCGTCCTGGACATCTACGCGATTCTCCAGGTCGCCGAGAGCCGCGGCTCGACGGCGCGGAAGGTGATCTGGATCCTGCTGGTCATTTTCTTCCCGCTCGGCGGGGCTCTGCTGTGGCTCCTCTTCGGCAAGCGACAGTAAAGAGTAAGAGGCGCGGACCATACGCACCGTTATACGGGACGCGGAGGCCCGGTCGGCGGGCCGGTGCCCCGGAACGGGAATAACGGTAGCGGCGCGCCTGCGGCTTGCGAAGGAGCTCAATGTCGCGCACCGGGAGCAGATGCCGTTGCGCATCGGGCCTGGGGCGCGACGCCGAGATCGTTCGCAATGCGCTGGCGCCCTTCGGGTTCGGGCGGCGCAGGGCCATCGGCGGTGTTGCCGCGGCTAGACGATCGCAACCGCATCGCCTTCGCCGCGTCGCCTTGCCGCTGACCCTGCGGCGCTCCGAACGCCACTATCGCTATTCCCGTTCCGGGGCACCCACGTACGCCCCGGTACGCCTTGCCCGCCGGCCCGGGCGTCCGCGCGCGTCTTCCGACCCGTCTGGCCGCGCCTCGTCGTTTCACGGCGTAGATTGCGACCAGTCATTCTTCGGGTTCGCGCACGCCGATTTGTCGCATCCCGTCGGACTCGCGTCTCACCGCGCTTCGCTGAACCCGCAACCGAGTTGCGCGTTGTGTGGGCGCGGCCCTGGGTGCCGGAGGCCACATCCCGTCTCGCTCGCGCCTGGCCGCGCCTCCCGCTAGTGTCCCGTCCCGGAAATAACTTCAGCGTCGCGCCTGCGGCTTGCGGACGAGGTCAAGACGCGTCGCGGGAGCAGATGCCGGAAGCATCGGGCCCGCGACGCAACGCAGAGATCGTTCGCAATGTGCTGGCGCCCTTCGGGTTCGGGCGGCGCGGGGCAATCTGCGGCGCCGCCGCGACGAGGTCCTCGCGAAAGCGGGGATGGCACCGCATCGCCGTCATCGCGGCGACTGGCAGCTTACCCCGCGGCGCTCCGAACGACGGTAAAGCTATTTCCGGGACGGGACACTAGAAGGTGTGCGTGAGGCCCAGCAGTCCCCTGTACCGGATCCGGTCCGGATCGCCCGCGACCTCCGATCCCAGTCCCGCATAGAACATCGTTTGCAGTCCGATGCGGTGCCGCAGGCCGAGCTCGAGGCCGACCGAGACCTTGCCGCCCGTCAGCACGCTCTGCCGGACGACCACGTCGGCCATCGCGAGCGTGTCGGTCCGCCATGGCCCGGAGGGCCGAGCGTCGAATCCGAAGACGCCATAGACCCGGTTGCGGCGCTCCTCGGGCCGGGTGCTCCCGACGTAGAGGACCCCGCCGGTCGCGTGGAGGCGGAACGACTCGAAGGACCGCGTCGCGATCAGCTCGGCGGAGACGTTCGTCCCGTGCGACGCGAAGCCCGTCGCGAGGATGCCGTCCGCCCGGACCGCGAGCGCCGGCCCTCCGGCCGTCTCCGTGTGGAGGGCGGCGAGTGCATGGAGATCGAGATCGCCCGATCCGATGCCGCGGGCGGCGTTCATCGTCGGGTTCGTGAGCAGCCGCGTCTCGCCGCCGATTTCGACACCGCGGAGCACCCCGGCTTCGAGCGAAAGCGCCGGGCCCGCGTAGTCGACGTTGTCGAGCCGCCGGGCGTAGGCGTAGTCCGCTGACGCCGACCAGGTGCCGCGGTCGAGCGGCGTCGCGTCTTCCATCGCGACCGGCCTCGCGGCCTCGAGATTGGAGATCTCCTGCGCCGCCGCGGGGAGCGCGAGTCCGGCCACGGCGGCGAGCGCGGCGCTCACGGCGGCGAAGCAGGCCCGGCGCCTCATCGCTCGATCCCGTAGCGGCGCGCGACGGCCCGGGCCGCATCGCGCCGCGCGGCCGCGTCCGGCGCCGAGAGCGCCTCGAAGATCTCGATGCGGAAGAGGGTCGCGCGGTCGAAGAGCTCGGCGGCGATCGGATAGGACGAGGAGAACGTCGGGGCGTAGGTTCGGTACCAGGAGGCCTGGAGCGGCGCCTTCGGCTCGGCGATCTCGCGATCGAACTCGTCGACGGTCGTCTTCACCTTCCACCGCTGGTCCCCGAAGGCCGAGGCCGCGAGGTCCTCGGCGGCGTGCGCGAACAGCCAGTCGCCCTCGAGGAGGAGACGCGCGGTCGAGAGCTCTCCGAGCCGCGGGTCGATCGCCCGGTGGGGCGGAGACGCGAGAGCGAACGGCGACCGCCGATAGCGGACGAGACTTTTCTCGACGCGGGTCGACGTCTTCTCGGGCGAAGCGTCGGTCGCGGCGAGCGCGTCGGTGACCTCGCGCTCGAGCCGGTCGGATTCCACGAGCGCCGCGAAGATCGCGGGCGCCTCCCGGCCGAGGCGAGGCGCGCAGAGTCGGGGGTCGGGAGGAAAATCGGGAAGGCGTCGGATCGCCTCCCGGAGCGAGGCGGAGAGCCGCTGGTCCGCCTCCGGAGTGACGCCGCCGATCCACGCGGACTCGAGGGCGTTCCAGCGGCCGTACCGGATCGCGTTCTCCCGGCGGTCGAGGTCGGGGAAGAAGCGGTGCACGGCGTGGGCGTGGAGGCTCGAGAACGGAAGCTGGATTCCGGTCCCCGAGCATGCCGCACAGAGCAGGGCCGACAGGAGCGCGGCACGTTTCATGGGAAGCGAAATTCTAGCCCGGATCATTCATGAGCACCCGGCGAAGTCGCTGAACCCTGCGGGCAGGGCGAAACAGGAATAGGCGGGCCAGCCTCCCGGGAAGTCCCGCGCCGAAAATCGTTCTGCGCCGGCGTTCATCGGAGGCCGTCCGGCGCGCCGGCGCTCGACTGCGGATACGGGGCCGCGCCGACGTCCCCCGGGCATTTTCCCGCGAGGCGCGTCCGGGCGACGGCGAAGAGGAGGACCGCGAGGTTCGCCGCGGTCCCGGCGATCACCGGATCTGCGCCGAACGCGATCGCCGGGAAGAAGCGTCCTCCCACGGCGACGGCGCCGCCCGCGGCCATCGCCGCCACGGCATCGCGGCCCGGCAGCCAGAGCGGCCGGAAGAAGCCGAAGAGGATCGGGAGGATCATTCCCGCGGCGAAGATCGAGTAGCCGAGGCGAAGCGTACCGACGATCTCCCGCATCGCGAGGGCGACGACGAGCCCGGCCGCGCCGAAGATCGGAACGAGCGCGCGAGCCGCGGCGATGCCGGAGCGGACGCCGAACGCCGGCGCGACGTCGCGGACCGCGACCGACGCGGAGGTGAGGAGCACGGAATCGGCGGACGACTGCATCGTTGCGACGAGCGCGACCGCCACGAAGGCGCCGGGGAATCCGGGCGCGAACGCGCGGAGCGCGGCCGGAAGCGTCTCGGCGTCGGAAGACACCGCCAGTCCCTTCTGGCGCGCCGAGAGCGCGATGAACGCGACGGCCGCTCCGAAGGCGACCTTTGACGCCGCGGCTCCCCAGGCGGCCCGGCGCGCCGACCGCGCGTCGCGGCAGGAGAGGAGCTTCGCGTAGACGTCGCCGCCGACCAGGTGCGGAAGGCCGACGAGGAGGAGCCAGCCGAAGACGTCGAGCCCGCCGAGCGTCGGCGAGACGGGGAAGGCGAGGCTCCCGGCCGGGGGAGAGAAGCGCCCCCCGACCGCGCGGAAGGCGGCGAAGACGCCGACGCCGAGGATGCCGGCCACCATCAGCCCGTACTGCACGAAATCGGTCCGCACGACCGCGTACTGTCCGCCGAGCGCCGTGTAGGCGATGAAGACGGCCGCCGAGAGAACCAGGGCGCTCGTCGCCGGGAGCCCGGTCATCGCCGTCAGCACCGCCTGCGACGCCTCGACGAGAAGCGCGAACCAGACCACTTCCGCGATCACCACGAGGATTCCCGCCGCCGTGCGGGCGCCGGCGCCGTAGAAGCGCCCCGCGATCTCGGGAAGAGTCATCGCTCCGGTTCGCCGCACCCGGCCCGCGAGCGCGACCGCGAGGACCGCGAGGCCGATCGCACTCGCCAGATCGAGCCAGATCCCCGCGAGCCCGTGCCGCCACACGAGGGCCGCGCAGACGAGTGTCGCGGAACCCCCGGTCGTCGTCGACGCGAGCGCGACGAACCCGCGGAACGGGCCGTAGGAGCGGTCGGCGACGTAGAACGCCGCTTCTCCCGCCGACGCCCTGCGCCGCGACGCGAGCCCGATCGCGAGCATCGCGAGGAGGTAGGCCGCCAGAAGGACGGCGATCATCTAGGCCTCATCATTCCACATGCGGCTGCCGTGCTCATGCGCAGGAAGACGCGACAGCCGAAGCTTCAAATCTCAAGTTCCAAAACTCAATAAATTTCAAGTTCCAATTTCCGAAGGGAATCCGCGAATTTCCAGGGGCTCCACATTCCGCATCCCCAGGGTCGCCAATCCCGGAGACCCTTTCGTTTGGAATTTGAAGTTTGGAATTTATTGGAATTTGAGATTTGGAATTTGAGATTTTCGGCGTCCGCGCCCGTTACCCGCGAAGGCGTTCCGACAGTCGGCGCGCGCACGCTTCCAGCAGCAACGTTCCGACCGCGAGCGCCCGCTCGTCAAAGTCGAACACGGGCGAATGGTGCGGGCGATAGGCTCCCGGCAGGCCCGATCCGACGAAGAAGAAGCAGCCGGGCACGCGCGCGAGGTAGACCGACATGTCCTCGCCTCCCGTCGTGCGCGTCTCGACGACCGAGCCCGGTCCGAGGATCTCCTCGCAGGTCTCCGCGACGAGCTCGGTGACGGAGCGGTCGTTGACGGTCGCCTCGTTGATGCGCCGGTAGTCGACGTCCGCTTCGACGCCGCACGTCCGCGCGACGCCTTCGGCGATCCGGGCGATCTTCCGGGGCAGCGCGGCGTGCGCCTCGGGCGAGAACGACCGCGCGGTCCCCTTCAGGCGGACCTCCTTCGGAATGATGTTAAACGCGGTCCCGCCGTGGATCGCGCCGACCGTGACGACCGCCGGGTCCAGGGGCGAGATCTCCCGCGCGACGATCGACTGGAGAGCCTCGACGAGGCGCGCCGACGCGAGGATCGGATCGAAGGTCTCGTGGGGCGCCGCGCCGTGGCCGCCGGGTCCCCGCACGACGATCTCGAACTCGTCGACGGCCGCCATCAGCGGCCCGGCGGCGAGCCCGACCTTTCCGACGGGGAGCGGGTTCCAGAGGTGGACGCCGAGCGCGGCCGACACCCCGTCGAGCGCGCCGTCCTCGACCATCGCGCGCGCGCCGCCCGCCCCTTCCTCGGCCGGCTGGAAGAGCGAGCGGAAGGCGCCGCCCGCCGGATCCCGCGCGAGCCGCGCAGCGACCGCGAGACCCATCGCGACGTGTCCGTCGTGTCCGCAGGCGTGCATCTTTCCCGGAGAGGCCGAGACGTACGGGACGCCGGTCTCCTCGTCGAGCGGCAGGGCGTCCATGTCCGCGCGGATCATCACCCGCGCCACGCCTTCCGCTCCGATGTCGGCGACGACCCCGGTGCGCCCCACCCTCTCCCGGGGGGCGAGCCGGGCCTCCGCGAGCCGGTCGCGGACGACCCCGGCGGTCCGCGTCTCCTCGAACCCGAGCTCCGGATGGCGGTGCAGGTCGCGGCGGATCTCGACCAGCCGCTCGAGCTCCGCCTCGGGAAACGCCTTCAGCGCGTCGTCCACGCTTCCGTTCATCGGGAATCTCCTCCGGCAGGCCCGCCGCCCTCGAACGCCTCGATCCGGCGGCGGAGCGCGTCGGTGAAGACCCGCTTGCCGCCCCCGTGCCAGTCCCAGAGCACCTGGGTGCTCCTCCCCTCGGCGACGAGCTCCTCGCCCCGGGTGATCCGGTAGGTGAAGTCGAACGACGAGGTTCCGATGCGCGGGCACCGGATCTCGACCTCGAGCACGTCGCGCATGTGGGCCGGACGCCGGTAGTCGATCGAAGCGGAGGCCATCACGAACCCGATGTCCAGATGGCTCTCGAGGCCGACCGCCGCCTCCCAGTATTTCTGGCGCGCGAATTCGAAATAGGAGAAGTAGACCGCGTTGTTGACGTGCCCCATCGCGTCGATGTCGCGGTAGGGGACCTCGATCGAGACCTTCACCGGCTTCTCTTCAGCGTCAGCGAAAGCGCCGCGGCCGCGGCGGCGATCGCGGCGCCCGTCCAGTGGGGCCCGAACCGTCCGAGCCGGAAGTAGGCGATCTCGCCCCAGATCGGGCCGAGGATCCGGCCGAGCGCCGAGACCGACTGGTAGGCGCCGAGCACGGTCCCGCGGTCCTCCGCGCGGGCCTCCTTCGAGACGAGCGAGGAGAGCGAAGGGTTCGTCGCCCCGATTCCGAGAGTCAGCGGAACGAGCGCCGCCATCACGAGCGGGATCGCGAGGGAGAAGGGCAGCAGCGCGAGCGCCACGGCGACGGCGAATCCGCCGGCGATGACGAGCCGGCGCTCGCCGAACGCGCGTGTCAGGGGGCCGATCAGCCCCCCCTGCACGAGCGAGATCAGGACGCCGACGTAGACGAAGACGAACGCGACCCGCGACGGGGATGCGGCCAGGGTGTCGTGCAGGAACTGGGCGAACGTCGCCTCGAAGTTCGAGAACGCGAACGTCAGGAGGAAGAAGACCGCGAGGAGCACGGCGATCGAGCGGTCGGCGAGCGCGCGGCCGAGCGCCGAGAAGCCCCGTTCGACCGCCGAGCCGCGGCTCTTTTCGGGCTCGCGAAGGAAGATCGCCGTCGCGGCGAAGGCGAGCGCCGACATCGCGGCGGCAGCGACCCCCGGGGCCCACGATCCCCAGCGGACCGTGACTCCCGCGATCGCCGGGCCGAAGATGAATCCCAGGCCGAAGGCGGCGCCGATCATCCCCATTCCCCTCGCGCGCGTCTCGGGAGTCGTCACGTCGGCGACGTACGCCTGCGCCGTGGAGATGTTCCCCCCCGAGATCCCGTCGATGATGCGGGCGGCGAAGAGCATTGCGAGCGAATGGGCGAACGCGAACAGCAGGTAGCCGGCGACCGAGCCGGCGAGCGAGAAGAGGAGGACGGGCTTGCGCCCGAATCGGTCCGAGAGGCGGCCGAGCACCGGCGCGGCGGCGAACTGGGTCGCCGAGAAGGCCGACAGGAGCATTCCCATCGCGAGCGCGGACGGCCGGTAGCGCTCGCCGTAGAGAGGGAGCAGGGGGATGACGATCCCGAAGCCCATCAGGTCGATGAAGACGATCGCGAAGATCGTGGCGAGGGGACCGCGCTTCACCCGCGCAGACTACCAGACGGGGTCAGGGAGCCGACGCGGCGATCCTCCTTCGCTCTGCGAGCTTCGGAGGCATTCTCCCGAATGCTTTGGCGAAGGCGGAGGCATCGAGCCCGGCGGACGCGGCGTATAGTTGGCAATGGAGGCTGACATGGACGACGTCAAGAAGCCCGCTCCCGTGGAAGACGCCCCCGAGAATTCCGGCGAGGGTTCCGAGAGCTTCTGGAACGAGGCGCGCTCGCGCGGCCGCGCGGCCGGCGAACGGGTCGGCCGCGAATGGGAGCGGATCTCCGAAAACGCGAAGGAGTACGCCGACGATCATTCGGTCGGCGTGGCGCTCGGCTCTCTCGGCGTGGGGATCGCGCTGGGCGTGCTCATCGGCGTGCTCATCGCACGCGATTGAGGGGATCTGGCGCGGCGATGCATCGAACCGGGCGGGCGCGTCCCCGCCCGCCGCGCCGTCGACGTACGCTCTCGGTACGCCTCGGGACGCGGCGGGCAGGCCCGCATCCCGCCGGGCTCGCGCCTCGCCGCGCCTCGTCGCCTGAACGGATCGGCTAAGTCATCGCGTGATCAGATTCTGCCGCCGTCGGCGCCCGCCGGCCGGGCCGGCCGAACCCGTCTTCCGACACGTCTGGCCGCGCCTCATCGGTCTTCGAAACCGAGTAGCGCTTCGGAACCCTTGACGGAGACCGTGCGTCGCGCGTCCTGCCCGCCGGCAGAGACTTCGTCGCGTTTCTGCTCGTGTCATTCCTGCGAAAGCAGGAATCCAGGCCTTCGGCGCCCCCGCGGCGGACTACTTGACCGGTTCGATTTTGACGACGTGTATCGTCCCCGAATCCTCGTCCAGCGTTCCGAGGATCCGGACGACGCGGTTCGCGTACCGTCGCGCGGTCTTCTGTTCGTCGAGCTGGTAGACGTCGCCCGAAGCGTGGTCGGCCAGAACGTAGTCCTGTTTGTACTTTTCGCAGCACTCGCGCGTGCAGGCGAGGTCGTTCGGAAGGTGGTGCTGCGCCTTCATCCGCGCGTGGTCGAGCCCGCACTCGCTGTCGGAGACGGTGCCCGTGAAGAGCGACCGGAACCGGTCGGCGGCCGGGAGCGGCCTCGCGAACCCGGGCGCGAGAGCGGCCCCGAGGAGGACGGCGGCGATACCCGGACTCCGGCCGCCCCGCCTCACGCCTGCGCCTCCGCCTTGTGCGCCTTTCGGATCTCGCGCCGGGCGAAGAAGAGGAAGAGATCGCTCCAGAAGCGCACGAGCCCGGAGCGGGCGAAAACGCCGCCCGCGAGGATGCTCGTGACGGAGGAATAGAGCGCCCGGACCGGCGGCCGGCTGTAGAAGATGTCGCGGAAAGCCGGCTCGTAGAATCCGAGGACGAACCGCCGGAACCGCTCGAACCCGCTCCGGGCGAAGCGCTCGTACTCGCGCAGGTCCCTGCGGCGGACGACGTCGCTTCGGTCGAGGACCCGGTCGATCGTCTCGGCGGCCTTCTCGCCCGTCGCCATCGCGAGGAAGACTCCGGAAGAGAAGATCGGGTCGAGGAATCCGGCGGCGTCGCCGATCGCGATCCAGCCGTCGCCGGCGAGATCCCGGACCCGGTAGGAATAGTCGGATTCCGAGAGGACCGGCATCAGCTTCGTCGCGTTCCGAAGCCGGTCGCGCACCGTCGCCGTCGATTCGACGAGCCGTTCGAACCGCTCGTCGAGGTTCGCGCCGGAAGGGATCTCGTCGCTCACGACGCCGACGCTCCACGTCCCGTCGCGGAACGGGATGAACCACCACCATCCCCGGTCGAAAACGACCATGCGGATGTCGCCGGACGATTCGCCCTCGGCGGCCGGAACGCCCGAGAGATGGGTGAAGAGGGCCCCGCGGCGCAGCGCCGGCTCCGGAACGATGCCTCCCTCCGTGCGCGCCCCCATCGCGGACCTGCCGGTCGCGTCGACGACGATCTTCGCGCGGAGGACCTGCTCCGAGCCGTCCGGAGCGACCGCTGCCACACCGGCGACCGCCCCTCCCTCGCGCCGGAATCCCGTGACTCGCCAGCCGAACCGCACCTCCGCGCCCGCGCGCTCCGCGGCGGTCAGCAGGATTTCGTCGAACTCGGCCCGTTTGACGTGGAAGGCGAGGCCGTAGCCGCGTTTGAAGCCGTCGGCGAAAACGACCTTCCGGCTCGCTTCCTTTCCCTCCTCCGTGAAGAGCGCTCCGAACTTGGGCTGGAAGCGGGCCTTGATCTCGTCGAGCACGCCGAGCTTCTCGAAGATCGGCGTCGAGAAGGGGAGGAGCGACTCGCCGATGATGAAGCGCGGAAACGTCTCCTTTTCGAGGACGAGGACTTTGCGGCCGGCGCGAGCCAGCAGATGCGCGGCCGTCGAGCCGGCCGGCCCGCCGCCCACGACGATCGCGTCCCAGCAGCTTCCGGCGGTGTCGGGCATCCCGGGATTCTACGGCAGGGAGGGCGCGCGGAATCCGGACGTTATTCGTTTTCGGGAGTCACGGCGACGTCCGGATCGCCCCATTCGTCGAATGTCGCGCGGACCTTCCACGGACGGCAGCACACCGGGCAGTCTTCCGTGTATTCCTGGATCGCGCCACCGGAGGGATCGACGCTGATTTCGGAGACCTCGCCGCAGCTCGGGCAGCGGACGGGGACCTCGAGGATCACGCGTCGACCGCTTCGCCGTCCTTCAGGAACGAGGGAGGCCGCCCGCCGTCGTCGCCGCATTCAGGGCAGGAGACCCAGCCGCCCGCCGGGGCCGCGGGGTGAGCGGGGGTCGTGAGGCGGCCGAACGCGCCTCCCTTGATGTGCCACAGGAAGCACTCGTGCCGATAGGCCTCGAAGGCCGTCCGCGCGACCGTCCAGCCGAAGAGAACGTTCTCGACCGAGCCGTCGCAGCGGGAGAGGAGCGCGCGGCGCAGATCCCGGTCGTCGCGTCCGACCGCCTCGCGCACGCCGCCGCGCGGGAGCACTTCCTTAAGGTAGAAAGCGCCCGCGATTCCCGCGGCGACCGACCTCCGGACGATCTTCTCGGCGAGCCGCTGCGCCTGGTAGACGACGATCTCCTCCTCGAGACCGGGGAAGAGGCACGCCTGCAGCAGCGCGCTGCCGGGCTGCGCCGCTCTCAAGACCCCGCGACCGCGCGCGGGAACCAGCGTTCGGACCGCAGGGTCCCCGTCGGCGTCAGCGCGATTTCGTGGCCGCAGCAGGCGCAGTCGAATTCCGGTCCCACCGAAAGGAGCGACCGTTCGACGCAGAGCGTCGCGTCGCACGCGGGACAGGAGACCTCGAAAACGTCGATCGGGGCGGCGGGAACCTTGTCGGGGCTGCCATGGCGAAGGGCGTACGCCGGCATTTCGGACACGCGGGTTCGACGCATCGGATCCTCCATTCCAAATCGATGTTTTCCCGGATCGGGCAGGGGGGAAGTCGGTCTTTCAAAATCGCCGCGGGTTGCGGGAGGGGCGGTGGACATCCGTCTATCCTCTCGAACGCGACCACGTTGCCGTGTCGCTTTATTGTAGTGTTGCCGGCGACGATTTGCAACGCAAAAAAAGGGTTTCGTCGCGATCCGCCCCTGTCAGCTCCTGTCGATCCGATGAATCAGGTGCCGGTGACGGACGAGTTGTAAGATCGAGCCGGAGGGTTTGCGCCGTCCGTTCGGCGCGAAAACAGCCGTGCCGCAATCTCGAGGCGAAGTCGTCATCCTTTCGGCGTCGAGGACGCCGATCGGCTCGTTCCTGGGTTCGCTGTCGCCGATGACAGCCCCGCAGCTCGGGTCCACGGCGATCCGCGCCGCGCTCGCGGCGGCGGGGGTGGCCGCCGGCGACGTCGAGGCCGTGATCTTCGGAAACGTGCTCCAGGCGGGAATCGGGCAGGCGCCCGCGCGCCAGGCGTCGCTCGGCGCCGGCATCCCCGACTCCGTGCCGTGCGTGACGCTCCACAAGGTCTGCGGCTCCGGCATGCGCGCCGTGATGGACGCGGCCAACGGCATCCTCGCCGGAGAGTACGACCTCGCGGTCGCGGGCGGGATGGAGTCGATGTCGAACGCGCCGTATCTCCTCAAGAAGGCGCGGACGGGATACCGCATGGGCCACGGCGAGCTGATCGACTCGATGGTGTACGACGGGCTCTGGGATCCGTACAAGAACTTCCACATGGGCAGCGCGCGGAGATGTGCGCGAGAAGTACGCCTTCACCCGCGAGGAGCTCGACGCCTTCGCGCTCGAGATCGTACCGGAGGGCGCAGGACGCGAACACGAGCGGGAAGTTCAAGCCGAGATCGCGAAAGTCGAGGCGCCCCAAAAGAAGGGCGATCCGAAGATCGTCGCGCGCGACGAGGAGCCTTTCGCCGCTCCGCTCGAAAGATCGCCATTACTCAAGCCCGCGTTCCATAAGAACGGCGCGGTGACGGCCGCGAACTCGTCGAAGATCAACGACGGCGCGGCGGCGCGTCGTTGCTCCGCCGGAAGGGCGCGAAGAGCACGGAATGACGCCGATCGCGCGGATCGTCGGCTATGGCGGCGCCGCGCAGGCGCCGGAATGGTTCACGACCGCGCCGCGCCAAGGCGATGAGGAGCTGTCGAAAGCTGGCTCGGACAGACGACATCGACTCTTCGAGATCAACGAAGCGTTCTCGGCCGTCGCGCTCGCGGCGCTCCGCGGGCTCAGCTCGACGCGAAGGTCAACGTCCGCGGCGGCGCGGTCGCGCTCGGGCACCCGATCGGCGCGTCGGGCGCGCGGATCCTCACGACGCTCGTCCACGCCCTGGGCAGGAGAAGAAGTCCCGCGGCATCGCGACGATCTGCATCGGCGGCGGGGAAGCGACCGCGATGATCGTCGAGACGGCCTGACGGAAATTCGAAGAAATCGCGGGCAAGTTGCAGCGAACGCTTTCGCGTCGCTGAGGCGGAGCGAGGAACGACGGCTCAATCCAGTGAAAATCTTTGATCGCATCTACGGAGGGATTCCGCGGTTCGCGGCCGAGGCGCCGTGGTCGCGGCGGCTCGCGCTGCGGCTCCTTCGCCGCGTCCCGGCGGTCCGGGAGACGGTCCGGTTCGGCGAGGCGCCGACCGTCGCCCACGCCGCCGGCGAGTCGATCATCGTATTCGTATGCGCCGATCCAGAGGCGCTCGTCCCGGAGGCGGCCCAGGAGCGCCTCGTCGGATCGCTCGCCGCCTCACCCGACGTCGCGCTGATGTTTCCCGTGAGCAACGAATCGGACACACCCGAGCTTCGGCGGCCGCCGGGGTTCGCGTACGCCTCGCTCTCCGAGCTGGAAGCCTTCGCCGCGGAGATGGCTGCCGCCGGCGGAGGAATTTCTTCGATCGCGACCGCGTCGTTTCCGGTATACGCGGTGCGCCGCGAGGCGCTCGCAGGAGTACCTCCCGGAACGCCTCTCGCCGATCTCCCGCGTGAGGTCGCCGCGTCGGGGCGCCGTCTCGCGTTCGATCCCGGCGCCTACGTCCACCGCTACGGGCCGATGGACGCGTCTCCGCGGACGGACCTCGCCTCGAAAGTGCCGGCGGGAGCCGGGCGGATCCTCGACGTCGGGTGCTCCCAGGGAGCGACGGCTTCGGCCCTGCGCGCGGCGGGCGTGCGCGAGATCGTCGGGATCGAGCCCGATCCCGGCGACGCGGCGATCGCCCGCGGTACCTGCGACCGGGTCGTCTGCGCGAGGCTCGAAGAGGTCGCGGAGCCGTGGGAGCAGTGTTTCGACGCGATCCTCTTCGGAGACGTGCTCGAGCACCTCGAGGACCCGTCCGGCGCCCTCGTTCACGTTCGTCCCTGGCTCGCCCCGCAGGGGCGGGTGATCGCGTCGGTGCCGAACGTCGCGAACTGGGCGGTCGTCGGCGGGCTCCTCGAGGAGCGCTTCGACTACGTGCCGTACTCGACCCTCTCCGGGACCCACGTCCGGTTCTTCACGCGCCGCACCGTCGTGGACCTGTTCGAGGCGTGCGGATACGCCGTGGAATCGATCGACGGAATCGCGGGCGACCCGCCGCCCGAGGGCCGCGCCCTCCTCGGCCGCCTCGCCGCGGTTCCCGGCGCTTCGGCCGATCTCGCCGTGCTCGAGTGGGTCGTCGTTGCGCGCTCCGTCCCGGGGCCACTATGATCGGCTCCGGTGATCGACAAGGTCGTTCCGAGTGCGCGTGAAGCGGTCGCCGACATCGGCGACGGGGCGACGCTCGTCGTCGGCGGCTTCGGGCTCTGCGGGATCCCGGAGAAGTCGATCGCGGCGCTCCGTCGAGAAGGGCGTCGCGCGAGCTGACGGTCGGTCTCGAACAACTGCGGCGTCGACGACTTCGGGCTCGGGATCCTGCTCGCGCAACCGCCAGATCCGCAAGATGATCTCCTCCTACGTCGGCGAGAACAAGGATCTTCGAGCGGCAGTTCCTCTCCGGCGAGCTCGAGGTCGAGCTCGTGCCGCAGGGGACGCTCGCGGAGCGGATGCGCGCGGCGCGGCGCCGGGATCCCGGCGTTCTACACGCCGACCGGGCGTCGGGACGCCGGTCGCCGAGGGCAAGGAGACGCGCGAGTTCGACGGGCGCAGCTACCTGCTCGAGCGCGCGCTCGGCGGCGACTTCGCGCTCGTCAAGGCCTGGAGGGCGACCCGCTCGGGAACCTCGTCTACCGCGACACCGCGCGCAACTTCAACCCGCTCGCGGCGATGGCCGGCCGAAGGTCACGATCGCCGAGGTCGAGGAGCTCGTCGAGCGTCGGCGAGCTCGACCCCAACCAGGTCCACACGCCGGGGATCTTCGTGCAGCGGATCCTCGAGGGCGCGGACGTACGAGAAGCGGATCGAGCGGCGCACGGTGAGCGAGGCCGTGAGCGCCGACGCGCGGAGCGGATCGTCGCGCGCGCGGCGAGGAGCTCGAGGCGGCGATGTACGTCAACCTCGGCATCGGCCTGCCGACGCTGCTCGCTGACCACGCCGAGCACCTGCCGGGCGTGATGCTGCAATCGGAGAACGGGCTGCTCGGGATCGGCCCCTACCCGCGCGCCGGCGAGGAGGACGCCGATCTGATCAACGCCGGCAAGGAGACCGTGACCGCGGTCGCCGGGCGCGTCGTTCTTCGACAGCGCGGAGTCGTTCGCGATGATCCGCGGCGGCCACATCGACCTCGCGATCCTCGGCGGCATGGAGGTCTCGCAGGACGGCGACCTCGCCAACTGGATGGTCCCGGGCAAGATGGTCAAGGGCATGGGCGGCGCGATGGACCTCGTCGCCGGCGCCCGGCGGGTCGTCGTGATGATGGAGCACCTCACCCGCGACGGCGAGCCGAAGGTCCGGCGCGAGTGCACGCTGCCGCTGACCGGCCGCGGCGTCGTCGACCGGCTGATCACCGATCTCGCCGTGTTCGACGTGCGTCCGGAAGGCGCGGGGCTCGTCCTCGCCGAGACCGCCCCCGGGGTTTCCGTCGACGAGATCCGGGCGAAGACCGGATGCGCCTTCGACGTCGCGGAAACGGTCGCGACGATGGACGTGTCGTAGAGCCGGCCGGACAAAGCGCTCGCGCTCCTCGGCCTTGAAAAAACCGCTTCTCGCCGCCGCCGTTCTCGGGTTCGGCGCGCTTCCCTTGCTCGCCCAACTCTCCCCGGACTCCTTCGACGCGAGCGACCCCTTCGCGCAGCGCTTCAAGGAGAAGTCGCGGTTCGAGCTGAAGATCAAGCCGCCGAAGCCCGGAGGCGCGGTGAAGGTGACCGCCGACCGCGAGAACTGCCAGGAGAGCCTCGACGTCTGCACGGCGTCGGGCGACGTCCGTCTCGTGTACCAGGACTTGGAGATGCGCGCCGAGACGCTCACGTTCGACCGGCGCTCGAAGATCGTGACGGCGGAAGGGAACGTCGTGATCGACGAGGGTCCGACGCGGATGTCGGGGCGCCGGGCCGTCTTCGACCTCGAGAAGAAGACCGGGACGATCGAGGAGGCGGAGGCGGACCTCGAGCCGACGTTCCACATCATCGCGAAGTCGATCGCGAAGACCGCCGAGGCGACGTACGTCGTCGAGGACGGCGTCTTCACGGCCTGCTCGATTCCCGACCCCGCCTGGTCCTTCTCGATGTCGAAGGCGACGATCACGCTCGACGACTACGCGCGCATGCACGGCGTGACGTTCCGCGCGCGGAAGGTCCCGCTCCTCTATTCGCCGTATCTCCTCTGGCCGACGAAGGAGGACCGCACGTCGG
This sequence comes from uncultured Acidobacteriota bacterium, assembly GCA_963794295.1. Lineage (GTDB taxonomy): Bacteria > Acidobacteriota > Thermoanaerobaculia > UBA5066 > DATFVB01 > DATFVB01. The sequence goes on from CAWCDE010000001.1 coordinate 1,032,682, forward strand.
GGTTCCTCGTTCCCGGACTCGGCTACAACAACACCCGGGGAGCGTTCCTCGGGCTCACGTATTTCTGGGTGACCGGCCGCCCGACCGACGCGACGACCGAGGTCGATCTCTTCTCGCGCGGCGCCTACGGCCTCGGCCAGGAATTCCGCTGGGCGCCCTCGGCGGAATCGGCCGGCGTCTTCCAGGGATTCGTCGCGCACGACAATGCGGCGACACTCTGCGAGCCGGGGACCACGACGGATCCGGCGAAGTTCTGCACGATGCCGGACGGGTCGGCCGGCGTTCTCACGACCGGAACCGCGACGCGATGGAAACTCCGGCTCGATCACACCTCGAGCGATCTGCCCGGCGACATGCGCGGCGTCGTCTCGATCCGGGACTATTCGGACGCGAACTTCCTCCAGGATTTCGAGCGCTCCTACAACCTGAATGCGGCGCGCCAGATCGACTCGACGGCCTTCCTCACGAAGAACTTCGGAGACGATTCGGCGAACCTCCGGTTCGAGCGCACGGAGACGCTCTTCGCGTCGACGGTCCTGCAGGAGCGCCTTCCTTCCGTCGAGTACGCGCACCGGACGGCCAGGCTCGGGGCATCGCCGCTCTACGCGGCCCTCGACGCCTCGTTTTCCGAGCTCTTCATCAACCGCGGGAAGGACCAGGCCCACGGCAGCTACGAGCGGGGCGACTTCCACCCGGTTCTCTCGTTTCCGATCAAGGACATTCCGTGGCTCTCGCTCACGGCGAAGGGAGGCGGTCGCGTCACGTGGTACTCCGACTCGGTCACGCCGCTCACGACGACGGGCCAGGATTTCTCGGGCGACGTGCTGACCCGCCGCTACGGCGAGGCGGGCCTCTCGATCGTCGGGCCGTCCTTCTCGCGGATCTACGATTTCTCGTTCGGTTCCTTCGCGAAATGGAAGCACATCATCGAGCCGCGGGTCGACTACACGTACGTCTCGCCCGTCAACGGGCTGGAGCGGATTCCGCTCTTCGACGAGATCGATTCGGTCTTCGGTCAGAACGCCGTCACCTACAAGCTCGTCAACCGCCTGCTCGCCAAGGGCGGCGGCGAGAACGCGCCGTCGGCCCAGGAGGTCGCGACCCTCGAGCTCTCGCAGACCTACAACTTCGAGAACCCGCAGACCGTCGTTTTCGAGGGCGCGACGGTCATCGAGCCGCCGCGGCGCGGTCCGTTCCAGGCGCTGCTGCGGATCGCGCCCGCGCCCGCCTTCCACCTCGACGCCCAGGCCGCCTACGACGCGTCGGTCTCGCGCTTCACGTCGTTTTCGTTCGCGGCCGGGGCGAACTGGGGCACCGACTACGCGGCGCTGACGTGGACGGCGACGCGCCCGACCATCACGACGCCGCCGGGGCCGCCCCCTCCGCCGGGGACGATCGTCGTCGATCCGAACTCCGATTTCATCCGCGCGTCGGCGGGCCTGAACCTGTTCTCGAAGCACTGGCGGCTCGACACCCAGTTGAACTACGACGTGCGGCAGGGATTGATGGCGGAGGACCGCAGCCTCGTCTCGTACGAGGGCTCGTGCTACCGGATCCTGCTCGAGATCCGGAACCTGCGGAGCACGGTGCCGGGATATCCGTCGCGGCACGACTATCGGCTCGTGTTCAATCTGAAGAACATCGGAACGCTGTTGGACCTGAACGGCGGCATAGACAAACTGTTCTGAAAGGCGGCGCGGACCATACGCGTCGTTATACGGGACGCGAATGACCGGCCGGCGGGCGCAACGTACGCCCCGGTACGCCGCGGCCGCCGGCCCGGTCGCCCGCGCGCGTCTTCCAACACGTCTGGCCGCGCCTTGGAATTTGTGTCAATGGGGAATTCGTTTAGGCGCACCGGATCGCGTTACGCGGCGCCTCGAAGTTGTTTCAACCGTCATCGAAAACCCGGACGAGGTCCGGAACCGGTCTCGAGGAAGAATATTCGGCATGGTGGCGACGAATGCGTCGGAGGTTTGGATTTGCCGCGTCTGCGATCTCGAAAACACGACCGCTCCGTTCGGGGAATGCGATCGCTGCTGGCTCGGGATCTGCGAGCGATGCGGGATGGAGGAGGTAACCGGCGGCCCCGACGTCAACCTATGCGATGTCTGCCGCGACGAGATTGGCCACGACGCCCGCTGGCCGCCGTGATCGTATTTTCGATACAGCGTCTAGCACCGATTAGGCGCGCGAAATAGCTTGCAGACGAGGGTTTGACATCGATGCCCTGGTAAGCTTCCTTTTACCTTGCCCCGTCAACTACCTCTCGGCCTCTACGAATCACTCATAACGGGTGATTTGGCACACGATCTCGCAACGATCGGCGCTGATGGTCCTCTCGTTGAGAAAGGCGACCTCGATCCAGCGGATTCCCATGTCGCGCTGGCACGCCATATATACCGATCGCTTCTAGTCCGACTTCGTGGAATCTCGGGCGACGAAAATATCGAGAAACAGGTTGCGCTATGCAATTCAGTCTTGGAGCTTCTCGCAGGTCATGAGGAAGGACCGATTGTCGAGCCAGCACAGGAGCTGCGATCGCTGACGGCGAAGATTTGGGATTTGGCAGCACGCCAGCCCGTCGTTAGACCTTCCATCCCGCTCGTCAGCGGAGACCTCCTGGTCAATGCGCAGGGGGAGCCGCGAATCGGAACGCTGCTGAACGAAGAGATCCCTTCGGCAGATCGGATCGATCTTCTTTGCGCATTTATCAAGTGGAACGGCCTTCGTTTGCTCGAAACGGCGCTTCGCAAGTTTCGGGAACTCGGGCGCCCTTTGCGCGTGATTACAACGACCTACATCGGGGCGACCGAGCGAAAGGCGATCGAAGCACTTTGCGACATGGGCGCCGAGGTGCGAATTTCTTATGAAACCCGGGGCACGCGCCTTCATGCGAAAGCGTGGCTTTTCCACCGCAACACGGGCTTTTCCACCGCTTACGTCGGGTCGTCGAATCTTTCCGGCTCGGCGCTCCTCGACGGGTTGGAATGGAACGTTCGCGTTTCGCAGATTGAGACCCCGGGGATCATTCAAAAGTTCGAAGGCGTATTCGACACGTACTGGGCGAGTCCCGATTTCGAGAGCTACGACCCGCAGCGCGACAGGGCACGGTTCGATCGAGCCATTCGACTTGGACGAGGCGAAAGCGACGAGGGCTCGACGGTTCTCCTCGGACTGGACGTTCAACCCTATCCATTTCAACAGGAAATCCTTGATCGGATAGCCTTCGAGAGGCTTCGTCACGACCGCCATCGAAACCTTGTGGTCGCAGCGACCGGCACCGGCAAGACCATCATTGCCGGTCTGGATTTCAAGAGACTCCGAGCTGCGGCTGGCAGGGATCTCAGCCTTCTTTTTGTTGCGCATCGCGAAGAGATCCTGACGCAGTCGTGCAGACTCTTTCGGGAGATCCTTCGAGAGAGCACTTTTGGAGAAATGCTAGTCCGGGGCGAACGGCCCGTCGAGGGGCGTCAGGTCTTTGCATCCATTCAGTCGTTGAGCCGAATGAACCCTTCGGAGATCCAGCCTGATGCCTTTGATATCGTAATCGTGGACGAGATCCACCATTCAGCCGCTCAGACCTACCGGAAACTTCTCGAGCATTTGCAGCCGAAGGAGCTCCTGGGCCTGACCGCGACACCCGAGCGTGCGGATGGCCAGTCGATTCTCGAATGGTTCGACGGCCGGATCGCTACGGAACTGCGCCTGTGGGAAGCTCTGGAACGGGAAATTCTTTGTCCCTTCCAATACTTTGGAATTCACGACGGAACGGATCTGACGAGTGTCACGTGGACAAGGGGCAAATACGACTTCTCCGCACTGACGAATCTCTATACAGGCGACCACGCCCGGGTAAAGCTCATCGCGGAGGAGCTGGTAAAAAAATGCGCCGATGTTCGAAAGATCCGCGCGCTCGGGTTCTGTGTCTCGATCAAGCATGCGGAATTCATGGCACAGGAGTTTTCTCGAATTGGAATTGCGGCGATTTCGATCTCGGCGGAAACCCCGGAAGATATCCGGCGATCGGCGCTCCGGCGCCTGAAGACGCGTGAGGTCAACGTCGTTTTCGCGGTCGATCTCTTCAACGAGGGCGTTGACCTTCCAGAAATCGATACTGTCCTCTTCCTCCGGCCCACGGAAAGTGCCACCGTGTTCCTTCAGCAACTTGGAAGAGGACTTCGCAAGACCGGGGAGAAGGACTGCCTCACCGTTCTGGATTTTATTGGGCAGGCCAATCGCCGCTTCCGGTTCGATCTGCGCTACCGAGCTTTAACGGGCTCGACGCGAACGGCGCTGGAGCGCGACATTGAGGCCGGGTTTCCTCATCTGCCCGCCGGGTGCTCCATGCAGCTGGATCGCGTCGCCTCGGGGATCGTCCTGGAAAATGTTCGCCAAGCACTCGGGTCCCGTCTGCGAAACCTTGTGGATGAGCTTCGCAGCCTCGGTGACGTTCCTCTGAAGACGTTCCTTTCTGAGGCGAACCTCGATCTTGGCGACGTCTATCGAAACAATCGCTCCTACACGCTACTTCGGCGCGAGGCAGGCTTTCTCAGCGGGTCAAGCGATCAGGAGGTCGTTCTCGCGAAACGGCTGAAATACCTTGTACATCTCGACGATCCGGAACGGATAGATTTCTTGAGGAAATTATTCTCGCAGGACCAGGCACCGGCTGGTCCAGAACTGACCGAGCGTGAGAATCGTATTCTGTTGCCTCTCTACTTTGCCATGTTCGGCGTCAACTGCGACCTTCCGATCGCGAGAGCTATGGAATCCGTCTGGAAATCTCCAAATGTTCGGAGCGAGGGCCTCCAGCTCCTCGACGTCGTTGATGAAACCGCCTCGCACATCACATATCCGGCAGCAGCCGAGATCGGTTGGGAATTCCCCATCCCCCTCGCGGTTCACAGCCGGTACACGCTCGAGGACATCCTCACCGCTTTCGCGAACATGACCCTCGGGAAGCGCTATCGGATGCGCGAGGGCGTCGTGTTCGACCGCATTTCGAGATCAGACATCCTCGTCCCGACCATCGAGAAAAGCGAGAAGCACTACTCTCCGACCACTCGCTATAAGGATTACGCAATTTCGCCCGAGCTCTTCCATTGGGAATCCCAGAGTACGACCACCGAGCGATCCGAAACCGCGCAGCGCTACATTCACCATCGCGAAATGCGGACAAACATCCTGCTTTTCGTTCGAAAAACGCGACAGGAGGACGGACAGACCGCGCCTTACGTTTTCCTCGGCCCTGCGGACTACGTCAGCCACACCGGACAAAGGCCGTTATCCATCGTTTGGAGGCTTCGCCGTCCGGCGCCAGCGGACCTCTTCCAGCAGCTTCGCTTGGCGGCTGGATGAGATTCCGGGCCTGACCATTGAGGCATCGAGCAGAGGAACGGGAATTCCTTCCGGAATGACGATGAGGCGCGGCCAGACGTGTTGGAAGACGCGCGCGGACGGCCGGGCCGGCGGGCAAGGCGTACCGGGGCGTACGTTGCGCCCGCCGGCCGGTCGTCCGCGTCCCGTATAACGACGCGTATGGTCCGCGCTTGATAGGATTCATGCGATGAAGGGGTTGATTCTGTCCGGCGGCCGAGGCACCCGCCTGCGCCCGCTCACCCACACCTCCGCCAAGCAGCTCGTGCCGGTCGCGAACAAGCCCGTTCTTTTCTACGGAATCGAGGCGATCGCGGCCGCCGGAATCACCGACATCGGGATCGTCGTCGGAGACACGCGGGCCGAAGTCCGGGCCGCCGTCGGAGACGGATCGCGGTTCGGCGTCCGGATCACCTACATCGAGCAGGACGCGCCGCGGGGGCTCGCGCACGCCGTGCTCATCTCCGAGAAGTTCCTCGCCGGCGACTCCTTCGTCATGTATCTCGGGGACAACCTGATCGCCTCCGGCATCTCGTCGCTCGTCGACGAATACCGGAAGCTGAAGTGCAACTCCCAGATCCTGCTCGCGCGGGTCCCGAATCCCTCTTCGTTCGGCGTCGCCGAGCTCGAGGGCGGGAAGGTCGTTCGCCTTTCCGAGAAGCCGAAGGAACCGAAGTCGGACCTGGCGCTCGTCGGCGTCTACATGTTCGATCCCACGGTGTTCGAGGCCGTCCACGCGATCCGGCCGTCCGCGAGAAACGAGCTCGAGATCACCGACGCGATCCAGTGGCTCGTGGACCACGGCCGGTCCGTCCACCCGCACCTCGTCACCGGATGGTGGAAGGACACCGGAAAGGTCGAGGACATGCTCGAGGCGAACCGGATCATCCTCGACACGTTCCAGCCGAAGATCCCGGCCGGGCTCGACGGGGGCTCCCGCGTCGAGGGAAAAGTCGTCTTCGAAGGAGGCGCGGTCCTCGCCAATGCCGTCGTGCGCGGACCGTGCGTGATCGGCCGCGGCGCCACGATCGAGAACGCCTACGTCGGACCGTACACGGCGATCGGCGCCGGCTGCCGGATCATCAATTGCGAGATCGAGAACTCGATCGTCTGGGAGCAGTCCGAGATCCGCGACATCCCGGTGCGGATCGCCGATTCGTTGATCGGCCGCGGCGTGAAGATCCACCGCGGACAGCTCCGGCCGAAGGTCCACCGCTTCACGATCGGCGACGACTCCGAGATCGGGATCGTATGAGCGCGCGTCGCGTCGCTCATACGAGACCTCACCCCCCGGCCCCCTCCCCAGTTGGGGAGGGGGTGTTTGGACCCTTCCCGCCCTCCCCACCTGGGGAGGGCCCGCCGCGAGGCGGGGGAGGGGTTTCGCCGGTCACGAGCAAAATGACGCTGGTGTACGCGCGATCCATGACGGCAAAGACGGAAGTCGTTCGATGAAACGGGTGCTCGTGACCGGCGGGTGCGGGTTCATCGGCAGCGCGTTCGTGCGCCGGATGCTCGATCCGTCGCGGCGGGACCCCGTCTCGATCGTCAACCTCGACAAGCTGACGTACGCGGGAAACCCCCGGAACGTCGAAGAGGTCGCGGATTCCCCCGCGTACCGCTTCGTCCACGGCGACATCTGCGACCCCGGGGCGGTCGCCGACGCGATGGCCGGATGCGACGTCGTCGTCAACTTCGCGGCGGAGACGCACGTCGACCGCTCCCTCCTCGGGGACGCCTCGTTCATCGACACCGACGTCAAGGGCGTCTTCGTCCTGCTGGAGGAGGCGAAGCGGATCGGCGTCTCGAAATTCGTCCAGATCTCGACCGACGAGGTCTACGGCTCGATCGAGAGGGGCGCCTTCACGGAAGACGCGGCGCTCACCCCCCGGAACCCCTACTCCGCTTCGAAGGCGGGCGGCGACCGGCTCGCATACTCCTACTGGGCCTCTTACGGGGTCCCGGTCGTCATCACGCGGGCCTCGAACAACTACGGTCCGTACCAGTATCCGGAGAAACTGATCCCGCTCTTCGTCACGAACGCCCTCGACGACTTGCCCCTTCCGCTCTACGGGGACGGGAAGAACGTCCGCGACTGGCTCTTCGTCGACGATCACGCGGCCGCGATCGAGTTCCTGATCGACCGGGGCGAGCCGGGCGAGGTGTACAACGTCGCCGGCGGCAACGAATGCGAGAACGTCGAGATCACGAAGAAGATCCTCGCGATCCTCGGGAAGTCCGAAACGCTGATCCGTCCGGTCGCCGACCGGGTCGGACACGACCGGCGATATTCACTCGACGCCGCGAAGCTCGCGCGCCTCGGTTTCCACGCGAAGGCGAGATTCGACGAGGCGCTGGCCTCGACGATCGACTGGTACGTCGCGCATCCCGACTGGTGGCGCCCGATCAAGGAACACGACCCGCATTACCGCGACTTCTACAAGACGCAGTACCACGAGCGGCTGCGCTCCTGATGTCGCGCCGCCGCTCGTGAAACCCCTCCCCCGCGCCCCCTCCCCAGGTGGGGAGGGGGCGAAGAATTCTGTTCTCGTCATCGCGAGCGCAATGAGGCAATCCCCGAACGGAAACCTGGAGATTGCTTCGTCGCTTCACTCCTCGCAATGACCGGCATCGTCGAGATCGAACGTCCCCTCTCCACCTGGAGAGGGGTGGCGCGCTCGCCGCGCCGGGGTGAGGTTTCGCCCCCGCCGCCCGCTGACGCCGCTCCGACGCTGTCGATCGCCAGATCGCTGGTGCAATGACGCGGGTGTTGATCACCGGCGGGGGCGGAATGCTCGCGCGGGACCTGCGCGCCGTTCTCGCGGCGCGCGGAGACGACTTCCAGGTCGTCGCGCCGACGCGGCCGCAGCTCGACGTGACCAACGCCGAGCACGTTCGCGGCGTGATGGCGAGCTTCCGCCCGGCGGTCGTCTTCCACTGCGCGGCCTTCACGAAGGTGGATCTGTGCGAGACGGATCCGGCAGCCCGGGCCGTCAATGCCGAGGCGGTCGTGACGGTCGCGGAGGCGTGCGCGAAGTCCGGGGCGAAGCTCGTGCACCTGTCGACCGACTTCGTGTTCGACGGGAAAAAGACGACGCCGTACGTCGAAGAGGATCTGACGGCGCCTCTCTCCGCGTACGGCCGCACGAAACGGGCGGGGGAGGAGCACGCGCTCGCGGCGCCCGGCGCGCTCGTCGTGCGGGCATCGTGGCTTTTCGGCAGCCACGGCCCGAACTTCGTCGAGGCTATGCTGAAGCAGGCCGAGTCCGGAAAGTCGGAGGTCCGCGTCGTCGCCGACCAGGTCGGCCGTCCCACCGCGACGACGGACCTCGCGGAGGCGCTCCTCGACCTCGTCGACCGGAACGCCTCCGGGATCGTGCATTATGCGAACCACGGCGAGGTCTCCTGGAACGCGTTCGCCCGGGAGATCTACCGTCTCGCGGGGTTTTCGGGGATCGATGTCCGGCCGATGACGTCCGCCGAGCTCGCGCGGCCCGCGGTCCGGCCCGCCTACTCGGTCCTCTCGACGGAGAGATTCGAACGGCTCACGGGAACCATTCCGCGGGACTTCCGCAAGCCGCTCGCGGAATACCTCGAGCGGCGGTCCGCGACGCCCGCGGCGGAACATCCCGACTGACGCTGCGTATTGTCGTTCGATGGCGACGAGCGCGGACCCGAGCTCCCGGCCGGCGGGCCCGTTTCTTCTGACCCTGCGGCGCTACCCGGCGCACGAACGCCAGTCGACCCACGCGCACGATGCGGCCCAGGTCACGATCCTTCTTCGCGGCGGCGTCCGGGAGGTCGTGGAAGGGAGGGAGGAATTCGGCACGCCGCTGTGCGTCGCCGTCAAGCCGCCCGGGGTGCGCCATTCCGACGAGTTCGGGCCGTCCGGAGCGCGAACTCTCCAGATCGCGTTCTCCGCGCCTCTCGCGCGTGCGTGGGAAGACTCCCTCGGGAGATGGCGCTGGATCCCCGGGGGCGACGCTGTCCGCGCCATGCTTGCCCTGGCGGTTCATCTCGACCGCGGGGCCGGCCTCGACGCCGCGGAAGACCTCGCGTGGGAGGCGCTCGGAGCGATCGGAGGAGGCCGGCCGGAGAGTCGCGCGCCTTCCGCCGTCCTTCGCCGCGTGAGGGAGCGGCTCGACGACGACGCGGCCGGCGCGACGGTCCGGACCCTCGCGCGCGACAGCGGGCTCCACCCCGCCTCCCTCACCCGGGCGTTCCGGCGATGCTTCGGGGTCTCCGTCGTCTCGTACCGGACCGCGCAGCGCTTTCGCCGCGCGGCGGCGGCGATCGCCTTCGGCGGCTCCGACCTGACTCGCGTCGCCCACGAGCACGGATACTCCGATCAGGCCCATCTCTGCCGCGATTTCCGCCGGCGCGCGGGCGTCACGCCTTCGGATTACGCGCGCCTCGCCGGATGCCGCTGAGGGCTCGATTCGTTCAAGCGATCGCGCCCGCGCTTCGCTAGATTCGGAGTGACGGAGGTGCCCGCATGACCGATACGCCATCCCGAACGATTGGAAGAATTCTCCTGGCGGCGGCGCTCGTGGCGCGCGCGGCCGGGGCCGCGACCCCGCCGCCGGCCGGAGACTGGAGAAAGGACGTCGACGGTTTCGCGCGGCGCGTCGTGGAGGCGGGCCTCGCGCCCGGCCTCTCGCTCGCGATCGTGCAGCGCGACTGGGTGCTCCACGCCCGCGGCTTCGGCCTCGCCGATCGCGATACGGGGCGCGGTGTCACCGCCGACACGCCGTTCTACATCGCGTCGACGACGAAGGCGTTCACGGCGCTCGCGTCGGTGCTGATGGCCGGCCGGGGCGAGATCGATCTCGGCGCGCCGCTCTCGCGCTATCTCCCGGACCTGAAGCTCCGCCCGCCGCTGTCGGCCGACGCGATCACCGTCCGGGACCTTCTGACCATGACGCACGGGATCGACTCCGGCGGCCCCGTCGTCTTTCGCACGGCCTTCTCCGGGGACTTCACGCGCGACGGGCTGATCTCCCTCCTCGCCTCCTACCCCCCGGCGCCGACCGGCCGCGCATTCCACTACGGAAACCTCGGCTACAACGTCCTCGGTCTCGTGCTCGAGGCGCGGACGGGTTCGAGCTGGAAGGACGTCGTCGGCCGGGAAGTCCTCGGGCCCGCCGGGATGACCGAAACGAGCGCGCGTCTTTCGGAGCGCGACCTCGAGCGAATCGCGCTTCCGCACGCTCTCCGGGAGGACGGCTGGGCGCGGATTCCGCTCGCCAAGACCGACGCCAACCTGCACGCGGCGGGAGGGCTCTTCGCCTCGGCGCGCGATCTGGGTCGCTTCCTCGCCGCCGAGCTCGGCGCCGGGACGATCGACGGGCGCCGCGTCTTTCCGGCCGACGCGGTCGCGGAGACGCAGAAGGCCGCCGTCGAGCAGGATCGTGAAGACCCTCCCTTCCACCGGTTCGCGTGGGGACTCGGATGGGACCTCGCGCGGTACGAAGGGGACCTCGTCGTGAGCCGGTTCGGCGGGTTCGGCGGGTATTACTCGCACGTTTCGTTCATGCCGGAGCGCGGAATCGGCGTGGCCGTGCTCGTCGACGGCGAGCCCCTCGCATCAGCGGCGGCCGACCTCGTCGCGACGTACGCCTACGACCGCCTCCTCGGCAAGCCCGGTCTCGAGCAGCGCTATGGGGCCCGACTCGGCGAGCTGAAGGCGAAGCGGGAGGGATACGGGAAACATCTCGTGGAGGAGAACGCCCGCCGCGCGGCGCGGCAGAAGCCGCTGCCGTATCCGCTTGCCGACTATGCCGGCGTCTACGGGAATCCCCGCTGGGGAAGAATGGAATGGCGGGTCGTCGCCGACGGCCTCGAGGTGCGTGCCGGTGTGGCCTCGTGCCGCGCGGAGGTCTTCGACGCGGAGAAAGACCAGCTCCGCGTCGAGCTGACGGGAAGTGGCGAGGTCGTGACGTTCCGTTTCGCGAACGGGGAGGGGCCGGCGAGCGGGTTCCGCTACGCCGACGAGGAGTGGACGCGCGCATCCCGATGACGCTCTGATCCCGGCCCCTCCGTCGGGGCCGGACCTTCCGGCGGCGCATGTTAGATTCCGCCGATGTCCCCGATCGGCGAGATTTCCCGAGGGGAGTGGGGCCGCAAGGCCGTCCACGCGGGGATGGGACTCTTCGGGCTGCTGCTCCGCTGGCTCTCGTGGCCGGTCGCGGCGCTCTGCGCGGCCGCCGCGCTCCTCTTCAACCTCTTCGCGATCCCGGCGTTCGGACGCGGCATCTACCGCGATTCCGGGAGACGGCGCGACGCCGGAATCGTCGCGTATCCGGCGACCGTCCTCGCGGTCGTCCTCCTGCTCCGCCACGCGCTGCCGGCCGCGGCGGCGATCTGGGGAATGATGGCGCTCGGCGATCCGGCGGCGTCGATCGCCGGAAGAAGCGCCGGCGGGCCGGCCCTGCCGTGGAATTCCCGGAAGACGTGGAGCGGCTCGGCGGCCTACGCGATCTTCGGCGCGATCGGCGGCGCCTCCCTGATGGCGTTCACGGCGAGGATCGCGTTCGCGCCGGCGCTTTCCGCGTTCGCGGCCTTCGCGATCCTCGGGGCCTTTCTCGAGTCGCTCGAGACCGGGATCGACGACAACGTCGTTCCCGGACTCGCCGTCGCGGTCGCGTGGGCGGCGTTCCACATGGGGCCGCTCGCCGGCGCGGCGGTCCTCTGGAACGCGCCTCGGGTGGCTCCCGCGATCGCGATCGGCGTCAACGCCGCGATCGCGCTGCTTTCGATTCCGCTGCGCCTCGTCGCGCTCTCGGGCTCGATCGCGGGATTCGTGGCGGGAACGATCATCCTCTACTTCGGAGGATGGGGCGCCTACGCCGTGCTCTGGACCTTTTTCCTCTTCGGCACCGTCGCCTCGAAGCTCGGCTACGCGCGCAAGGAGAAGCTCGGAACCGCCCAGTCGAATCGCGCCCGCCGCGGCGCGCGGCACGTCTGGGCGAACGTCTCGGTCGGCGCGTTCTTCGCCGTCGCCATGCACGGCCGGATCTTCGCCTCCTCCGTGCCGGTGCTGCCGCTCGCGCTCGCCGGTTCCTTCGCCGCCGCTCTCGCGGACACGTTCGGCACGGAGCTCGGCACGCTCTGGGGACGGCGGCCCTTCCTTCTGTCGGCGATCAGGCGGGTGCCCCCGGGGACGCGCGGAGCGGTGTCCGGCGCCGGCATTCTCGGGGGAGCGCTCGGTGCGATCCTCGTCGGCGCCGCCGGCGCGGCGTCGGGACTCTATGCCTGGCGCTGGGGATGGATCGTCGTGGTCGCGGGCATCGCGGGATCGCTCGCGGAATCCCTCCTCATCGATCTCGCGGCCCGCCGCGGCGTCGCTGTCGACCACGAGTTCTGCAACGCGTTCAACACCCTCGTCGGAGCGGCCGCGGCGTGGGAGATCGCGGCGTCGATCGCTCTCGGCCGCGCCTATGTTCCCTTCGGGAACGTCTGGGGGATCGGATGAGCGACGAGGGCGTCCGGCGATCCCCGATCGCCGCGCAGGTCGCGCTCTGGCGGCCGTTCACGCTGCTGCCGCCGCTCCTCGGGATCCTCTCCGGGGCGATCTGCGCATGGGGCTCGGCGCACAACCCCGATCCGGCGCGGCGTCTGACCTGGGCCGTCGCGCTGACGGTCGCGCTCGGATCGCTCGGCGCCTCCGCGATGAATGCGGCGTCGAACATCATCAACCAGATCGCCGATTTCGAGATCGACCGCGAGAACAAGCCGGAACGCCCGCTCGTCACCGGCGAGGTTTCCTTCGGCGCGGCATGGACGGTCGCCGCCGTGCTGTACGCGTTCTCGCTCCTGCCGACCTGGTTCGTCGTGCCGTATCCGCGCACGAGCTTCCACGACCGGCTGACGGCGCCCCTCCTCGACCACGCCTGTTTCTTCATCTACGTCGCCGGCGCGCTCGCGACGTTCGTCTATTCGTTCCCCGCGTTCGGCCGGAGCAAACGGCACTGGTTCTGGGCGAACCTCACGATCGCCTCGACGCGCGGATGCCTGCTGAAGGTCGCCGGCTGGTCGTTCGTCGCGGGGGTCAATGCCTGGGAAGCCTGGGCGATCGGCGGCGTGATGGGCTTCTATCTGCTCGGCGCGACGTCGACGAAGGACTTCTCCGACATGAAGGGGGACGCTCTCCACGGCTGCCGCACGCTCCCGGTTCGGTTCGGCGTTCGGAAAGCGGCGGCGATGATGGCGCCCTTCTTCGTGCTCCCCTGGCTGACGCTCGGCGCGCTGACGTTCGCGCACGACCCGGCGCATCCCGCGCTCCCTCTCATGACCGGGAACCGCGGATTCCTCCTCGGGATGGCCGCGGTCCTCTCCGTCTGGGGGCTCTACGCGGCGTCGCTCCTCGTCCGGGACCCCGACGCGCTCGCGTCGACCGAGAACCACCCCGCGTGGCGGCACATGTACCTGATCCTGATGGCGGCGCAGGTCGGCTTCGCGGTTGCGTATCTCGTCTGAAGACAGGCGAAGCTTCGGCCGTCCCTGCCCTGTCTATTGTAAAATCGCCCTTCGATGACGTGGGAACGCGCCGTCCACTTCGCCGGCCCCATTGCTCTCTTCCTGATCGCCCTCCGGCCGCTCACCCGCCGGCGCGGACACCACGCGGTCGATCGCCGGACCGCCTGGCTGTGCCTCCTCGGCGGCGTCGTCTGGCCCGTTTCCGCGCTCCTGCGGCTCGCTTCGGGAACGGAGCGGGAGCGCCTCTTCGAGCTGCTGGACAGTTTTTCGATCTTTTTCGGGGGCGTGCTCTTTGCCTACGGTTTCTGGGCGCTGCGACGGGTCCGGTTCTCGCTGCATTCGGAGGGCAACGACTGGTCGTTGAAGTACCGCAGCTCCGAGAAGCGAGCCCGAAGGCGCTCGGAGGGTAAGTGACCCGCGGCCCCGCGGCCGTTCCTTCGCGCAATCCCGAGATCGAACCCGCCGCCGACTTCACGGCGCGCTGGAGCGCGTTTTCGCTCTCTCTCGACGAGAAGACGCTCACCGCGGCCGCGCGGCAGGCGGCGGCGAGCATTTCCGAGCTCGACGACATGACGGTTCACGTTTCGCCCGGCGAGCTGTCGGTGACGGTCGTCGTCCGGCGGTTCGGCGTGCCCCTCTCGGCGCGTGCGTCGCTCTCGCAGATCCGCTTCAAGGACGGGTTCCTCGCGTTCGTCGTCGAGAGCGTCGACGCCCTCTCCTTCATCCCGATCCCGGACGCGCTGATCGGGCTTCTCGTCGACAAAGCGCCGCCCGGGCTCCTCACGTACTACAAGGCCGACCGGATCCTCGTCTGCAACGCCAACGACTGGCTGCCGTCGGGGCTCGAAGCGACGCTCGACCGGGCCGAGTTCGGCCGGGGGGAAGTGACGCTCTTCCTCGCTCCCGGGCGTTTCGACCTGAGCCGGATCCTCGGAGAGCGCCGGTAGCGCTCTCCGAGGAAATCCGAAATCCGAAGCACGAAACTCGAAACAAATTCGAAATCCGAAGCACGAAATTCGAAACGAGCACGCAGACCGGCCGGCGAAGCGTCGAGTGCGGCGTTCGCCACGCAGGCGTGCGCGTGCAACCCGAAACAAGCTCGAAATTCGAATCTCGAGACGGGCCCGTTTCGGTCATTCGAATTTTGCCATTCGGATTTGTTTCGGATTTCGATATTCGGATTTCGGATTCGAGGGCGGCTTGTCGCCGAAACCGGCCAGATGATTCTTTGATTCTTGCCGGCTCTTAACGTCCTTCCGCCGTGACCCTTATCGTTGCGTCTTCGCTCTTGACCGTCACGAGCTCTCCCGGACCCAGGTCGTCAATTCGCTTCAACAGCTCCCGCAGAGAGAGCGGCTTCTCCTGCGAGAGGCCGGCGATGAGCGGACGGGGCGCGGTGATCTCGACGTCGTGGCGTCCGTGGTCGTAAACGACGATGTGGATGGTTTCTCCTTCGCGGGAGACTTCGAGCCGGTCCTCGCCGCCGCTCCGGATCAGGATCGGCGTCGGCTTTCCCGGCTCGCTCTTGTCCGCGGCGTCGAGGATGTCCTTCGGCGTGATCCGCACGCGGTCGCCTTCGCCGCTGAAATCCCAGTCGGCGAAATCGTTTTCGTCCCACGCGGCCGAAGCGAGGCTCGAGACCTTCCCCACGAGGAAGCCGGGGATCCGGACCGAGACGTGCCTGCGCCGGCCATCGCGGTCACCGTCGATCTGGACGCGGAAGGACCGGACGTGCCGCATCCCCGGCGCGGGGCGCCGGAAGAACCCCCAGGCGAGCGCGACGACGAGCACGACGAGGACGCCGGTGACGATCGCGCGGGTTTCCTTCATCCTGCAGGATCGTACGCCAACGGCGGAGAAAAGTTCGCGCGCCTGGAGGCGCAATGGCGAGTTTGCGAGTGGAGAGTCGAAAGTCGGGCGCCGGACGCGCAGTTTCGAGTCGGGCGCCCTGAGGGCGCAGTCGCGAGTTACTCCGGGTGCCGAGTTGAAAGTCGGGCGCCGATGAATCGGGGGAGTTTCGTCGACTTTCGACTCGCTAACTCGAGACTCGGAACTCCGACCCGTAGGGCCGGCCGACTCCGGACCGGAACGATCCAGCCTACCCGCAGCTGGCTCGGCGCGGCCGTTGCCGCGCCGGCCGTGATACGATCCTTGTGAGAAATTTCACAAGCGGTGGAGTTTCTCGGGGGAGAGGAATGCCGCATTTCATCCAGGAGACGTGCATTGCCTGCGGCGTGTGCGAGGTCAAGTGCCCGACGCATACGATCACGGGCGACAAGAAGGAAAAATTCGTCATCCATCCGGACCGCTGCATCGACTGTTCGGTGTGCGCCCGCTACTGTCCGGTTTCCTGCATCGAGAACAACGCGGGTCAGCTCGTCGAGAAGGTCAAACCCAAGGAGATCCCGAAGGCGATCGTCGACCGCGACCTGTGCACGGGATGCGAGTTCTGCATCGACATCTGTCCGTTCGACTGCATCTACCTGATCGAGGACCCGCTCCACGAGACGATGATCCACAAGATCGCCGAAGTCGACGCGCCGGCCTGCGTGTCGTGCCGCCTCTGCGAGACGGTGTGCGACAAGGACGCGATCTTCGTGCCGAACCCGATCACCCAGGCCAAGCGCTACCTGCCGGTCATCTGACGCGCGCCCGCGATTCGTGAACGAAACTTCCGCCCCCCGCGACGACGATTCGACGCCCGAGGCCGGTCCGGGGCGCGCGGTCGTCCAGTTCTTCCTCGTCCCGCTCCTCGTGGTCGCGGTCTGCGTCGGCGTCTTCTTCCTCTTCTCGCTCCTGACCTTCGAGCACAAGACGCCGGCGGACTATCTGGCCGACGTGCGCGGCGGCGCGGCGAACCAGCGGTGGCAGTCGGCCTTCGAGCTCTCCCGCGCCGTGTCGCGCATCCCGCCGGGGCCCGAACGGACGAAGCTCGCGGGGCAGACGCTCGAGGTGTTCGAGCGGCTCCGCGCCGACCGCCCCGACGATCGCGACGTGAAGCGCTATCTCGCGCTCGTTCTCGGGCGGCTCGGCGATCCCTCCGCGATCCCGGCGCTCGAGCGGAGCGCGGCGGACCCCGATCCGCTCGTCCGCCTCTACTCGATCTGGGCGCTCGGGATGCTCGGCGACCGCAACGCCGTGCCGATGATCGTGGCCGCTTCGCAGAGCGACGACGCGGGCGCGCGGAAGATGGCGGCCTACGTGCTCGGCAAGCTCGGCGATCCGCGGGCGATCCCGCGCCTGACCGCGATGACCGCGGACCATGCGGCCGACGTGCGGTGGAACGCCGCGATCGCGCTCGCCGAGCTCCGCGACCCCGCCGGGAAGGAGGTCCTGCACTCGATGCTCGACCGGGCGTCGCTCGCGCGGCAGGCGCCGGGGGCCTCGGCGGCGCAGGCCGAGGAGGCGATCGTCTCTGCGGTGAAGGCGGAGGCGATGATCGCCGACCGCGACGCACTCGGCCCGCTCGGCAGGCTCGCCGAAGGCGATCCGAGCCTGAAGGTCCGGGACGCGGCGCGCCAGGCGGTGCGGACGATCGAGGAAAGGAAATGACCGCCGCGCGGAAGAGCGCGGTCCGGCGTCCTCGGCGGAGTACGGCGGAAATTCTTGACGCACGGGGAGCTTTTGATATGTTGGGAAGAAGGATGGAGGGGAACTGATGGCGGCGCGGGAGCCGAAGATCGTCTCGACCCGGGCGACCGCGGAGGGGCTCGCCCCGGCGGCGGCGATGAACCGGCGGGACGCCGTCAAGTGGATGGCGCTCGCGTGGATCGGATTCGCAGCGGCCGTCGGTGCGGGCGCGACCGCGATGCTGCGCTTCCTCTTTCCGAACGTGCTCTTCGAGCCGCCGACCGTCTTCAAGGCCGGACCGCCCGCGGACTACGGCCTCGGCGTCGACGAACGGTGGAAGGAGAAGTACGGCGTATGGATCGTCCGCAACACGGCGGAGATCTACTCGCTGATCGCGGTGTGCGTTCACCTCGGCTGCACGCCGAACTGGCTCGCGGCCCAGAACAAGTTCAAGTGCCCGTGCCACGGCTCGGGCTACTACATCTCGGGGATCAACTTCGAGGGGCCGGCGCCCCGCGCTCTCGAGCGTGCGGCGATTTCGGTGTCGCCCGACGACGGCCAGCTGATCGTGGACAAGGGACAGAAGTTCCTCTTCGAGCAGGGCCAGTGGACCGACTCGAAGGCGTTCGTCAAGGTCGGGTAGAATCCCGTTTTTTTTCGGAGGGGCAGTGGAACCGTCGCCTTTTTTTCGTGAGACTTGCGTGATCGACGCGAGGCTCCGTCCTCGGGCCGCGCGCGATCCGAACCCCGAGAGGTCGCGCGCCCATTCAGGCGGGCCGGGGGCCCCGGAGCGGTCGAGGGCGGTCGCCCGAGCCGCGCAGGACAAATCGCGAAAAGTCTCCGCGACGGGACGAGAGCGCAGCGTCCCCGGGGGCGCAAGCCCCGTCGCGGAGGAGGTTCGCGATTTGGGAGGCCGCAAGCCGTCGAGCGCCTCGAGCGCGAGCGGGGCGGCCGACAGATGAAGGAAAAGCTCGAGGAACTGCAGCGGTCGATCGTCGAAAGCCAGATCTGGAAATCGATCTTCCGGGTCGGAGTTCCGAACACGAATCGCAAGCGCGTCCTCGCGATGCTCGGCAACGTCGTCCTCCACCTCCATCCCGTCAAGACCCGCAAGTCGGGCGTCAAGATGCGGTACACGTGGTGCGCGGGCGGCGTGACCTTCTTCCTCTTCCTCGTGCTCACGTTCACCGGGCTCCTGCTGATGTTCTATTACCGCCCGACGGTCGAGTACGCTTACGTGGACGCGCTCGATCTGCGCGAGCAGGTGCCGTTCGGGATCATGCGCGAGATCCACCGCTGGGGCGCGCACGCGATGGTGATCGCCGTCTGGATCCACATGTTCCGCGTGTTCATGACGGGCTCCTACAAGCCGCCGCGCGAGTTCAACTGGGTCGTCGGCGTCATCCTCCTCGTCCTGACGCTCCTCCTTTCGTTCACCGGCTACCTCCTTCCGTGGGACCAGCTCGCGATCTGGGCGATCACGGTCGGCTCGAACATGGCGGGAGCCACGCCGCTCCTCGGCACCCAGGGGCCCGGCTCGGCGTTGCTCAAGATCGGCGACATCCCGCTCGTGACGTCGAGCAACGACGCGCGCTTCGCGCTCCTCGGCGGACGGTTCGTCGGCGCCGGCGCGCTTCTGCGCTTCTACGTGCTCCACTGCGTGGGAATCCCTCTGGTCGCGGCGTTCCTGATGGCGGTGCACTTCTGGCGCGTCCGGAAGGACGGCGGCATCAGCGGGCCGGTGTGATCCGCGCGGAGACCCGATGCCGCTGATCCATTTCCTGCAGTCGATCGTCAACTACGTCTGCAAGCCGCAGTACTTCGTCCCTCTGGTCGCCATCGCGCTCTTCACCGCGCTCTATTCGCGCTGGCCGTGGACGGTCCGGGGCGGCGCGACGATGATCGGCGCGGTCGCGCTCTTCTTTTTCGTCTCGCTATTTCGATCCGAACTTCCGGAAGGTCGCCTCGGCGCCCGACAACGTGCCGATCGTCGGGATGATCTTCATCATCCTCTTCTACCTCTGGTACGCGATGCACCAGGCCAAGGAAAACGACGCGCGGATCGCGCAGGGGCTCGGTCCCAACGAAGGGGCCGATTCCTACCAGAAGGTCTTCTCCTGGCCCGACCTCGTCTA
Source organism: uncultured Acidobacteriota bacterium (assembly GCA_963794295.1). Classification (GTDB taxonomy): domain Bacteria; phylum Acidobacteriota; class Thermoanaerobaculia; order UBA5066; family DATFVB01; genus DATFVB01. The sequence continues at coordinate 1,052,241 of CAWCDE010000001.1, forward strand.
CATCGAGCTGATCTGCCTCCTCCTCGTCTCGGCGCTCCTGATCGTGTGGTCGATCTTCCTGAAGGCCCCGCTCGAGGAGCCGGCCAATCCGACGAACACGCCGAACCCGTCGAAGGCGCCCTGGTACTTCCTCGGCCTCCAGGAGATGCTGGTCTACTTCGACCCGTGGCTCGCGGGCGTCGTGCTCCCGTCGCTCATCATCGTCGGACTGATGGCGATCCCGTACATCGACGTCAACCCGAAGGGGAACGGCTACTTCACGTTCAAGGAGCGGAAGTGGGAGATCTCGATCTTCCTCCTCGGATTCCTGATCTTCTGGATCGTGCTGATCTTCCTCGGGACGTTCCTGCGCGGGCCGAACTGGAACTTCTTCGGTCCCTACGAATTCTGGGACCCGAACAAGCTGGAGCCCCTGAACAACATCAATATTTCGGAGCTCTTCTGGGTCAAGCTCCTCCACACCGGACTCCCGCACTTCTTCCTGTTGCGGGAGGTCGTCGGGCTCGCCTTCATGGGCCTCTATCTCGTCGTGCTTCCGATCGTCCTGTCCCGGACGCTCTTCCGGCGGTTCTACGAGAAGATGGGCCCGGCGCGGTTCTACGTCGGGTGCCTGCTGCTCCTCGTGATGCTCCTCATGCCGATGAAGATGTTCCTGCGGTGGACGATCAACCTGAAGTACATCGTCGCGATCCCCGAGTTCTCGTTCAACATCTAGAGGACAGGAGATGCCCAGGAAACCCCCCGCCGAACCGATCGACCACCATTACGACATCGCGAAACTGACGCGCGTCTTCGCGCTCTCGGGGTTGATCGTCCTGGCCACGTCGGTCGCGATGATCTGGACGGACTACGCGAGCGGGTGGAACTTCTCGAAGAGCTGGAAGGGATACCAGCTCCGCTTCCTCCAGTGGGACCGCTACAAGACGGAGAAAGACCTCGCGGCCGCCCGGGAGAAGGTCTCGCGCGACGCCTACGCTGCGGCTCAGGCGGAGCTCCGGCGGGCCGACGCGGAAGAGGCGGAGAACCGGCGGCAGATCGCGGAGCTCGGGCGGAAGATTTCCGAAACGGACGCCGTGCGCTACCGCGACGACCAGAACTACCGATTCGAGAAGGCGGTCGTCGACACGGCGCGCTACGAGCTCGAGGTCGCCGAGGACTCCGGGTCCTCGTCCGGCATCCGCAGCCGCCGGAAGAATTTCGAGGATCTCGCCGCGGATCTCAACCGCAAGCAGCTGAAGCTCCAGGCCTCGACCGCGCAGCTCGACGCCTACAAGGCGAAGCTCGACGCGCTGACCGCGATGGCGTCCGACGCGGACAAGAAGAAGAAGACGCTGCTCGCGAACTTCGATCTCGCGGCGAAGAAGCTGGTCACGCTGCGGGAAGACCCCGTCTTCAAGGCCCGGAACGCGCCGATCCTCGACATGGTCAACCCGTCGCTGAAGGTCCAGCAGGTCATCCTGCCGGATCTCTTCAACGACGTGAACTTCATGAAGATCCCCCGGGTCGACCGGTGCGAGTCGTGCCACATCGCGGCCGACAAGAAGGGCTATACGCCCGACGCGCTGCCGAAGCTCCCGGAAGTCTTCCAGAGCCACTCGAACCTGCCGCTCATCCTCGGATCGGAGTCGCCCCACCCCCTGTCGGACTTCGGGTGCACGTCGTGCCACGGCGGCCACGACCGCTCGACCCCGTTCTTCGACACGGCGCACCAGCCTTCCTCGAAGGCGGAGGAGGCGCGCTGGAAGAAGAAGTACGGCTGGGAGCTCGACGAGTTCGTCGAGATGCCGATCTACCCGATCGAGTACGCGCAGGCCGGGTGCTACCGCTGCCATGCGCAGGAGACGAACTTCCCGCTGGCGCCCCGGCTCGACGCCGGCATGCGCGTGATCGAGGGACTCGGCTGCTGGGGCTGCCACCGGATCAAGGGACTCGAGGCGCAGAACCTGCCGAAGGTCGGGCCCTCGCTCGAGAAGGTCGCGGCGAAGGTCTCGCCCGACTGGGCGATCCGCTGGATCTCGAACCCGACCGTCTTCCGGCCGAACACGAAGATGCCGAGATTCTTCTATCTCGACAACTTCGTGCACACGGAAGGAATCGATCCGAAAACCGGGCGATACCGCGCGCCGACCCGCGCCCAGGAACAGGACGACGAGGCGGGACGCCGGATGAACGACACGATGATCCGCGCGATCGCGTCGTACATCTTCGACAAGAGCCAGAACCCGGCCGTCCCGGCGCTCGGGCTCGCGGGCGACCCCGCGCACGGCAAGTGGCTCTTCGAGAACCGCGGCTGCGAGGGATGCCACATCCTCGACCCGAACGCGAAGCGGGACCTCATCGGCACGTACCGGCAGTTCGGACCGAACCTCGCGGGCATCGGGTCGAAGACCTCCCCCGACTGGATCGCGATGTGGGTGAAGGATCCGAAGGCCTGGAACCCCGAGACGAAGATGCCGAACCTCCGCCTCACGGATCAGGAGGCCGCCGATCTCGCCGCCTTCCTCTCGCAGCAGAAGGCGCCCCCGGCGTTCGAGGCGGAGCCGATCCCGGCGGTCGACAAGGCCTCGCTCGACAGGGTCTCGATGTACTTCGAGACGACGACGAAATCGATCGTCGACGCGCAGAAGGACCTCGCCGGGATGACGATGCCGCAGGAGCTCTCCTACGCGGGGGAGAAGCTGATCGGCCACTACGGGTGCTACGCCTGCCACGCGATCCCCGGCTTCGAGGACGCCAAGCCGATCGGAACCGAGCTCTCCGAGTGGGGCAACAAGGCGGTCCACCGGCTCGACTTCGGTTTCGTCGACATCGACCACACGCGGCAGGACTGGCTTCGCACGAAGCTGTCGAACACCCGGATCTACGACCAGGACAAGGTCCGCGGATGGGAGGAGAAGCTCAAGATGCCGCTCTTCTCCTTCTCGCCGGAGGAGAAGACCGACGTCGTCACGGCCGTCCTCGGTTTCCAGAAGGACGACATGGCCGACGACAAGAAGAAGCATCTCTCGCCGGACGAGGCGGCGATCGAGCGCGGCCGGCGCATCATCAAGGACCACAAC